>CAJUJY010000013.1 GCA_910586555.1 uncultured Lachnospiraceae bacterium
CCATGCCTTCATTATATCTTATCTTTAACTTTTTGAAAATTGATTTCCGTGATTACAGGCCACGGCTGTTTAATAAATTATTTCTTTCTATTCTTCTTGTTATTTTCTGGTAAAAATGATATTATAAACTTAGTTGCATAGCCAGACTTGTGCGTGGAATATATCTTATACCAAGATTAAAATACGGCATAGAAAAGTGCAGTTTTGCAGGTATTGGCAAAAATGGAGGATTTTTATGAATAAGAAAAAGGTACTAACAACTAACCTTGAAATAGGAATGGTTACCGCTGAAGCGGTCTATAATTTTTCCAACCATCTTATTATATCATCAAATACTACTTTAACCCCTGATATAATTGACAAATTAAAATACTATTCTGTAAAATCTGTTAAAATCCTGGTGCCAGAAGACAGTGATGCAAACTTTGGTGCCAGCCCGGAAGAAAATGGCAGTAGTCTGACTTATTTTGAGAAAATACAGGCTTCTAATGAGTTTAAAATATTTGAAAATGAATTTAATTCATGTGTTAATAGTTTTAAAAGTGAACTTAATGATTTTGTTGTTAAGAATAGTGATGGCGTTATTGACAACATGTTAAAACATGTTGACCAGATATTTGGCAGGGCACGCAACCCATTACATCTTCTTGATATGATGCTATGCATAAGAAGTTATGATGATATTACATATGCACATTCAATGAATGTGGCCCTTATCTGCAATATAATAGGAAAATGGTTAAAGCTTCCAGAAGATGATTTGATGGTATTAGTTACAGCAGGACTTCTGCATGATATAGGCAAACTTAAAATTCCTCCTGAAATTATAAAAAAACCTGGCAGGCTTACTAATGAAGAATTTTCAATAATAAGGCAACACCCTGGATATGGATATGATATTTTAAAAACTAAAAACCTTGACCCAAGAATTGTATACGCTGCCTTGCAGCACCATGAAAGATATAATGGCATGGGATATCCTGATAAACTTTCAGGATCTGAAATAGATTTTTTTGCTTCTATAGTAGCAGTTGCTGATGTATATGATGCAATGACGTCTAACAGGTCATACAGGAAAGGTATATGCCCTTTTGAAGTACTTGAACAAATGGAACGTGAAAAAGACAGTTATGAGCCAGTTGTATTGCATAAGTTTATTAATAATACTGCTGAATCATATGTAAATAATGAAGTAATGTTATCCAATGGTGAACGTGGGCGCGTTGTACTGCTGAATAAAGATTTTCTTTCAAGGCCTCTTGTATTTGTTGGGAATAAGACATATGACCTTTCTAAAATGAATGATATATATATAGAAAATATTATATAAAAAACTGCTGCCTGTCCCATGAACTTATACATGTAAACAGACAGCAGTTTTTATGCTTTGGGAAGGTATATATATACTATATACCCCCACCGTAATATAATCCCTGTTATAATAAACGCAGATTGTAAAACTACGTCAGTCCATTTCTTTTTAAATGTCTGCTTTCCAGTTTTATAATCCTCTTCGACAATATCTATCTGTGTTGAAAACCTTTTTACAATAAAAAGATAGCAAACTGTAATAAAAAACCATAAAATAAACATGCCAGATCCTAGAAGCTGGTACAGCCCGTCACTTTCTGGTTTATAATGTCCTGGATTTCCTTTTGCATTTACAAGTTTTGAAAATGCATAATAAAGGTAATCAAGGGAAACATATCCCCATACCAGGCTGATAACTGAAAATATAAGCTTTTTCCACCAGCGCATACTATAAAGTTCCCCCTGTCTGTGTCTTTTATACAGCCTGGCGGTATTTATGCAAACATATCAAAATTCATGCCAGTAAGGACCGTGCTTTCTGCTGCCATTCTCTGCCGCTCATATATATTACTTGTGTTATATTCTGCTTTGCTTAAAGACATGTATCCATTTTTAATTGCATCAACCTGTTTTGTTCCTGGTGCCTGCGCTGCCCCCATGCTGTTATCCTGCCTGTATATGGCAGCAGGCTGTTTATATTCTTCCCCACTGCCAGAACCTGGCAGCTTTTTAACAGGCTTTACAGGATTAACAGGAATGTTATCTGCCATATTATAATTATTATTATTAAATACATATAAATGGCTGGCTTCCCTGTTACCTGAAATTCTTTGTATAGTCATATTATAACCCCCTGTTCTGTTTTAAGCTTTTATTCTATAATTATTATACTTCTGCCAGAAAACTATTTCAAGTATATTTTTTACTGGCAGTTGCGTTTTCCTGTATTATGCACAGATAAATAAAGTTATTAATTTTAAAGGTAAAATATGCCTGAAAAACCTTGACAAGCTAGTATAATCGTAATATAATTAGCAAATGTGGCGTGTTATATGCTGGACCACAAGCCCCGGTAGAGCATCTACGCGCAATTATAAGTAGATATAAATTCGTAGTAATTATAATTAGGAGGTACTGGGATGAAAAGTTATATGGCTAGCCCATCCACAATTAAAAGAAAATGGTATGTAGTTGATGCCACAGGGCATACATTAGGACGTCTTGCATCAGAAGTTGCAAGTATATTAAGAGGTAAGAATAAGCCAACATATACACCACATATTGATACAGGTGATTATGTAATTGTAGTTAATGCTGATAAAGTAAAGGTTACAGGTAAAAAGCTTGACCAGAAAATATATTATAACCATTCTGCTTATGTAGGCGGTATGAAAGAAACAACACTCAAAGATATGCTCATTAAAAAACCTGAATATGTTATTAACCATGCTGTAAAGGGTATGCTTCCAAAGGGCCCCCTTGGACGCCAGATGTTTAAAAAGCTTCATGTCTACGTAGGTGCAGAACATTCACATGAAGCACAGAAACCAGAAGTTTTAGAAATCAAAGAAAGAGCATAATTGAGAGGAGGAAAATACAGTGGCAAATGTAAAGTTTTATGGTACAGGCAGGAGAAAAAGCAGTGTTGCCAGGGTATATTTAGTACCAGGCTCAGGCAAGGTTACAATAAATAAAAGAGATATCGACGATTATTTTGGTCTTGAAACATTAAAAATTATAGTGCGCCAGCCTCTTGAAGCTACCAATACAACTGATAAATATGATGCAAAAATTACAGTACATGGCGGAGGTTTTACAGGCCAGGCAGGTGCTATCAGGCATGGTATTGCAAGGGCACTCCTTACAGTAGATGCGGAGTTCCGTCCTACACTTAAAAAAGCAGGATACCTGACACGTGACCCACGTATGAAAGAACGTAAGAAATATGGTCTTAAGAAAGCCCGCAGGGCTCCACAGTTCTCTAAGAGATAATTACAAACAGGATAATAGATTTTATAACCCCTTGGAAACCTGGTATTTCCAAGGGGGTTTCTTTATGTAATTCCATATTATATATTTAAAAAGGACAGAATACCCTTCTGCCCTTTTATAATATACAAAGCATATATTATACACCCTGTATATATTAATAGTATTAACTATTTTTATTCACTTATAAATCCCCTGTAATGGCGCACAAGCATCTGTGATTCAATCTGCTTTAATGTTTCAAGTACAACACCTACTATAATGATAAGTGATGTCCCGCCAAATGATACATCTGCACCAAATGCACCTGAGAAGAATATAGGTACAACTGCTACAAATGATAAACCAATAGCACCTATTAAAATAATGCTGTTTAATACTTTTGCCAGATAATCTGTTGTTGGCTTTCCTGGCCTTATTCCTGGTATAAATCCTCCCTGCTTCTTCATGTTAATTGCAATCTCCTGCGGATTGAATGTTATTGATGTGTAGAAATAAGCAAAGAAAATTAATAATGCAATATATATAACAAGCCCTAGTGTATATTTAAATTCACCAAAACTTTCAAAATTACACCATGCATTCTGGTTAAGCACCTTTAATATCTTCTGTCCCAGTGAAGCACCATCGCCTGATGCTGGCTGTACACCTGCAAAATTTGCTATAACGATTGGCATTGAAAACAGTGAACCTGCAAAGATTACAGGGATAACACCAGCAGTATTTACTTTAAGCGGGATATGTGATGTCTGTCCGCCTACAAGCTTCCTGCCCTGTGTTTTTTTAGAATACTGTACGCTTATCCTTCTTTCACCATCAGAAAGGATTACGATAAATACCACCATTCCAATTAACACAGCAATTATAATAACTGCACCAACCAGTCCATTTGTTACAGTGCTGGCACCTGATACAAACTTTTCATAAAGGTTTGCCATATCCTCTGGTACTCTTGATACAATATTGTAAAGAAGGATTATGGAAATGCCGTTTCCTACACCTCTTTCTGTAATCTGTTCACCAAGCCACATAAGGTATGCTGAGCCTGCTGTTAATGAAACAATTATAACTGATACAGATGTAAATGTCACACCTTCTGTCAGGTAACCGCTTCTTCCAAATCCTACTGCCATTGCAGCACTTTCCATTACTGAAAGCCCAATGGTAAGGTATCTTGTATATTCTGCAAGCTTTTTCCTGCCTTCTTCACCATCTTTATGCAGCTCCTCAAGCCTTGGGATTGCAATAGTAAGAAGCTGTATAATAATAGAAGCCGTAATATATGGCGTAATATTCAATGCAAATATAGACATTGATGAAAAAGAACCACCTGTAAGCTGGTTAAAGAAGTCAAGTGAATTCTGGCTGTTAAACCATTCTGAAATATATGATGCATCAACACCCGGAACTGGTAGCTGGCACCCTATACGTACAATAACCAAAGCAGCTAAAGTATAAAAAATCTTATTCCTCAGATCTTTGATTTTAAACGCATTCTGGACTGTCTGGAACATCCTTAAATCACCTCAGCTTTTCCACCAAGAGCCTCAATCTTCTGGATAGCACTCTTACTGAATGCATTAACCTGAACTGTAAGCTTCTTAGTTAATTCCCCATTCCCGAGTACCTTAACTCCATCTCCTGGATTACTAATTATGCCTTTTTCGCGTAATGCTTCAATAGTAACTACATCTCCATCATTAAATTTTTTCTCTAAATTGCCGACATTTATTGCAACTATATCTTTAGAATTACGGTTTTTAAAACCTCTTTTTGGAATACGTCTGTAAAGTGGCATCTGCCCGCCTTCAAAACCTGGACGTGGTGCACCTGAACGTGCCTTCTGTCCCTTATGGCCTTTGCCTGCTGTTTTTCCATTACCTGAGCCATGTCCACGGCCTCTCCTGAAATTATTGCTCTGTTTAGAACCTTTTGCTGGTTTTAAATTTGATAAATCCATTTTTTACCTCCTGTAATACGGGCTGGCATTTGCCAGCCGTTTATCACTATACGGGCACAGGATTATGCCCTCGCTGTTGTTTTATATTTTTTAATATAGAATATAATATTAATGACAGGCAAAAAAAGCCTGCCCTTAAAAATTATATTTCTTCAACTTTTACAAGATGCCTTACATGCCATATCATGCCCCTTACTGCATCATTATCAGGCAGTTCAACTGTTTTATTAAGTTTTCTTAACCCTAATGCTTCAACAGTTGCACGGTGCTTTGGAATGGCGCCAATTGTAGATTTAATTAATGTAACTTTTAATTTATCTGCCATAATTTACCTCATTTCTGCGCTGCTTTTGCGCATGACTGATTAGCTTAAAAGCTCTTCAAGTGATACCCCTCTTGCCCTTGCTACATCTTCAGGCCTTTTAAGGTTATTAAGGCCATTAACCGCAGCAAGCACAACATTCTGCTTGTTATTAGAACCAAGGGATTTTGTACGGATATTCTTGTAACCTGCAAGTTCAAGTACCGCACGTGCAGGGCCGCCAGCAATAATACCTGTACCTTCCGGGGCCTTTTTAATAAGAACAGAAGCACTGCCAAATTTGCCAATAAAGTCATGCGGCACACTGCCATTCGGATCGATAGGAACTTCAACAAGTTTCTTTGTTGCGTCTTCTTTGCCTTTGCGGATAGCTTCTGGTATTTCAGCCGCTTTGCCAAGTCCAACGCCAACATGGCCGTTCTTATCGCCAACTACTACTAATGCAGAAAACCTCATATTGCGTCCGCCTTTAACTACTTTGGTTACACGCTTAATCGTTACTACATTATCTTCCAGCTCTAACTGGCTGGCATCAATAATTGTACGTTTCATGAATTTTCCCCCTAAATCTATTAAAATTCTAAGCCAGCTTCCCTTGCTGCTTCAGCTAAAGCTTTAACCTTGCCATGATATATATATCCGCCTCTGTCAAATACAACAGTTTTAATACCTTTGTCAAGTGCCTTTTTAGCAATTACACCGCCAAGTTTTGCAGCAGCATCAATGTTATTTGTCTTCTCTAATCCCTCTTTAACTTCACCCTGGAGAGTTGAAGCAGAAACTAAAGTATGGCCGGCAACATCATCTATAACCTGGACATACATATGGTTATTGCTTCTGAATACTGCCATGCGTGGTCTTTCCGGTGTGCCCGAAATACGCTTGCGGACTTTGAGATGTTTCTTTTTGCGGACTTCACTTCTTGACTGCTTTTTAATCATTGTATTCTCACTCCTTTACTTATTTTTTACCTGTCTTACCAACTTTACGCCTTATAACCTCGTCAGCGTATTTAATACCCTTGCCCTTATAAGGCTCTGGAGCTCTCTTTTCCCTGATTTCGGCAGCGTACTGTCCGACTTTTTCTTTATCTATGCCTTTGACAATAATTTTGTTCTGTCCTTCAACTACAACTTCAAGGCCTTCAGGGTCTTCCATTTCTACAGGATGTGAATATCCAAGTGAAAGTATTAACTTTTTGCCCTGCTTCTGTGCCCTGTAACCAACACCATTTACTTCAAGCTCTTTTGTATAACCCTCTGTTACACCTGTAACCATGTTAAAAATAAGGGTTCTTGTAAGGCCATGCAGGGATTTCATTTTCTTAAGGTCATTAGGCCTTGAAACAATGATTTCCTCTCCCTCTTTCTTAATCTCCATCTCTGCCGGGAGCACTCTTTCAAGAGTACCTTTTGGCCCTTTTACAGTCACTTTATTATTTTCTGCAATATCGGCAGTTACCCCTGCCGGTATAGCGATAGGCATTCTTCCAATACGTGACATGCCGTGCACCTCCATATTCTTAGGTTTTATATATCAATATAACGCCATGCAGCTTATTTCTTACCAGATTAATTTATCTTACCAGATAAATGCAAGAACTTCACCGCCAACATTTTCTTTTCTTGCTTCCTTGTCTGTCATAACGCCTTTATTTGTAGAAATAATGGCAATTCCCAGTCCCCCAAGTACTTTAGGGAGTTCTTCTTTGCCAGCATAAATACGCAGGCCGGGTTTTGAAATCCTCTTTAAACCAGAGATAATTTTATCATTTTTATCTGCGCCATACTTTAATGTAATATGAATCATTCTGATGCCATCAACATCAACCATATCAAACTTTTTAATGTAACCTTCCTTTAAAAGAATTTCTGCAATAGAAATCTTCATCTTTGAAGCAGGTACATCTACTGTATCATGCTTTGCAGTATTTGCATTACGGATTCTTGTAAGCATATCTGCAATAGGATCGCTCGTCATCATCTTAGTTTTACCTCCTTACCAGCTTGCTTTCTTCACGCCTGGAATCTGTCCTTTATAAGCTAACTCACGAAAGCAGATTCTGCAAATTCCATATTTCCTCAAATAAGCATGTGGCCTGCCACAAATCCTGCAGCGGCTGTATTCCCTTGTAGAAAATTTAGCCTTGCGCTGCTGCTTAACCTTCATAGAAGTCTTAGCCATGAAATTTCCCTCCTTATTTTTTGAATGGCATACCAAACTGTGCCAATAATTCACGAGCTTCTTCATCAGTTGCAGCCGTAGTAACGATTATAACATCCATACCCCTTACTTTATCTATTTTATCATACTCTATTTCTGGGAAAATAAGCTGCTCCTTAATGCCAAGTGCATAATTGCCCCTGCCATCAAATGCATCCGGGTTTACCCCCCTGAAGTCACGTACACGTGGCAATGCCAGATTTATAAGGCGGTCAAGAAATTCATACATCCTGCTGCCCCTTAAAGTAACTTTGCAGCCTATTGGCATACCTTCCCTGATTTTAAAGTTTGCTATTGAATTTTTAGCTTTTGTTGTAACAGGTTTCTGTCCTGAAATAATTGCAAGGTCATTCATGGCAGCATCAAGTACTTTTGAATTTTCCTTTGCTTCACCAACACCCATATTAATAACTATCTTTTCAATCTTTGGCACCTGCATAACATTTTTATAACCAAATTTTTTGGTCATGCCATCAACGATTTCTTTCTGATAAGTTTCTTGTAAACGAGTCAACGCTAACAGCCTCCTTTCTTAAGATTAATCAATTACTTCGCCAGTTGCTTTTGCATAACGTACCTTTTTGCCATCCTGGAATTTAAAGCCTACACGTGATGCTTTCCCTTTGCTGACATACATAACATTTGACATGTCCATAGGAGCAGACTGCTGTACAAGGCCTCCCTGCGGGTTCGCCTGGTTTGGCTTTGTATGCTTTGTAACCTGGTTAATCCCTTCAATAACCACTTTGCCATTTTTAACGGCTGTTACCTTGCCTTCCCTGCCTTTATCTTTACCAGTGATAACTTTTACTGTATCACCTTTTTTAATTTTACTTGTTGCCACAATGACACCTCCTTATAATACTTCTGGTGCTAATGATACGATTTTCATAAACTGTTTTTCCCTTAATTCCCTTGCTACAGGTCCAAAAATACGTGTACCTCTTGGTGTTTTGTCATCACGTATAATTACCGCTGCATTTTCATCAAACCTGATATAAGAACCATCAGGACGGCGTATGCTTTTTACTGTACGTACTACCACTGCTTTAACTACATCACCTTTTTTTACAACACCGCCTGGTGTTGCATCTTTGACAGAAGCAACAATAATATCCCCAACGCCGGCATATCTCCTTGTTGAACCACCCATAACCCTGATACAAAGAAGTTCTTTAGCACCTGTATTATCAGCTACTTTAAGCCTTGATTCCTGCTGTACCATGTTTTAAACCTCCATATTCTGCAAAAGTGAATTATTTTGCCCTTTCAACTACTTCTACAAGCCTCCATCTCTTATCTTTAGACAATGGCCTTGTTTCCATGACTCTTACCCTGTCACCAATTTTGCAGGTATTTTCCTCATCATGGGCTTTTAATTTATAAGTTCTTTTAATAATTTTATTATAAAGCGGATGCTTTACGTTATCAACTATTGCAACAACTATTGTCTTGTCCATCTTATCACTAACTACTTTACCTACACGGGTTTTCCTAAGATTTCTCTCCACTTTAAGTATCCTCCTTCCAATACCACAACTAAGCCTGGTATTACTGCTGTTGTGCTGTAAGCACTGTTTTAATTCTTGCAATATTCTTTTTTACTTCCTTAATCCTGCTTGTATTTTCTAACTGGTTAGTTGCGTTCTGGAACCTGAGATTAAAAAGCTCTTTTTTAGCAGCTACTAAATCAGCATTTAATTCTTCTACAGATTTATTTCTTAAATCTTCCATATACTGTTTACTCTTCACAGCCCGCACCTCCTTCTAAATCTTCCTTGGATACAATCTTGCACTTTATAGGTAATTTATGTGTTGCAAGACGTAAAGCTTCTTTTGCTATTTCATCTGATACACCCGAAATTTCAAACATTACACGGCCTGGCTTAACAACAGCTACCCAGTATTCAAGTGCACCTTTACCTTTACCCATTCGTGTTTCAGCAGGTGTCTTTGTAACTGGCTTATCCGGGAAAATTTTAATCCAGACCTTGCCGCCACGCTTAATATAACGTGTCATGGCAACACGGGCAGCCTCAATCTGGTTTGACTTAATCCATGCTGGCTCTAATGCCACAATACCATATTCACCATTTGTAATTTTATTTCCTCTGAGCGCTTTTCCTGTCATGCGGCCACGGAACTGTTTACGATGTTTAACTCTCTTAGGCATTAACATTATTTATCGCTCCCTTCCTTATTGGCATTGTTCTTTACTGGAAGTACCTCACCATTATAAATCCAGACTTTTACACCAACTTTTCCATAAGTTGTATTTGCCTCTGCAAAGCCATAATCAATGTCTGCACGTAATGTCTGGAGAGGAATGGTTCCCTCACTGTAAAACTCTGTACGTGCCATATCAGCACCGCCAAGACGTCCTGAACAGCTTGCTTTAATGCCCTTTGCACCTGTCTTTAATGTCCTGCCCATTGCTGATTTCATGGCACGGCGGAATGAAACACGCCCCTCTAACTGCTGTGCAATATTTTCAGCAACAAGCTGTGCATGTTTATCAGGGTTCTTAATATCCATAATCTTAATGTCAAGAACTACCTTCCTGCCTATTACTTTAATAATTTCTTTCTTTAATTTTTCTATTTCAGCGCCGCCCTTTCCAATTACAAAACCTGGTTTTGCTGTATGGATTATAACACGGACTTTATCTGCTGGCCTTTCGATTTCTATTTTTGAAATGCCTGCGCTATACAGCTTTTTCTTTACAAATTCCCTTATTTTATAATCTTCTACAAGAAAATCTGCAAAGTCTTCCTCTGCATACCAGTTGGAATCCCAGCCGCTTATAACGCCGACCCTTAAACCATGAGGATTAACTTTCTGTCCCATTTTAATCTCCTTTCATAAACCCATCAAACAATTAACGCTCATTAAGAATTATTGTTATGTGGCTCATTCTCTTCTCAATACGATATGCCCTGCCCTGGGCCCTTGGTTTTATTCTCTTCATTGTTGGCCCTTTATTTGCAAAACATTCTTCTATATATAAATTACTTGGATTCATGCCATTATTGTTTTCAGCATTTGCAACCGCAGACTGTAATAATTTTAATATAATACGGGAAGCATTCCTTGGACTGTATGTCAGTATTCCAACCGCTGTTTCCACATCTTTGCCTCTTATGGCATCAAGTACAAAACATGCCTTCTGGACTGAAACCCTTGCATATGATAACTTTGCAGAAGGTCTGTTTTCTCTCTGGTTCTGGTTTCTCTCTCTCTTTATCTGGGATCTATGTCCTTTTGCCATTTATGAAGCCTCCTTTCAAATTCCGGTATATCAGCTATGGTGGCATACGCCACTCACAGCATCAATTTATATTTACTAATCTTATTTTTTATATTAACGCTTCTTTTCGTCTTTGCCATGGCCCCTGTAAGTCCTTGTAGCAACAAACTCTCCAAGCTTATGCCCAACCATGTCTTCTGTCACATATACAGGTACATGTTTCCTGCCATCGTGTACTGCAAATGTAAGTCCGACAAATGACGGGAAAATAGTAGAACGGCGTGACCATGTTTTAATAACCTGCTTATCCCCTGACGCAACCTGTGCATCAACCTTTTTAAGAAGGCTTGCATCAGCAAAAGGCCCTTTCTTTAATGAACGTGACATTATATCCTCCATTCTGCCGGTATATTTATATCACCAGCTTAATATAACTCTGAAAGCAATAGCTGCCTGTATACTATCTGTATATTTTATTTTGCCAGGGTTTTGCCATCCCTTCTTCTTACTATCAGCTTATTTGACTGTTTATTCTTTTTACGTGTTTTTAAACCAAGGGCAGGTTTACCCCAAGGTGTACATGGGTTTGGACGTCCTACACTTGTCTTGCCTTCACCACCACCATGTGGATGGTCATTAGGGTTCATAACAGAACCACGTACTGTAGGCCTGATACCCATATGGCGCTTACGTCCTGCCTTGCCGATATTTACAAGTGCATGTTCCCCATTGCCGATTACACCTATTGTAGCACGGCATTTAATAGGAACCATCCTCATTTCACCTGAAGGCAGCCTTAATGTTGCATACTTGCCTTCCTTAGCCATAAGCTGTGCGCCATTGCCAGCAGCACGTACAAGCTGGCCGCCTTTGCCAGGCATAAGCTCAATATTGTGTACCTGTGTACCAACAGGAATATTTTCAAGCGGAAGGCAGTTACCAGTTTCAATTTCTGCTTCTGGCCCGCTCATAACCTTCTGGCCAGTTTTAATTCCTTCTGGTGCAAGTATATATGCCTTCTGTCCGTCAGCATATGCTATTAATGCAATATTTGCTGTCCTGTTAGGATCATACTCAATAGACTTTACTATTGCAGGTATATTATCTTTATTTCTTTTAAAATCAATTATCCTGTATTTTCTTCTTGAACCACCGCCATGATGCCTGACAGTAATCTTACCCTGGTTATTGCGGCCGGATTTCT
Source organism: uncultured Lachnospiraceae bacterium (assembly GCA_910586555.1). Classification (GTDB taxonomy): domain Bacteria; phylum Bacillota; class Clostridia; order Lachnospirales; family Lachnospiraceae; genus Butyribacter. The sequence continues at coordinate 12,257 of CAJUJY010000013.1, forward strand.
TCTTTAATGACACTGTAAGTGACTTTTCTGGTTTATCTGTTGTTATTTCAGACCTGTCCACTACTGTCATGTGTCTTCTGGAAGGTGTATATGGGTTAAATGTTTTAATTCCCATGACATTTTCTCCTTTCAATATCTAATCAGATGCGTGATAGGTTTTCCACACACTTTTAAAGCCCTTCAAAAATCTCGATGTCTTTGCTGTCCTCTGCCAGTTTTACAATAGCTTTCTTTGTTTTAGCAGTTTTGCCTGATGTCTGCCCACGGCGGCGTGTCTTGCCTTCAAGGTTCATTGTGTTGACCTTTGCAACCTTTGTACCCTCAAAAAGTTTCTCGACAGCTTCCCTTATCTGGTTCTTTGTTGCATCAGTGTGTACAAGGAAAGTGTACTTTTTATCTTCCATGGCAGCCATTGACTTTTCAGTAATAACTGGTTTAAGGATTATATCATAATATTTTAAATCTGCCATTATGCATACACCTCCTCAATTTTAGATACTGCGCTTTTTGTAATTATAACTGTTTCATATTTTAAAATATCATATACATTAACTGAATTAGCCGGTATAGTTTTTACACCCTGTATATTTCTTGATGAAAGCACTACATTTGCATTATCCCCACCATCAAGGATTACAAGCGCTTTCTTTACTTTTAATGCATCAAGTACTTTTACCATTTTCTTTGTTTTGATTTCATCAAATGCCAGTGAATCCATAACAAGGAATTTCTTCTCATTTACCCTGCTTGTAAGTGCAGACCTTATAGCACATGCTTTTTCTTTTTTATTCATTTTAAATGAATAATCCCTTGGTACTGGTGCAAATACAACTCCGCCGCCCTTCCACTGTGGAGCCCTTATAGAACCCTGCCTTGCATGGCCAGTTCCTTTCTGCTTCCAAGGTTTCTTTCCGCCGCCACGCACTTCTGAACGTGTCTTAGCCTTCTGTGTCCCCTGGCGTTTATTAGCAAGATGGAGCACTACAGCCATATGAATTAAATGTTCATTTACCTTGGCAGCGAACACTTTATCATTCAAATCCATTTTGCCTACTTCGCTGCCTTCCATATTATAAACAGATACGTTAGCCATCTGTGTATTCCTCCTTTCCAAAAGAATTATTTATGAGCCTTAACGCTTTCTTTAATTATTACACATGCCTTCCTCGGGCCAGGTACTGCACCCTTAACTAAAATAAGGTTCTTTTCTGCATCTACCCTTACAATCTCAAGGTTCTGTATTGTAACCCTGGCATTTCCCATATGGCCTGGCATTTTCTTGCCTTTAAATACACGTCCAGGATCAGAACATGCACCATTAGAACCTGCATGTCTGTGGAACTTTGAACCATGTCCCATAGGCCCTCTGTGAAGCCCGTGCCTCCTGATAGCACCCTGGAACCCTTTACCTTTAGAAGTGCCAGTTGCATCAATCTTATCACCTGCTTCAAATATATCAGCCTTAATTTCCTGTCCTGGCTTATACTCCTCAGCGTCCTCAAATTTAAATTCTTTCAGATATCTTTTTCCAGAAACACCAGCTTTTGCAAAATGTCCCTGTAATGGCTTATTTACACCATGAATCCTTTTAACTTCCCTTTTTCCTGTTGCGTCTTTTGTAATAATTTTATCCTTCTTGTCAACAAAGCCTACCTGTACTGCGCTGTACCCGTCATTGCTAACAGTTTTTACCTGTGTTACATAACATGGCCCTGCCTGGAGTACAGTAACAGGGGTTAATATCCCCTTATCATTGAAAATCTGTGTCATGCCGATTTTCGTAGCTAAAATAGCTTTCTTCATTAATAATGCACCTCCTGTTAATCTACAGCGGATTTCAAATCCTGAAATCATCCTAGATGGTCTATAAAGTGCAAGTCCATAAACAAAAAACTATGCTTCTATATATAAACCCTAAGAGTTTCTACCTGGTTAAATATTACTTTTCCTTCATTTTAAGGACTACTGCTACACCAGATGGCATTTCCATCTTTGTAAGAGCTTCTATGGTCTTCTGTGTAGGGGCAATAACATCAATCAGCCTTTTGTGTGTCCTCTGCTCAAACTGCTCTCTTGAATCCTTGTACTTATGCACAGCACGGAGAATTGTAACTACTTCCTTCTTAGTTGGAAGTGGTACAGGCCCGCTTACCTTTGCACCTGTCTTCTTAACGGTTTCAATAATCTTTGCAGCAGCATGATCAACCTGGTTGTGGTCATACGCCTTGAGTGTAATCCTCATTACATTTGTTGCCATAAAAAAAGCCGCCTCCTTTTCGCACTTTTACAGGCTGTTATTCTGGCTTAATGCCAGGCCTGCTATATCCAGCGCAACAAGTGGTGACTGTACACTTATCCGGGTGTGTCCACTTAGATATACTAATACACATAGCACCCTTTAAAATTACCTATTGTACAGTGACTTGCCGCCAGTTTCCTAACATGACATTCGCTCCACGGAAAACCTGCCTTGTGTTTCCACAATAGCAGCAACCTCACGTTTCAACGCTATCAATGTCACAGCATTAACTAATATACACTGTTTTATTATATTTTGCAAGAGGTTTTTTAATTTTTTTGGATTTTTCTGTGGTTTATAGTAAGTATTAACAAATATTCTGTAAAATAAAGGGTATTTTATATATAAATATAGCAGGTAAACCCTGGTTTCAGAATTAAGGATATGGAGCAAAACTTTGAAGTAACCAGTTTTTCACTTTCTGACGGGGATATGGAAAAAACCAGGGGACACAAATTTCCGTTCTGGAACTTGTGTCCTTTTTAATTTTTCTTTTAATATAAGCCATTAATATAACAAATTTATTTCCATAAAATGCCTAAAGTTTACCATTATTTAACCATAAATAATTTTTATTATAATCACATAGTTAAATAACAGACAGGACTAGTCCAGGAGCACAAAGCAATTTAAATTATTATACAGAATGGAGAATTAATATGGGCAAATTCATTAAAATAAGACTTCAAAAAAAACAACTGGCATATACATTGTCAGCAACACTGCTAATATCATTTATACCACATATATCCCTTGCAGCAGAACTAAATAACACAGAAACTTCTGTTATTGCATCTGAAAGTCCCACAGATATTACAGTAAATGCTGTTACAGGCAGCACAATAATTCCAGGTAACAGCCAGCCAGGGGCTTCTACAGGTGGTGCAATAGATACTGGCACACCGGCGCCGCAGCCAGCAGAAACACCCCCTGTTAATGGCAGCAGCCAGCCAGGTACATCTACAGGCGGAGCAATAACCCCTGCTCCTGGCTCTTCCAGTACGCCAGATATTATACTTCCAATACCAGGCGGAAGCCAGATATGGACACCAGATAATACCACAGCCCCAGATGCCAGCCAGACAGCACTGCCCTCTGCCACACCTCCGGTTACTGGTACATCACAGCCAGGCACATCTACAGGCGGTGCAGTTTTACCTGGCACAACACCAGGGACTTCCACAGGCGGCGCAGTAACACCAGGTAACAGCCAGACTCCTTCCCCTTCTCCTGCCCCTCTTGCCATTGGTACAAAATTTACCGCTGGAAATTATATATACAGGGTAACAGGCAATAATACAGTAGCACTTAAAGGATTTGCAAAAGGTGTGTCTTTATCAACAGTTACCGCACAAAACCAGGTGACCTATAACAAAACCAAATATAATGTTACCAAAATCGGTGATAATGCTTTTAAAGGACAGACATGTATTAAAACAGTACTTATACGTAAAAACATCACTGATATTTCATTAAAATCATTTTATAACTGTAAAAATATTACAAAAGTTACAATAAGGACAGGTGTAAAAATTATACGTAAACAGGCATTTATGGGATGCAAAAAGTTAAAAACCATTAATATTACGTCTACTGTTTTATCACAGGTAAAAAATAATGCCTTTAAAAATATTAAAAATGGTGCTGTTATTAATGTAGTAAATAAACAGGCAAAGCTTGCTGTCAAAGCTTCTATACCTGCAAGTGTTAAAGTAAACCAGATGTAATACATGTCTGGCAGATATATTTATTAGAATTTATAAACTATGCAATACTATCTGTATATACTCTTATCCTCCTAAATATATAGATTGAAAAACAATTATAAGCCAGCAAAAAACAATATCAAATACAAAAAGCGCCTGGGAACAAGGCGCTTTTTGTATACGTTATATTACTTTCTTACTGTTGTTCTGTTTCAGAACTGCTTTCTTCTCCTAATTCAGCAACAGCAAGTGCATATTTATCTAAAATAACTTTCTGTATCATATCCCGGGTCTCTGAATTAATAGGATGTGCTATATCTCTAAATTCGCCGTCCCCAGCACGTCTGCTCGGCATAGCAATAAATAAGCCTTTATCTCCGTCAATAACTTTGATGTCATGTACTACGAACTCATCATCTAAAGTCATTGAAACAACAGCTTTCATTTTACCTTCCTTTGTGATTTTCCTCACTCTTACATCTGTTATCTGCACATTAATAACCCCCTTCGGCCACTTATGGGATGTATCTGTATCCTGGCCATTTTATAACGCATATCTCTCATTTTTCTCAACTACAATCTTAATTTTCCCATCTTCTCCTGCATAATTAGTATTTGCGCGGATTGTATCCCTGCTTTCTACGATACAATTCTCGATATGTGTGTTATCCCCAATGTATACATCATTTAAGATAATAGAATTTTTAATTGAACAATTATTTCCAACATATACTTTCTTAAATAAAATTGAACCATCTACATTTCCATTAATTATACAGCCGCTTGATACAAGGCTGTTTTTAACAAATGAACCACTGTTGTATTTTGCTGGTGGCAGGTCTTCAACCTTTGAATAAACGTCTGGATATTCTTTAAAAAAGTAATTACGTACATCTGCCTTAAGGAAATCCATATTTGTGTTAAAATATGAATCAACAGATGAAATATTGCTCCAGTAAGTATTAATTGGATATGCAAATACCCTTTTAACACCTTTATATCTTATAATTATATCCTTAACTAAATCATATCTTTCTTCTTCAATAGCCTTCTCAATAAGTTCTATAAGCTGCCTGCGGCGTACAACATATATACCAGTTGAAACCTGTGAACCATCTGCACTAATTGGTTTTTCTTCAAAATCAATTATCCTGCCATCAGCATCTGTTTTAACAACACCAAACCTGCTTGGATCATCTTTGCCTGATACATCTGCTGTTACTACTGTAAAGTCAGCCTTCTTTGCAATATGGTATTCAAGCACTTTGGAATAGTCCAGCTTATAAATGCCGTCGCCAGAAGCTATTACTACATAAGGTTCATGGCTGTTCTTTAAAAAGTCAAGGTTCTGGGCTATGGCATCAGCCGTCCCCCTGTACCAGTAACTGTTCTTTGGTGTAGTAGTAGGAGTAAAAACATAAAGGCCTCCCTGTTTTCTTCCGAAATCCCACCACTTTGATGAATTAAGATGTTCATTTAGTGATTTAGCATTGTACTGTGTAAATACTGCTACTTTCTGTATATGCGAATTGCTCATGCTGCTAAGTACAAAATCTATGCTCCTGTATCCTCCTGCAATAGGCATAGCTGCTACTGCACGCTTATTTGAAAGCTCCTTCATCCTGCTGCTATTGCCACCGGCTAATACAATACCTACTGCTCTCATATTTTTTCACCTACCTTAATTAATGTTTCCCCGCTTGCAAGAATATTTCCTGGGTAATCACTTATATCAGTTACGCCTGAAATTGCTGTATTCTTTCCTATTCTGACATTGCTTGGAATAACACTGTCTTCACCAATAGTAACAAGTCCAAATGAATATACATCAGGCTTAACTTTATTTGGTATGTCTTCACCAGTACAAAGAACACAATTCGCACCTATCTGTACTTTTTCAGCAATAATTGACCTGTCAACAACAGTATTTTCACCTATAGATGAGGAACTCATAATAATAGAATCCCTTACAACTGCACCTGGTGCAATATAAACACCTGAACCTATTACAGAATTGTGCACTTCACCATATATTTCAGATGCCTCACCAATAATTGCTTTGTCAATGACAGCTTCTTCTGCTACAAACTGTGGTGATACAAGTTCATTCTTTGTGTAAATTTTCCAGAACTCTTCATAAAGGTTAAACACAGGTATAAGGTCTATCAGTTCCATATTTGCCTGCCAGTAAGAACCAAGTGTTCCTACATCTTTCCAGTATCCGTTATATTCATAAGCAAATATCCTTCTGCCCTGTTCGTGGCAATATGGAATAATATGTTTACCAAAATCACATGACGGCTGGTCCCTTAATTTTATTAAAGCTTCACGCAGTACTGGCCATGAGAATATATAAATACCCATTGAAGCAAGATTGCTGCGGGGATGCTCTGGTTTCTCTTCAAATTCCTGTATCTGCTTATGCTCATCTGTTATAACTACACCAAAGCGGCTTGCTTCTTCGATAGGAACAGGAATTGTTGCCAGGGTCACATCAGCTTTGCTTGCCTTATGGAAATCAAGCATAACTTCATAATCCATCTTATATATATGGTCACCACCAAGTATAAGTACATATTCCGGATTATAAAGTTCCATATAACGCATATTCTGGAATATTGCATTGGCAGTACCTGTATACCACTCACTGCTTGTACTCTTTTCATACGGCGGAAGTATGGATACACCACCTACATTCCTGTCCAAATCCCAAGGTATACCAATACCTATATGCGTATTCAGACGTAATGGCTGGTACTGTGTCAGCACCCCGACCGTATCAACTCCAGAATTAATGCAGTTACTAAGCGGGAAATCAATAATCCTGTACTTACCACCAAATGAAACTGCCGGCTTGGCAACATCTGCTGTAAGCACACCTAACCTGGAACCTTGTCCACCTGCAAGTAACATTGCTATCATTTCTTTCTTAATCACGCTTTCACCCCCGTTGTTTTAGATATGGATTATACTTCTAACCTAGAGTTAAGTATATAAAACATCAACAAATTTGCTGACGTCCATAACAAATTTATCTACTTTCTTACAAATACAGTATAACATATCTGTATCAAATTGTGAATAAATTTTACTAAATTTTTAAAAATTTTTTAACATTTTTATGCAACTCGACTAAAATATGGAATTAAAGCCCAGTTTTCACAATATGATGCCATAAAAACCATATTTTTTGTAAATACAAATCCTTTACATATAAGCCTGCCCTCTACTATAATATATAGTAAATATTATTTACAATTTTGAATTGTATTTTCTATAACATTGGCTATAATTATATAGTAACAAACAAAAATAAAGCAGATAGGACGGTGGCAATATGTACCAGATTGATTTAAAAAATCCATGCAAAGCATACTTTATAGGTATAGGTGGTATAAGCATGAGTGGCTTTGCAGAACTTCTCCACGAAAATGGATTTGATGTATATGGCTCTGACATTAAAGAAAGTAAAATAACAAAGCATCTTAGCTCATCAGGTATCCATATAGTATATGGACAAAGCGCTTCAAATATAACTAGTGATACCAGTTTTGTAGTTTATACTGCTGCAATCCACCCTGATAACCCTGAATTTATAGCAGCTAAAGAACTAGGAATACCAATGATGGAACGTGCTGTAATGGCAGGACAGATTATGAAAAATTATAATAACTCCATTGCTGTAGCAGGAACACATGGCAAAACTACTGCTACATCAATGTTGTCACATATTTATCTTGCCGCCAATAAAAATCCTACCATATCTGTAGGCGGAATTTTAGCTGTAATTAATGGAAATATCCGGATTGGCGGCAGGGAAGACTTTATTATAGAAGCATGTGAATATACAAACAGCTTTTTAAAATTCCACCCTACAGCGGGAATTATATTAAATATAGAAGCTGACCATCTGGATTTCTTTAAGGATATTGACGATATACGTTTATCATTCCGGAAATTTGCAGAATTAATTCCAGATAATGGCATACTTGTTATTAACAGTGGAATAGAAAACCTTTCTTATATAACAGGCAGCTTAGATTGCAAAGTAGTTACATTTGGAACCAGCAATACAAGTGATTATTCTGCTGCTAATATATCATATGATAAAAATGGGCATGGAAGTTTTGAAATCGTAAAATCTGGAAAGAATACAAACAGGAATATAAAACTTAGCGTTACAGGCGGGCATAATATAAATAATGCACTGGCAGTTATTGCCATTGCTGACCACTATGGCATACCAGAAGATGCTATAGCAGAAGGACTTCTGGCATATAAAGGTACAGAAAGACGTTTTGAAGTTAAGGGCTCTTTTAATGGCGTAACAGTAGTTGATGATTATGCACACCACCCTGCTGAAATAAAGGCTACCTTGCGTGCTGCCAGCAGATACCCCCATAAACATTTATGGTGCGTATTCCAGCCCCATACATACACAAGGACACGCAGCCTGCTTACAGATTTTGCTAACAGCCTTTCACTCGCTGAAAATGTTATACTTGCCGATATATACGCTGCAAGGGAAACTGACCCAGGGGATATTTCTTCACAGACACTACAACATGAAATGGAAAAACATGGAAAAGAGGCATACTACTTCCATTCATTTAAGGAAATAGAAGATTTCTTATATGGACACTGTACTAGTGGTGACCTTGTATTAACTATGGGTGCCGGAGATGTTGTAAATATTGGGGAAGACCTTCTTAAAAGATAAATTACCCACATATAACCTAAGCCCTGCTGCCAGGAATATACAAGCCAGGCAGCATGTATTCCTGGAACAGTAAATTCTTACGGAGGAGATTAATATGGACACTATATTACTATGTTCAGGATACCTGCCTGCAACAACGTATATCCACAATACATTTATTGAAAATTATATGCTGTCTGCCAATGGAAGCTATGTAAAAGTATATATTTACCTTTCAAAATGTATCCAGACAGGTGAAAAAGACTTGTCCATTTCCTCACTTGCTGATAAAATGGACAATACAGAGAAAGATATTTTAAGGGCACTTAATTACTGGGAGAAAAACCACCTTATACGTCTGGCCAAAGACCCAGGTACCGGTGAAATAACAGAAATTGAAATATTAAACCCTGGCAATATGGAGAATCTGCCAAAAACAGAAAATAACAGCACAACTGTAAGAAAAACAGTTGCAACAGAAAGTACAGACTGTAAAAAACAGGATAAAACAGATATTTCTGTTAATCAAAGCAGCTATAATGATACTTTAGAAACCACTGCCAATAATGAAGCATGTACTAAAGAAACTACTATCACGGAAACAGCCTGTGTCCCTGAAAGTACTTTAAATGCAGTCCCTCCAGGTGATAATGTTTCTTCCAGCAGTACAAAGAATACTAATGCTGTTAATACTGATAATATAGAAAACATTGCTTCACAGACAGAAAGACTTGCCTGCAATGAAGAATTTCTATGGACAAGCCGTGTAATAGAAAGCTATATAAACAGGCCGCTAAGCCCAGGTGAAATACAACTGGTTTCTTACTTGTATGGCAGCCTTGGTTTTTCATCGGAACTGCTTCTTTATCTTTACGAATATTGCATATCGCTTGGCAAAACAAGTGTAAATTATATACAGGCTGTTGCACTTTCATGGGACGAACAGAATATAAAAAGCCCTGAAGAAGCTAAAAATGCCTCTTCCAGTTATAAAACTACATATACTGCTATAGCCAAAGCATTTGCCATTAACCGGCCGTTAGTACCAGCCGAAAAACAGTTTGCTGCACGCTGGCTTGATGAATGGCATATGGATCTTTCTGTTGTGCTTGAAGCCTGCAACCGTACTATGTTACAAATACAAAAAGCAGATTTTAGATATACAGAAAGTATCGTTAAAAAATGGCATGACAATAATATACACACTATGCAGGATGTAAAAAAAGCAGATGAAGACTATGCAAATGCCAAAAATAATACAAATAATAAAAAACATCAAAATAATCCTCAGGCCAGACACCAGGAAAAAAACCAGTTTAAAAGATTTATGCAAAGAGAAACATCACAGGAAGAACTTGATGAACTTGAAAAGAAACTTTTAGCCCATTAATTTTATATTGTCCAGGAGGCCGGATATGGGAATTTCCAATGCACAATACAAGGATATTATGTACCAGTACGACCAGATACGTCTTAAAAACCACCATTTATCAGAAAAAAGATATGCAGAAGTTTATGGGCAGATTCCTGAAATACAGGTAATACAAGAAGAACTTGTAAAACTTTCAGCAGATTATGCACGTTCACAGCTTACCCAGACAGGAGATACAAAACAGGAAACTTCCAGGTATTTTAGCAAAAAGAAAGAACTCCAGAGAAAAAAACTTAAGCTTCTAACAGAAAATGGTTACCCGGCAGATTATCTTGCACCTATATATAACTGCAAATACTGCAAAGATACAGGATATATAGAGAACAAACCTTGTAGCTGTTTTAAACAGCGTAAAATTACTCTGCTCTATGAAAATTCTAATCTTATGGAAGTCCTTGAAATTGAAAATTTTAATACATTTTCAGAAAAGTATTATGATGACACAACGGTTGATAAAAACGTTTCACTTACACCACGGCAGAATATTATAAAATTAAAAAAAGTCTGCCTTGATTATATAAAGCACTTTGATGACAATTATATTAATTTTATTTTTTATGGAACTACTGGTGTAGGCAAAACCTTTATTACACACTGTATAGCCAAAGCACTGCTTGATACATCACACACTGTTATTTACCTGACAGCACTACAGCTATTTGACATACTGGAGAAAACCAAGTTTGGAGGAAATAATGACAGCGCGTACAGCGGCCAGATTTCTTACATAATGGACAGCGACCTTCTTATTATAGACGACCTTGGCACAGAATTTGCTAACAGCTTTACATCTTCCCAGTTATATTATTTTATAGAAGAGAGGCATTTACGCAGAAAATCTGTTATTATCTCTACAAACCTTTCTTTTGGTGAAATGCGTGACAGGTATAGTGAACGTATTTTTTCACGCTTTACAGGATACTATACTTTCAAGATGATAGCAGGAGAAGATATACGTACTAAAGTAGCACTTTCTAAACATTCTAAATAATACATTATGGAGGACATTTATTATGAAACGACATGACAAACTTGCAGAAACAATACCATATGGCTCTCTTGGTATCCTTGCACTTGAAAGCAGCCTGGACATGGGCAAAAAGGTCAATGGATATATTACAGGCTGGAGGGCCAAAAGGGCTAAACGCCATGCTGCCGCATCAAGCTTTGCAGGTTATAACAAGGAGTCATTTATAATTGACTGTGCCTGCCCACGCTTTGGTTCAGGTGAGGCAAAAGGAATTATCCGCGAATCTGTCAGGGGTGATGACCTGTATATTCTTGTAGATGTATGTAATTACAGCCTTACATATACTGTATGCGGCCAGACAAACCATATGTCGCCTGATGACCATTACCAGGACCTTAAACGTATTATAGCTGCTGTAGGAGGCAAGGCAAGAAGGATTACAGTAATTATGCCATTTCTTTATGAAAGCCGCCAGCACCGCAGAAGTGCAAGGGAATCACTAGATTGTGCACTTGCATTGCAGGAACTTACACAAATGGGTGTTGAAAGTATTATTACATTTGATGCACATGATCCAAGGGTGCAGAATGCAATACCCCTTAAAAGCTTTGAAACAGTACAGCCAACATACCAGTTTATAAAAGCGCTGCTTAAAAATGTGCCTGATTTAAAAATTGATACAGAACACCTTATGGTAATAAGCCCTGATGAGGGTGCAATGGGCCGTGCAGTATATTATGCCAATGTACTTGGAATTGATATAGGCATGTTTTATAAACGCCGTGACTATAGTAAAATAGTTGATGGGCGTAACCCTATTATTGCACATGAATTTCTTGGTTCAGACCTTAAAGGCAAAGATGTAATAATTATTGATGATATGATTTCTTCTGGTGAAAGCATGATAGATGTTGCAACAGAACTTAAACAACGCAAAGCAAACCGTATATTTGTTGCTGCAACTTTCGGGCTGTTTACAAATGGCATGGATAAGTTTGATGAGGCATTTGAAAAGGGACTGATTGATAACGTACTTACAACAAACCTTGTCTACCAGCCTGAAGAAGTACTTTCACGCAGTTATTACATTAATGTGGATATGAGCAAATATGTTGCACTTCTTATTGATACTTTAAACCACGACCAGTCAATAAGTGAGCTTTTAAATCCTGCTGAACGTATACATGATGTATTAAAAAAATATGGCAAAATATAATTTATCTTTTATTTAGATAGAATTATACAAATTAATAAATCGTTCATATTTAGGACAAAATCCGAACACAATTACAATATATAATGTATTTATATTTATAGATAAGGGAATAATAGTTATTGCCATAAGTTACCTGGCATATTAAAAAAGCTTACTGACTAATGTTTGAAATAGATTCTTTTTCATTTTTTTCATTTGGCTCCACAGTAGCTCCCTCTGCTGTGGGGCAACTCCTTTCTTTTTGGTTTCCTATTTATTTTATTAAAGTAAATGTGGCGGCCAATTTTTTATACCTAAAAAGGATAGCAGACAGGAAATACCTGTTTACTATCCTTTTTACTTTACATATGGAAAACCTGCCTGGTACCAGGCGGATATCTGCAAGCCATATTGCAAGCAGATACGCACAACCTTCCCATTAACAAAACAGCCATGTAATTATAACTTGTATTATAATTTTTCAACACCAAGCATTACTTTTTCACCATTTATATTCCACTCTTTTGTAAATCCTTCTGCCAGTCCATATAAAATCTCATTTGCAAGCACTTCTGGTTTAATTGCATCTTCATTATTCTTTATAATGCCTGTAACCTTATCATTGTTATTTACGCTTATGCGTATATGGTCCATAACTTCAAAGCCTGCATCCTTGCGCATTGTCTGTATTTTACTTATAACTTCACGTACAAAACCCTCTTCTATTAATTCTGGTGTAAGGTTTGTGTCAAGCACTACTGTAATACCGTGGCCTGTAGCAGAAATATATCCTTCAATCTGTGCTGTTTCTATTAAAAGATCATCTTTATTAATTTTTTCCTCATTGCCATCAACAGTAATTATAAGCCCTCCTGTGCTGTTTACTTCTTCCATTGCCTTCTGCCCGTCAAGGCCTGCAAGTATTTCTTTTACCTGGTTAATATTTTTGCCAAACCTGCGCCCAAGTGTTTTAAGCTGTGGTTTAAAACTGTATGTGGCAAGTGTGCTTACATCATCTGTAAGTATGGCTTCTTTTACATTAAGTTCTTCTTTTATAATATCAAGATAAAATTCTGAAAGAGAAGCATCTGCTTTTATAAACATTTTGCTTATAGGCTGGCGGTTCTTGATATTAGCAGTATTCCTGCATGAACGGCCTGTAACAACTGCTTCAAGCACGGTTTCCATATCTGCTTCAAGTTCCTTATCTATAACATCTTCATCAGCTTCTGGGAAATCACAAAGATGTATGCTTTCTGGTGCATTTTTATCTATACTGCATACAAGGTTTAAATAAATTTCCTCTGTCATAAATGGAACCATAGGTGCTGCTGCCTTTGAAATTGTTACAAGTGCTGTATAAAGTGCCATATAAGCATTAATCTTATCCTGCTCCATTCCCTTTGCCCAGAAACGTTCACGGCAGCGCCTTACATACCAGTTGCTCATTTCATCTGTAAACTTCTGCAAAGCCCTGGCAGTTTCAGGTATACGGTAAGACCCAAGATTTTCATCAGCTTCCTTTATTGTACTATTAAGGCGTGAAAGCAGCCATTTATCAATAACTGCAAGTTTATCATATTCAAGCTGGTGCTTTGTAGCATCAAAGCCATCTATATTGGCATAAAGCACAAAGAAAGCATAAGTGTTCCAGAGTGTGCCCATAAACTTGCGCTGCCCTTCCTGTACTGCCTTGCCGTGGAAACGGTTAGGAAGCCAAGGTGCACTGTTTACATAAAAATACCAGCGTATTGCATCTGCACCATATGTTTCAAGTGCTTCAAACGGGTCAATGGCATTTCCTTTTGTTTTGCTCATTTTCTGCCCGTTTTCATCCTGTATATGCCCAAGTACAATAACATTTTCATAAGGTGCTTTATTAAATAAAAGCGTTGACTCTGCCATAAGAGAATAAAACCACCCTCTTGTCTGGTCTACAGCTTCTGAAATAAACTGTGCCGGGAACTGCTGTTCAAATAAATCTTTATTTTCAAATGGGTAATGGTGCTGTGCAAACGGCATTGCCCCTGAATCAAACCAGCAGTCTATAACTTCTGGCACACGCTTCATAGTCCCTCCACATTCCGGACATTTAAAAGTTACTTCATCTATATAAGGACGGTGCAGTTCCCTTTTTTCATCATCAGGATTGCCGCTTCTCTTAGCAAGTTCTGCCCTGCTTCCTATGGCCTCCTGGTGTCCGCAGCCTTCACACTCCCATATATTAAGTGGTGTGCCCCAGTAACGGTTACGTGAAATCCCCCAGTCCTGTATATTTTCAAGCCAGTTGCCAAAACGCCCTGTACCAATGGAATCTGGAATCCAGTTTACTGTATTATTATTGCGCACAAGATCATCTTTAACTTCTGTCATTTTTATAAACCATGATTCACGTGCATAATAAATAAGCGGTGTATCACATCTCCAGCAATGAGGGTAATCATGTTCAAACTTAGGCGCTGCAAAAAGCTGGCTGCGGCTGTCAAGGTCTTTTAAAACCTCTGGGTCTGCTTTCTTTACAAAAAGCCCTGCAAATGGTGTTTCCTTAGACATTTCACCCTTTTCATCTACAAACTGCACAAATGGAAGGTTATACTTACGCCCTACATTGGCATCATCTTCGCCAAATGCTGGTGCAATATGGACTATTCCTGTACCATCTGTCATTGTAACATATGAGTCACATGTTACAAAAAATCCCTCTTTATGCTGTTTATCCGCCAGTTCCTTAGCACAGCCATATAAAGGTTCATACTTTTTATATTCAAGATCTTTACCTGTATATGTTTCCAGTACCTCATATGCCTTTTTGCCCTCTTCATCTGCAAGCCGTGAAAGGACAGTATCTAAAAGCGCCTGTGCCAGATAATAAGTATAACCATCTGCTGCCTTTACCTTACAATAGGTTTCATCTGGGTTTACACAAAGCCCCACATTAGACGGGAGTGTCCAAGGCGTTGTTGTCCATGCAAGAAAACAGGCATCTTCATCTGCAACTTTAAAACGCACTATTGCAGAACGCTCTTTTACAAGTTTATACCCCTGTGCAACTTCCTGGGAAGAAAGTGGTGTCCCACAGCGCGGGCAATATGGCACAATCTTAAATCCCTTATATAAAAGCTTCTTATCCCAGATTTCTTTTAAAGCCCACCACTCGGACTCAATAAAGTTATCCTCATATGTTACATATGGATTATCCATATCAGCCCAGAAACCAACTGTACCAGAAAAATCCTCCCACATTCCTTTATATTTCCATACGGATTCCCTGCATTTTTTAATAAAAGGCTCCATTCCATATTCTTCTATCTGGTCTTTGCCATTAAGCCCAAGAAGCTTCTCAACCTCTAATTCCACTGGAAGCCCATGTGTGTCCCACCCTGCTTTACGTGGCACCATATAGCCTTTCATAGTCTTATAACGTGGTATCATATCCTTAATAACACGTGTAAGTACATGTCCTATATGCGGCTTGCCATTTGCAGTAGGCGGCCCGTCATAAAATGTATAAACAGGACAGCCTTCCCTTGCCTTCATTGATTTTTCAAAAATTTTCTGGTCACGCCAGAACTTTCCAATACTTTTTTCACGTGCAACAAAGTTTAAGTCAGTTGTAACTTTTTTGTACATATTAATACCCATGCCTTTCCAGTACCCGCAGACTTTGGGCCGCAGGCACAAATCCCAAACTCTTGCTTTGCAAGAGTTGTGAAAAAACTTTCGTATATGGTTTTTTCACACTACTTTCTTCCTTTCCTAAATAATAATTTTACTTCTATCTTTCCAGATACTTATACAGTACCCAGACATACCAGGCTGCATTACATGAAACACTATTTTCAAATACCTGGCAGGATTAGAACAGGAATGGAATAAAAAAGCTTCCACCCTGCACAAACAGGATGAAAGCCAAAACATTCATAACCACCTATTCTGCTGTACGTGGATATAACAATTACTGCATACCCAGATACATGACCTGTATAACGGCAGGAACCGGCGGAGTGTACTAACAATAATGCAGAAGTGCAAGGTTACACAATTACATATATGCTTTCCACAAGCAACTCAGGAGTGATATCCTTTCTTTGTTCTAAAACATAATAAACAGGATATAAATTACCACTGCCATAAAATATTATGTTTATGCACCTGGTTCACACTATCCCAGGCTCACTTAGGCTTCCCAGAAGAAAGGGTGCTTAAAAAGCTCTCCATCATAGTCTTTGGATTTTAAATTAAATATAAAATATATGACATATTTTAGTATGGTTTATAAGCTTTGTCAAGATAAAATTAAAACAGTTCCTCATTTTTTATCACAATCTTTAATTTATGTTAAATATTTATATTTATCACAATCCTTAATAATCATTCTGTTCAATTTTATTGTAATTAATTTCTTCCATTTGTGCTTTTATTGGTTTTAAATATTCTTGTACCATTTTTTGTCCGTTTTTAGTTAAATCATCTATATTTGAATTAAGACGTTTTATATCTTCACTTAATTCATTTATAAACTTATCTGCGGTTTTAATCATATTATGCATCTGGTCTATAACTTCATCTTCCATACGGATTCTTACACGCTCATTATCTGCAAAAGTTTTATTAATTTCCAGTAACTGCTTTGTAGCTTCAGCCTTACTTTCTTCTTGGAGTTCTTTGTAACGTTTTACTTTTTCAAGCATTAAATTATTTGCCTTTTCCCTTAATTCAATAGACATATTCCCTATTTCTTTTATACAATCATTAATTGTCCTGCTTAAATCAATCTGGTATTGTTTAATTGTAATTTGCCTTGGTAATTGTCATCACTAATTGTATCACCTAATGAAACAGCACATACATAAGAATTACTTTTTTCTGAAAATGCAGGGCTAAATAATTCCCTTATAACTGTTATAACCTCTTCATTTGTTACATATTTTTTACATAAATCTGCCTTTGTAACTACAAAAACTATAGGCAGAAGTGTACCATTATGCGTATCTGCAAAATCCTGGATTAAAGGAGTAATTGTCATGGCACAATCATAAAAAACATTTTCTTTACGTTCTTCCCTGTCCTCTGAACAAAACGATTTTCCATCAATAAAAATATACAAAACTGTAGATTCTGCAATAGACCGTTTTACTTGTTCATATGTATTTTCTCTTGAAGACAGTGTTCCTCCTGCATAGTCAAGCATTTCAAAACTAATTATTTTGTTAGTATTGTAATTTAATCTAAATTCATAAGGACGGACAGAAGTTTCATTTGTAGCCATTGGAAACCTTGTTTGTCCTGAAGGCTGGCGCATTATAAGTATATCCCTTTCAAATTTAGTTCTTGTTTCATCATTGGTTACAAGTGTAAATCCATCAAAACCAGACGCCATTTTCATGTACATTGCAGTAATATAACATGTTTTTCCTGCTGATGACATTCCTAATATTGTATATTTTGTATCTGCCATGTAAAATTCCTTTCTAATATATACCATAAATATTAATGGATACATAATATATTTATAACTAAATTTTATATAATTTTTTAATATTATTTCCATATTACTAAATATACACTTACCCCCCCCCATTTTGTCAAGCCCTTATTAACCTGGCTTTTACAATTTTACAAAATAAAAAACCAGATAATATTTATAATTTGTAACATTCGGCTTTATATATTGATATTTACCTGGTAATACTAAAATGCAGACAAATAAATAAGCTATCTTCCATAATAATAGAAGACAGCCTATTTATCTGTAATAAAAGATGTTAAAAATATATAGGTTATTTTATATTTTACTTCTCCATAAGCCAGAACGCTGCTGAATATGGCGGCAATTCACTTCCCCCGCCAAAGTCATGCGGTTTTCCTGTAATTAAATCTTCTGCCATTCCGCAGCCTGCATCAAAGTGTGCTACATATGGTTCATCAGATGCATTAATTGCTACTAATACCCTTTCCCCTTCACATGCGCGTTCAAATATACACTGGTGGTTTGTAAGTAAAACATTGCGGTAATTGCCATAATTTAAAGCCTTGCTGCCCTTCTTTGCTTTGGCAAGCTTTGCAATCCACTCTGCCAGTTCCCCAAATACAGGTTCTTCAAAACATGCACGGAGTGCAGGATCTCCCTCACTCTTATTTGCCTTTGCACCCCATTCACTTCCATAATATACACATGGGATTCCTGGCATGCCAAAGCAGAGTGCATAAATTAACGGCAAATGCTTTTCATTGGTGAGATTGCTTGCTATACGGGTTACATCATGGTTATCTACAAAACTTAACAAATGCATTCCCTTATAAAGTGTCCATTCCTCTGGCCCGTACTGCCTTGCAAGTGAATGGCATATTTCAAACATATTCATGCTGTTAAAACTTGAATACAGCCCTTTATAACACTCATAATTAGTAACAGAATGGCACATATCATTATTTGCCCACTGTTTATAATCGCCATGCAGTGTTTCACCCACAATGAAAAATTCTTCTTTCAGCGAATCTGTAAACTGCCTGAGCCTTTTTAAGAAATCTTTATCAAGGCAGTATGCTACATCAAGGCGCAGCCCGTCAATATCAAATGCTTCCACCCAGTATTTTACTGCATCAAAAATATGTTGTACTACTTCTTCATTCTTAAGGTTAAGCTTTACAAGGTCATAATTGCCTTCCCATCCTTCATACCAAAGGCCGTCATTATAATTAGAATTGCCACTAAAATTAATATGGAACCAGTCGCAGTATTTAGAGCCCTCCCTGTTAGAAAGCACGTCCTGGAAAGCCCAGAAACCACGCCCCACATGGTTAAATACACCATCAAGTACAACCTTTATGCCTTCTTTGTGTAATTCTTCGCAGACCTTTGCAAAATCATTATTACTTCCAAGCCTTACATCAATCTTTTTAAAATCCCTTGTGTTATATCCATGTGTATCAGATTCAAACACAGGTGAAAAATATATAGCACCAGCCCCCAGTTTTAAAATATGCGGAATCCATTCAATTACTTTTAAAATACGGGGATTTTCCTCCCCGTCATTTTCAAACGGCGCTCCACAAAAGCCTAACGGGTAAATCTGGTAAAATACACTTTCATATGCCCACATAATTAATTCCTCCTTTTTGCAAATCCATTACTGCCCCCTCTGTTGACAATAACAAAACCACCAGCAACATTTGTAGTATAACGCAAAATACCCCTTACGGCAATGTTTTATTAAAATTATACAGAACTGTTTTATAAATTTTTATTGTATATAGTTAAATTATAAATAAAAAATTTATGTTTACTATAAAATAGTTAAAAATATAAGATAAAAGATAATTTCCCCATCTGCCGCCGTTTGCATATGAAAAAATAATTATAGAAATTCTTAAAAAATAATTATAGTGCACTCGTATACAATTTATGATATAATAAACTTCCGTGTTGAATATATAATTTAATACGAATTTTAATTATGGGAGGATAAATATGAAGGAACTGTTAAATGTGGATAAGTTACATAAAACTTTTAAACTTTCTGCAAAACAGCAGAAACTTGAACGCACTAATGACAAAATTAAGGTTGCCGTAGACGGAGTTTCATTTAAGGCTTATGAAGGGGAGGTTTTTGGGCTTCTTGGCCCAAACGGGGCTGGCAAAACTACAACACTGCGTATGCTTGCAACCCTTATTAAACCTGATGGCGGTGATGCAACTGTTGATGGTTCAAGCATTGTAAATAATGCAGATAAAGTAAGGCAGAAAATAGGCTTCCTTACAAGTGAGTTAAAACTTGAAGAATATTTCACACCAAACTATTTATATGACTTTTTCTCAGAACTGCACAATGTACCATCTGATGTAAGGGAAAATAGGAAAAATGAAATATTTGGGCTTTTTGGAATAGGAAAGTTTGCAGAAGTTAAAGTAGCA
This sequence comes from uncultured Lachnospiraceae bacterium, assembly GCA_910586555.1. Classification (GTDB taxonomy): domain Bacteria; phylum Bacillota; class Clostridia; order Lachnospirales; family Lachnospiraceae; genus Butyribacter. Next base: position 32,473 of record CAJUJY010000013.1, read on the forward strand.
GACCTTTCTACAGGAATGAAACAGAAAGTTTCACTTGCAGTATCTATAGTACATGATCCTGATATAATTATATTTGATGAACCTACCAATGGGCTTGATGTACTTACAGCAAGGGTTGTTACAGATTTTATACAGACATTGAAAGAACGCGGTAAAACTGTAATTGTATCAACACATATTTTCAGCCTTATTGAAAAAATATGTGACAGGGTTGGAATTATTATTAATGGCAAAATGATATTATGTGATACCCTGGAAAACATTAAAGCAGGACAAAACCTTGAAGACAGGTTTTTTGATATCTATAAAGAAACTGTTGGTGAAGATGTATAATAGTCCTGACAGTAGCAGGTTTATTATTATTTATGCTATAAAAGCGCAGCATGGAGGATTATTATGAAAAATACAATTATTACTATATTAAAGAAGGAATTAAAAAGGTTTTTCGGTGACAAAAGAATGGCATTTACTACAATATTAATGCCAGGTATTATGATTTTTGTAATGTACACTTTTATGGGTGATGCCATATCTGGAATGGTTACAGTTGATGATGATTATGTATATAAAATTGAAAGCACAAATATGCCAGACAGTATAAAATCACTAATGGATGGCATGAAGCTTTCTGATGGAATGAAGGATATAGATACAAACGGAGGCGGGGCTGCCAAGGAAAAAATCAGGAATAATGAAGATGAACTGGATCTATACATAGTCTTTCCAGAGAATTTTGAAAGTGATATTGCTGCATATAACAGCACATCAGGAGGTAAAGCTCCTGATGTACAGGTTTATTATAATTCAGCTTCAACAGAATCACAGGCTGTCTACAAAATGTTTATAGAAATGATGGATTCATATGAAGCTGCTATGGCAAATAAATTTGATATTAACAATGATAAAAACATAAAATATGACCTTGCTGAAGAAAAAGATGCAGCAGCATCTATATTTTCATCTATGCTGCCTATGCTGCTTCTTATGTTTATATTTAGTGCATGTATGGCAGTAGGGCCTGAATCAATTTCAGGTGAAAAGGAAAGGGGCACAATAGCAACACTGCTTGTAACCCCTGCCAAAAGAAGCCATATAGCACTTGGAAAGATAATAGCACTGTCAATTATTGCACTTTTAAGCGGGGCTTCAAGCACACTTGGTACACTGCTTTCACTTCCTAAACTTGCAAACCTGGAAGAATCAGGCATTGGTTCTAATGTATATGGCATAACCGAATATATAGCACTTGCTGTTGTTATAATGTCAACTGTACTTCTTATTGTAACAATGGTATCAATAATATCCGCATTTGCCAAAAGCACAAAAGAAGCGGGCACATATGTTACACCACTTATGATAATAGTTATGTTAGTAGGGTTAAGCGGTATGTTTTCTGACGGTGCACAGAAAGAATTATTTTATTATATAATCCCTGTATATAACAGTGTACAGTCCATGACAGGCATATTCTCATTTGATATAATGCCTTCTGGCATGGCAGCATCAGTTATAAGCAATCTTGTGTATACGGGTATCGGTGTATTTATACTTACAAGAATGTTTAACAGTGAAAAGATAATGTTTAATAAATAACCTGCAAAAATATGGTATTTTTAGTAATAACCAATAATAATATTTTTTAAATTTAGAAGAATAATTTCATCTATCATGCAAATAATATAGATGTTACATGACAACATTGTGGCCCGTCCACAAAATATTATTAGTGCAAAGCACAGAAAAGAGGTTATTATGTCTAAAAATTATTCAAACAACAGCTCTTCAAACAGCTCTAGCAACAACAGCCAGAATAACAGCCAGAACACAAGCTCTAACTATTCTAACACATCTGGCAGCAACACAAGCTCTAATAAATCAAGCAATGCTAATAACTGCGGCAAAAATTCTAACAACAGCACAAACAGCAACAATAAAAGCTCAAACAGCAGCTCTAACACAACAAGCCAGAACAAATAAGTTTTAATATAATTTTATACAATTTTTTATAATAAATTATTAAAATCCGGTTAATAATTTTATTATAGTGGCAGTACCTTAAGGTGCTGCCACTTCTATTTTATATAAATATCCTTCCGGAACTCTTTGTTATATAATTGCATAAAATATATCAGACAGGGATGGTCTATGCCTCTGTAAACGGAGGACAGTTTGCATGTACCAGTGGTAAAAGCCAGTCCCAATCTGATATATAATATTTTTTGCCGGGAGAATGCCTATGACCCTGAAAATAATTTCACCTGGAGATTTAAAAAATTATACAGATAATTATAATACCATATTAATAGATTTGCGTGATAAAGAAGACTACAGCCAGGAACATATACCAGGTGCGGTATGGGCTGACTGGGAAAAGCTGGAAAATGATATTGGAAACTTTTTAATATACTATAATATAAGACCAGACTGGATTATACTTTATTGTGCAAGAGGCAATATAAGCCTTCTAACTGCAAGGGATCTTGCCAGGCTTGGATATCCTGTAATCAGCCTTAATGGCGGATATGAACGCTGGAAAACCCGCCAGTTACAAAAAAAACAGGAATAAAAAGATTAAAGCTGTATTATTCTGTATACATAAACAAAAGACATATATACTTTATAATTTTTTAACCCCATTAAGCCAGCCCTTTAAAATACACGCTTCTTAAACAGAAGGTTTGTTTTGCCAGGGCTTTAAAAATGGCAATGGGGCTGTTTTTTATGGACAGGCAGTAAATATCTTAAATATGGATTACCAATATCCTTATTTTTCTATTTTTCCACTACAATTTCCATACCATTAGAAATTTCCCTGTCACTCCAGATTATAACGTTGTCCCACATATCTAATCCACTGTCAATTTTATAACCATCGTTTGTTTTTTTTCCCTTTACAACCACCCTGGATTCTGCAAAAGTCCTTTCTTCCCCGTTTTTAATGCCTGTTTTTATTATAAACACCTGGTTGCCATTATGTATGGCATTTTCTGGTATAACTTCAAGTTTCTGGTACTTTACATGGGGAAGGCTGTTTTCATGTATAGTCCTTGCTTTAAATGTAATAAATACCATTGTACCAAAAAATACAATGCTTATAAAACTGGTAAATGCTGTCTGCCAGTTTAACCTTTTTTCTTCTTTGTCTGGTGCATTATAATTATTATAAATCTGCCTCACCAAGCCCCTCCTCCAGATTTTTCCCTAAAAACAAATACAGTAAAAATACAGGTACCATATATATTACAGCCGCTGGAAATAATACATTTCCTTCATATTTATCTGCCTGGCTTATAAATACTGATAAAGTTTTTAATTTATCTTCTTTTAGGAAAAGCATTGGCTGTTCAAGCATATTGTAACATTCCGCAAATGTAAATAAAAAAACTGCCATAATACATGTTTTTACCTGTGGTATTACGCCTTTTAACAAAACTATTATAACAGAGTTTGTTTCAAGCCGCATAGCCTCAATTATTGAAATATCAGTTTTCTTCATATACTGGTGCATTACCACAAAACCAAATGGTGAAAATACCATAGGTAATATTATTCCAGCCCTTGTATTTAAAATACCAAGTTCCCTAAGTCCTATATAATTAGGAAGCATTGTTACCTGGAACGGCATCATCATTAAAACTATATAAATAAAAAATATAAATTTCCTTCCTTTAAATCTTCCATTACACAGTCCAAATGCACATGGGATTATAACTGCCATATGTATTAATGTAATTACAGCAGCATAAAACAAACTGTTCCAGAACATTGGATAAAAAATAAAACAGTCAAATAAAAGGCCTTTATAGTGCCCTGCTGATTTTACCACTGTCATTACAACTGGTATTATAAATATAACTGCAAATATAATTACTACAGCCACTACTAACATCTGGCAGCTTTTCTTATTATTATAATATATTTTTTCATTTTTATCTGCCATTTTGTCTACCTCTTAACTTTATAGTCAAGCGGATATTCGCAATCCGCATTGCCTGCAAGCAGGCATTGGCTACTTGCCCACTTGCAAAACAACCTCATAGCTGCTATCGCAGCTTTTCAGTGGGAGCTTGTACTCCCACTGAAACAAGTAAGTCCCCACCCACCGCTTATGTTTTCACAACATAGAAGCGTGCCCTTTAAAGGGCTTACTTGATGAGGTTAAAGTTTACTGGAATATATCCTAAATCCTTATTATAGCCAAGTCTGCAAGCTATCCAGGCAGATTATATACACAATACTTATTAAGGACTGGCTTAATAAAGTTAAACCTGGTACTTTTTCTGCATTTCCAGGCAAAATACTACAATTAATATTATAAATAATGATAAAAGCACTGCTGATGATGAAAGTACCTGGTAATCAAGCTTGTAAAAGTGGTTATTCATATAATATTGCAATGTATAACTGTAATCTGGCGGGTAACTGCTCCCATAGAAAAGGCAGCTTTCCTTAAATATCCTGAAACTGTTTACTATTGAAAGAAGCGCTGTAAAAATAATAACAGGAATATTCATTGGAATTGTTATGTAAATATGTTTCTTAATATTTGTAACACCATCAACAACAGCCGCTTCAAATACTTCTTTATCCATAGCAGCAAATGAAGCTGTAAGAAGTATTATACATATTCCCGTATTTTTCCACCAGAATAAAATATAAACTGGAAGTGCTGTAGAGGAACCTTCAAATATCTCCCTCCAGACAACAGATAATGCCGCTGTTGGAAGCAGCATAGGCAGTATAAACGCACTTTTTATACACAAATTTATTACACCTTTTTTACTGCTTATATTACCAAAATATAATAAAATTGAAATTACAACGGCAAAAACTACAAGAACTGGGACACCTGCTGCTATAAAAAGCAGGCTGTTTTTAAATGCAAGTATAAAATACCTGTTTTTTACTGTTTCTATATAATTGCAAAGACCTGTAAAATTCCTTCTGTACTGGTTATCTATTACAGAATAATAAAGCATACGCAGATAAGGAATTACAAAAAATATAAGAGTGCCAGATATGCCAGGCAGCATACATATAATACATTTTTTATTCCATTTGCCTCCCATTCCTGTAACCTGCCTTTCTTAATATTTGTAACCTGTTTTAAGATCTGTTATTCCTCTTTATACATTTTAACCTTTCTGTCTGCCTCTGCCACCATCTGTTTAAAATCTGTTTTACCTGACTTATATTTCTCCCATTCTTCCATATACAGCTCCCCTGGTACATCAAATACTACTTCACCACCAGCATGAAAATTATAAAGCCCTGATGTTATCTCTGTATCTGTATACTTGCTTTTATCTATAAGCATCATAGTATCTTTTTTCTGCATAAGATAGCTGCATAATGTTTCAATATAAGATACAGAAGCAGGAATATTATCTGTAGCAGCATTTATACATATAAAATAACATTTTACAGAAAGAGGCATTTCTTCATCTGTACCAAATACCTTACGTACATTTACATATGGATTTGTACATACAGATTCCAGGAAATGGCTTCCCCTTTCAAGACTGCAAAGGAACTGTTCCTGTATATGCCTTGATAATGCATCTGATGCTGCACTATGCCATGTAAACAGGCCATCACCTGATATTTGTAATAAAGTACTTGAAAGTTCTTTAAACTGTTCTGTATCAAAACTTTCATTCCGGCAGGCATAATCATGCAATAGTATATCCTCCATTACATAATAAGCAGTATTTATATACTCTGCCTTATCCCCCGGAAGCTTCTTTAGTGCAGATATAAAGCCATCCAGATTTTTTATACTGTTTATATCAATGCCCTCATCTTTAAGCATCTGTCCATCATATACAAGATAATCCGCTGTTACTGCTACAGGCAGCATCCATATTTCCCCGTCTTCATTAACAGCAGCTTCTTTAAGATAAGGAAAACATGCATTAAGGTATTCCTTTACACCATTTATTTCTGTAAGAGGATAAAAACTTCCCTTTTTCTTTACCTGGAGTCCAAATGGATCACCTGACTGCATAAAACATATATCATAATCTGGATCCTGTGAAAGTACACGCAGTGACATCTCATCATTATTTAACTGTTTTATATCCATCTGGTAGCCGCAGCCATATGGCGCATTTAAAAATCCAATATTCTCTGACTCTATTACACGTATTACTTTATTATCCTTTTTACATTCATTATTAGTAAAACAATTTATGCCATCTTCTGTTATATAAAATGTTACACCCCCGCTGTAACATATATCCCCCTGCCTGCTTATAACACCTTTTTCTGGCTGTATTTCAGAACTTGTATTATTAGAAAGGTTAATTTCAAGAAGCCCCTGTACATTTGTAACCCTTGAGGTATAAATTAAATTTCCGCCATCTGTAACTGTAAGTGACATAAGCTGCTTTAAATCTTTAAATACTGGTTCACTTTTCTGGACTATATCCCCATTCTTTACAGTTAAATTTATAAAATAAAAGCCGCCATTATCTGAGTGTGCATACATAATAATTTCATTATTATCCATAATATCACAGACTACAGGGAAATCGTCAAATAGCACTTTACCCTCCTGTGATACAAGTACTTCCCCTTTATATTCAAATATATCATCAGGATTATCCAGTACAGGCTTTAACTCTTTCCTGCTTTTATCTTGTACAAGCATAATAAGCCTGCCATCTGTAAATATAAGTTTCCTGGCATTGCAGTATCCAGGATATTCACCTATAACCTCTGTCTTTTTTCCTTCCAGATTCATCTTATAAAGAACTAAATCACTATCATCATAACTAAGGCCTGCATTTGCTGCAATATAAATATTTCCCCCTGATAAAACCATAGCAGTAATTTCTGTAATTTCCTTATTGTCATTTATAAGGGGTATGCCAAATTCCTTTTGTGTGCCATCTGAACTAATCTTTATAAGCTTTTTGCTGGCATCTTCTGTTACAACCGCAATATATGCACTTTTATCTTCCCCTGCTGCCATACAGCTTACATTAATCCCATTATATACCTGCTTTGAAATGCCAAGGGCTATAATGTTTTTAATATTTTCTTTTTCCTGGCAGCCTGTTACCAGCATAAGACAGCCGGCTATAAATAATAAAGCCAGCATTTTCTGGTATTTGTCTATTATTTTATTTATACTATAAAATAAACTACACATAGAAACGCCCCCTATTATAATTACTATAATTGTTATAATACTTTACTGCTGGTTTTTATTATGGTTATTATTATATTGACTGCCAAAATACATTACTTCTGTAAAATAAGAATGGTGCCAGCCAGAGTTATTATAAATATTATTCCATAGAAGATATACCAGTTCAAGCATAAAGGAAATTTTTGTTATTTTAGGGGAAATATTTGTTATATTTATTATATTTTTTAAATAATTTTATTTCATATTTCCAACATTGCAAATAGTATAGCACACAAGCCCAGAATACAAATTTTATTTCTGTTTCTTATTTTTTGTATTATAGTATTCCAGGGAAGACCATATTTCAGAAATTTCCTCCCCGCCAGCTTCTAATACTACAAGCCCTGGTATATCTGTCCTGTCATACCCATCACCAGCGATAGCATATAAATACCTGCCATCTGAAAATATTTCTTCTATTATGTAATTATGGTGCGTGCTGCTGTATGCATTTTTAATATCCACATCTTTATGTTTATCATTAACAGGGTCATAGACTGTTATCTTTCCCCCTCCTGTTATTGTATATAAAACATCTGTATCTTCATTTAACTGCACAAGACGCTGGCTTGCTATAGGTGAACCTATTCTGTGGGTTTCACCATTTTTAAGATTCATTACATAACCTTTCTTTGAATCACCATTTACAACCCTGTAATAACACCTGCCAGCACATATATGTACAAATGCTATTTCTTCATTTCCGTTTTCATATATAAATGGCTGTTCACTGCCATCTTCCAGGTTTTTTAAACACATTCCATAATACTTATATACTGTAGCATATCTTCCATATCTTTCCTGTGAAATACCATTTTCATGGAAATTATCAATTTTATTTATTTTCTGGCTTTTAAATGAATAAAAACCCCCTTCCCTTTTTTGTTCCTTTGCATCTGGCTCTGTCAACCAATAATAATAAATCCCGTCTTTGCACACAGCCAGTTCTTTTGCTTTTACTGGTACCAGTTCCTTAAATTCCCCTGTTTTTACATTAACCGAACATATAATCCCTTCATATGATGGTGTCACATTATAATCATATGTCTTGCCTGTTTTATCATAAATACAATAAACCATACCATCCATATAGCATATCTGTGATACCCATTTATCAAGTACCAGCTTTGTCTTTCCATCCTTCCAGTAGTACAGGTACTTGTCATAACCCCAGTTTACATAATATACACCACCATTATCACGGTTTGCACATATATCAAGGCTTCCTTTATATACAGCATACTTCTCTTCATCTTCCCTGCTCCATTCCACACCTGTAAAAACTGCTTTACCCTCTGGTAAAACTTCCTGGTTTTCCGATGTTGCAGTTTCCCCTTCAGATGCCATTGATGGCTGTATATCTTTGCCTTGCACAGTTTCTTCCTGCACCGGTGTTTTTACATCTTGTCCCTGGCTGTCCTTACTACACCCTGTAAATAATAGAAATATTAAAAAAAAGCAGATAGTTAAAGGTATTTTAAATATTTTTGTCATATTATCCCTCCTGTATTACATGCTATATAATTTGTATTACAAATTTTTATAAACATTATTATAAACAGGTTTAATATATTTTCAATATTTTAAAATCATGTTTAAACTAATATTAAACATGATTTAATAAAATATTAATATTTAAAAATGAATAATCATTTTTGTTTTTTACTTTTCGTATTATAATATTCTAGTGAAGACCAAATTTCAGAAATTTCCTTTCCATCAGCCTTTAACACTACAAGACCAACTATTCCATCTGTTTTTGTACCATTACTTACAATGGTATACAGATATTTGCCATCAGAATACAAACCTTCTGTCATATAAGCATTATTAGCACTGCTGTATGTATTCTTAATATATACATATTCTCCCTCATCTTTATAAGGGTCAAACACTGTTATCCCAGCTGCACCTGCGCCACTGATATATAACCAGCCAGTATTATTTACTTTTGCATAACCCAAAAGATTTACATAGTGCTTTGATTTCCATTTTTTCCCATCTTTAAGACTTATGCTATTTAAAGAATCTCCTTTATTATAATAACACACGCCATCATATAATTGTATATGTGCTGTCTGTTTAGCACCAGCCATAAGAAACTGTTCACTGTTATCTTCCAGATTTTTTATATAAAATGTATCTTCCCTGCATACTATAGCATACTTCCCATACCTTCCAAACTGCCAGGAACCATTTTCTTCTTTTGAAGCAGACTTATGTACATTCTTGTCACTAAACAGATAAAAACCATATTCCTGTTTCTGTTCTTCTGCTTCTGGTCCTGTATACCATTCATAATAAAGCCTGTCTTTACATACAGCAAGCTCTTTTGCTTTTACTTGTGACAGTTCCTTAAGTTCCCCTGTTTTTACATTAACTGAACATATAACACCTTCATACGATGGTGTCACATTATAATCATATGTCTTACCTGTTTTATCATAAATACAGTAAACCATTCCGTCCATATAGCATATCTGTGACACCCATTTATCAAGTACCAGCTTTGTTTTCCCGTCTTTCCAGTAATATAAATATTTATCATATCCCCAGTTTACATAATATACACCACCATTGTCACGGTCCGGACAAATATCTTCACTGCCATAATACACAGCATATCTTTCCTCATCTTCCCTGCTCCATTCCACACCTGTAAAAACTGCTTTACCCTCTGGTAAAACTTCCTGGTTTTCCGATGTTGCAGTTTCCCCTTCAGATGCCATTGATGGCTGTATATCTTTGCCTTGCACAGTTTCTTCCTGCACCGGTGTTTTTACATCTTGTCCCTGGCTGTCCTTACTACACCCTGTAAATAATAGAAATATTAAAAAAAAGCAGATAGTTAAAGGTATTTTAAATATTTTTGTCATATTATCCCTCCTGTATTACATGCTATATAATTTGTATTACAAATTTTTATAAACATTATTATAAACAGGTTTAATATATTTTCAATAGTTTAAAATCCTGTTTAGACTAATATTAAACAGGATTTAATAAAACATTAATATTTTATTTTATAGCTACTTCTGTTTTTTCTTTTTTGTATCATAATATTCCATAGAAGACCATATTTCAGAAATTTCCTCACCGTCAGCTTCTAATACTACAAGCCCTGGTATATCTGTCCTGTCATACCCGTCACCAGCAATGGCATATAAGTACCTGCCATCTGAAAATATTTCTTCTATTATATAATTATTGTGTGTACTGCTGTATGCATTTTTAATATCCACATCTTTATGTTTATCCTTAACAGGGTCATAAACTGTTATCTTTCCCCCTCCTGTTATTGTATATAAAACATCTGTATCTTCATTTAACTGCACAAGACACTGGCTTGCTATAGGTGAACCTGTCCTGTGGGTTTCACCATTTTTAAGATCCATTATATAACTTTTCTTTGAATCACCATTTACCACTCTGTAATAACATCTGCCAGCACATATATGTATAAAAAGTTCTGTATACTTTTCATTTATAAATGGCTGTTCGCTGCCATCTTCCAAATTTTTTAAATATGTGCCAGAATCCTTATATATTGTAGCATACTTCCCATATCTTTCCTGGGTTATGCCATTTTCATTATTGTCATCAATTTTGCTTATCTTCTGGCTTCCAAATGAATAAAACCCACCTTTATCCTTTCGTTCTTTTACCTCTGGCCCTGTAAACCATTTATAGTAAATCCCGTCCCTGCATACAGCAAGCCTTTTTGCTTTTACTGGTGCTAGTTCATTAAATTCCCCTGTTTTTACATTAACCGAACATATAATACCTTCATATGATGGTGTTACATCTGGGTCATATGTTTTGCCTGTTTTGTCATAAATACAATAGACCATGCCATCCATATAGCATATCTGTGATACCCATTTATCAAGTACCAGCTTTGTCTTTCCATCCTTCCAGTAGTACAGGTACTTGTCATAACCCCAGTTTACATAATATACACCACCATTATCACGGTTTGCACATATATCAAGGCTTCCTTTATATACAGCATACTTCTCTTCATCTTCCCTGCTCCATTCCACACCTGTAAACTTTGCTTTATCTCCTGGTGAAGTTTCCTGGCTTCTTAATATGGCAGATTCTTTGCCAGCTATATCTTCTGACTGTACCTGTGGCTGTGTATTTTTATTATCTTGGCTGTTTTGATTACACCCTGTAAGTAGTATCAACATAAAAAAGCAATAACTAGTTAAAAATATTCTAAATATCTTTCCCATTTTATACCCCCTGTTATTTTAAAAATTTTATTTAACAAATTTAAAATTGTCTGGATACATTTTCTTATTGTATCCAGACAACTAAAAAATATTACTTTCTTAATGAAATCCATTTTAAACTATTTTTAATAGATATAACAATTAAAAACTGACATCTATTGATATATTCTTAACTAAAAGATATATTTATAAATACAAATTATCCCAAGCTATTTAATTATTTTAATTCTTTAATTAACATATTTCTTCTCTTCCCCTGCCACAATCTACATGATAAAAATATTCATCTGTATAACCTTGTCCTCCATACTGTCCACACTTTGTACACTTGCCAACATATGAATCTACAATTCTGTTTTTAGTACAAATTCTCCATGTGTTACCATTATCATTACTATATTCATGTGTACCAGTCATTCGTATGCCTGAACCATTAAATACATATACATATGAATGGTTACATTTTGCCAGTGGTTCTATCCCTCCTATACTTGCTGCTGTTACCGCCCCTGTATTTAAACCTGTAGCTGCTACTGTTATTCCTAATGCAAGTCCTGCGCTTACTATAAATTTTTTTAAATTATTTTTCCTCATAATTGTTCCTCCTTTTACTTATCCCTGACCTGTTTTGCTAATTTTAATAACAGGATTTTACAGAATTTCAATTTTCTTATTTACTATTTGTTATTGTTAAAATTAATGTTGCACTTTTTTTGTTTTGCAGTCCCTCCCTCCTTTACAAATTTTTCCCAGGACTGGTGGTTTTACTTAATATACTTTTTACTTCTTATATTTTAGTAATCCCTGTATCCTGGTTTTTTGCACTTCCAGGCATGTAATATGCACCAGCATGGACAATGTGTATTATTAACCTTTTGGCAGAACGCCTTCTGCGTTTTATAGATTTTAAGGTTTCTTATACCAGCCCACACTTTACACCTGTGCCAGAAAGTGTTATTATTACCATGTACTTTTTTGAAAGTACCTAATTTGCAGGTTCTGGCAGCTCTTTTCACATATTGCCAGAACCTGCTTTATATAAAGCAGGTATAATGTGTTTTCCATATTTATATATCTGCAATATACACCCTGTAATAATTTTATCTTTTGTCCCTGTCTATGTAACCATCAAAAAACCTGGCTAATACTGTTGTTTATTTTCATGTTTTCTGTCCATACCTGGCAAATCCTGTGAATATTATTCCATAGAAAACTGGCTGTTTCAACCATGAAGGAAGTATTTGTTGTTTTAGGGGAAATATTTGTTAAGTTTTTAATTGTATTGGCACAATAATGGTTGTTTTAAAAGTATTTCCTGAATGTTCCTGCTGCATATACCCATTATATTTTCTGGTAATATTCTGTACACTTTTAATCCCAATACCATGTACGCCTTGTTCTTTTTTAGTGGAAACCAGTCCATCTTCATTTTCATATATTAAGCCATTATAATTATTCTCTATATAAATTACTGATAACATGCCCTGGTTCTGCATAAAAAACTTTACATTTATCTTCCCGTCTTTACATTTTTTTGCAGCTTCTAATGCATTATCAAACAAATTGCCAATAATGACAGTTAAATCACTTTCTTTTATAAAAGCAGTTTTAAAACCTGGTTCAACAAAAAGCTCTATTCTAATATTTTCTTTTAATACTCTTTTTTTAAAATCTGACAAAATGGAATTTAAAAAAATATCTGTACATATAATTTCTTTACCACATTTTACAAATTCCACCTGTAAATCTGATAAAACTTGTTTAATTTTGTCTGTCTGGTTATTGTCTGCATAAATCCCTATCTGTCTTAAATAATGGTTAATATTATGTAATAATTCCTTGTATTTTCCATCTATGTTTTCTAATTTATTATAGTGCCGTTTTTCCCCTGCATATTTTGCCCTGCTTGCTTCCTGTAGCATCTGTTCTTCCTTTATTTTATTGTATTTGCTAAACATATAAAATAAATTTACATTACCAAAAAGCATAATTATAAAAAATATAATTAATATTATATCCATTACTTCATATCCACTAGTATCTTTTCTGGTATATGGTATTGTAAATACAATCCCATATGTTGCAAATGGCACTATTATATAGTTTCCAAATAATTTTAAATCCAGCTTTTCATTTGAATATTTTGAAAACTGCCTTACAAAAGAAACCAGTATAAAATAAACCATTTTAGAAGAAAACATTACACTAACCATAAAAAAACTATTTTCAAATTCCTGGTCTTTTGGGACACTGGCTAGAAGTCTTATTAACAAATACATAATTATTTCTGAAACTGCACTAATAAAAGTTAAAATTGTTCCATTTATAATTTTTAACCATAAGTTTCCAGTAAATAATATAATTATAATAGCCAGATACTGCACTATGGAAAATAATAAATTAAACTTATTATTATGTTGCATATTAACCATTATTTTTGCTAGTACAAAACATATATAAAATATATATATTTTTATACTTGGTTTAAAAAAATTCCTTATATTGTGGAATCCTTTATAAAAATATATGGCAAAGTATATTTCAAATATACAAGATACCATTATGCACAAATTATAAATACTAGTATATTTCATTTTAACCCCCATTCCTATTCCAGCCTTATAATCCCAAAATACAGTCTTTATTTATACTGATTAAGTGTAATAATGCCAGGCTGCATTTTTTACTGTTCTTTAACTATTTTTCCAGCTTAATTCCTCCCTGTATTTCTGGTTAATATATCTGGTAAACTCCCCTAAAAACTGTTTAACCTTGCTTCTGGCAACTGGTATTCTTTTTCCTTCAAGTTTTATAAATTCTTTTTGTATGCTAAAGCCTGATATATACCTCATATTAACGAGGTAACTATTATGTGGACACGCAAAACCAGCAATATGTAACATTTCCTGTAATTCCTTGAAGTTATACGGAACAAGCAGGTTTGCATCCTGGTATTCCTTATCCCTCCCCATATTTAAATGGACAATGCTTCCTTTTTTATGATGTGTAAAATACATAATATCTGATGTAAGTATAACTATTTTCTCACGCTTATATAAAACTTCCATTGTAAAACATGTTTTCAGCCTGTCCATTTCTTCAAATATTTCAGATATATTTTTGTATAGTTCATTTCTCTCTGCCTGTTTTACTATATACCTGTATGGGGAAATTTTAATTGTTTCTGGCGTAGGCATATACACACCAGAACATTGTACTAAAATTCCCTGGTATCCTTTTTTCCTTAAACAGACAGCTATATCATTGCCATTAGTTTTTCCAAGCTGGATATCCAGAAATAAAACATCACTATCCATTACAAGATTATTTAAAAGTTCCTCACCAGAATAATACCTTGTAAATTCCAGTTCTCTTTTACCATTGTTACACTCTTTTATAATCTCTTCTAATTCCCTGATAAAATTTATATCATCATCACAAATTAAAATTTTGTACATATAAACACCACACCCATTCAAATATTTTTAACCTTAATAGGCATAAACCTAAAAATTGAAATAATTACAAGACTATGCTTTTTGATAACCTGTAATTATTTTTCAATTTGTCCTTCTTAATATCCCGCGTGCATTTTATTAATTATAATTTTAAATGCTATATTTACGTAGAAATGTAAATATTTTATGCTTAAAATTATATACTACAGTTATATAATATGCAACTATTTTAAAAACTATCTATAAGCACAACAAAAAGTGCCATAACTAACATAATGGTTATGGCACTTCTGGTTTTGTTTAATTACTAATCTCATTTTATAATATCAGATTTTTAGTATTGTAATACTATATTTACTAATATCACCCAATATAACATATTTCTATTACAACAGCACTTTATTCTGGTAATAATATCTAACCATTGCTAAACAGAATGTTCCTTATGGTAATCTTTTAAAGATTTCTCTGCCTGTTCTAATGTTAAAGGATTATTTTTCATAGTTGTAAGAAATTCAATAATTTTTACATCAGTATATTCATTCTCTAACAGTAACTCTATTTTTCCCTCTATTATACCACGGGCCTCCCCACGGGCTTCAAATGATTCCCTGATTGTCATGACTTCATCAACCTCCTTTTTAATTTTGCCAGAATATTCATAGTATGGGTTAAACTCCGGGTTGTCTACCTGTTTTATAAATACAGACTGGAGATACTTAATTAAATTATCACCATTTTCTTCCACACTGAAGTCTTCTGATAAGTACACAAAACACAGATGTATTAAACCAACCTGTGAATTAATACTAGAAACATCTATGGATTTTTTATTGCTGTACCCTGTTAATTCTGCTTTATATATTGAGTTTTGCAGGTATTTAGGGATATTGTTTATTAAAATCCATACTGAATATACTGGCTTTATCTGGTTATAGGCCTCTTCACCAAGGTTTTCAACCTGCCTGCTTATTAGACGGCAGCAATAATAAACCCCACGTTTTGGGACAGGATATCCTGGCTTGTTTTCACGCTGCATCTCAAGGTCAAAGAAAAAAACCACACACACTGTTTCCCCTCCTGGTAGTGCACAGTCAGCAAGCACATCATAATGTGTTTCCGTTTCACTGCCTTTCCCGGCATCATCATGGCTGTAAACCTTCGGATTTACATTTACATCACTTTTTGTATTAATTAAAGTTTCTATTGTTTCTAAACTAAGGTCTTTATATTCTGGAATAATGTTTTTAAGTATGGGCGCAATAAAAACCTTTTTGGAAAATAACTGCTTAAACTTCTGGTCATAAGTTAAACCAGATTCCTTAATTAAATCTTTCCCACCGCCAGGATTATCAAATGTATCCATTACATTCCTCCCTTGTAACATAATATTTTACAACTATTTTAATTATAACTTTGACAATAATAAAAAGCAAGTTCCATATAGTATAAATTATATAGCTTTAATAAAATTACTACTAGCTGCATTATATTTAGTGACAAAAGTACTTATTTTAGTGTACATATCCATTTGGCAAAAATCACGCAAAATAGTATTGTAAAACTTGTATTTAATTTAATGCTGATGTAAAATACAAAATAAAGTTTATGAAAACAAATAATGCGCATAAACTATAATCTGCGCAGAAAAGAGGTAATTTATGGATAATTTTATTGATAACCTTACAAACGTCCTTAATATTGTTGATGATTTTGTATGGGGTCCTGTTATGCTTATCCTTCTGGTTGGTACAGGCATATTCCTTACAATACGCACAAAGGCATTGTGCTGGCGCAACCTTCCTTATGCACTTAAAAGTGTTTTAAGCAAAGAAGCACGGCAAAAAAAGGGTGATGGTGATGTATCACCATTTTCAGCACTTACAACAGCACTTGCTGCCACAATCGGTACAGGAAATATAGTTGGTGTTGCTACAGCAATGGTATCAGGCGGGCCTGGCGCCCTTGTATGGATGTGGATTTCTGCTGCATTTGGGCTTACTTCTAAATTCAGTGAATGTATGCTTGCCATTAAATACCGGGAAACCAATGAAAAGGGTGAAATGTCAGGCGGGCCTATGTATACAATGAAAAAAGCATTTAAGCACAAAAAACTTGGTTCTGCCCTTGGCTGGTTTTTCGCGCTATTTGCAGTTATAGCATCTTTTGGAATAGGAAATCTTACACAGGCAAACTCAATTTCAACTGCATTAAAATCTACATTTAATATACCATATAGTGTTACTGGAATTATAATAACAGTGCTTGCACTTTTAATAATACTTGGAGGAATTAAATCCATTTCAAAAATATCACAGGTAGTTGTGCCGCTTATGGCTGTATTTTACATAATAGCAGGCCTGGTTGTAATAATAGGAAATATAAGCAATGTTCCTTCTGGTGTTGCAATGATTTTTAAAATGGCATTTTCAGTAAAAGCTGTCAGTGGCGGGCTGTGTGGCGGCATTGTTGCATCTATGATGCAGGCACTGCGTTTTGGTGTTGCACGTGGTGTATTTTCCAATGAAGCAGGAATGGGCTCTGCTGCAATTACTGCTGCCGCTGCATCTACTAATGACCCTGTACGCCAGGGATATATTAATATGACTGGCACATTCTGGGACACTATTGTTGTATGTACAATTACAGGGCTTTGCATTGCAAGTTCAGGCGTGCTTGGCACTACTGATACAGTTACAACAGGAAATTATGCTTATGTAGAAGAGGCTTCTGCTGGCAAATCTTCTATTTCAATAACAGCAAAAGAAGATGATATAACAAAAACAACATTATATTCAGCAGAATTAAATTCAGAAAATAATACAGAAAAACTGGTACTTGTAAACTTAGAAAATAACACAGAAATTTGCCTGTCAAAAGAAAACAATGGTGAAGCTGGCACAATTACTGGTTTATGGACTGATAC
The DNA here is from genome assembly GCA_910586555.1 of uncultured Lachnospiraceae bacterium. Taxonomy (GTDB): domain Bacteria; phylum Bacillota; class Clostridia; order Lachnospirales; family Lachnospiraceae; genus Butyribacter. Next base: position 50,290 of record CAJUJY010000013.1, read on the forward strand.
AAATGGCAATGAATACATATTTGGAAATAATTTTTCTTATGAATACAAAGAACTTACAGAAGGTTCTGCACTTACAATAAAAGCATTTGAAACTGTACTTGGAAATGTGGGAGGCTGGCTTGTATGTATAGGGATTACCCTTTTTGCCTTCTCTACAATACTTGGATGGGAATACCACGGTGAAAAAGCATTTGAATATATATTTGGTACACATAAATATAATATATTTTACCGCATATTCTTTTCTTTAATTGCATTTGTGGGTGCTACAACAACACTTGAAATAGCATGGAAATTTTCAGATATAGCCAACGCACTTATGGCAATACCAAACCTGGTATGCCTGCTTGCATTAAGCGGCGTAATTGCAAGTGAAATAGAAAGATTCCAGAAAGTAATAAAAGCAGAAAAAAGTAAATAGATTATAATTTATATAGACTGGCAGTTCTTAAAAGTATTTTCTGCCAAATCTATTAATAAAATAATACCGCTAATTTATAAATATACAAAAACAAGATGGAATCTGGTACTTGCCAGAAACCATCTTGTTCCAGTTATAATATATACATTCCTGTATATATTGTCATTTTACTTGTAAAATTTAATCTTTTTTATTCTGTGCATCTTTTTCTGACAATTCATCTAAAATTAAGTCAAGTGATAATTTTAATTCTTTTGTGCTCTTTGTCTGGTATTTAGCAATAATCTTAGCTGAGTCAAGTGTTTTTGTATTAATTGCTTCAACGGCTTCTTCAATAGTCATTCCACTGCCAGTTTTATTTTCCGCACCCACAGAATTTCCAGAAGAAGCAAACATTGATTCTGCTGCTTTTTCCATCTGTCCCCTGCTTATTACAAGTATATCATCAAGCTTATCATAAACAGATTTTTCAAGCCTTATCTGTTCATCAAGTTTATTACCCAGTTCCTGGAACCTTTTTTCATAATATCCTGACTGCCTGTCCCATTCTTTTTCCCTTTTATTATTTAATTCCGTCCTTATTCCATCTATTGTAAAATATGCTGCCATAATCACTATAATTGCAATTATTATGCTTAATACTATTCCAAATATGCTTTCTGACAATGCATCATGGAATATTATTTCTGACATAAGGCCTGCTGCCCATACAATAACTGACAATAATGTAGTCTTTTCAAATTCCATAGCTTTCTCCATTCTGTATTAATATTTATATTAAAGAGAAGAACTATTAAGGTACTCCTCCTGGAATGGTGTCAGGACATCTATTTTCTTTCCAAGGAAACCAAGTTTTAAACGCGCAACTTCCAGGTCAACTTCCCTTGGGACATCAATTATTTTTTCTTTAAATTCCCCTTTATGGCCTGCAAGGTATTTTGCACTAAGTGCCTGTATTGCAAAACTCATATCCATAATTTCTGCCGGGTGGCCGTCACCTGCTGCAAGATTTACAAGGCGGCCTTCTGCAAGCACATATATTGTAACACCATTTGGAAGTTTATAACCCATAATATTATTACGCATTTCTTCACTTTTTACAGCAATTTCACGCAGGCGCTTCATGTCAATTTCAACATCAAAATGCCCGGCATTGCAAAGTATTGCACCCTCTTTCATTTCCATAAAATCTTCTTCATCAATTACACCTGCACAGCCTGTAACTGTAACAAAGAAATCACCCTGTTTTGCTGCTTCCTTCATAGGCATTACATCAAACCCGTCCATTACGGCCTCTATAGCTTTAACAGGATCAATCTCTGTAACAATAACACGTGCGCCAAGTGCTTTTGCTCTCATTGAAACACCTTTGCCACACCAGCCATAACCAGCCACTACTACAATCTTTCCTGCAACAATAAGGTTTGTAGTCCTGTTAATGCCATCCCATACAGACTGTCCTGTTCCATACCTGTTATCAAAAAGATGTTTGCAGTCCGCATTATTTACAAGCACCATTGGAAATTCAAGCTGCCCTGCTGCTTCCATCGCTTTAAGCCTTATTATCCCTGTGGTAGTTTCCTCGCAGCCACCAATAACATATTCAAGCTGCTCCCTTTTAGATGTATGAAGCATATGCACAAGGTCACCACCATCATCAATAATTATATTTGCCTGGTGTGAAAGCACTTCTGATATATGTGAATTATATTCATCATCTGTAGCGCCATGCCATGCATATACATTAAGGCCTGCATTAACAAGTGCTGCTGCCACATCATCTTGTGTAGAAAGTGGGTTGCTTCCTGTAATATACATTTCTGCACCACCTGCTGCAAGCACTTTACAAAGATAAGCTGTTTTTGCTTCAAGATGTATTGAAAGCGCTATCTTTTTGCCTTCAAATGGTTTTGACTGTGAAAAATCTTCTTCAAGGCTGCGCAAAAGCGGACAGTTCCTCCGTACCCATTCAATTTTATGTTCACCTGAAGGTGAAAGTTTAATATCCCTTATCTGGCTCATAATCCCCTCCATACCGCCTGTAAGACGGATTTACCATGTACTTTTTTATTTGCTTTTTAATTATAACATACAAACTCCAAAAGTAAAGCAGTGTCTGAAAAGCAGGCTGCCTGTAGCCAAAAACACCTATAACAGCTACAAACCAGGGATACATGAAAAAAAACAGTAAATAAATGAAAGAATAATAATAAAGCTCCTCCTGTCATCTAAAGACAGTCCAAGGAGCCTGTAACAAACGAAAAGCTTTCATTTATGAATGAAAGCTTATTCCATTATAAAAATTACTGAAACATAATTCCTTATCTTTTACATATTCCCTAAAACCTTCTATGTGTATATAACGTGCACCCTTTGCATAAATATAACTGTCAAGCCTTCTGTTAAATGCATCATCAGAATGTGCACTTACAAGAATATTATTTTCATCAAAACCTGTTACTATTAAAGTATGGTAATATCTGTCCAGTTCATTTCTAAGCTGTATAACATCACCAATTTCAAGGCTGTCTATATCTGTTTCATATCCAAATGGGCCATTTAATTTATTAGTAACCATAAAATCATAAAAAAATGACACACTGGTCCAGGAAGGAGAACGGTCATTAGAATCTGTATAATACCAGCCATTTGCTTTATTATAGTTCATTTCACAACACCCTGCATAAATGCACTGGGATACAAAACTTGTACAGTCCCCGCCAATACCTGTAAAATTATAAAATAAAGGATTACGGCCAAAAGCCCATTTTACAGCATATGCATACGCAAACTGCCTGTTGTATGGTTTAACTGTAAGCATATATTTACCTCATGGCAAAAATTAAGTTGTATTATTATATAAATATAAAATAAAATTGTGAATACATTTAATTACTTTATACACGTCCGTTTCATAAATTTCTGGCTGTGTATAAACAGGGATAATTTATAGTTATCCTTCATTGGTTTTTGTATTTTTGTATATATTAAAGGCTATGTACATGCAGAAATTTTATATATTTTCTGTAGCAGGCACGTTCCCACTACGATAGCGCACACAACAGTGCATAAAATCTGAAAATACCAGATTTAAGCACTGGTGGCGCTATAGTGCCTTTTACAGAAAATATATAAAACTGTCTGCATGTTACTACGTTCCATTGGGGATTAAAAGTTTTCTTGTTTGTATTTTAACTTTTTGATAAAATTTTGTGCCCCATGTAAAAGATACTTTTGCGTTGTCATTAAGCACTGTTATATACGCAGATACATCACAATGCCATTAAACCAGGAAAATCCACAGGAAATATTTTTATAAACTGCCAAAACGTATATTACCTGTAGGATTACTTTGGACTTGCCAGGACATAATATTTTAACCCTCCATTTTAAAATAAACCATGGATAACTATAAATTATCTATTATTTGCATTATAATTTTCTTCGGGTCCCCATAAAAAAACTTTTTTATATCCCATTCTTTTATGCTGCTCCTATATTGCCTTTCTATCTTCCTGGAAAATCCCAGAATATAGCATATCTGCTATTCACAATATCTACACACCTTATACATATGTATATCACATTTGTAGTATATTATAATTAAAATTACAACTTGTTAAATATTCCAAAAGTATCCGTCCAATCCCCGCCGCTTAAGAAATTTTCATTTTAAAGACCTGGCTTAATTAAGTAAAAAAATAATGCTATTTTACACAGAAAGGATTTTATTTATGAAGAAAAAAAGAATTGTAAAAGTAGTAGTATCTGTATTGGCCACAGGTATTTTACTAAATATTACACATGCCATTCCTATTAACAAGATACAGGCTGGAATACAAAACAGGAGGCAGGAGGCTTCACCATCCGCTGCTCCAGGCAGTACACCATCTGGAGAAAAGCCTCCTGCTCTCCCTGATGGCAATGCACCCGGCGAAAACCCTCCTTCTCCTTCTGGCAGCAACACTTCCGGAGAAAAGCCTCCTGCTTCACCTGATGGTAATGCACCCGGTGAAAACCTTCCTTCCCCTCCTGATGGCAATACACCTGGCGGCAATGGAAACAGTTCCCCTGTAACTTTATCAGGTGCTAATACTGCTGATGGCAAGGATATTACATATGATGGCACTGGCAAAGATGCACTGCTGTCATCACTAACAGATGAAAATACTGTACTTGCTACTAACGGCGGAAGTTATACTATTACTAATGCAGTCCTTGGCAAATCTGGGAACTGTTCAAATAATGATAATAGTAACTTTTATGCTGTTAATGCAATACTTGCTGCTTCAGGAAACAGTTCTGCATATATATCAGGAACTAAACTTACATCTTCATCAGAAGGTTCAAATGCCCTGTTTGCAACAGGAAGCAATTCAAAAATATATGCTAAAGATGTTTCTATAAATACAACTGGAAATTCTGCACGTGGGCTTGATGCAACATACGAAGGGACAATAATTGCCTCAGATATTAATATTACAACTAAAGGAAACCATTGTGGTGCAGTAGCTACTGACAGGGGCAATGGATATATTTCTGTTAAAAATGCCAAATTAAATACATCAGGACAGGGTTCACCACTTATTTATTCTACAGGTGTAATAGAAGCTGAAAATATTACTGGTGAAGCTTCTGGTGCACAAATTACCGGTATGGAAGGGCTTAATACTGTCCGCATTAAAAACAGCACACTGGCAGGAAGTGCCAAAAAAGCAAGCGAACCAGTGGCAAATGGTATTATAATATACCAGAGCATGTCTGGTGACAGCAGCACTGGAACTGCTAATTTTGAAGTTTCTGGCAGCAAATTAAAATCTTATATAACTGGTGGTGCAATGTTCTATATCACTAATACAAGCGCCAATATAGTACTTTCGGACACAAAACTTGACTTTGACAGCAACAAAAACACCCTTTTAACTGCTGGAGGCAATGATGGCAGCAACAACTGGGGCAAAGCAGGCTCCAATGGTGCTAATGTTACTTTAACAGCAGACAGCCAGGAACTTAAAGGTGATATATCATGCGATGGAATAAGCAATGTAAATATATATATTGTAAATAAAAGCAGTTATACAGGCAGCATTATTAATAATACCACTTATACAGGCAATGGCGGAACTAGTATAAATCTTGGCAGTTCATCAGTATGGACTGTTACAAAAGATTCACTGTTAAAGTCCTTAAATGCAGCAAAGGGTTCTGTTATACAGGATACAGACGGGAAAACTGTTACTATAAAAACCACAGATGGTACAACTATGGTAAATGGTAACAGCAGCATAACAATAACAACTGGTACATATTCAGACAATGATAACTCCCAGTCTGCTGGCACAATATCAGCTTACACAATAGACAGAAGTGGTTTTGATAAATATTTTTCTGGAAACAGCAGCAATAACAATGATGAAACAGCCAGCAATAATAATGATAATAGTAAAAACAGCAATATAGAAATTACTGGTATAGATGATATACCAGAAGAACATACAACAGAAATAAAAGAACCTGGCAAAACAATTATTACTAAAATATCGTCAACTAGAAATTCTATTAAACTAAAATGGAAGAAAGCTAAAAAATGCCAAGGGTATATTATATCACGCAGTACTAAAAAACATTATGGATATAAAGAAATTGCAACTATTAAAAATAACAAAAAAACTTCCTACACAGATAAAAACCTTAAGAAAAATAAAAAGTACTATTATTATATAAAAGCTTATAATTCCAAAGGGAATATAACAGTATATGGAAAATATTCTAAGGTAACAGGCATAAAAACTAAAAAATAACAAAAAACCTCCAGGCAAGCCAGCCAGGTATTATACCAGGCACTTCCTGGAGGTACTGTCAAGCGGATATTCGCAATCCGCTTCGCTACTTGCTCATAACCTCATTGCCGCTTTGCGGCAGTCTGGCAGGAGCTTGAACTCCTGCCAGACTAAGTAAGTCCCAAACCCACCGCTTAAGAAGCGGGGGACTTACTTAATGAGGTTAAAATAAAAAACTTATATAACTTTTAATAATTGTCATTATAAATAATCTTATTTTTAATTTCTTCTGCCTTTTTTCCACTGTCAAGTGCTGTAATAATCTCACCTGCAAAATCAATACATGTACCCATGCCACGGCTTGTAATAACATTGCCATCCCTTACAACAGGCTTTTTCTGGTAATTTGCACCTGTAAGTTTTTCCTCAAACCCTGGAAAACAGGTAGCATTTTTGCCATTTAAAATCCCGAGCGCGCCAAGGACGCTTGGGGCAGCACATACAGCAGCAACAAACTTTCCTGCATTATTAAATTCTGTAAGTTTGTCTGTAAGTGGCTTATATGCAAGCAGGTTGTTAGTTCCAGGCATGCCGCCAGGAAGTATTAACATATCTGCATTATCAAAATCTGCCTCTGCAAATAACTTTTCCGCCTTAATAGTTATATTGTGTGAGCCTGTAACCTCTATAGTATCTGTAACAGATACCATATCAATCCCAATGCCTGCCCTTCTAAGCATGTCTACAACAGTAAGCATCTCCACCTCTTCATATCCAGATGCAAGAAAAATAAGTGATTTAGCCATTGTTACCTCCATTCTGCATATCTATGCAATAAAACTTTGTGATTAATAATATATTGGCAGCCTGCTTTACTTGCCTGCATTATGTATAAACAAATAAGGCTGTCAATTTTGATAACTATATTTGCCTGTATTATACCACATATAGGCAAATGAAGCTATTAATTTTAGATTATATAAAGAAGAGAACCAAAAATAGAAATTACTTAATTTTACATTAAATTTGCTTTTTAACTGTTTGCAAAAATACCAATTAGGGCTATACTGTTAGTTACAAATATTTTATAATACAGGCAGGAAAATATTATGTCAAAAACAATTAATGAAAATACCAGTACAAAAACCAGTATAAATATACAAAAAAGCCATATTAAAGAAAAAAGCAGCCATACCGCTAAGGAAGCCAGAAAACCAGATGGCAGCACCAGCAAGTTTTTCAGGCTTGACCATAAATATGCAAATATATGTTTACATGTCCTGTTAGTAGTGTTTTTTGGTACAATTATATATATGCTTATAAATAACTGGACAGATACTAAGAAATTTATTTATAATTTATTTAGTGTATTGTCACCTTTCTTTGCAGCAGTGCTTATTGCGTATTTTGTTTCTCCAATAGTTGAAAAATACCAGGGCATTATCCAGAAATACCTTATTAAAAACGGGCATAAAAGAATTATTAAAGTATTGTCAATGGTATTTGCTTATATTACAGTGATTGGTTTTATAATAATAGCCTTTGTGTTTGTAATACCACAGACAGGTGAGAGCATTTCTGAACTGGCATCAAATATACCTGCTGTTTACACACATATACTTAAAATGCTAAGGGAACTCCACCAGAAGTATCCTTCAATAAATGTTAATATAATTACTGACAGGCTTAATGAAATGGTGCCAGATATCGTTGATTATGGTACAAATATTGTTGGTAATGTAGTACCTATGATTTTCTCTGTATCAGTTTCAATAGTACGGGGAATTATTAATATGCTGCTTGCACTTTTTATATCAATATACATGATTAATGGCAAAAATCTGTTCAGATACCAGGCAAAAAGGCTTATATATGCATTATTTGAGGAAAAAAAGGGGGACATTATCTGCAATACATTTAAGGAATGTAATGATATATTTAGTGCCTTTCTTATAAGCAAAGCTGTAGACTCCCTTATAATTGGCTGTATCTGCTGTGTACTTATGAATATATTAAGGCTTCCATATACGGTTCTAATAAGTGTTATTGTAGGAATAACAAATATGATACCTTATTTTGGGCCATTTATAGGGGCTGTTCCTGGTGTTATTATTTATTTATGTACAAGCCCAAAACAAATGGTAATATTTATAATTATGATACTTGTACTGCAACAATTTGACGGGCTTGTACTTGGCCCGCGCCTGCTTGGGCAGTCTACAGGGCTTAACCCTATGTGGGTCATATTTGCAATAACCGTAGGAGGTGCATATTTCGGGGTTCTGGGAATGTTTATAGGCGTCCCCGTCGTAGCAGTAATTGGCTTTCTTGCCAACAAGTTTATAAAATATAAACTTGTTGGCAGGAATATAAAAGCATTAAAAGAATGGGAAAAAACAGAATAAATACAACCTGTATATTCTTAATCCTGCCTGTACGCTGTAAGCCTGTATATTGGGTTTCCAAGATTATAAAATTTCTGTTCATATTCAGTCATAACATTATCTTTTGCAGGCCCGTTTTTATGAAGGCAGTAATTTATTTCACTAAGGCACCAGCCCGCTGCTTTAATCTCTTCAACAGAGAAATCAAAGAGTGGGCGGTTATCAGTTTTAAACTGGATAAAGCCATCTTTTGAAAGTATTATATTATAACGTTCCATAAACTGCCTTGAAGTAAGACGCCTTTTAGCATGTCTGTCTTTGGGCCATGGATCTGAAAAATTAAGGTAAATCCTGTCTGTTTCACCCTGGGCAAAAAAATCTGTTATATTTTCAGCATCCATTCTTATAAATAACAGATTATCTGTTTTTAGTGCTTCCCTTTTAGCAAATGCCTTGACAAGCACACTTGAATACTTTTCAATGCCAATATAATTAATGCCAGGATTACTGGCAGCAAGTGTTGTTATAAACTGCCCCTTTCCCATACCAATTTCAATATGCAAAGGATTGTTATTATGAAAGAAATCTTTATTCCAAAGACCTTTGTAATTATCAGGATTTACCACATCCGCTTGTATAGTATAAGGGTTTTCTAAAATAAGCCCCTGTGAACCTTTTACATTTCTAAGCCGCATATTTTATATCCCCGTTCCTTCTTTTTGTATATCTTCTTTTCCAGCCTCTTCTTCTGCTTTTGGTGTCATAAATTTATTTATAACATTTACAATGCCATCCTCATCATTTGATGCAGTGACATAATCTGCCATTTCTTTAACTTCTTCCTGTGCATTTCCCATTGCAACACCCATTCCTGCAAAGCGTAACATTGGCATGTCATTATAGCTGTCACCTATACAGATAACCTTTTCCCGTGGCATTTCAAGATGTTTAGCCAGTTTTTCAACTGCAACACCCTTATCTACATATCTTGGCAGCAGTTCAACATAAAACGGGTCAGATCTGAATACATTCAGCCTGTCACCAAATTCCTTATCCATAATTTTCTCTACTTCTGCCATATATGCAGGCTGGCCGCTTAAAAGGAATTTATTAAAAGGAAAGTTTATTGCTTTAACAAAATCATTTGTTTCACGTATTGTAACATCACACGCCCTGGCATCAAGGCTTATATATTCATTAAGCCCGTTGCCAGAAATCATTTCCTTTGTACTGTCATTGTAAACAACTATCCCAACACCGGCTTTTTTAGCAGCTTCATAAACAGGTTTAACCATTTCTTTTGGCAGCATCTGGTTATAAATACACTCACCTGTTTTACAATTTACTACTGTAGTGCCATTATAGGCTATTACATAGCCGCCATATTGTTCAAGTGAAATATCAGAAGCCATCTTCCTTATTCCTGCAATGGAACGCCCTGAAGCAATAGCAACTGTTTTACCGTGTTTTTGTGCTTCTATTATAGCTTTCTTTGTATTTTCTGTAACCTGTTTGTCTGAACCAGCAAGTGTGCCATCAACATCAAGCACAAGCATATCGTAATTATCACCTTCTGGTTCTTCAATACCCTTAACTTTACGGAAAATCTTCATAAACTCTTTACCTGTAATTGTTTCATGCTCAATAAGGAATGATGCAAGGCTGTCAAGTGCATCCCTGTCACCTGATAAAAGTTCTTCAGCCTTACTATAGCACTCTTTAAGTATACGCATAACTTCTTCATCAATCTGCGCTTCTGTAGCATCACCACAATTTAGCACTGTACGCCCGTCCAGATACTTGCCTTCCACTGATTCAAGCCCAATCATTCCAAATTTATCAGTCATTCCATATTGTGTTACCATAGCCCTTGCAAGCTGTGTAGCCTTTTCTATATCATTTGATGCACCTGTGGTTATTGAATTAAATACAACCTGCTCTGCTGCACGCCCGCCAAAGAGTGATACTATACGTGTAAGTATTTCATCTTTGCTCATAAGATACTTTTCTTCTTCTGGAACCTGCATAACATAACCAAGTGAACCCATTGTCCTTGGAACTATTGTAATTTTCTGTACAGGCTCTGAATTTTTCTGGAGGGCAGCAACAAGCGCATGTCCTATTTCATGGTATGCAACAATCCTTTTTTCTTCTTTGCCAAGTATCCTGTCTTTCTTCTCCTTGCCTGCTATTACTACTTCCACAGCCTCAAATAAATCAGACTGGCTTACAGCCTTCCTGCCTGCCCTTACAGCCATAATTGCAGCTTCATTTATCATATTGGCAAGGTCTGAACCTACAGCGCCGCTTGTAGCAAGCGCTATTGCATCAAAATCAACAGAATCGTCCATAAGCACATCTTTGGCATGTACCTTTAATATATCTACCCTGCCTTTAAGATCAGGCTTTTCTACTATTATCCTCCTGTCAAAACGTCCTGGACGCAGAAGTGCCTTATCAAGTACTTCTGGCCTGTTTGTTGCACCAAGTATTACAAGCCCTTTTGAACTGTCGAAACCGTCCATTTCTGACAATAATTGGTTAAGTGTCTGTTCACGCTCATCATTGCCACCACCATACTGTGTGTCACGGCTTTTGCCAACAGCATCTATTTCATCTATAAAAATAATACATGGTGCCATTGACTGGGCCTGTTTAAATAAATCCCTTACCCTTGATGCCCCTACACCTACAAACATCTCAACAAAATCTGAACCTGACAGTGAGAAAAACGGCACACCTGCTTCACCTGCAACTGCTTTTGCAAGCAAAGTCTTACCTGTTCCCGGAGGGCCTACAAGAAGTGCCCCCTTTGGAAGCTTTGCACCAATATCTGAATACTTCTGCGGGTTATGGAGGAAATCCACAAGTTCTGTAAGGGACTCCATAGCCTCCTCCTGCCCTGCCACATTTTTAAACGTAACACCTGTTTCCTTCTGTACATACATTTTAGCAGTGCTCTTCCCTACTCCCATAACGCCACCTGAACCCTTTGACATCATACGGAATATAAAAAACAGCCCGCCCCATAAAAGCAGTATTGGCACCAGTGTTGTCACTATCATATACAATATGCTTGATGAACTGTTTGGTATTTCCCTTGAAAACCTGACACCTGCACTATTTAACCTTTCAACAAGGTTATAGTCCATTGATATAATGCCTGTGTAATAAGTAATCCCGTAAAGGGTGCTGCCTTGTGACACAGGAATTATCTCTAACTTATCTGATGAAAGAATTACTTCCTTAACCTGGCCATCTTCAAGCATTTTAATAAACTGGTCATACGTTATTTCCTTATTAGATGCCTTCTCCACCTGGCTGTTCATAAATGAAAATATAAGGAACATGCCAAGTGCCGCTACCAGGCATATAATTATGCTTCTTCTGTTCTGGCTCTTCTTGGGATCCTGCCTGTTATTATTATTTTCCAAAATTACGCCTCCTTTATCTCCCTCTAAGGTGTTATACTTCCACATTATAAAGCTAGCTTACAGATAAATCAATATATTATCATGTGAATAATGTTTGAAATTTCTATTTTTTTAATAAAATACAGCAGAATGTAACTTTTTGTAATATATTTTTCATAAATGCCTGGCTATATGCATAACATATGGAAAAATAAACCAATATGGATAATTTATAAAACAGCCTGGTTTTTTAAAATAATGATTGAACAGAACCTAGTATATGCGTTATAATAAAATAATATTGCAATTATAAACCTATAACACAAGGAGGATAATTTAATGGCTGTCAAATATGTGTTTGTTACTGGAGGGGTTGTATCAGGCCTTGGCAAAGGAATAACTGCTGCTTCTCTTGGAAGGCTGCTTAAAATGCGTGGTTATAGTGTCACCATGCAAAAGTTCGATCCATATATAAATATTGACCCAGGTACAATGAACCCTGTACAGCATGGTGAAGTATTTGTTACAGATGATGGTGCAGAAACGGATCTTGATCTTGGCCATTATGAGCGTTTTATTGATGAAAGCCTTAATAAACAGTCAAATGTAACTACAGGCAAAGTATACTGGTCTGTTTTAAATAAGGAACGCCGTGGTGATTATGGTGGTGGTACTGTACAAGTTATACCACATATTACCAATGAAATTAAAAGCCGTTTTTACCGTAATGATGGCTGCAAAGAAACCCAGATTGCCATTATTGAAGTAGGTGGGACTGTTGGTGATATTGAAAGCCAGCCTTTTCTTGAATCAATACGCCAGTTCCAGCATGATACCGGCCACGAAAATGCTATTATTATACATGTTACACTTATTCCATACCTTAATGCATCAGGTGAAATGAAAACCAAGCCCACACAGGCAAGTGTCAAGGAATTACAGGGCATGGGCATACGGCCTGACATTATTGTATGCCGTACAGAATATGCACTTGAACAAGGGCTGCGTGATAAAATAGCACTCTTTTGTAATGTACCTGTCAAATGTGTATTGCAAAACCTTGATGTTGAAACACTTTATGAAGCACCGCTTGCAATGGAAAAGGAGCATCTGGCAGATGTCGTATGTGAAAAACTGGCACTTAGCTGTCCTGCACCTGATATAACAGAATGGCAGTTAATGGTTGATAATATTAAACACCTTGAAAAAGATGTTACTGTAGCACTTGTTGGCAAATACACATCACTCCATGATGCTTATATAAGTGTTGTAGAAGCACTAAAGCATGGTGGTTTTGCCCACAAATGTAATGTAAATATTAAATGGGTGCCTTCTGAAGAACTTGAGTCAGGGGATATTGCAAAAATCCTTGGTGATGTAAGTGGCATCCTTGTCCCTGGCGGGTTTGGTGACCGTGGCATTGATGGCAAAATTGCTGCAATACAGTATGCACGTGAAAATAATATCCCATTCCTTGGGCTCTGCCTTGGCATGCAGCTTGCTATAGTTGAGTTTTCAAGACATGTAGCTGGTTTCCATGATGCACACAGCATAGAACTTGACCCACAGACTACACACCCCGTAATACATTTAATGCCTGAACAGGACGGGATAGAAGATATTGGCGGTACATTAAGGCTTGGTTCTTATCCCTGTGTCCTTGACCATTCATCTAAAGCATATGAACTTTATGGTACAGAAACAATCCATGAAAGACACCGCCACCGTTATGAAGTTAATAATTATTACCGTGATGAACTGGTTAAAAAAGGCATGTTTTTCTCAGGGCTTTCACCTGACGGGCGTATTGTGGAAATGTGTGAACTTCCAGGACATCCATGGTTTATTGCAACACAGGCACACCCTGAGTTTAAATCACGTCCAAACAGGCCACATCCTTTATTTAAAGGCTTTATAGGTGCTGCACTTGTATACCAGGATATTAATAAAAAACTATAAAAAATGTGGCAGATAAATTGATTTGTGCCTGCAAAATCTGCGGGTATTGGAAAGGAGCATGATTATTTTTATGCAAAAAAATACTTACAGGCAGGCTAAAAAAAAGAATTTTATCCTTCCTGTTTTAACTTCTCTGGTACTTATATCGTGTGCCGTTTTTACATTATGTGTTTATAACCGTTCCAGAAGTGTAAAAGCGCTTGAAGACTTAAAAGCAGAAAATAATGCCTCTTTAGATGCTACTGCACCAGACGGGCCTGTTTCCCCTCCAGCTATTAATGATAATAGCAGTTTAGACGGCACTGGCAGTACAAGCAATGAAAGCAGCACGGTTACCCCTGGCAGTTCTGGCACAAAAACCCCTGCATCTGGTGAACTGCATGGCATATGGATTTCTTTCCTTGATTACAGCCCTAAAGGTTATACAAGGGCATCATTTACAAAACATGTACAAACCATGTTTGACAACTGTAAATCCAAGAATTTTGATACTGTTTTTGTCCATGTAAGAATGTTTTCAGATGCAATGTATAATTCTAAATATTTCCCGTGGTCAAAATATTCATCAGGCAAAATTGGAAAGAGCCCTGGCTTTGACCCGCTACAGATTATGGTAACAGAGGCACACAGCCGCGGGCTTAAAATACATGCATGGATTAACCCTTACCGCATAACTAAAGACACTACAAGTAATTCGGCACTTGCAAAGTCATCTTATGCATATAAATGGCGTAATTCAAAATCACCATCACTAAGACGCAATGTTTTAAACTATGGCGGGCAGCTTTATTTCAACCCGTCAAAGCAGACAGTGCAAAACCTTATAATTAACGGAGTAAAAGAAATTGTAAAAAATTATGATGTTGATGGCATACATTTTGATGATTACTTTTATCCTAACCTTGGGACAGCATACAGAAAGAACTTTGATGCCAAAGAATATAATACATATGCAAAGAAATGCAGGAAAAACGGCACTGCACCATTAAGTATAGTAACATGGCGCCGCAATAATGTTTCAAAGCTTATTAAAAATGTTTATTCGGCAGTTAAGAAAATAGATAAAAACTGCATATTTGGAATAAGCCCTGCTGGAAATATTAACAATCTTTACCTTAATAATAATTATTACTGCGATGTAAAAAAATGGATGGGAAATCCTGGGTACATTGACTATATATGCCCCCAGATATACTGGTCATTTAAACATCCGTCATGCCCGTATAAAGCAACATTAAAAACATGGACTAGTGTTAAAAAACATAAAAATGTAAAACTTTACACAGGGCTTGCTGCATACAGGGCAGGGATAAGCAGCAAAGAAGCAAAGGCTATAGGTGATAAAAGCTGGTCTAAAAGCAATACAATATTAAAACGCCAGATACAATATTCAAGGAATACCGGAGATGTAAGCGGTTTTATATTCTTTGATTATGCAGACCTTGAAAGAAGTTCTGCACGTAAAGAAATAAAAAATGCAACAAACCTTTTTAAATAACCTGGTACATTTATTAAAAACAGGCAGTACAGCATATCTTAGCTGTACTGCCTGTTGTATGTATTACTGTTAAAATCCCAGTTATAACATTTGATAAGGCTTATTTATTTTCATTAATTACATAATAGACTTAATTACTTTTTCAGCATTTTTAAGACCATTCTTTTTACCTATAGATTTACTTGTAACGATGGCTTTCTTCCAGATTTTAACGTCATCAATCCAGCCCTTAAATGGTGTATCCCAACAGTTAATACCAAGGAAGAACCTGTTGCTGTTTGACATTGTATTATGTGCTATTGTACCATTGCCATGGAGCTTGCCATTAACAAATGTCCAGCCATGTAATGCCTTAACATATCCGTCATCACCTTCAGCACCATATTCACAAGTATCTGATGCATCAACTATCATTGTAATATGTGTCCACTGGTTAGTAGGAATTGCTTCTTTCTTTTCCCATAAACCTTCTTCACCTGAATTGTAACCATACCAAGGGAACTCATCTTTAGCACCATTTGTTGTTGAATGTGACCATATTACAGGATTTCCACCTAAATCCCAGTCTGAATGGCTTGTAATAGAAATCCATTTTGTATTCTTAGGGTCTGTAATTTTGCTTCCTGTAAAGAATATTGGCATAGCATCACTAAGTGCTGATTCAGGTTTTACCCAGAATGAAACTGTCCATGAACCACTTCCAACTTTAACTTTCTTAAGCTCTGCACCATAAGAAGATTTACGGTCCAAGTGGAGGGCTTTACCTTTCTTACCCTTCTCATATTTAAGCTTAACTTTTTTAGCATTTGCTGCTTCTGGCATTACACCTGTATCCATATTGCCTGCTGTAAAGTTTGTAGTATCCCCTTTACGTGCAACTGCTACAACGTTTTTGTTAGCTTTGTCCATGTTGAAATAAAAATCTGGCTTTGGAGCTGCTGCATCTGCTGTTGCTGTGTTCATGTATGAAGCACCACCAGCAACCATTGCTGCTGCTAAAACTCCACTTAAAAACTTTTTAAACATAGTTAAACTCCTCCTTTATGAAACGTTCATTGATTTCTAAACTATTTTAACATTTGCTACAAGGTTTGTCAATACTTTGTGTAAAAAATATGTATAAACTGTGAATTTTTTGTGCAGAATATAGTAAAAACCACCAAAAGCATATACAAGGATTAAAATTATTTTATCTTAACCTTTACAGTTGCATATGCACTATATTCTGTTTTACCATTAAAGGTTTTAAAGCTTCTTACACTAAAATAATATGTTTTGCCTTTTTTAAGGGTTTTATCTGTATCTTCATATGTGTAATTCCTGTCTTCTGTTTCAGTAAGATATTCATAACCTTTATTTTTCTTAGTACTGTAATATACCTCATAACCTTTTGCACCTGAAGCTTTATTCCATGTAATTTTGACAGTCTTTGTCTTTTTGCCCGAAACTTTTACTTTAAGGTTCTTTACCTTTGCAGCCTTTGCCACTAATGACACCTCAAGGCTTGCTGTTTTTGTAACACCTCCTTCTGAATATGTAATTGTAAGAGCCTTCTTGCCAGTTTTAGATGTATCTATATCTGCTGCATTGCTTGTAAAATCTGTAACCTCTTTTGTCTGCCCGTTGGCATAGACTGCCGTTACATTGACATTTTTAGTATCAATCTTGTCACCTGTATGGAACTGCTTCTTACTTATTGTAGCAGCAACTGAGCGCAAAGATGTGTCATTTTCATCAAAACCAAAATAAAATGTTGCGGCTGTCTTATCACTTCCATCAGAAAGTACAAGTTTTCCATTATATATTGACAGATAACTTCCTGGGTATGCCACACTTTCAAATGATACGCCTTTTACATCATCAAGCCCCTTTATTGACCTGAATGTCTGCTTTGCAAATGTATCAGGCCTGCCATCTACGTCCTGTGAAAGCATTGCTTCTGTGCTGCTTTGTGCTGTTATATATAATCCTGGTTTATTCTCAGACTGTATTGAAACATATCCTGGCTTTTGTGTATCTGCCTTTCCATCAACAAAAAGCCACTGCGAATCAGCTTCTTCTGTACCAAGCCCCGCACCAACATTAAGGTTAATAGGATAATCGCCATCTGAATTTGTGTTTCTTAATGTTTTATGTGACAGGGTTTTTCCTGAATTAGTATAAAGTACAGATGTATTGCCAAAAAGCCCTGCTGCTGTTTCAGGTATTTCCTGTACAGAACCATCTTCATTAAAATGTACTTCTGTAAGGTTTGCTACACGGCGGTAGCCATTACCACCTGGCAGCGCACCATTATGGTATAAGAAATATGTTTTGCCTTTAAAATCAAATACCCCCATATGGCTTGTATTTGATGTAGCATTTGGAGGCATAAGCTCACCGCCAAATTCCCACTCACCATCTAACAGGTTGTCTGTAGTTGCATATGCAGACTGCTCTCTCCACTTCTGCGCATAGAAAAGATAATATTTGCCATAGTACTTGCCATTTTCATCCTGGCGTCTGTAAAGCCAAGGCGCTTCTGTAAATTCCTTTACAGATTTCTGTATAATATCGGCTTCTTTTGATGATTTGCCACATGTAATCTTACCATCTCCATTAAGGTCTTTTACAGTTATCATGTCTTCATTAAGCTCACATGTATAGAATATTCCATTGCCCCATGCAAGATAACGGTGCTCTGTGCCATTTTCATCTGTTTCAATCCATGCTGTAGGATCAATATCATTCCAGTTGCTTGTCTGCGGCTCTGTAACTGTACCCTTTACTATAGGTTCCCCTTTATCCACAAAAGGTCCTGTAGGGCTGTCTGATACTGCAACACCTATTGACTGCTTCCCTGCGGAAGTCTTATCCCACGTACAATAGTAAAAATAATACTTATCCTTGTATTTAATTGTCTGCGCTGCCCATGCCTGGTCATTAGCTGTCCTCCACGGAATATCTGTTGCCTCCATAATTGGCCCTTCATACTTCCATTCTTTTAAATCCTTTGTAGAATAACAAATATAACCTGTAATGCTGTATGCATCACCACGTGCCACATCACGTCCTGTATAAAGATATACTGTATCACCATCCACCATTATTGCAGGATCACCGCCATATATAAGATTTCCATCTGTATCATAGCCTCCTATTGGATTACTTGCAATATTCCTTTCTATTGCAATTTCATCTTCTGCAAGTGTGCCACCTTCCGCTTGTGGCGTGGCAACGTTTCCACCATTATCTTTGTCTGTGCTGCTTCCGCTGGCATCACAGCCACATGCGAGTGATGTAACAGCCAGGCCTGCAACCAGGACTGGCACAATAAAGTTACCTTTCCTCATATCCCTTCTCCTCTCTGGAAATATAGAAACTTATGCTGCATAATAGATATATTTAGAAAACCCAAAAATATTTTATATTTCCTGTACCATTATAACCAATTAATAGGAAATATGCAATATCTAACAAGAATTTATATATATTTTTTATACAATTTACCCAATTAGTTTAATTTACTTTAGCTTTTTGTTTATTTTTTTATTGTAAACTTTGCCGGAATATGATAATCTTTATTTATCAGCATTTGATATTTTTAAGGAGGTATAAGCACAATGAGGAAAGATTTTAAGCAATTAACTTCATGCCTGTTAGCTGCCCTGCTTGCGGCTGCACCGGCATGTACACAGCTTCCAGGTAATACTGCCGTGGCAGAGGCTGCTTCAGTTTCAACACTGGCCACTTCCCCGGTACGTGTTTCTGTACATGACCCTTCTATTATGGAAGCAGTAGACGGGACATACTATGCATTTGGCTCACATATAGAGGCTGCCAGATCTACAGACCTTGTAAACTGGACACGGTTTACTAATGGTTACGAAGCTAAAAATAATGCAATATTTGGAAACCTCTCTGAAAACCTTGCCAAGCCATTTAAATGGGCAGGTGAAAATGATGTTGACAGCAAAAGGGATGGTTTCTCAGTATGGGCACCTGATGTATTTTATAACAAGGACTATATTAATGAAGACGGCAGCAAAGGTGCATATATGATGTACTTTTGTACCACTTCTACATATAAGCGTTCTGTTATAGCATTTGGTGTGTCACAGAAACCAGAAGGCCCGTATACATGCGTTGATACACTTATATATTCAGGTTTCACCAAGAATAAAGCCAATGATTATGGAAGCAAGATTGATACACAGTATACAAACACTAATATTGCAGACCTTATCGCAGATGGCACATTAAAAGATGGTGTTAATGACAACTGGTTTATTAAAGGCGGCACAGCTTATGAAACAGCTTATGCACCAAATGCCATTGATCCTACACTGTTTTATGATAAAGCAGGCAAATTATGGATGACATATGGCTCATGGTCTGGGGGAATTTTTATACTTGAAATTAATCCTGAAACTGGCAGGGTGATTTACCCAGGTAAAAATTCTACTACAGAAGACGGACGCATTGTAGATGAATATTTTGGTACACGTATATCAGGTGGATATACAATATCTGGTGAAGCACCTTATATACTTTATGACAGTGAGTCAGATTATTATTACCTGTATGTTACTTATGAAGGGCTTGCAGCAGATAAAGGTTATAATATGCGCCTTTTCCGCTCTAAATCACCTGACGGCCCTTATCTTGATGCAGCAGGACAAAATGCAGCACTTTCAAAAAGAATGGGCAATACAGGCATTGGCATAAAAGTAATGGGCAACCATAAGTTCTCATGTTATGAGAAGGCTTATAAAGCTCCAGGACATAACTCAGCATTTATTGATTCAGATGGCAAAAGATACCTTATATACCACACACGTTTCAGTGATTCCGATGAATTCCACCAGTTACGTGTACACCAGCAGTTCCTTAATGAAGAAGGCTGGCCTGTTACAGCAGTATTTGAAAATAAAGGGGACGAAATCTCTAAAACAGGTTATACTGCCAATGATATTGTTGGTGAATATGAATTTGTAAACCATGGAATTAAAAATGACCTTGCAAGTGTTACAGAAGCTAAGGATATAAAACTTAACGCTGATGGTACAATTACCGGGGCAGTAACAGGTACATGGGAAGCTAAAAACAGCACTTATTATATGAAAGCTGTTATTGATGGTGTTACTTACAGTGGCGTATTCTTTGCACAAAATGATGAATCAGAAGAATGTAAAAAAGTTATGACATTTACTGCAATAGGCACTAATAACATGACAATATGGGGTGTAAAGAAAGATGCCTTTAATATGTCTGATACAGAAATGGTACAAAGGGCAATAAGTGAACTTGAAAACTCCCATATTGTACCAGAAAAAACATTATCTAACATTGAACTTCCATTAACAACAGAAAACGGGGCAAAAGTAGCATGGACATCAAGTTTTGAAGCTGCAATAACTAATGATGGTACAGTAACACGCCCGTCTACGGCACATGAAGTTGTAATGACAGCTTCTGTAACATATGGAAGTGTAACAGAGAAAAAAACATTTACTACTACTGTGCTTCCTTCGGAAATCACACCTGATTATAAGTATGATTTTGAAACAGTAAATGGCACAGAAGTAGCAGGAAGCCTCCCAGACAGTAAACCAGCAGTACTTAACGGCAGTGCATCTGTTAGCACCGCTCCGCTTGCTGGTAATGTACTTACAATTAAAAACAATTCTGGTGAACAGGGTAAAAATTACCTTTCACTTCCAGATACTATGTTTAAAGATGTTAATACATCAGGGTTCACATTAAGCATGTGGGTAAATTCAAGCAAACAGACAACAGATGAATCAGTACTTTTTGAAGCAAGGACTTCATCAACTTATAATAACCAGCCAGTAACTTCACTTCACAATGCAGCATATGCAGATTACTACAGCCTTGAAGCATCTGCTAAGGGCTCTATATCAGGCCTTACACCAGAACCTGGTGACTGGTCATATATAACATATACGGTTGATTCAGATGGCATAAAAGTATATGTAAACGGTGACATCAGAAATGAACTTTCTGCCAGTTTAAGGCGTGGCCTTACAAATGATGTTGTTTCACAGATAAATGATATACGTATTGGAAGTGGCACAATTTCTTCTAAAACAGATGTTGCCAATGCAAGCTTTGATGATATAGAATTTTATTCTGTTGCCTTAGATGCAAAAACAATTTCTTCTAAATATAATACAGTAAAGGACTCACACCCTAATATAAAGCTTAACGCTTCTAAGGGCACAATTTACTCTGGCGGGGATACTGCAAATACTTCAAAGCTAAGTATTGAAACAGGTGTAGATTACACTGTGCTTTACAGCTCTTCAGACAGTTCTGTTGCATCTGTTGATGAAACAGGCACAGTTACTGCAAATAAAGCTGGTACAGCCACAATTACTGCAAATATTACAGCTAATGGTGAAACATTCAGCCTTGACAAGAAAATAACTGTTAAGAAAGCTTCTATTAAGTTTTCTAGTAAAAAGGCTTCTATTAAAGTAAAGAAAACTGCAACATTTAAAGTAAAGGGCCTTGGGGTTAAAACCTCCAATGTAAAATGGTCTTCTTCAAAACCATCTGTACTTTCCATTAATTCAAAGGGGAAAGTTACAGCAAAAAAAGCAGGTACTGCTAAAATAACTGCTAAATGTGGCAAGTTCAAAGTTTCAGTAAAAGTTAAAGTAAAGAAATAGTATAATTTTTTAGATATAGCAATTATACAAAACATATAACACAGAAAACAGGGCAAGGCATAAAGCTTTTGCCCTGTTTTTTGGTATTTAAACTTGTGTAAATTATTTTATATTATTATTACCCCATAGCTGTTTTATAATATAAAGGTTATATATCCCTTGTATTTTAAGGCTTTGTCTTACACCGGCATTTTTAACAAAAAAATCTAAAATTATTCACGGAAATCAATTTTCAAAAATCTCACAAATCTTGGAAGACTCAAGTAAG
>CAJUJY010000014.1 GCA_910586555.1 uncultured Lachnospiraceae bacterium
GCTTCAAAGAAAAAACTTCTTTGAAGCATTTAAAACAGGGCTTAAACACCGGCGGTTTCGTACAGCTTGTCCATTGGAAGCACATTTGGAACTTGCCAGGTAATATACGTTTTGGCAGCTTATAGAAATGTTTCCTGTGGATTTATCTGGTTTAATGGCATTGTGCTGCACTTGCACATGTACATGTAACAGTGCTTAATAACGGTGCAAAAGTACCTTTTACATGGGACATAAAAGCCTTCCACATGGCTCAGGTTTAAGGTTTACTGGAAAATACAGTTTACAGATAATAACCAGGGAGCGTTGTATATCCTGGTTCTTTGTCTTCCAGACAAATATAAAATTTTATCAAAAAGTTAAAATACAAGCAGGAAAACTTTTAATTCCCAATGGAACGTAGTAACATGCAGACAGTTTTATATATTTTCTGTAAAAGGCACTATAGCGCCGCCAGTGCTTAAATCTGGTTTTTTCAGATTTTATGCACTGCTAACACTATATATAGTGTTGTGCGCCTATCGTAGTGGGAACGTGCCTGCTACAGAAAATATATAAAACTGCTGCATGTAAAAAGTTTATAATATATACAAGAACATATAAATGGTCAACGCAGGATAACTATAAATTGTCTGTGATTTGTTTTATAAATTTATGAAATGGCCATGATAATTATATATATTTTTTGTATAATCCAGTATAAACAGGAATTTTATAAAATTTGTATAAAGTTTATTGTATTTAATATTGTGCATTATCCTGTAAAAGTGGTATAATTTTCCTAACTTTATTTAAAAAATATATTTAAGAAAGGATATAAGCTAATGGTAAAGAAAAATTTCCAGGATATTGAACTTTCAGCACTTGGCATGGGTACAATGCGCCTTCCTGTTTTTGATGGTGATGATTCAAAGATTGATGAAGAAAAAACGGCGGAAATGGTTGCTTATGCAATGGAACATGGGATAAATTATTATGATACTGCATGGGGCTACCATAATGGCAATTCAGAAATTGTAATAGGAAGGATACTTAAAAATTATCCACGTGACAGTTATTACCTTGCTACAAAATTTCCAGGGTATGATCTTTCTAATATGGATAAAGTTGAAGAAATATTTGAGAAACAGTTAGAGAAATGTGGTGTGGATTATTTTGATTTTTATTTATTCCATAATGTATGTGAGATGAATATTGATGCATATCTTGATAAAAAATATGGAATCTATGATTATCTTATAAAACAGAAAGAAAATGGACGCATACGCCATCTTGGTTTTTCCGCACATGGCAGTTGTGAAGTTATGGAACGTTTCCTTAAAGCATATGGAAAGAGCATGGAGTTTTGCCAGATACAGCTTAATTATATTGACTGGTCATTCCAGAATGCCAAGGCAAAAACAGAACTTTTAAATAAATGGAATATCCCAGTATGGGTAATGGAGCCGTTACGTGGCGGGAAACTTGCAAAACTTCCAGAAGAAGTAGAAGAAAAGCTGTGTAAAAAGCGTCCTGGTGAAAAAATACCTGCATGGGCGTTCCGTTTCCTTCAAAGCATAGAAGGTGTAACAATGATACTTTCAGGAATGTCAGATTTTACACAGGTAAAAGATAATATCAGTACATTTGAAACTGAAAAACCACTTTCCACAGAAGAGATGGATATGCTCCTTGGTGTAGCAGATGGCATTTTAAGTAAAAGGCTTCCATGTACAGCCTGCCATTACTGTACAAGCCATTGTCCTAAAGGGCTTGATATACCAGGGCTTATAGAACTTTATAATGAACATAGCTTTACAGGCGGAGGTTTTATAGCACCAATGGTAGTAGGTACAATGCCAGAAGAAAAACGTCCGTCAGCATGTATAGGATGCCGCAGTTGTGAAGCAGTCTGTCCGCAGCAGATAAAAATATCAGAGGCAATGAGTGATTTTGCATCTAAACTTGCAAAGGCTAAAGAAGATAAATAACCCTGGTTTGCCTGTATAAGGAACAGACAAGTAAAGCAGATTGATGGCCTTGTATAAATTATCCACCGCTTCTTAAGCGGTGGGCTTTTGCCAGGATAAGCAAAGTTTTGGCATACAGCTATCTTATAGCAGCAAGCCCGGCTTTTTTCATCTGTTCTTTATGTTCATACATACGGTTATCAGCCGCCTGGTATAATTTTTCAATATCATTCCCGTTATTTTTGCCACATGCATATCCATAAGCCATAGACATGCCAAGGCCTGGGATTTCTTTATTCTTTTTATCTATATTTTCATTAAGCTTTGTTAAAAGTGTCTGGATTTTTTCCTCATCAGATATTTCAAGTACAGCAGCAAACTCATCACCGCCCATTCTTGCAACTGCCCCATAACTGCCAAATGTTTGTAAAATAACACTGGCAGCACTTTTAATTAAAGTATCACCTCTTGCATGTCCATATGTATCATTCATAATTTTTAAGTTATTTAAATCAAAACAGAAAACCGTATAGCCAGGAAGCTTATCCTTATTTATTTTGTGCATATATTCTTTACAGTAGCGCCTGTTATTAAGCTGTGTAAGGTCATCAGTATATGCATTTTTAAGAAGCAGGTTCCGTTCTGTTTCCTGTAGTGCTTTTTTAGTTATATCTATATAAAAAGCAATAATCAGTATAAATACAAATACAGTTACACCAATGGAGGATACACCTTTTAACGAAAAAGGATTGTACCCTGTATAACGGTTCATACAGTATCCAGCCAGGTCATATGCAATACATATAATAATAAAAAACATTCCAGCCAGGAAAAACTTATTTTTAATTTTATTAGTTTTCAGGTTAAATATTAATACCATAGAAAAATAAACCAGGCTGCACATTATTATTATATGCATATATTGCAGGGTTGCGGCAAGATGTAATATATCTGCTGTATGAAGTACCATGGCTATAGCAATAAATATAACCTGTATTGTTAAAAGCGGCCAGTAAAGCGCCTTTAAAAATTTATTTTCTAAAGACAGGACATCATTATACATATAAACTGTCATTGGTATTGGCAGCAAGTATAATGAAACATATTCTAATAGTGAAATAGCATAAAGTGGTATAGAAAAAACCAGTACTATATCATAATAACATAATGTCCATAATCCCATGCAGATTGAAAACATAGAAACACAAAATATTTTCAGGAACCTGGTTGAAACTGCCAGCATAATAATTGTAATTACCCCGGTCACAAGCCCGAAAACCAGCAGGAAACAGCCTAAAAATAATGGAATGCGGTTTTCTGTTATAACGGTCCGGTAAGCATCTTTCCAGTTATAAATACGTACAGGGCCAATTTTAGAGAAAACATTGTCTTCCGTTACTAATAATTTAATTACTAAAGTTTTGCCTTTATAGGAATCTGGGAAATCAATAAACTGGTAGCCAGTACCAACAGTTTTTCCTTCCCTGTAGCGGTTATATCCATATTCATATATTAACTGCCCGTCAATAAATACTTCAAGGGCAGCCTGTTTTATACGTATACGCAGTGCACTTTCCACAGACTGCCAGCTATCTGGAAGCTGGCGCTGCATAAGTATTATATCCCCTTTACTTACTGTATTAAAACGGAAGTCTTTAAGGGAGATATTACTATATAATTCATCATTTATTGTAATATTCCACAAATTATCAAGATCTGTATATCGTGAAATTGCAGTATAATCTTTGGTTATAAGCTTGTCCGCGTTAATAATGGTAATAATAACGCTGGCAAGTGCATAAAAAATCCAAAAAGCTTTAAGAAACACTTTAAAAGTAAAATTCTTCCCCTTCAATATTTTTCACCCTTCCCCTGTGAAAATGCATAAATTCTTCCATTAGACATATTATACAAATAAAAAGCATTAAATGCAAATATTTTTAACAACAGGATATTGTAATACCTGCTAATTTGTATCTTCTGGCAGGTATGCATAGGATTTTTATGAAACAGGCATTTAAAAATACATTTTTTCAATGACAAATGGGTTTCTTTATGTTACAATTAAGTATATTTTGGAAAAATCTAATTTAAATTGCCCTTGAGCATATTTGGAAGTGCTTATTGCTTAGTATATACCAGGGGGTTTTATTTCTAAATGCGCTCTTACAGGCGGAATGGAGGCAGTAATGGATTACAAAAATGCAGGTGTTGACATTGAAGCAGGTTATAAGGCAGTTGAACTTATGAAGAAACATATTGGAAGTACCATGCGGAGTGAAGTTTTAGGAGGAATTGGAGGTTTTTCAGGTGCGTTTTCAATGGAGCCGTTTAAGAAAATGGAAGAACCTGTGCTTTTATCAGGTACAGATGGCGTTGGAACCAAATTAAAAATTGCTTTTGAAATGGACAAGCATGATACGGTAGGTATTGACTGTGTTGCAATGTGTGTAAACGATATTGCATGTACTGGCGGCGAGCCTTTATTTTTCCTTGATTATATAGCGTGTGGAAAGAATGAACCAGAAAAAATTGCAGGGATTGTAAGTGGTATTGCAGAAGGGTGCAGGCAGGCAGGTGCTGCCCTTATAGGCGGTGAAACGGCTGAAATGCCTGGTTTTTACCCGGCAAATGAATATGATCTTGCTGGTTTTGCGGTTGGGATTGCAGACCGCAAAAGAATAATTACAGGAGAAAATATAAAACCAGGTGATGTAATAGTTGGAATAGCATCATCAGGTGTACACAGTAACGGGTTTTCACTTGTCCGCAAGGTATTTGATGTAAGCCGTGCAAACCTTTCAAAAACTTTTGAATCACTTGGAGGCAGAAGCCTTGGTGAAACACTCCTTGAACCTACAAATATATATATTAATGCATTAAGGACAGTTAAAGAGGGCGGTGTTACTATAAAAGGCTGCTGCCATATTACAGGTGGTGGTTTTTATGAGAATATACCACGTATGCTGCCAGAAGGGGTTAATGCCAGGATAAATACAGAAAGTTATGAAGTGCCTTCTATATTTAAAATGCTTGCAAAAGATGGAAATATTGAAAGGGACGCAATGTATAATACATTTAATATGGGAATTGGCATGATGCTTGTAGTAAATGAGGCTGATGCAGATAAAACCGCCAGCTTGTTAGATGCATCAGGGCAGACTGGTATTATAGCTGGTGAAATTACAGATGGTGAAAAGAAAGTTATACTAGCATAAAAAATTTTACTAGTAAAGATAACTATATAAATGCTGCTTTGTACCTGTGCGCTGCCTGGTACAAAGCTGCTTTTAACCTTATTAAGCCAGCCCTTTAAAAATGGCAATAAGGTTGGTTTGTAAGTGGGCAATCCGCTTGGCAGGCAGTGCAGAAATGAGGTAAATATGCAGAGGATAGCTGTATGTGTTTCTGGCGGAGGGACTAACCTCCAGGCAATTATAGACGGGATAGCAGATGGCACTATAAAAAACACAGAAATAGCAGTAGTTATAAGTAATAAAAAAGATGCATATGCACTTACACGTGCTATGAAGGCAGGACTTCCAGCATTATGTGAAAGCCCTAAAGATTACAAAGACAAAGATAGTTTTGCAGATGCAATGGCAGGAATATTTAAAAAATATAATATTGACCTGGTTGTATTTGCTGGCTATCTTGTAGTAGTTCCGGATAAATTAATTAAAGAATACAGGAACCGTATTATAAATATACACCCCTCCCTTATCCCTGCACACTGCGGCATGGGATATTATGGGCTTAAAGTCCATGAAAGTGTGCTTGCAGCAGGAAATAAAGTTACAGGTGCTACAGTGCATTTTGTAGATGAAGAAGCTGACCATGGCCCAATTATATTACAAAAAGCTGTAGAGGTGTGTGAAGGTGATACACCAGAGGTTTTACAGAAACGTGTAATGGAACAGGCAGAGTGGAATATACTTCCAGAAGCGGTTAATTTAATTGGTGAAGGAAAAGTATATATAGAGGGTAATATTGCACATATAAAACAGGAGGCTTGAAAATAATATGAAAGTTTTAATAGTTGGGAGCGGCGGGCGTGAACATGCCATTGCTTATAGTGTTTCTAAGAGCAAAAGGGCAGATAAAATTTACTGTGCACCAGGCAACGGCGGCATAGCAGGCATTGCAGAATGTGTAGATATCCCTGCAATGGAGTTTGGAAAGCTTGCAGATTTTGCTAAAGATAATGAAATAGACCTTACAATAATTGGAATGGATGACCCGCTTGTTGGAGGCATTGTTGATGTATTTGAAGAACGTGGCTTAAGGGTATTCGGGCCACGTAAAAACGCTGCCATAATTGAAGGTTCAAAGAGTTTTTCCAAAGACCTTATGAAGAAATATAACATACCAACATGCCATTATGAAACATTTACATCACCGGAAGAAGCACTTTTATACCTTGAAAATGTTGAATTTCCAGTTGTATTAAAGGCAGACGGCCTTGCACTTGGCAAAGGTGTACTTATATGTAATAACTTGCAGGAAGCAGAAGCAGGTGTTGCCACACTTATGCTTGATAAACAGTTTGGTGATGCAGGTGATACTGTTGTAATAGAAGATTTTATAACAGGGCCGGAAGTTTCAGTTTTATGTTTCTGTGATGGTACACATATTAAGCCTATGACAAGCGCACAAGACCACAAGCGTGCAAAAGACGGTGACAAAGGGCTTAATACAGGCGGCATGGGTACATTTTCACCAAGCCCGTTTTATACAGAGGAAATACAGAAGTTCTGTGAGGAAAAAATATACCAGCCTGTAATGGATGCAATGAAAGCAGAAGGCAGGGATTTTACAGGCGTGCTTTTTGCAGGGCTTATGCTGACAGAAGAAGGCCCTAAAGTACTTGAATTTAATGCAAGGTTTGGTGACCCGGAAGCACAGGTAGTCCTTCCACGCATGAAAAATGATATTTTAGATGTAATCGATGCATGTATAGATGGCAAGCTTGACAAGATAAACCTTGAATTTGAAGATAATGCGGCTGTATGTGTTGTACTTGCATCAGACGGCTACCCGGAACATTATGAGAAAGGCAAGTTAATAACCGGGCTTGAAAGGTTTGAGGACAATGAAGGTTATTATGTATTCCATGCAGGCACTAAAAAGACAGAAGAAGGAATAGTAACAAACGGAGGAAGGGTACTAGGAATTACAGCTAAAGGAAAAGACCTTAAAGAAGCAAGGGCAAATGCCTATAAAGCAACAGAATGGGTGGAATTTGATAATAAATATATGAGAAATGATATTGGCAAATCTATTGACAAAGCATAGGAGGGAATTATGTATTCGTTTGATGAAGTTAAAAACTTTGACCCGGAGATAGCAAAGGCTATAGAACAGGAAACAGGAAGGCAGAGGGACAATATAGAGCTTATTGCCTCAGAAAACCTTGTAAGCAAGGCTGTTATGGCAGCAATGGGAAGCACCCTTACAAATAAATATGCAGAAGGCTATCCTGGCAAAAGGTATTACGGCGGCTGCCAGTATGTAGATATTGCTGAAGACCTTGCAAGGGACAGGGCAATGGAACTTTTTGGCTGCACATATGCTAATGTACAGCCTCATTCAGGTGCACAGGCAAATATGACAGTATTCTTTGCGCTTATGGAGCCAGGTGATACATTTATGGGAATGAACCTTGACCATGGCGGCCATCTTACACATGGAAGCCCTGTAAACCTTTCGGGCAAATACTTTAAATGTGTGCCTTATGGTGTAAATGATGAAGGGTTTATTGATTATGATGAAGTAGAAAGAATTGCAAAGGAAAACAAGCCTAAATTAATAATAGCAGGTGCAAGCGCATATGCACGTAAAATAGATTTTAAACGTTTCCGTGAAATTGCAGACGGCGTTGGTGCTTACCTTATGGTTGATATGGCACATATTGCAGGGCTTGTTGCATCAGGATACCATGAAAGCCCAATTCCTTATGCGCATGTTACAACCACAACCACACATAAAACACTGCGCGGGCCACGTGGCGGCATGATACTTTCAAGCAAGGAATTTGCAGAAGAGCATAAACTTAATAAAGCATTATTCCCTGGAATACAGGGCGGCCCGCTTATGCATGTTATTGCTGCCAAGGCAGTATGTTTTAAAGAAGCACTTGATCCTTCATTTAAAGAATATGGCAAAAATATAATTGACAATGCACAGGCACTTTGTAAAGGGCTTAAAGACAGGGGCATTAAAATTGTATCAGGAGGCACAGATAACCACCTTATGCTTGTAGACCTTGCAGACAAAGGGCTTACAGGCAAGGAAGTTGAAAAATGGCTTGACGAGGCACATATTACATGTAACAAAAATACAATTCCAAATGACCCTCAGTCCCCATTTGTAACAAGCGGAATACGCCTTGGTACAGCAGCTATTACAACAAGAGGCTTTAAAACAGATGATGCAGATAAAGTTGCAGAAGCAATAGCAATGGTCATTGAAAATCCAGAAGGCAATAAGGAGAGAGCAGCAGAAATAGTAAAAACACTTACAGATAAATATCCGCTTTATGAATAAAATACACAAGATTGAAACTGCACATGCTGGCACAATTTTATAATGCCTGCCTGCATATAATATAGGACTGGCAGTTATAAACCAGCCATATTATCATTTTTTGGAATTTTTGCATTGCAATATAACCTGTTATTTAACCTCATCAAGTAAGTCCCCCCTGCTTCTATATTGTGGAAACATAAGCGGTGGGCAGGGACTTACTTGTTTCAGTGGGAGTACAAGCTCCCACTGAAAAGCTGCAATAGCGGCTATGAGGTTATAAACAAGTAGCCAATGCCTGCTTGCAGGCAATGCGGATTGCGAATATCCGCTTGACATACCCTGTAACCTGTATATTTTTAAATTAAGAGGTTACAGGGATTTTTAATTCCAGAAGTAAAAATATGGAACAATTTATACGGGCTGTTATTGGCAGAAATTTACATATAGTGGTATTTTTTCCTGTTGGCATAAAGAAATAATTGTGATATTACAAATGCAAATATTTCTGCTGCCACGTTAGCAAACCATATACCATTAAGCCCAAGCATTAGTGGCAGTATAAGTACTGAGGCTGTCTGGAATATAAGTGTACGCAGGAATGAAATTGCTGCTGAGATCCCTCCGTTATTAAGTGCTGTAAAAAATGAAGATGTAAAAATATTTATTCCTGCCAGTATAAATGAAAATGAAAATATCCTGAAAGCATGTTTTGTCATATCAAATAGTTCTTTGTCATATCCTGTAAAAATTTTTGCAAGCGGGTGTGCAAGCAATTGTGCAAGAACCATCATAATAACCCCTGCTGCAAGCATAAGAAACCAGCTTTTTTTCAAAAGGCTTTTTAATTCTTTATGGTTTTTAGCCCCATAATTATATCCTGCGATTGGTGATGTGCCTATTGTATAGCCGATAAATATTGCTATAAAAATAAATTGTATATACATAAGTACACCATATGCTGCAACGCCGTTTTCCCCTGCAAATTTAAGAAGCTGGAAGTTATAAAGCATACTTACAAATGATGAAGATATATTAGACATAAGTTCTGAAGAACCATTTGCACATGCTTTTAATAATACTTTTATTTCAAATTTTGTCCTTACAAGCTGTAAAAGGCTATTGTTAGGGCGTATAAAATAAATTAATGGCAGCAGGCCTCCCATACATTCGCTTATTCCTGTAGCAAGTGCTGCACCTGCCACACCCCATCTTAAAAAACCTACAAATACGGCATCAAGTACCATATTTGTAATACCTGCTGTTACTGTTGCTGCAAGCCCAAGCCCTGGCTTTTCGGCTGTTGTAAGAAAAGTCTGGAATACATTCTGTAACATAAAAGCAGCATTAAATGCTAAAGCTATTCTTCCATAAACAATGCAGTCATTAAGCATTGCATCAGTTGCCCCAAGAAATATTGCTATTTGTTTTATAAAAATAATCCCTATAATAGAAAAAATAATTCCAAGAAGCACTGTAAGTTTTACCATCATTGTAAAATAACGGTTTGCATTAACCCTGTCCCCTTCACCTGCTGTCTTAGCAACAAGGGAGCTTCCGCCTGTACCCACCATAAACCCAAAACCACCCATTACCATAATAAATGGCATAACCAGGTTTACAGCTGCAAAAGGCACCTTACCTACAAAGTTTGATACAAACAGCCCGTCCACTACACCATAAATAGAAGTAAAAACCATCATTATAATTGGCGGGAAACAAAAACGCAGCAGTTTTTTTAATGTAAACCTGTCAGATAACTGTATACCCATTATAACACCTCTTCCATATTTTCTTTTAAAAGCTTTGTAAACTTGCGTAACAGTGCAAAAAATGCCTGTTGTTCTTCTAAATCCATTCCAGATAAAGCTTTCTGTTCACATGCAATAACTTTATCAATTGTTTCTTCTGCAAATTTTCTTCCTTTTTCAGTAAAATGTATTTGTTTACTGTTACTTCCAGCTATTGTTACAAGTTTTATATAGCCTTCACTGGAAAGTTTTTTAAGTGCAGAATTAACAGTCTGTTTAGGCTGGTATAAAACATTACATATATCACTTTGTGTAATTTTTTCATCTTCTTCACGTAACATATAAAATATCCAGAAAGCACAATTTGGAATACCAATATTTTTTGCAGCTTTATGGTATATTTCTTCATTTTCTTTAATAATGCTGTTATACTCTGATAAAAGTTTGTTTATACTTCTGTTAGTGCTATTATCTTTTGAATCTGGCTTTTTTCCTTGCATTTTTTAGTACCTCCTTAATATAATCTGGATATTATCCGAAATCGGACTTATATGGCAGTATATTATATTTTATAATTTTTGTCAATTAATTATTGTAAATATGCACGCCCGTTTCATAAATTTTTAATTGTATATAAACAAGAGATAACTATAAATTATCTATTATCTGTATTGTAAATTTATAAAACAGCCATGTGTAAATCTGGTGCATGGTGCAAATTTTATGAAAAAAAATATATTCCCTCTTGACTTATTACTTTAAAATTGGTAAATTATTTACAGAGCAACCGATTGCGCAATAAGGCTGCTTTTGGCGGCAGTGGGAGGGTATAAATTGAATAAAAATATTACAATAGCAGATGTGGCACAGAATCTTGGGATATCAAAGACAACTGTTTCCAGGGCCATGTCAGGAAAAGGACGTATAAGTGAAGCTACAAGGCAGAGAGTAAAAGCTTATATGGAAGAGAATAATTATAAACCAAATATTATAGCACAGGGGCTTGCAAAGTCAAAGACATATAATATAGGTGTTGTTATGCCTTCTGATTATGGGATTGAAGATATGTCATATTTCCAGGACTGTCTTGTAGGTCTTCAGGAAATGGCGTCATTATATGAATATGATATAATTTTAACAGTTTGTAATAATAATGATTTAGGACAGCTTAAGCGGATAATATCAAATGGCAAAGTTGATGGCGTCATACTTATGCGTACCCTTATAGAAGATGAAGCAGTAAAGCTCTTATTAAAACAGGAATTTCCATTTGTAGTTATTGGGATATCTGGATATAATAACGTTATACAGATAGAACACAACCATTTTGAAGGGTGTAAAGAACTTACTTTAATGCTGCTTATGAAGAATTTCCGGCGTATAGCAGTAATTGGCGGAAGTGGTGCGCATATGGTTACGTCAAGCCGTATTAAAGGATATAAAGCAGCATATGGTGAATTTGGGATAACTGTACCAAAGGAACTTATATATCTTGACCAGGATAACCAAATAATGATTGAAAGGGCTGTTGATAATATATTCATTACAGGGGCAGATTGTATAATATGTATGGATGACGCAATATGTTCAGTTGTGCTTAATAAACTTAGAAAAGAAGATATAGAAGTTCCAGGTGATATTAAGATAGCATCATTTTTTGACAGCATGCTTCTTAAAAACAATGTACCTGCAATTACATCACTTTCATTTGATGTGCGGGAAATTGGAAGGACTGCCTGCAAGACACTTATAGACCTGCTTGGCGGGAGTAATGTTAAAGAAATTACTTATCTGGGCTATAAAATAGAACTTAAGGAATCCACAAGATAAAAAGACAAAAAATAAAAACATAATTTTTTAGATGTTATTTTTTGTACAGGCAGGAAGTAGCAGAATGGGGGATAGTGTGAAAAAACCATACACGAAAGTTTTTTCACACGGCAGATTTGTGCCTGCGGCCCAAAGTCTGCGGGCATTGGAAAGGCATGGGGATTTTATGAATAAATTTATAAAAGGAATGGATATTTCTACTCTTGTAGAAATGGAAAAGTGTGGTGCAAGGTACTACGACTGTGGAAAAGAGGGAGATTTATTTGATATTCTTAAATCATATGGGACTAATGCTGTACGTATAAGATTATGGAATGACCCTTATGATAGTAATGGAATGCCATATGGTGCAGGCACTAATGATCTTGAAACAATGGTTATACTTGCAAAAAGGGCAAAGGAACATGGAATGGATATACTTCTTGATTTCCATTACAGTGATTTCTGGGCTGACCCTGGCAAGCAGTTTAAGCCAAAGGCATGGGAAGGCATGGATGCAGACGGGCTTGTACAGGCAATATATGATTACACAGTTAATGTAATGAACGTCTGTAAAGATAATGGCTGTATTCCTGATATGGTACAGGCAGGCAATGAACTTTCTAACGGGATGTTATGGCCTGATGGGCAGGTTTTCGATGAAAGCACTGCACTTTCCCTTGGACGCACGCCAGAGTATGATAACCTTGCGCGTTTTGTAAGCGCAGGAATACGCGGGGTTAAAGCAGTAAACCCGGATACAAAAATAATGATACATCTTGATAATGGCGGCAATAATGAGTTATACCGCCGATGGTTTGATAATTATATAAAACGTGGTGAAGATTTTGATGTAATAGGGCTTTCATATTATCCCTTCTGGCATGGTACGCTTAATGATTTAAGTGCAAATATGGCAGATATAGCAAAGCGCTATGGAAAAGAGTTAATTATAGCAGAAGTTTCTATGGGCTTTACAATGGAAGATTACAAAGATTATGAGAAGCTGCCAGATGAGGAACGTAAGGGAATGGCTACAAGACAGGAACTTGTTGATAAAATAGAATATCCTATGACAAAAGAGGGCCAGTCAGGATTTATGAAAGATATAATGGACAGGATTTGTAAAGTACCAGACGGCCTTGGTGCAGGTTTTTATTACTGGGAGCCGGCATGGATACCAGTAAATGGTTCCGGGTGGGCAACTAAGGAGTCACTTGAATATATTAAAGACCCTGGCCCGTGCGGTAACGAGTGGGCAAACCAGGCATTATTTGATTATAATGGAAATGTACTTCCAGCATTAAAAGTTATAAGGGATTACAAGCCAGTCAGATAATATTTTAAAGTAACCTTATTACCAGTTCCATGATATTCTGGAAGAAAAAATAAGCATTATAAAACAGAAATTATTTAAAAGGCTGGTTTAACAGGGTTAATATATATAATTAATATAAATGGAGGGTAAATTGTTATGAAGATTTTAGTATTAGGCGGGGCAGGCTATATTGGTTCACATACTGTAAGTGGGCTTGTAGATGAAGGAGAGGAAGTTGTTATTGCTGATAACCTTGAAACAGGGCATATTGAAGCAGTTAATCCAAAGGCTAAGTTTTATGAAGGGGATATACGCAACAGGGAATTTGTAGACAGTATATTTGAAAATGAAAGTATAGATGCTGTTATACATTTTGCCGCTAATTCCCTTGTAGGTGAAAGCATGACAAATCCGCTTAAGTATTATGATAATAACCTTTATGGCACAAAAGTGCTTCTTGAAAGCATGGTAGCACATAACGTTAATAAAATTGTATTTTCTTCAACCGCTGCAACTTATGGTGAACCTGAAAGCATACCTATTGTTGAAACAGACAGGACAGAACCAACTAACCCATATGGTGAAACAAAACTTTCTATGGAAAAAATGATGAAGTGGACAGATGTTGCACATGGGCTTAAATATGTAGCACTCAGGTACTTTAATGCATGTGGTGCACATGAAAGTGGTGAAATAGGTGAGGCACACAGTCCTGAAACACACCTTATCCCGCTTATTCTCCAGGTTCCAAATGGACAAAGGGAGTCAGTAAGCATATTTGGTACAGATTATGATACAAAAGATGGCACATGTGTAAGGGATTATATCCATGTTACAGACCTCGCACAAGCACATATACTTGCAGTAAAATATCTTATAGACGGTGGTGAAAGCAATGTATTTAACCTTGGTAATGGTGTAGGATTTACAGTTAAAGAGGTTATAGAAACAGCAAGGAAAGTTACAGGGCATCCAATACCAGCAACAGAATCACCACGCCGCGGCGGTGACCCTGCAAAGCTTATTGCTTCAAGTGAAAAAGCAAAGAAAGTCCTTGGCTGGAATCCTGAACATGCAAGCCTGGAAGAAATTATTGAATCTGCCTGGAAGTGGCATAAAAACCACCCACATGGATATGCAGCAAATTAATTTGCTGCAAATTAATTTGCTGCATACAAATATATAGATATGCAACATATAACTATATATAGCGTTAATATATAACATATAAATTACAACACATTAAAATGGAATTGCCGCACTAAGAATAAAAATACAAGATATAGTGTTTTATTAAAATAAAGTTTTTTATATACTATATAATATTTTCTTAATGCGGCAGCTTTATAGCAGAAAGGGTATAAATTAAATGGATTATGGTTTAATTGGTGAGAAATTAGGACACAGCTATTCTAAGGAAATACATGAAATGCTTGCAGGTTACACATACAATATATGTCCTTTAAGCAGGGAAGAATTTAAAAGTTTTATGGAAAAGCATGAATTTAAGGCAATAAATGTAACAATTCCATATAAAAGGGATGTGCTCCCTTTTCTTTATGAAATAGATGAAAATGCCAAGGCAATAGGTGCAGTTAATACGGTTGTTAATAAAGACGGGAAACTTTATGGGCATAATACAGATTTTACAGGTTTTATGTATATGATAGATAAACATAATATTGACCCTTCTGGAAAAAAGTGTGTTGTACTTGGCGACGGTGGTGCTTCCAAAGCTGTGGTAGCTGTACTTAAGAAAAAAGGTGCAAGTGAAATTATTGTTGTAGATATTATAAATACAGAAACAGCAATTACATATGATGAATGTTTTGAAAAACATACAGATGCCAGGATAATTGTTAATACAAGCCCTGTAGGGATGTACCCTGACTGTGGTGCAAGCCCTGTTGACTTAAAAATGTTTCCAGAGTGTGAGGCAGTAGCAGATGTTATATATAACCCACTTGAAACAAAGCTTGTGGCACAGGCAAAGGAACTTGGCATAACAGGAACTAACGGGCTGGAAATGCTTGTAGCACAGGCACTTTATGCAGCAGAATTTTTCCTTGAAACAAAACTTGATGAATCAAAAATAGATGAGATTTACAAGAAAATATATAATGATAAATTAAAAGAACAGGCATAAAAAGAAATTCTATATGCAATATTTTGCTACCAGCATATTTTATATTATTAGCATATCTTGCTATTAGCTCTTTAACTTAATTATGGTCTTATATAATCCCCCTGTTTCTGCTGCTGCCAGGTACAACAAACAGGGGGATTAGTTTTTCCATCTTTTTCATTTCCTATATCTTCTAACCTTTTAAGTTTAACTTTAGCGGTGGGTTTGGTTTACCAAGGCTTTAAAAACGGTAATGAGGTTGTTTTGTAAGTGGGCAAGTTGTAGGTGCCTGCTTGTCTGCACCCAGGGATTGCTGGAAATCTTTGAGTGCTTGCAATGTGGATTGCGGATATCCGCTAAAGCTGCATTTGAAAATTTTTTTATAAAAAAGCATTGCAATATAGCCGGCACTATGTTAATATAAATATGCCTACAATATGTTAATATAAAAAAGGAGGTATATTATGTTACAGCAGATTAGCAGTTCAGAGCTTATTCTTATGAAAATTATCTGGCAGAATGGCGGCAGTGCTTTATATTCATATATTATGGAAGAACTTGGAAAGGAAGGTAATGAATGGAAGAAAAATACTGTGCTTACTTTGCTTTCCAGGCTTTTGTCCAAGAAGTATTTAAAGACAGATAAAATTGGAAGGCGTAACAAATATATAGCATTAGTAACAGAACAGGAATACCAGATGGAACAGACACATTGTTTTGTAGATAAAATATATGGTGGCAATGTTAAAAACCTGGTATCAGCTTTATTACAGGAAAACAGTATTTCATCAGATGAATTAAAAGAAATAGAAAGGTTCTGGGCAGGGTATAATGAATGAATTTATTAAAATGCTTCTGTCACTTTCATTATCTGGCACATTGTTTTTACTGGTAATATTGTTTTTAAAGCAGTTTTATAAAAAAGCATTTAGCAGGTGCTGGCAGTATTATATTTTATTACTGGCAGCATTAAGGTTTATAATTCCTGTTACTTTTAATAATGCAAATATTACAAATTATTTATACAATGTGGCTTTAAATATACTAAAACAGGATATTGTAACAGATAGTAATATAAATAATATGGAGGCTACAGAAGACACAGGTGGTATAAAAGACACAGGATATAAAAAAATACAAAAAGAAGAACCAGGGTTAATTAAAAATAAAGATAAAACAGAAGAAAAAGATAAAATAAATAATATTAACAGTACAGGTACAGTACAGGAAATTAAAAATAATTCCCAGAAACCCCCGGTTACAAAATACATATTAAAAGGAGCAGTTTTTATATATAAAAACCTGTTTTATATATGGCTGGTATTTGCAATTATATTTTTAACAAGGGCTGTAACTGCCTATAAAGGTTTTTTAGTTTATATAAAAGCAGCAGCACAGGAAGTACAGGATATTAATATATTAAACCTGTTATCGGAATGTGAAGAAAAGCTTGGGGTTAAAAGAAAAATAGAACTTTATTATAATCCTTATATTTCTACTCCCATACTGGCAGGCTTTTTACATCCATGCATTATTATTCCGCCAAAAAACCTGCAAAAAGAAAGGCTTTTTTATGTGTTTTTACATGAACTTGTACATTATAAACACAAGGATATATTTTATAAGTGGCTTATACAGGCAGTTTTATGCATACACTGGTTTAACCCGTTTGTACGCATGCTTGCAAAAGAAATAAACCTGGCATGTGAATTGTCATGTGATGAAACAGTTATAAATCTGCTTGCTGGTGAAGAAAGAAAGGAATATGGCAATACACTGCTTTCATTTGTAAATGTAAAAGATGCTTATAAAAAACCTTTAGGTACAATTACATTGACAGAAGGGGCTGTACAGTTAAAAGAAAGGCTAGGTGCTATTATGGAATTTAAAAAGAAATCTTTTATAGTTAAAATTGCAACAGTAATTGTTACTGCTATTATATGTTTTAGTTTTTCTGTGTCAGGTGTTTATGCTTATCCGGGAAAGCAAGATACAGGAAACAATAGTCTGAAACAGGATATAGGAAATAACAGTCCAGAACAGGAAAATATAAAGAATGTAAAAGACACTAAAGATAGTGATAAAATAAAAGGTACCAGTTTAAAAGGCAGTAAGAATTATGTTAATTACTATGTACAAGATGGTTATTATTATGATTCCTATATTTTTGAAATAGGCTGGAATATAAGCAGTAAAGCAGCAAAATCATATAAAAACAGAACAGATATAACTTTAACGGATAATTCTATAGTAGAATTATACTTTGATGAGGATGTTAAAGAATATTCCAAAGACAGGAAGTTTGCCAGTGCAATAAAAGGATTTGCAAGCACATCAGGAAATAATATATCTCTTACAATGAAAAAGGTATTAGTTATGAGGATTGTCCCTGTTAAAAAAAGTGATATACAAGCCTGTGCAAAAAAGTATTATAAAAATGAAGATAATATTGCTTTTGGTGCATTGTTCCCATATTTAGATAAAAAGGAACAGGAAAAATACCTGGACAAAATGTATAAATCAGGAAATGTAGCATTATTTGCAAAAGCAATACAACATGCAGATAAAAAGATAATTTTAATGTATATAGATAAGGCACTGGAAGATGATGAAACAGGATTTTTAACTATTACATTAGACTATGCAACAAAAAAAGATTTAAACCGTTATGCAATGGAAAGCTACAAATCTGGTGATACTGGGCTTTTCTCTGTAATTATATGGCATATGGAACAGAAGGAAATAAAGAGGTGGCTTTCCAGGGCAAAAAAAGATAAGAAGACGGATTTTGTTACAGTGTGCCGTTATGCAGTATCACCAGACTAAATATAAATAAAAGGGGTTACTGGTTAATGTTTCTAATTATGCGGCATGGATTGCCAGCAGCAAGTGAATTAGCAGGTATATCTTTATTAACAACACTTCCAGCGCCTATAACAGAACCATCACCTATTGTTACACCAGGAAGTATAATTACACCTCCGCCAATCCAGCAGCCACTGCCTATTGTTATTGGAAGCGCATAGGTACGGCAGAAGTATTCACTGCTTCCAGGTGTAAAACCAGGCGTAAGCCTTTCAGATAATTCTACAGGGTGGGCAGAAGTATAGAGCTGTACATTT
Source organism: uncultured Lachnospiraceae bacterium (assembly GCA_910586555.1). Taxonomy (GTDB): domain Bacteria; phylum Bacillota; class Clostridia; order Lachnospirales; family Lachnospiraceae; genus Butyribacter. The sequence continues at coordinate 18,597 of CAJUJY010000014.1, forward strand.
GATGCAACCAGCACATTATCCCCTATTGTGATTTTGTTGCAGTCTACAAATGTACAGTTCATATTTATTGATACATTATTGCCTATATAAATATTACGCCCATAATCACATATAAACGGCAGTCCCACAGATACATTTTCACCTGTTTTGCCAAGCAGTTGTTTTAAAATTTCTGTTTTTTGTTCTTTCTGGTTATATTCCAATGCATTATATTGCTTTAATAATTTTCTGGCATTATTTTTAAAATCCAGGAAAATCTGGTCATGGCAGTTATAATATTCACCAGCAATGCATTTTTCAAGTTCTGTCATATTTGTTCCTCCCAGTTTATTTATTATTGTTGTATTTGTATTATCGGCAGATATTTTTTACTATATTATACAAATATAAGCAATTTGCAGAATAACCTGGCAATTATACAGGCTGGATAATTGTACATATATATTTTCTTATAAATTATATCTGGAATAATAGATTAAATTTTTAATTTCTATATACTATATTACTTTATTTTAAATTTATTGTAATATTATATATACACTTAAATTTAAACTGGTTTATAAATACAGGTTTAGTTTTTAGCATAAATTATATTTAAGATATGGAATAAAATGTAAAGTATTTTGATAAAACTGACGAAATACAATATATTGGTATCTAAAGAGCAAGGAGGGAGATTAACATGGTAATTATGCACAATATGGCAGCGGAATACACTGGACGCCAGTTAGATATAATTGGAAAGAATAAGGCTTTAAGGTCAGAGCATCTTTCAAGTGGATACAGGATTAACCGTGCAGCGGATGATGCTGCTTCGCTTTCCATTTCAGAAAAGATGAGAGGACAGATACGTGGGCTGTTACGTGGTTCTACAAATGTCCAGGATGGATGCAGCCTTATAGATACAGCAGACGGGGCTATGAGTGAGCAGGCAGGCATTTTACAGAGAATACGTGAACTTACCATACAGGCTTATAATGATACATATACACAGAGTGACCGCTTGCAGATACAAAAAGAGGTTGATGCACATCTTAAGGAACTTGACCGTATTGCAAAAGAAACAGAATTTAATACACAAAAAATTCTCCAGGGAAATAAAAAAACTGTAACCATAACAACAGAAGTAATAGAACCAGCAGAAGAGTACCATTACGAATATGAAACTATCCAGACTAAAAAAGTAATACCTGAATGGTTTAAAAAAGATTGTGATATGAACCTTAAGAAAAATAACCAGAGGGTTGGCAGCAGCGTAAAACAGGATATAAGAGATTATGTAATTATTAATGAGAATAAAGTTGACCCTTCAAAGCCAGAAGTGTTTTATGGCCCAAAAGATAAAATTCCTGATGGGTTTAAAGGTGAATATGGGGGTGAATGGACAGAAAAAATAGAAGATAATTACAGTGCAGTAATTAGTTTTAATAGTATTGCAGAATGTGGGAAAAAAGAAGATTTGCTAAATAAACTAATTGACATGTCAGGTGTTGCTATAGCATATGAGTGTGCTACATGTTATGACAGGGCACAGGGGTTTTACTTTGACTCAGATGATGTAAGTGTATCTTCTATATATACGCTGGAAGACCTTGATGGGAAAAGGCAGGGTATACAATATTCATATCCGCATATTTCAAGTGATATACAAAGAATTAATTTACAGTCATATATTAATATGGCAGGGGAACTTTTAGATGAGGAAGCATATAAAGAAAGTGCTGGTGCAAGTACAGGCAAATCATATGCAGATTACCTGAAAGAAGAAGCTGGAAAAATTGCAGCAGGCATAGTGAAAGAAATTACAGAAAAAAGCCCGTCATATCATTTTATACGTGTTACAGACGACAAAGATAATCCATATAATGTTGTTTTTTATGATTTCCGTGATGATGGTACTACAAAAACTGAACTTGCTGGAGATGCTATTGGAAATGCATATATAAATATGAGTATACAGAAACAGGTAAAAAGTGAACCCCAGGTTATAGAGCATGTTAATGAGGAATACAGCGGGCTTTATATACAGGCAGGTGCAAATACAGACCAGGGAATAATAATTGATCTTCCTGATACTACATTAGCAGGGCTCGGGCTTGAGGGATATACAGTATTCAGGGAGGGATATTGTTCGGCTGGAAAGAATGAAATGTATGACCAGGAAATAATAGATGGTGCAGAATACTTAGGTGGCAACAAATGGTATAATCCAAATGTTGGTGGCCATATGGTAGAAAGCAAAGAAACTATAAGCGGGACAAGGGTAATTATGGAATATGAAACAGTTCTTGTACACCCTGGAGGAACAAATGCTGATGGTGAAAGGGTAAACCCAAAGTATTCATCACAGGTAAAAAGCCAGAAGACAGAATCATATTCCTATACAGTAACTACAACAAGAATGGAAGGAGGCCACCAGGCAACTTTTACAGTATATGAGCCAGATACCCTTTTGCGTGTTGACAGGGCCATTGAAAGGCTTTCAGAAAGACGTGCAGACCTGGGTGCAATGAGAAACCGCCTGGAACATGCATATTTAAATGATACAAACGGCGCAGAGAATTTACAGGCTGCTGAATCAAAAATGCGTGATGCTAATTATGCAGATGAAATAGTGGCATACTCAATGAGTAATATTCTGGAACAAGTGTCACAGTCAGTACTTGCACAGACTAACAGGTCAAGAGATGGCATTATGGCTTTGCTTAATGCGTGATTTCCTATAACAGAATTGTTTTTGTTTCTTCTAAATAATTTAACCTCATTAAGTAAGCCCTTTAAAATACACGCTTCTTAAGCGGTGGGTTGACTTACTTAGTCTGGCAGGGGTTAAAGCTCCTGCCAGACTGCCGCAAATATGACCGCAATGAAAAAATGGATATATACCAGAAAGTGGGAGTTTCTGAATACTGGATAACTGACTGGAGGAAAAAGCAGGTAGAAATATATCTGAATGATGGACGTGAAGACGGAACAACATATTTTTATTTATATAAAACTGTTACAGAAGTAAATAAACAGAATTTACAGCTTGTAATGTTTCCGGACCTGAAGACAGATTTTGATGAATTATTTAATATATAAGTGCAGGTTATTGGCAGGCAGCCCATGCTTTCTTGCAAGCAATCAATGATTACTTGAAGTCATTGATTGCATGAAATCATTAATTGCATGAAATGCAGATTACGGGCAGCCGTCCTGTACGGCTTACAGTATACAGGCAGGATATATTCTAAGGGGGATAAAAATGGCAAGGCAGAATTATATGACAATCTCTGTGGCAGATACCATACAGGATATGTTTAATGAATTTGTAACAAAGAAGGGGATAACAAAAACATCAGCATTAAATGATGTGCTTGAGATGTACATGATTGCCAAAGATGAAAATTTATATCTGGAATTAAAAAAGAAATATCTTGGTGTTGAAGTTGTGAAAAATATGGTTGAAGACAGGGACAGTACAGTATTTGATATTAAGCAGGAATTTATATTTATGAAACTTGGAGTATCAGAGAAAGCAAATGGAGATCTTCTTGATGGTGAGGAAACTATGGAATTATATATTGCTGATGAGGAAAAACGCGGTTATACATGGTTTTCAACACAGTCACTCTTTTATGGGATGAGCCAGAAAAGAATTGATTATTATAATAAAAAGATAGAATCAGGTAAAAATGTAAAAATGCTTTTTGCTGTTAATAATGAAAACTTTGATAATGATATAGCCTTTTCTGCTAATGTGCTTAAAGTGTTTTCGTCTAAAGTCCCTGTAAGCTGTCCAGAAGATAATGCATATCCGGCACAGTTTGATAATGAAAAGGCAAGGATATGGATTAAACTTGCAAATATAACTAATGAAATAGATATAAATGCAAGCATGCTCCAGATTACAAGTACAGGACGGGATTTAAAACAAACAATTTCAAATGCACAATACCATTTTGGTTATGTATCATTTAAAGAATAAGTGTATAATATTTTCCAGTCCTTTAAAAAAATTTTATGAATACTATGATTTAAAAGCATATGGCTTTAAGCTATGTGCTTTATTTTTGTGTAAAATATTCCGGCATAATTTTATTTTCCTCTCATATACATTGTGTAAAGGCATATTTATTATTATGTACTTTCAGAGGGGAGGCATGTTATGGACAAGGACAGCACAGGGCAGGTTTTGCAAATCCTGCCTGTTGCAATAAGGAAAAAGGTTTTTAAGGTTTTTAAGGACTTATCTGGTGTACAGGAAATACGTTTAAGGGTTTTAAGGCCGCTTATAATAGTTTATTCCGGGTGTGAATATTTTTTAAGTATAAACGAAGGCCTTACGCATAATATAAACAAAGCATATTTTGTTTCTGCCAGTGAACTAAGGGAGGCTGTAGATTATATAAGCAATTATTCAAGGTATGCATTTGAAGAGGAATTAAAGCAAGGATATCTTACAATACAAGGAGGGCACAGGATAGGTGTGGCAGGAAAAATATTATGGGAGAATGGGAGAGTTAAAAATATGGGTAACATATCATTTATGAATATAAGGGTAGCACACCAGGTAACAGGCTGTAGTGAAAGGCTTATACCATATATAAGGCATGGCAGCAGTATTTATAATACACTTGTTATTTCACCACCAGGGTGTGGCAAGACTACCCTTTTAAGGGATATGATACGCATACTTTCAAACGGGGACAGTAAAAACAGGGGGTTTACGGTTGGTGTTGTAGATGAACGTTCGGAACTTGGCGCATGTTATAAAGGATGCCCGCAAAATGACCTTGGATACCGTTCTGATATTTTAGACGGCTGCCCAAAGGCAGAAGGAATGATGATGCTTGTCCGTTCAATGGCACCAGAAATTATTGCTGTTGATGAAATTGGTTCTAATAAAGATGTAAATGCACTGGATTATGTAATGAACTGTGGTATACGTGTTATTGCTACAGTCCATGGACTAGATATGGATGAAATAATGAACAAGCCTGTGCTTGGAAGCCTTGTAAAACAGCATGCGTTTAAAAGATATATATTGCTTGAGGCTGGCAAGACCGGAAGGATAAGCAAGGTGTTTGATGAAAGGGGTACAGTTATATGTAACAGGGACTGCTTTATAGAAAAGGAGAATAGCAGCGGGGTGAAAAGTGCGTGATAAAGTTTATAGGGGTATTGCTTATAATATCAGGCAGTGTGCTTTCAGGACATTATTTTGCAGAAAAAAACCTTATACGCATACATATTCTGGAGGAGATTGAACAGGCACTGCAATTTATGTATGGTGAAATAGAATATGCTGCCCTTGATATTACAGGAATATTTGGAAGCCTTTCAGAAAGAAGCAGGTATTGTAAAGATTTCTGGGTTTTTATGCATGACAGGCTTTTGCAAAATGAGGGCGGTGCTTTATATAGTATTTGGGAGGAAGGGTTAGATAACAGTGTATGGGTTAAGTATCTTTTATATGAAGACAGGCTTTTTATGGGGGAAGTCGGAAAGAATACCGGCAACCTGGACAGGCAGAGCCAGCTTAATACATTAGATATATTTAAAAAGAGGCTTGGTGGCATGATACTGGCGGCAAGAAGTGAATATAAAGAAAAAGCAAAAGTATGCCATGTAGCAGGTGCAGTGGCAGGAATTTTTTTAAGCATACTTCTTGTGTAGTTTATGGCAGGGATTAGGGGTATTCTTAATTTGGGGGAATTAAAATGACAATCAATCTTATTTTTAAAATTGCTGCCGTCGGAATACTTGTATCAGTGCTTGGACAGGTTCTTAAACATTCTGGCAGGGATGAACAGGCATTTCTTGTAAGCCTTGCAGGCCTTATACTTGTACTGTTATGGGTAGTGCCATATATAGAAGATTTATTTGAAACAATACAGAGGCTTTTTGCAATGGGATAAAATATGGCTTAAGGGGGAGGATATATGCTTAAGGTTGCTGTTATTGGTGTTATTGCAGTTTTTCTTGCAATGGCTGTTAAAAATGACAGGCAGGAGTTTGCAATACTTGTAGTACTTGCTGCAAGCCTTCTTATTCTTGGACTGGCATTATCAAAAATTGATGATGTGCTTAATGTTATACATATAGCAGAAGATTACCTTGGTGATAACTCATTATATATAAATATACTGCTTAAAATGGTTGGAATTACATATGTTGCAGAATTTTCTTCTAATTTGTGCCGGGATGCCGGTTTTGGCGCAGTTGGCAGCCAGATTGAATTTTTTGGCAAGGTTATGATAATTGCTGTAAGCATGCCTGTTATTAAATCACTTATACAGACTATTTCCGCCTTTTAGCCTTATATTGCAGGCAGTTGTGTAAGCACAGTTTTATAAACAGGCGGCAGGTATCTGCCTGCTGGAACGGGGGTAGTTATGGATAGCATTGCAGACAGCATTATGCAGGAGATATCAAGCGATGAAGTACAAAGTGTTATAGATGAAACCCTTAATGGGCAGAAGTTTGATTTTGCAGGCTATATAGGAAGCATTATAAACGGTCAAAGCCCGTTTTCTTTTGAAGAAGCGGCAAAATATATTTTAGATGGCATATATAATAATATTGTCCAGGAGAAGAATATTTATATATATCTTATTGTTATAGCAATTATGGGTGCGCTTGTTGCTAATTTTTCAAAACTGCTGCAAGGGAAGAAAGTTGCAGAAACTGCGTTTTATATGGTATATATGCTTTTTTTCTCAGTTATTGCAGTTTCCTTTGCAAATATATGCAATGTTGCATCAAAAACCCTTGTAAATGTATCTGATTTTATAAAGATATATTCAACAACATATTTCACATGTATTGCATTTACAAATGGAAGCCTTGCAGGCAGTGTGTTTTATGAATTTACGCTTGTTATGATGAATGTAACAAGCTATGTGGTAGTAAAGTTTGCACTCCCTGCCATACAGTTTTATTTTTTTCTGCGCATTGCAAGCCAGATTTCAGAAGAAGATGTATTTTCACGGCTTGCAGTTCTTATTAAAGATGTTGTAAATACAGGGCTTAAAACAATGTTCGGGGTTATTATGGGTATAAATGTTGTACAAGGCCTTGTAGTGCCTGTTGCCGCAGAAGCTAAAAATTCGGTACTTGTCAAAATGGGAAGTGCAATCCCTGGAATTGGAAATACAGTTGGAAGTGTTACAAGTACAGTTTTATATGCAGGAAAGCTTGTTAAAAATGCGGTTGGCATAACAGGGATAATTTTTGTTATAGTTATCTGCCTGTTCCCTTTAATAAGGATTATTATAAGCAAGTTTATGTACCAGTTAATTTCTGCATTTATACAGCCTGTATCTGATAAAAGGATTACAAACTGCCTTGATGCAGCAGCAGATTCTTTAAAAATGCAGGTTTATGCAGTTGGTACAGGCTGCATGATGTTTGTTATATCAATAGCACTTATAAGTGCAATGACTACATAGAGGGGAAAGGGTTATGGCTGGTTTTATTAAAAGTGTGTTAGTATTTACCCTGCTTGTAACAGTAATGAAAGGGTTAATAAATAATAGCAGTTTCAAAATGTATTTTAAATTTTTCAGCGGTCTTGTACTTGTGCTTTTTATGATTACCCCTCTTATAAATTTCCTGTCGGGCGGTGGTGGCTGGTACAGCTTGCTTGAACAGGAGATTTTTAATTTTAACATGGAAGGGATAAATGATGAACTTAAAGTAGCAGATGGAAAGTTTGAGGAAATTATAAGAAAAGGATGCAGGGAAGATATTAAAGAACAGGTTAAAAAGCTTGCAGAAAACAGGAATGTAGGTGTTAAGGATATAGATGTAGAATTTTTAGAAGAGGATAGTAATATACAAATTGCATCGGTCAGTATCGGAATTATAAAAGACGGGGCAGAAACAGGGACAGAAAAAGAAACCCAGGCAGAAGAAGAGCCTGGAAGTAATGGCATTGCAGATATAGAAGATATAGAAAATATAGAAGATGTAAATATTAATACTGGTAATTCCAAGGAATATCATTCCAAGGAATATTATTCCCCGGAAGCAGTAGATGTTATGTCAGGTGAGGCAGGAAACAGAAGGAAAGTGGCAACGGGAGAAAATATAGATAAATTAAGGCAGGATATAAGCAGTTATTTTATTATAAAGGAGGCAGCAGTAAATATATGGGAATAAAATGGAACAGCAAAAGTTCCTGTAAATTTACCGGAAAATTGGGCCAGATTATCCAGGAAGCCGGGCCTTTCCGTATTTTATTAATTATAATTGCAGGAATTATACTTGTTGCAGCGTCTGTTACAGATAAAAAAGGGAATGATATAATATATAATGATAATTATGGAACAGAATATAGCAATGTGAAAGGAAATATGTCTTACAGTTTAGATGAAAGCACAGCGCTTAATGCAATGGCGGAGTATGCAGGAAGAGAGGAAGCTAAGCTTGAAAAAATCCTTATGCGTGTTGAAGGGATTGGAGATGTTAAGGTTATGATTACGCTTGCTTCTTCAGAGGAACATATGGTATTACAGGATACTGATAATAAAGAAAGTACAACGGAGGAGCATGACCATAATGGCGGCAGCAGGCAGCAGGAGGAATACAGCATAAAAAACGAAAATGTAATAGTTTCTTCAGATGGGGAACAAAGGCCTTATGTTGTCCAGGTAAAGTCACCTAAAATAGAAGGAGTTGCTGTTGTAGCAGAAGGGGCAGGCAGTGGAAAAAAAGATAGTGAAATAATTGATGCAGTTGTGGCATTATTTTCAATCGAACCTCATAAAATCAAAGTAATGAAGATGGAATAATGTAAAGAAAGGATTTTTAGGAAATGAAGAAAACGTCACACAAAAACCAGATTATTATTACTGCGCTTGCTGTAATGATTGTAGTAGCAGGTTATCTTAACTTTACTGGACAGGAAATCAGCACAAGCGGGCTAGTTAAAAGCAACAAAGAAACTGCGGACAGCAATAAAGATACAGATGATAATGGTTCTGTTAAAAAACCAGCAGATAATGGCAGCAATGAGGATAGTACAAAGGATATTTCCGCAGAAGATATAGGGAATGATGATTATGTAGTAGCTGATAGTGGTGAGGTTGTTGCATCTGAGGAAAACCCTGGTGAAGCTGTAATGGTTTCAAATACAATAGGTGCTGATTACTTTGCATCTGCAAAGCTGTCAAGGGAACAGACACGTGCAAAAAATAAAGAAACACTTATGAATATTATTAATGATAAAGCTATTGCTTCTGCTGACAAAAAATCTGCAATAAGGCAGGTTGCTAATATTACTAAAAATTCTGAAAAGGAAAGTGCGGCTGAACTTATGTTACAGGCAAAAGGATTTACAAATGCAGTTGTAAGCATAAATAGCGGAAATGCAGATGTTGTAGTTGATTCAAACGGGCTGACAGAACAGCAGATTGCACAAATAGAAGATATTGTCAAGAGAAAAACAGGCATAGAGGCAGATAAAATTGTAATAACACCTGTAAAAGTTACAGATAATAACGAATAGAAAGTAAAGTAACGATTGCAAATATTTGGCATTTTGGTATAATAAACTAGATATAGTTTTATTGAATGGCAAAAATAGAGGACTAAGGAGGGGTACTGGCGTGTCAAAAGAGCAGGAACCAAAGGAGTATGTTATGGAGAAGAAAGGAACAGGGGAAGTTAAAATTGCATCAGATGTTGTTGCAATTATAGCAGCGCTTGCTGCTACAGAAACAGAAGGCGTAAGTTCAATGGCAGGGAATATAACTAATGAGCTTATTGGCAAATTTGGAATGAAAAACCTGTCAAAGGGAGTCAGGGTAACAATGGAAGAAGGTCTTGTACATGTAGATATTATGCTTAATGTAAAATATGGCTACAGCATTAAGAATGTATCAGAACAGGTACAAAACAGGGTAAGCCAGCAGATTGAAACAATGACAGGACTGGCAGTTACAGAGGTAAATGTCAGGATTGCAGGAGTAAATTTAAGTGAATAATGTATAAACAGCACAGCACGGGAAGCCGGGAAAGTAAGGTACAATAGAGTTATGACAAGAAGAAAAATAAGGGAAAATTTATACATTATGCTGTTCCGTCTGGATTTTTATAATAAGGAAGAAGTTAAAACCCAGGCAGATATCTATCTGGAAGAAGAGATAGAGAATGCATCTGGAAAGGATAAAGAAGAATTACGTAATAAGTTTAGCATTGTATTAGGGCATCTTGAAGAAATTGATGCACAAATAGAATCAAAGTCTAAAGGATGGGCATTAAACAGGATAGCAAAGGCAGAACTTACAGTTCTTAGGCTGGCTGTTTTTGAACTTCTTTACTTAGATGATGTGCCTGACAGTGTAGCTATTAATGAAGCTGTAGAGCTTGCAAAGCTTTACTGCTCTGAAAAGTCCAGGGGGTTTATTAACGGGGTACTTGCGTCAGTTGTAAAGGAAAAGGAAAAAAACAGCAAAGAAAAGGATAAAGACAGCAAAGAAAATGATGCCTGCATCCAGGAGGGCATAAGCCTTAAGGAGTGACATTATGGAGGAAGCCAGGACAGTTTCCCAGGTAAATTTGTATATTAAAAACATGTTTGCAAGGGAATATGCATTAAAAGACATTGTGGTTAAGGGAGAGGTTTCAGGCTGTAAATACCACTCGTCAGGGCATATTTATTTTACTATTAAAGATAGTACATCACAGCTTTCCTGTGTTATGTTCGCCTCAATGCGCCAGGGCCTTTTGTTTAAAATGGGGGAAGGGGACGGGGTCATAGTGCAGGGAAGCATAAGTGTTTATGAACGTGACGGAAGATACCAGCTTTATGCCAGGAAGATTTTAAAAGATGGCGGAGGCAGGTTATATGAAGAATATGAAAAGATGAAAAAGCGCCTTTTAGCAGAGGGGCTTTTTGATGCAGGCAGAAAAAAGAAGATACCAGCATATGTAAAAAGCATTGGTGTTGTAACTGCAAGAGAAGGCGCTGTTATACATGATATATGCAATGTAGCAAAAAGACGCAACCCTTATGTGCAGATTTACCTTTATCCTGCAAAGGTACAGGGAAAGGGTGCAGAAGATACAATTATAAAAGGCATTAAATATTTTGAAGGGACAGATGTTGATACAGTTATAATAGGCAGGGGCGGCGGTTCTATAGAAGATTTATGGGCATTTAATTCAGAAAAGCTTGCAAGGGCGGTTTTTGCATGTACTAAACCTGTAATTTCTGCGGTAGGGCATGAAACAGATGTAACAATAGCTGATTTTGCTGCTGATTTAAGAGCACCAACACCATCTGCGGCAGCAGAGCTTGCAGTTTATCCATACAAGGAAGTGGAAGCTGCAATAAGGGAAGCTGCTTATTCACTTAAATGGCAGATAAATAATATTTTAAAGATTAAAAGGCTGGAACTGGAACAATACCAGGCAGCACTTAATAATTTAAGCCCTAAGGATTTATTACAGCAAAAAAGGCTTTATGTGGCAGACTGTGAGGACAGGCTTGTGCTTCTTATGGAACAGAAACTAGCTGCTTTAAGACACCAGCTTGCACTATATGCAGAAGGGCTTAAAGGCCTTTCGCCGCTGTATAAGCTTAATGGTGGGTATTCTTATGTAGAGGGAAGCAGCGGCAAAGGTGTAACCTCAGTAGAAGACATTAAAGAAGGACAGGGGCTTGTCCTTTATTTTAAAGATGGGCAGGCAGAAGTTACAGTAAATAAATGCAGGAAAAATTCTTAAGTTTATAGAAAGACAGAAAGGCATGATAAGTTATGGCAGCAAAGAAGATGACGCTTGAACAGTCATTTGAAAGTCTTAGCAGTATTATAGGGCAGTTACAGGACGGAAACCTTACACTTGAGGAGTCATTTAAAATGTACGAGGAAGGCATGAAACTTGTAAAAAACTGCAATGATGCACTGGATAAAGTTGAAAAGAAACTGGTTATAATAGAAACATAAAAATATTTAAGCCCCCTTGCAAAGCCAGGGGTAAAGATTTGTGCCTGCGGCAAGAAGAATCCTGCGGGTACTGGAAAGGTATGGTTTTTTATGGATAAAGAGGCTTTTAGAAAGCAGCTTTTAGAAGAAACAGAATGGATTAATAAAAAAATATATGGATTTCTGCCAGGGGATACCACATACCAGAAGATAATAAGTGAAGCTATGGAGTACAGCCTTATGGCGGGAGGTAAGAGAATACGTCCTATGATTATGTGGGAAACTTATAAAATGTCTGGCGGAAAAGATGAAAGCCTTGTACTTCCATTTATGGCAGCTATAGAAATGATACACACATATTCACTTGTACATGATGACCTGCCAGCTATGGATAATGATGAGTACAGAAGGGGCAGGAAGACTACACATATAGTTTATGGTGAGGATATAGGCATACTGGCAGGTGATGCATTGCTTAATTATGCTTTTGAAACTGCTATGGCAGGTTTTACAGACAGCAGCAATATAATGCTTAAGGCAGGTGCACTTAAGATCCTGGCAGCAAAGGCAGGTGTTTATGGCATGCTTGGCGGACAGGTTGTGGACGTTTTAAAAACAGGAAAACCTGTTTCAAAAGATGAACTTTTATTTATATACAGTTTAAAAACAGGTGCGCTGCTTGAAGCGGCATTTATGGCAGGCGCGCTGCTTGCAGGTGCAGACAGTGCCACTGTAGGAAAATTTGAAGAAGCAGGTTACTATACAGGACTTGCCTTCCAGATACAGGATGATATACTTGATATTACAAGTACAGCAGAAGAACTTGGAAAACCAGTCCATAGTGATGAAAAAAATGAAAAGTCAACATATGTATCTTTATATGGAATGGATATGGCAGTAAAGGCAGTAAAGGATTATTCAGAAAAAGCGCTTGCAATCCTTAATAGCATGCCTGTACAGAATTTATATCTTAATACATTAGTTGAAATGCTGATTAAACGCAAAAAGTAAGGAGAAATTGTTGTGGAGGAGTTACTTGGAAGGATAAACCAGCCAAATGATATAAAAAATATAGATGCATGTGATTATAAAAGGCTTGCCTGGGAGATAAGGCGTTTTATTGTTAAAAATACCAGCCGTACAGGGGGACATTTATCTTCTAACCTTGGTGTTGTAGAACTGGCTATGGCAATCCACTTGTGCTGTGAACTGCCATATGACCAGATTATATGGGATGTCGGCCACCAGAGTTACGCACATAAAATACTTACAGGCAGGAAAAAGGAATTTGCAAAATTAAGGCAGCACGGGGGGATAAGCGGTTTTCCAAAGCGTGCAGAGAGTGCATGTGATGCATTTAATACAGGCCACAGTTCAACTTCAATAAGCGCTGCTATAGGGCTTGCCAAGGCAAGGGATATAAGGGACGGTGTACAAAAGATTTTTGCAGTAATTGGTGATGGTGCATTGTCCGGGGGCATGGCATATGAGGCCTTAAATAATGCAGCAAGGCTTAAATCAAACCTTATAATTGTATTAAATGATAACCAGATGTCTATTTCAAGGAATGTAGGCGGAATGGCGGGATATCTTGGAAATATAAGGACAAATACAAATTATATGGGACTTAAGGAAGATATTGAAAATATCCTTAAAAAAATGCCACATGCCGGGGAGAAAATTACTACAAGCATAAGAGGTTTTAAAGATGTGTTAAAAAGGGTATTTATCCCTGGAATGCTTTTTGAAGATATGGGGATTAAATATATAGGCCCTATAGACGGGCATGACATTAAAAAAATGGTATCTGCATTTGACGGGGCATCAAAAGTAAAAGGGGCAGTACTTGTACATGTATGTACTAAAAAGGGAAAGGGCTATCCGCCAGCAGAAAAAAATCCTTCTTCATTTCATGGTGTAGCGCCATTTTTTGTACGTGACGGTTCTGCCAGGAAAAGTAAAGACGAAAAGGAAACTTATACAGATATATTTAGCCAAAGGATAACAGAACTTGCTAAAGAAGATAAAAAAATAACAGCAGTGACAGCAGCAATGCCAGCAGGGACAGGGCTTGCCAAATTTGCAAAGAAGTTTCCAGAAAGGTTTTTTGATGTAGGGATAGCAGAAGAACATGCAGTTACATTTGCAGCAGGAATGGCAGCAGGGGGGCTCCACCCTGTGGTTGCAATATATTCAACATTTTTGCAGAGGGCGTATGACCAGATACTGCATGATGTATGCCTTTGTGGCCTTAATGTTGTATTTGTTGTGGACAGGGCTGGTATAGTTGGCAGTGACGGGGAAACCCACCAGGGCATTTTTGATATAGCTTTTATGATGCCAATGCCAGGTTTAACCATTATGGCACCTAAAAATTCATGGGAACTTGGGGAAATGCTTTTATTTGCAGTTAAGCATAACGGGCCTGTGGCAATACGTTATCCAAGAGGGGCTGCATATACAGGGTTTTCAGGGCATAAACAGCCGTTGGAACATGGCAGGGGTGAATGGATTGAAAAAGGACAGGATATAGTACTTCTGGCGGCTGGAAGCATGGTGGAAACAGCTATGGAAGTACATGGCATATTAAAGGAAAAGGGCTTTAATATATCTGTTGCCAATATGCGCTTTTTAAAGCCTTTTGATACAGGGCTTTTAGAAGAGGCATTAAAAGGGCACAGTCTTTTAGTTACACTTGAAGAAGGCGTTGTTACAGGTGGTTTTGGACAGGCTGTGGCAAGGTGGGTTAATGACAGGGACAGAAGTATAAAAGTCCTTTGCACAGGGCTGCCTGATAAGTTTTTAGAACATGGTTCTGTAGATATCTTAAAAGACAAATATGGGATTAGTGCAGGAAAAATTGCTGGAAGGGTGCTAGAGGCATATGAAAAAGAAAAAGGAAAGGCTTGATGTACTGCTTGTTAAAAGATGCCTGGCAGAATCCAGGGAAAAGGCTAAGGCGGTAATAATGGCAGGAGATGTGTTTGTAAACGGACAGCGTGAGGATAAAGCAGGAAGCACATTTTTTGAAGATGTAGTTATTGATGTAAAACAAACTTCAATGAAGTATGCCAGCAGGGGAGGGTTTAAGCTTGAAAAGGCTGTTTTATTATGGGATATCTGCCTTGACGGGCTTATCTGCCTTGATGCAGGCTCTTCAACAGGAGGATTTACAGACTGCATGTTACAAAATGGTGCAGCAAAAGTTTATGCTGTAGATGTTGGAACAAACCAGCTTGCGTGGAAACTGCGGAAAGACAGCCGGGTTGTTTCTATGGAAAAGACTAATATAAGATATATAACACATAATGACATTCCTTGTGATATAAGTTTTGCCTCAATAGATGTTGCCTTTATATCACTTACAAAGGTACTTGTCCCGGTACGTATGCTTCTTGGCAGCAAAGGAAGGGTTGTGTGCCTTATAAAGCCGCAGTTTGAGGCAGGACGTGAAAAAGTCGGCAAAAAAGGGGTAGTGCGTGATAAGGCAATACATCTTGAAGTTATTGGAAATATTATGGTTTATGCATTATCTGTGGGGTTTTTAATACTTGGTTTAAGTTATTCGCCAATAAAAGGGCCAGAGGGCAATATAGAATATCTTCTATATCTGGAAAAAAATGAAAACATTACAGATAATAATATTCCAGACAGTACTGCTTCTGGCAAAGACACTAAGGATATTGCACATAATAATATCCAGGATAAAAATATTGCGCATAATGATATCTGGGATAAAAATATCCAGAATATAGAAATTCCAGACGGGACGGATATTAATATAGAAAGGCTTAATAAAGCAAGGGAAGAATTTAATTTAAAATACAGGAAGCTTGCAGAGGATATTACAGAACAGGCACATACAGACCTGGATAAGTGAGGATTGGCTATAATGGAGCATTTTTGTATTATTACAAATAGTGGTAAAAAAGCAAACTATGATATGGTGCATCATATTATGAGATATATGGAAAAATATGGAAAGCAGTGTATTACACTTGAAAACCAGATGTCGTCCTCGGCGGGCATAAGGCATTTTACAGATGTGTCCAAAATACCAGAAGATACAGAGTGTGTGATAGTCCTTGGCGGTGATGGCACAATGATACAGGCAGCAATAGACCTTGTACATAAGAACCTTCCGGTTATTGGTGTAAATACGGGAAACCTTGGCTTTCTTACAGAGGTGGAAAGTAATAATGTTGATATTGCATTAGATAAGCTTTTTAATAATGATTTTGCTATTGAAAGCAGGATAATGCTTAAGGAAATATCTTATTTTAAACAGCCTGACAGCCGTTCTTCTTGTTATGCATTAAATGATATTGTTGTAAGTAAAAGGGGT
Organism: uncultured Lachnospiraceae bacterium; assembly: GCA_910586555.1. Lineage (GTDB taxonomy): Bacteria > Bacillota > Clostridia > Lachnospirales > Lachnospiraceae > Butyribacter. Next base: position 34,860 of record CAJUJY010000014.1, read on the forward strand.
GGTGCAAGGCTTATAACAATAAAAGTGTTTTTAAATAATGAACTTGCTGATATATACAGGGCAGATGGCATAATAATATCAACACCTACTGGTTCAACAGGATATAATTTGTCAGCGGGCGGTCCTGTTTTAGTACCGCATCTTAAGGCCACAATAGTTACGCCAGTATGTCCCCATGCGCTGAATAAAAGAAGCCTTGTTGTAGATGTATCTGACAGGATAACACTTGAAATAGGGCAGACAAAAGAAACAGGGAAAGACTTTGCGGTAGTGGCAGCAGATGGAAGGAATGTAGGTGAGGTTTCTACAGGAAACAGGCTTGTAATAGAAGTGCCACATGCAGTAACACAGATTGTAAAACTTTCAGGCATAGGATTTTATGAAAAAATGCGCCAGAAGCTTAACCAGACATAACTTTGCCACTTAAAGGCAGTGGGTTTCTGGCTGCGGCAACCGAAAGGATTTTATTTATGAAAATAGAAAGACGGGCTAAAATACTGGAACTTATTGGAAAGTACCAGATTGAAACACAGGAAGAACTTGGCGCACGTCTTGAAGCGGCAGGTTTTCCAGTTACCCAGGCAACTATATCAAGGGATATACGTGAACTTAAGCTTACTAAAGTTACAGTAGATGGTGTACACCAGAAATATACACAGCTACAGGAAAAAGAAACAAATCTTTACAGTAAATATGTAAATGTGTTAAGAGATGGTTTTTTATATATGGAACAGGCAGAAAACATACTTGTAATACGGACGCTTTCAGGCATGGCAATGGCAGTAGCCGCTGCGGTTGATAATATTGAAATACCAGGGGTGGCAGGGACAATCGCAGGTGATGACACAGTTATGTGTGCAATACATTCAACAGGTGAAGTTCCGAGGGTTATGGAAAAGATTGTAAAGTTTATGAAAGAAGGAAGTTAAAATGATATCAATATGCCCAAAGTGCAGAAGCTATAAATGGAATAATATTGTAGAGGATAATTATATTATCTGCCCTGATTGTGGAAAACGGTGGAGTTTTATTAAAAAGCCTTTGTATATAATTACAGGCTGTAGCGGGGCTGGCAAAACAACTGTTGCACAAACATTACAGAAATTAACCACAGATTATGTAGTGCTTGATGCAGACATTTTCTATAATATTATGCCTCATGAAAATGAAGAAGATTATTTAAACCAGATAGAACAGATATACAATATTTCAAAAAATATTACACAGTGCCAGAAATCTGTTATCTGGACAATGACAGGAAATATAGATAAATTATTTAAAGCATATAATGCCAGGTTTTTTGATGGAATAAATGTACTGGCAATTGTGTGCAGTGATAAGGAATTAAGGAAAAGAATGACAGAAGGACGTAAAATTACTGATGAAAACTGGATTTGCGATTCTTCCAGGTATAACAGTTATTTAAGGACACATAATAAAATTGGTGATGTTTTTTTCCAGGCATTGGATACGGATAATAAAACCCCACGTGAAACTGCAGAAAGTATTATTGCATGGATAAATTCCAAATCAGGAGAAATGTTGTAAGAAAGGGGAATAAGGTATGGGAATGGATTTAGATTTCTGGAAGTACAAGGAAGGTGCTTCACATAATGATGGTAAAGTTTATGAACTTGCATGTTGTGATGGCAAGGTGCTTGAAGAACTGGAAAACCTGCCATCAGACAGTATTCTTGAAGATATTGCCTATGCTTTTAAAGGGTGGGATGCTATAGACAGATATAATTACGAAAGCAAAAATACAAGTGGTTCTTTCCAGGTTTTTACAACAGGACAGATTGCCAGGTTTGACTGTTATGGAATGGAAAACAAGGATATAAATTTAATTATAGATATTATGCATAAATATGGCTGCCCGTTATATGACCCGCAAGTTCCGCAAAGGTTTGATACATGGACAGCACAATAATATTTAAAACTGTCCCATAAGACAAAGGGCTGCCTGTGGGACAGTTTTTATATTTTAATTTCCAGCAAATTCTTGCTGCTGGTATTTTTTTAATATATGTTTATATAATGTCCTTGCCGCTGGTGCCATAAACCCAGGGTTTAATGTTGCAATTCCTATTATCCTGTATGTTTCAGGTTCTACAGGGTAACAGTCAACTTTATATGGTATATCATTCATTACCATTTCTGGCATAATGCATATACCAAAACCATTAGCAACCATTGCTATTGTTGATAAATCATCTACAACATGGTAGTTTGACTGTATATTAAATGAATTTTCCTTAAGGAAATTCTGTATATCAGCATCTGTTGATTCCCGTTGTGTCACAAACTGGTGGCACCGCATTTCATCAATACCCATATAATTTTTATTTCCTGTTTTTATTGTGCCTTTTGGCATTACACATAAAAGCCTGTCTTTATATAGTGGCTGTATTGGTATATCACATGCACTTGATACAGATAAAAAGCCAAGGTCTGTAACCCCGTTTTTTATCCAGTATGCCACATCATCATATGTTCCCTGGAATATTTCTATTGTTATATCCGGATATAATTTTTTAAACGAATTTAATATATCTGGTATCCAGTTAGTACATACACTTGAAAAACAGCCTATTTTAACTTTGCCCTGTTTAAGCCCGTTAAATTCTGCAACTGCCTGCTGTAAACTTTCATCACTGTTTAATACAGCATTAACATAAGGCAGCAGGTGTCCGCCATAGTTAGTAAGGGTAACCCCTGTTTTACTTCTGATTAGCAGTGAGAATCCAAGTTCATTTTCCATAGAGGATATGGCATGGCTTATTGCTGACGGGGTAAGGCCAAGAATATCTGCTGCCTTTCTGAAACTTCCTTGTTCAGCAACTGTTTTGAATACCTGGTATGTTAATAAAGTCATATTTATGCACCTTATTTCTTAATGTGGAATAATTTATCCAGGAATTAAGAAAATATTAATAAACAGCCTGGGAAAATTTCAGGCTTTAGTTTCCTTTGAACATTTATATAGTAAATCTTCCCACCTTCTGTCAACTTCTGCCTGGAACTGTTCTATAAGCCCTTCATTTCCCTTTTTAAACAGGTGTTTAAACCTTCCCTGTACCCTTAGGAAATCTTCTATTGGGAGTTTTTTTGCAGGTTTATAGGATAATGTCCATTTGCCGTGGTCAACTTCAAACAGAGGCCAGTAACAGGTTTCAACTGCAAGCCTGCATATTTCCATGATTTCAGAAGTTTCATACCTCCAGCCCCTTGGACATGGTGTCATTATATTAAGGAATGACGCGCCTTCTGTATATATTGCCCTTTCTGATTTTATATGTATGTCTTTAAAATCTTTAGTAAATGTAGTCTGGGCAACGTAAGGTACATAATGGTCTGCAATAATGCTTGTCAGATCTTTGCGGTTCTGCATTTTGCCATTGGATTTCTTGCCAACAGGCGTAGTAGTTGTATCTGCATATACAGGTGTAGCGGAAGAACGCTGTATTCCTGTATTCATATAAGCACCATTGTCATAACATACATAAACTATGTCATGGCCGCGTTCCATTGCACCAGAAAGTGACTGGAAACCTATATCATATGTGCCGCCGTCACCGCCAAATGTTATAAATTTAAATGTTTCTTCCTTAGGTATTTTCCCACGCTTTTTTAATACCCTGTATGCAGTTTCTACACCACTTAATGTAGCACCTGCATTTTCAAATGCATTGTGTATATAACTGTCTTCCCATGATGTATATGGGTACATAAAAGAAGAAACCTCAAGACAGCCTGTAGCATTTCCTATAACAGCCCTGTCACCTTCATGCAAAGAGCGCAGTACAGCCCGTACTGCTATTGTAGAGCCACAACCGGCACACATGCGGTGGCCTGGTGCCAGGCGTTCTGGTTTATCCATCATTGTTTTTAAACTATAATTATCCATTATTTCTGTTATTCCTCCTTACCAGATATTTTATCTTAGATGTATTTATCTCAGATATTTTTATCCTGGATATATCTACCTTAGATATATTTATCTTTTAATTTGTATATCCGGGTATTTATTATAGCACTGCTTATTTACTGGCACAAGAGTTAATTTTGCAAAACCATATCCATTTTATAAATTATCTCATGTTTATGTATAGTTTTTTTTAGCTTATAATATAAATAAATTTTGCCTTTATCTGGACTGGCATGGCCTGGCAGATAACCCGCACAATCTTAAAATTAACATAATTAGTTTTTAATAAAAAAGTAAGGATTTAAATGTGCATATGTGGTATTCTTAATAAAATGATACAAAAATGATGGGTATTGGGATGTGTTGTGCACACCACCAGAAAGAAGGGGGATTAAATGGAAAGCACGAATATTTTAGTAGTTGATGATGACCATGATATAGCCGACCTGGTTTCAATACACCTTAAGGGTGAAGGCTATAACTGCTTCAAGGCCTATAATGGCAAGGAAGCAATAAATATATTTACAAACCAGAATATAGACCTTGCAATACTTGATATTATGATGCCAGGCGTTGATGGCAGGCAGGTATGTGCTAAAATACGCGAAAGCAGTACAATACCTATTATAATGCTTAGTGCCAGGGACAGTGAGAATGATAAAGTAGAAGGCCTTATTAATGGTGCGGATGATTATGTAACAAAACCATTTAATACAATGGAGTTAATTGCAAGGGTAAAATCACAGCTAAGGCGTTACCAGAACTTTGGCGGTGTTAAAGAAAAGTCTGCGGAGTCTGTTGAATTGGAAAATTTATGGATGGACAGAAGCCTCCACCAGGTTAAGGCATATGGAAAAGATGTTAAACTTACCCCTATAGAGTTTGATATATTATTCCTTATGGCATCGCACCCTAACAATGTATTTTCAACAGATGAGATTTTTGAAAGAGTATGGAAAGAAAAAAGCTTTGAGATGAGCAACACTGTAATGGTGCATATAAGAAGGCTGCGTGAGAAAATAGAACTAGAACCAAGAAATGCACAGATTATAAAAACTGTATGGGGAGTTGGCTATAAGATTGAAGCATAGTATTTACAGAAGCCTCCGGGGGGAACTGGTTATTTACAGTATTATAAGCATGCTGCTTGCAGTAGCTACAGAATTTGCCCTGGGCATGATAGTAGCACTTGTTGCACATACATTCGGGACATCAAGGAATGGTTATGGCAAACAGTATCCTGCAAATAATAAAAACAACTATAGCCCGCCAGAGTTTTTGCCAGATTACAGAGGCATTAAACACTGGAATAAGGACACAATTATGGTAATTATGTTTATTATACTTTTACTTGGGTTTATATTGTTTATATTTTACTTTCTTATACTGACAAGGCGCATTACAAAAGATATGAGTTATATATCAGGCTGTATTTCAAATATTGCATCGGGTGAAATGGAAGTACAGATTACAGGGATAAACAGGGAAGATGAAATAGGGGAAATAGCTTTACAGGTAAACCGCATGTATGGTGAGATAGAAAGGCTTATGAAATCTGAGCGTGAAGCATTACAGGCAAATAAGGACATGATAACCTGTGTGGCACATGATTTGCGTACACCACTTACTTCTATTATAGGATATCTCCAGCTTGCAACAGATACAAATAAATATACTATGGAGGAAAGACAGAAGTATGCTAATATTGCCATGCGCAAGGCAAACAGGATGCAGGGGCTTATAGAAGAACTTTTTAACTATACAAAGCTTATGAGTGGTGAAATAACACTTCATAAAGACAATATAGATATAGTAAAGCTTGTCGGGCAGATGACAGAAGAATTTTATCCGCTTTTTATGGAAAGTAACCTTGAATATACATTAAGGCAGAATATAAACGGCCTTATTATGGAAGTTGATGGTGAACTTATAGCAAGGGCTGTTTCAAATCTTATAAGCAATGCTGTAAAATATGGCAAGGATGGAAAGGCAGTCCATATTGAAATTGAAAAATATGATACTGAGCTGCAAATACGTGTAACTAACTTTGGTCTGGTAATACCAGAGGAAAGTATAGAACATATTTTTGATAAGTTCTACAGGGTAGAAAGTTCAAGGTCTGCACAGACAGGAGGGACAGGGCTTGGGCTTAATATAGCACAGGAAATAGCAATACTGCATGGTGGCAAGATAACAGTACAAAGCAGTGTTAAGGGGACATGTTTTACAATCGCACTGCCTGTAAATAGTACAAAAGATGATGAAAATAATAAAGAAAATGCTGGTGAAGGGCAAAGTAAATAGAATAGCAAGATAAAAAGGAGAAAGAAATGTAAAAAAGAAAGAAGGTATGGGAGAAGATAAATGAAAGATAAAAGCATCAAATTTGTTTTCAGGTTTGCATTACTAGCGGCTGCCGGGGTTTATATGCTATTTATTAATATAAATATATGCAAAGCATCAGCCCTGCAAATATATTCATTGGATGATGGTTCAATTAAAATGGGTACAGGTGATATTGTTGCAACATGTAGTTTTGGATATATGGGGTGGTGTAAATATAGTAAATTTGTAAGGGCAGATATTTTAATAGAAAGCAGGAAAATAGATTTAAATGGAAAGTTCCGGGTTGAAAATATTAATAATTCCCCAGAGGATAGTACAATGGTACAACAAGATTTTTCTGTTAAAGCTGGCGGACAGACAATGGTACAATTTGCAATACCTTATATAGAAGAAACCAGTTTAACAAGAATATCGTTATGTGATGGGAATGATGAGGTTATCTGCTATAAATTTATTTCCCTTAACCAGAGTGTTAATAGTTCTATATCACAGGTTTATACAGGCATACTTTCTGACAGCAGTGATGGGTATTTGTATATGAAAAGGCTGGTTTCACCAACCAGGAACACTGCACCAGGTGACAGGGGGATTGTATTTATATTAGATGGAAATTCCATTACAGATGATGCCAGGATGTTAGATTCACTTGATGTAATAATAATAGACGGATATAATTCCAGCCAGCTTTCAGAGGGCCAGGCAGAAGCATTAAGGCAATGGACTGAGGATGGCGGCACATTATTTATTGGAGGCGGCAGTGGTGCAGACAAGGTGTTTAAAGCATTAAATGGCTGGCTTACAGGTGTTGGGACAGGAAAGAAGTTAAAAATTAATACAGACTTTGGTATAAAAGGCGGGGAAAAAGTATTAACAGACATAACACAGATAAGTTTAAAGGATTCTGTTCCAGTTTTAACAGATAATGGTGAAAACCTTGTAACCAGGACAAAATATGGCATGGGAAATGTATTTGTGGCAGAATTTCCACTGGCATTTACAGAAGAAGAGGCTGCCATTCCAGGCTCTGTAACTGCGGATATAGTAGTAAAAAGCATAAGCAGGCAGAGAAAAAAAGAAGCAAAGTTTCTTATGAGTATACATGGCACAGATAAGAGTGCTGCATATATGAGAAAGACAATAACATTAAATGAAACAGGGGCACTCCCTAATATAAAACTTTATGCAGTGATTATGTTAGTATATGTGCTGCTTGCAGGCCCAGGTGCTTATTTCCTGGCTAAAAAGAAAGATAAAAGAAGTTTTTTGTGGGTTGTGGTTCCATCACTTTCGGCTGCATTTGCTGCATTGGTTTATTTAACTGGAACAAGCACACGTATACAAAAGCCATATATAAACTTTGTTTCAACATTGGATCTTTCCACAAAAATAGAAAAAGAAAATCCTGTAAATACAATATTTTCAGTTACAAGCCCTGATAATGGCCCATATGAAATGGAATTTCCTGTAAGTGCTGGTATAATGCCTGTGGACATTGCTGACGGGTCATATGGTATGTTAATGGAACCAGATAATCTGTTAGCTGGATATGGTACAGAATATAGTAATGGCACTTCCAGGGCAGTTATAAACAATCTGCCTGCGTTTAGCAGTGCATATTTCCAGCTTGAAAATAAAAGGACTTCAACTGGCACTATAGAAGTGAAGGTTTCAAAAGATGGTAATGGTCTTTTGGGGACTATAAGCAATAATATATCATGTACACTTGAAAACTGTATTTTATACCATAATGGCAGGGTGTATTATATCAAGGAGCTTCTGCCAGGTGAAACTTATGATATAACAACAATAAAAAATACAAATATATATGAAACTAAAAATTATAACAATGATTTTCAAAAACTTATAGAAAATATAATGGGTGGTTCTATGGAAAGTTACAATACTAATAATGTTATAAAAAGGAAAATTGGAATGATTATGACACTTGCCAGCAGTAGTAAGCCTGGTGGCACATGGTTCTATGGCTTTATGGAAAATGGCCATGAAACAGGTTTTGCAGATCTTTCCAGATATAAAAGTTATGGTGAAACAGGCGTTTACAAACATATAGATATTGCATAATAACGCCTGCAAGCTGCTAAAATGGAGGTTTTAAACTTATGAAAATAAATCCTGTATATGGAAAAGAAGTAAAATTAAGGGTGCGTTCACTAAAATTTGCAATGACAATACTGTTTTTTAATCTTTTTCTTGTAGCAATAGCACTATTTGGTTTTGAACTGATTTTTAATATAAACATGAATTACAGAATAGATTACTCAGGTGCAATAAGTGTGTATTTTGTAATTATCTGTCTTGAAGCGGCGATGGTTGCATTTTTAGTTCCTGTATTTACAGCAGGCAGCATAGCAGGGGAACGTGAAAAGCAGACACTCGAAATACTGCTTACTACAGTATTAAAACCAGGGCAGATAGTTATTGGAAAGCTTATGTCTTCAATAAGCATGGTAATACTGCTTGTATTTTCAAGCCTTCCAGTAGTATCAATAGTATTTACTATTGGTGGTATAAGCATGGCAGACCTTATGCAGTTTGTAATATTTATTATTGTAATGTCACTGTTTATAGGAAGCATGGGTGTGTGTGCTTCAGCAATGGTTAAAAGGGCAATACCTGCCACAGTAATATCATTTTCAATGGTTGCTGTTGTATGCGGTGTAACTGCAATAGCAGTTTTTATTGCTAATGAGGCAGCTAATATATATTATTACACTGTACAAAATTCAACTGGCACTGTGCCAGATGTTTCATTTGTAATGTATTTCCTGCTTATAAACCCTGCTTTTACAATTTTCCAGATGGTTACAAAACAGTATATGGGTGAGAGTATGCTTTCTTATATGGCATCTGCACTTAATGGGGAACTGCTGCCATTTGTACAGGATTACTGGTTTTTATGCAGTATTGTGGCACAGCTTTTACTGGCAGCGCTGTTTTTAAAGCTGGCAGCATTATTCCTTGATCCGTTAAGGAGAAAGGAGAAGGCAAGAAAAAGCAGCAATAGCAAGAAAAAAAGGAAGAAGGCAGATGTTTCCCTGTTGTTTTTTCTTCTGGTTTTAAGCATACTGGCAGCAAAGACGCCAGAAGCCTCTGCAAAGGTAAAATTTAAGGCTCTTGATAAAGAGGGGAAAATAACAATTACAAAGGATAATATAAGTGCAACGGTAAGCCTTGGCTACAAGGGCAAATCAAAATATGGCAGGGATATAAGGGGAGAAGCAGTTATAGAAAATAAAGGAAGTGATTTTGCAGGGAAGTTCCGTATAGAATATTCAAGAAAAGATGCAGACGGTTCTGTAGCCATGCAAAAGAAATTTGCTGCGGCAGCAGGTGAAAGTAAAAAAGTAACCCTTGCATTTCCAGGCCTTAACCCTGATTCATATATAAGAGTTGCTATATGTGATGAAAAGGATAATATTATATGTTCTGAATATATAAGGGCAAGTTTCGATGATGACCAGACAACATTATATATTGGTTCGCTTTCTGACACCCAGGACAGCCTTAAATATATTGCAAGTAATCTCGCAGCAGATAAAAATTCATTTGGTGCAAGTGATGAGGGAATTGTATTTGCACTTGAAGATGGTGATATTACAGAAGATGCAAGAATGTTAGATACATTAGATGTTATAATAATAGATAATTTTGATACAGGAAAACTTTCCAAAGGGCAGGTTAATGCAGTTAAAAAATGGGTAGATGCTGGCGGTACATTGCTTCTTGGAAGCGGTGCAGATGCTGGCAAGGTGCTTAATGCATTTTCTGGGAACATTTTAAAAGGCACTATAGGAAGTGCAAGAACCATTAATACCAACTTTGGCATATCAAGGACAGAGCTTACAAAACTTCTTGGTGAAAACCTTGCCAATAGAAGAATGCCTCTTGATATAACAGATATTAATATAAAAGGTGCTAAAAGCGTACTGTCAGATGGAAAGGATGCATTAGCAAGTGCAATAGATTATGGAAGTGGCAAAGTTGTTATAACAGAATTTTCACTTGCATTAAGCCCTGGAATGGCAAAGCTTTACGGGCCTGTAATAGTAAACTTAATTAAAGATAATATAAGTGAAAAAATGAAACTGGATATGGGAATTTCAAGTGCAAATTGGCAGTCATATTCTAATATTTATATAACTGGTTCTGATGTCCTGAATTTAAATGGAACAGATTCGCTGCCTAACCTTAAACTTTATGCAGTAATTTTACTTATATATGTATTTCTTGCAGGGCCTGTTTTTTATGTGTTCTTAAAGAAAAAGGACAAAAGAAACCTGCTATGGGCTGTAGTACCAGTGCTTTCAGTAATATTTTCAGTAACAATTTACCTGATTGGAACAAGTACACGTATACAGAAACCATTTATTAATTATGCTTCAACCCTGGAACTGCCAGAAAAAGGAAATGGAAAAAGTAATGTAGATACATTATTTACAATTACAAGTTCTTCAAACAAAGCATATGAAGCAGTACTTCCAGAAAATACTGATATAATGCCATCAGAACTTAGCGGGTATTATTCTTCTGTATATTATTCAGAAGGCAATGAAATGAAAGACTATGATTATGGCATTGAATACGGTGCAGATAATATAAAACTTTGTATGAATAACCTTGCAGCATTTCAAAGTGTGCCTTTCCAGTTAAATAGCAAAAGCAGCAATACAGGAACAGTTGAAATAGACTTGCAAAAGAATAATAGTAAAATGTCAGGTTTTATAACTAACAATATGTCATGTGGGCTTGAAGACTGTATTTTCTACTACAAAGGGGCTTTATATTATATCGGTGATATACCTTCAGGAAAATCCATTGATATGTTAAAACAGAAACTATATAAAGAAAGCAGTTATTCATTTGACTTTGACAGCCAGCTAAGTGCTGCACTTGGAGGAAGTTATTACGATACAAATACAAATATTTCCCTTAGAAGAAGAATCGGAATGATAAATTCATTTATTACAGATAACCGTTATATTGATACATGGTTCTATGGCTTTATACCAGATAATACAGAAACAGCTTTTACAGATAATTTTTCCTTTGACAAATATGGAGAAACAGGAGTTTATAAATTTGCAGAAGTTCCAGAAAAATTAAATGGATATGATGCTATAGGTTCTCTTGAACAATATGCAGATAAATTTGATGGTAACCTGACTAACGGGCTTTATATATATGACCCACAGACTAAAAACCTTGAAGTAACATATAAGTTTCCTGAAGGCTTTACACTAAGGCGCATTATATATAATGAAGAAACAGCAGGAGGCGCTGAATTTAAAATAAAGGGTTATGGATATACTGAAAAGGCCTTTTTAGGTACAGCAAAGGTTAAAAACAAAAAAACTGGGAAATATGTAAAGCTTCTTGGGTCTGCCAGGGAAACTGACAGAAAAGATATTTTAAAATATCTTGAAGATGATGGAAGCCTGGTAATTTATTATGAATTTGACAATGCTTCAAATGTTAATGAAGTGGATTCATTTACACTTCCAAAGGTAAAACTTGCAGGCACATATAAAAAACAAAGAAAGCAAAGGGACTGATATGGTAAAGATAGAGAATTTATATAAACATTATGGAAAATTCGTTGCATTAAACCATCTGGATCTGTCTATAGGGAAAGGGGAACTTTTTGGTTTTGTAGGTCCTAACGGGGCAGGCAAGACTACAACAATGCGTATAATATCAGGGCTTTTAAAGGCTGACGGCGGTTCTGTGCATGTTGCAGGTGTAGATGCCCTTAAGGATAACCAGAGCCTTAAAAGGAAAATAGGATATATGCCTGATTTCTTTGGTGTGTATGATAACCTTAAAGCAATAGAATATATGGAATTTTATGCATCTGTTTACGGAATTACAGGCAGCAAGGCAAAAAGCATGTGCCTGGAACTTATGGATCTTGTAAATTTAAGTGATAAAGCAGATTTCTATGTAGATGGCCTTTCAAGGGGCATGAAGCAAAGGCTGTGCCTTGCAAGAAGCCTTGTACACAACCCGGAACTGCTTATACTTGATGAGCCGGCATCAGGCCTTGACCCGAGGGCAAGGTTTGAAATGAAGGGCATACTTAAGAACCTGCATGATATGGGAAAGACTATAATTATAAGTTCACATATACTTTCAGAACTTGCCGAAATGTGTACTACAATAGGGATTATTGATAAGGGAAGCATGGTAACTAAAGGCACTGTTGAAGAGATAATGCAGAAGCTTAATACTTCAAACCCGTTAAAAATACATGTGTCAAGTAATACAGAGGCGGCAGTACGTTTTATAAAGGAAAACCCACAGGTTGAAAACCTTTCAATAGATGGTGCTGATATAACAATAGCATTTGACGGAGGGGAAAGGGAAGAAGCAGAACTTCTGGCAGGACTGGTAAACAACGGGGTAATGGTTTCTTCATTTATGAGGGAAACAGGAAACCTTGAAGAAATATTTATGATGGTAACTGCAAAGAAAGAAGTGCTTGGTTAAACTGGTTTGCAGAAGGGAGGATTGTTATGGCTAAGGAAAAAGTAAAACTTACAGACAGTGATATTAAGATAGCTTCTTTTTTAAAGTCCATTGCAAGGCGTAAAATGCTTCAAAGGTGGATTTTATATACTGCATGGTGTGTTTTAGTTGCTGTAATTTTAGCTGTTATATTAAATATTATAGCAATTTTTATTCCTGTTTATAATGCTCCTTTATATGGCTTATTTATTATTATAGCAGGGTTTATTGCACCTGGTGTATATATTTTAATAAGGCGCACAAGCCTTTATGAAGCGGCAAGGTATGCAGATAGTGCAGGGCTTAAGGAAAGGCTTGTTACAAGCATTGGTTTAAAAGGATCAGACAGTGGTTTTTCAGGGCTTCTTAAAGAAGACACTATTAATGAGATAGCACGTTTTGACATTAAACGCAGGCTTCCATTTAAATATCCATATAAAAGGTATATTATTTCATGCCTTTTTACATGTTTATTTATAATATGTATATTTATACCATCACAGGCAAAAAAGGAAGCAGAACTTCTTCATAAACTTGCATTACAGGCAGAAGAAGTAAAGGAGAAAGTAGAAGAAGCAGAAAAACTTCTGGATAAGGCAGAGGAAAACGGTATTAAAGAAAAAGAAGCCGCAAAGGTTAAAAAAATCCTTGAAGATGCAAAGAAAGAGGTAAAAGAGGCAGAGAATATTAGTGATATAAATAAAGCAAAGGAAAGGCTTGAAAGTAAGCTTAAGCAGGAACTTGCACAGGCAGAAAATAAAGGGCTTATTAAAGCAGCACAGCCGCTTGTGCCTGGAACTGACCTTGAAGGGCTTGCAGATTTTAATAAAAATCTTGCAGAGCTTGCAGAAAAAGGCGGGCTTAAGGGAGAACTGGCAGATGAAATGAAAAGTGTTGCAGAAAGCCTTACAGCAGAACAGATGAAAGAACTCCTTGAACAGCTTAAGACTGCCCTGGAAGACGGTGAGATTACAGCAGAAGAAGCAGCAAGTGCACTTTCTGGCATTGAAAACAGTGATGCACAGATAGCATCTGCAACAATATCAGCAGGAAACCAGTCTTCTGGCAATGCACAAAACACATCTTCAAGCAAGGAACCAGGCAGTACACCAGGAGCAGGAAATAATTCTGGCAACGGACAGGACAGCGGTTCTGGCAACGGAAGCGGCAATGGAAACGGAAATGGTTCTGGCAATGGAAGCGGAAATGGAAATGGTTCTGGTAATGGCAGTGGCAATGGAAACGGAGGCGGCAGTGGAAGCGGAGGCTCTGGCTGGAATATGGGAAATAGTGAAGGGCTTGAACGTACAGGGCAGGAAGGTAAAAGTGAAGTTGTAAGCCTTACTGGAAAGCAGGAAGGAAATGATACTAACCTGTCTGGCAAAAAAAACGGTGATGCCACAATTACTGAAAAAAGCGGGCAAAAGGGAGGGGCTTCTGAAGGCATTAAAGCAGACCTTGACTCTGTAATAGGGGATTACAGCAGCGAGGCATATGCAAAAGTAAAGAGCAATAAAGTGCCATCTGCCATGAAGGATATAGTAAAAGAATACTTTAGCGGTTTTGGTGGTAACTGATATTTATAATTTAGTAATTAACAACTGGAGGTTATCTTGCAAAGCAAGAGTTTAGGATTTGTGCCTGTGGCAAGGAGTCTGCGGGTACTGGAAAGGCATGGGTATTATTATGGCTGATAAGGAAAGTATTAATAATATGGTTAGTAATATGAAAGCCTGTGAACAGGAAATTGCGAAAGCAATTATAGGACAGGAAGAAGTTGTACATGAAATTATGCTTGCAATACTTGCAGATGGTAATGTGCTTTTAGAGGGTGTGCCAGGGCTTGGCAAGACACAGCTTGTCAAAACTATTTCAAAGGTTCTTGACCTGTCTTTTTCAAGAATACAGTTTACCCCTGACCTTATGCCGGCTGATGTTACAGGTACTAACCTTATTATTAAAGAAAATGGCAATAATGTATTTAAATTTGAACAAGGCCCTGTATTTGCCAATATTGTCCTTGCAGACGAAATAAACAGGGCAACACCAAAGACACAGGCTGCCATGCTTGAAGCAATGCAGGAAAAAACTGTAACATCTGGCAAGAATACTTACCCGCTGCCAATGCCATATATGGTACTTGCAACGCAGAACCCTATTGAAAATGAAGGTACTTACCCATTGCCAGAAGCACAGCTTGACCGTTTTGTCTTTAAAATTAATATGGAATTTCCAAATCTTAATGAGCTTAAAAAGATTATGGATATAACTGTTACTAATACAAAACCTGTTTTAAACCCTGTACTAGATGGAAGTGGTATCCTGGAAATGAGGGAACTGGTACGTGATATGCCTGTTGCAGATGCAGTACAGGAATATGCACTTAAAATAGTGCTTGGAACACACCCGGAACTTAAATATGCAACAGAGGGCATTAAAAAATATCTTACAGCAGGGGCAAGCCCAAGGGCAGCGCAGGCAATTTTCTTAACAGCAAAGGCAAGGGCACTGTTAGATGGAAGGTATAATGTTTCATTTGATGATATAGATGCAGTAGCACTTCCTGCACTGCGGCACAGGGTAATTGCAGGTTTTGAGGCTGTTTCAGAAGGAATAGATATTGATGATATTTTAAGGGAAATGATTAAAGGGTTAAAACAAGGGTTATAGACTGGCATAGGTGATTAAATGGAAGAAAAAATATTTGACAGTTCTTTTTTTAATGGGCTTGGCAGGGTAAAACTTATTACAAGGGTTACAATGCAGGGCGGAAGAAGCGGAATGAGAAAGTCTGCCGCTAAAGGCAGCAGTGTTGAATTTGCTGATTTCAGGGAGTATGTGCCAGGTGATGATATAAGAAGGATTGACTGGAACACATATGGCAGGATGGATAAACTTTTTGTAAAGCTTTTTGTGGAGGAAAAAGAAGCATATTATTCAGTAATTATTGATACAAGCGGTTCAATGGATTTTGGTATGCCATTAAAGCGTATATGTGCTGCAAGGCTTGCAGGTGCTGTTAGTTATATGGCACTAAATAACCTTGACAGGGTGCGCCTTTCTGCAATATATGGTGACAGTATATTAAACAGCAGTGATTTTACAGGCAGGCAGGGATTTAATAAACTGGCGGCCTGGCTTGGCAGGCTTGAATTTAAAGGAAAGACAGATTTATATAAAAGCATAAGGGGCATACCTTTTAAACAGAAAGGTGTAACTGTTATAATATCAGATTTATTTAGTAATAATACCACCGCAGAAAATATAGAAAATATATCAGATACCATAAAGTATTTAAAATATATGAAACAGGAAGTCCTTATACTGCATGTACTTTCACCAGAAGAAATGGAACCAGGGCTTGAAGGCACAATAGGGCTTGAAGATGCAGAAACAGGGGATATAATACGCGTAACTGCAACAAGCCGCCTTTGTAAAGAGTATAAACGTGTACTGGACAGGTTTATTAACAGTACAAAAGAGTGTGCAAAGCATTACCAGGCACATTATATACCAGTATGCAGTAATGAAACTATAGATGCATTTATTTATAAAGGCATAAAAAGCGGACAGCTTGAAAACTTTTAACTGGGAGGGTTTATATGGGAATTGTAAGGTTCTGGCCAGCAGTGCTGGCTGTTTTTATACCAGGTATTGTATTATTATACCTTTTAAAACAGAAAGTAGACAATCATAAAATATCCGCATTAAACCTTTGGAAAGAGGCATATGAAAATATACAGGCATCTGTGCCGTGGGAGAAATTCCGGAACAATATCCTTATGTATATGCAGATAGCGGCGTTAATACTTCTTGTAATTGCACTTATGTCACCATATATTACAGGAAATGGCAAGGGATATTCTAATGTGCTTATTATAATAGATAACAGTGCAAGTATGTCGGGCATTTACCAGGACGGGGAAAGCAAGCTTGACACAGCTAAAGACCAGGCTAAAGATTATGTTAGTAATAATGATGGCATAAGATATACAGTAATGACAGCTTCAAATACAACGGATATCCTGGTATCTGGCTCTTCTGACAAAGGACGCATAACAGATGTAATAAACAATATAGAAGCTACAGATATTGCTGGTTCGCTTGAAATGGCACAAAGCATGGTACAGTCAATGGTTTTAGCATGGAAGGATTATAATGTAATTGCATTTACAGATACAAGTGCAAATTTTCCAGGTATTAGCTGTGAAATAATTGATTTAAGTATACGTGGGGAAAACGGGGCAATACAAAGTTTAAGCCATGCTGTTTCGGAAGATGGCACAGTAAAGGTAATGGCAAGGGTTGATAATTATGGTGAAAGCCGGCTTAATACAGATGTAAACCTTTATATAGGGAATAAGCTTTATGATATACAGGAGGTAACAGCAGAGGCTGGTGAAAGCAGCATAGTTTATTTTAAAGATATTGTGCCAGGCAGGTATAACAGCATACTTGCAGGGGACACCCCATACCTTATGGCCGAATTAAATTCAAAAGATATGCTTGCTGGCGATAATATAGCATATGACATATTAAATGGCGGTGGTGATGAAAAAATACTTCTTATTACTGAAAGAAATACATTTCTTGAAAAGGGGCTTAAAATCCAGGGAAACAGGACAATAGACAAAGTGCTTCCAAAAGACATTAATGCAGCAGATACCAGTGAATACAGCCTTATTGTATATGATGGCATAATACCGGATGAGCTGCCAGAAACAGGAAATATTATATTTATTGGTCCTTCTGCCTCTTTGGTAAAGAAACTGGATAGTGGAAAAGAGGGATGGAAGCAGGAGGTATTTATATATGGCAATAAAAGCAAAAGCAACGTTATTAATACATTAAAAAGCAATGTAACCAGTTATATTGAAGATTATTCATTTAGTGCACTTAATGTACTGGAACTTAAAACACCAGAATGGGCATCAAGCTTTTTTGGGACTTTAAATAAACTTTCTGCTGGTTATATTGGAAATTATAATGGCAGGATAATAGCTGTTACAGGGTTTGACCTCCATAATACAGACTTTCCGCTACAGACAGAATTTCCAATATTTATGTATAACCTTATGAAAGAAACTTTGTCTGCAAGGATAGCAGAAAAGAATATATATAATGCAGGTGAAACTGTTAATATACAAAAAAAAGGCAAGGCAGAAAAGGCAGTTGTAACAAAACCTGGCGGCAGCAGGGAAACTTACAGCCTTAAAGATGGCACGGCCCTTTTTCCAGGCACTTTGAAAGCAGGTTTATATAGTATAAAGGAAGGAGTGGATAAAATGTACTTTACTGTACCATTTCCAGAAGAAGAGTCAGATGTTTTAGAAAAAGTGGCAGTAACAACTGGAAATAAAAATAAAACAGGCGTAATTAAAAAGCCTGTAGAAAGTATTTCAAGAAAGATGCTTGTGTTTCCTGTACTTTTCCTGCTTTTAATTCTTTTAATGGCAGAATGGAGAGTTTACAGAAAACGTTTATAAATTTGTCCGTTGTAATATTTGTGCCTGCGGGCACTAGAAAGGCATAGGTATTTTTATGAAGGCCGTTGTACAATATCCCGTTATATTATTATTAATACCTGTTATTATAGCAGTAATGGCTGTAACATCACGCAGCTTAAGGATTGGCAGTAAAGTGCGCAAGGGTTTTATTATAGTAACCAGGACTTTGCTTTTAATCCTGGTTATATGTGCTATGGCGGATATATCAGTTAATGTAAATTCTAAAGATACAGGCACTGTATTTTTAATTGATGTTTCAGACAGCTTTTCAGCACATGTTGAAGAGGCCGCAAAGATGGTACATGATGCAATTAAAGAACTGCCGCAGGGGGACAAGGCAGCAGTAGCTGCCTTTGGTTCAGATGCCAGGATTGAACAGTTTATGGCAGATGCAAATATGTTTACAGCCATAGAAACAATGCCAGTAACTTCTGCGACAAATATTGAAAAAGCTTTAAGGGCAGGCATGGCACTTTTTGATGATGATATGGCAAAACGCATTGTGCTTATAACAGACGGCTGCCAGAATGAAGGGCAGATTGAAAAAATGAGTGCTGTGCTTATGGCAGAAAATGTAGAAATTAATGTAATAAAAAAGGAATTAAAAGCAGGTAACGAAGCTTATATATCAGACCTTTCAGTACCAGAGAAAATACAGGCAGGTGATACATTCAGGGTACAGGTGGAAGTTGAAAGCACAGTTAAGACAAATGCCATATTACAGCTTTATACAGGAGGCAAACTTAGCAAACAGGAAAATGTTACACTACAGGAGGGCAGCAATTCATTTATATTCCAGGATACAAGGAAAAAAGAAGGATTTGCCGGGTATAAGGCAGTAATAATACCTGATAAAGACACAGTAAGCATTAACAATGAATACCACGCATTTACAGAGGCAGGCGGGACAGAAAGGGTACTTGTGGTTGAAGGTTCAAGAAATGAGGCAAGGGAATTTAAAAAACTGCTTTCTTCTGCAAATGTAAGTTTTGATATTGCAAGCCCTGCATCAGTACCATCAAAACTTGAGGGAATGAACCTGTATAAGTGCATTATTATGGAAAATACCGCCGCAGACAGCCTTCCAGAAGGATTTAAAAATGCACTTCCATCATATATAAAAGATTATGGCGGAGGTTTTATTGTAATTGGCGGCAGAAGAAGTTTTGCACTTGGGGGCTATAAAGATACTGTTATAGAAGATGTACTTCCTGTAAATATGGATATTTCCCAGGATAAGAAAATACCAGAGATGGGCATGGTAATGGTAATAGATAAATCAGGCAGCATGTTGTCAGATGACGGCGGCAACAATAAACTTGATATGGCAAAAGATGCTGCTGCTTCGGCAATAGATAACCTGCGTGATACAGACAGTGCAGGGGTTATATCTTTTGATGATAAGTATGGCTGGAATGTAAAGATTAAAAAGGCAAAGGATAAGGAAGATATAAAAAGCGGCATTTATGGCATAAGAGAGGGAGGAGGCACTAATATATACCCTGCTGTAAGGGAAGCTTATGATAAAATTAAAAAACTTGACTGCCAGATAAAGCATATAATACTTCTTACAGACGGGCAGGACGGCTATTACAGCGCATATCCTTCACTTATTGAAAAATTTGAAAAAGATAATATAACACTGTCAACAGTTTCAATAGGGACTGATGCAGATGACAGCTTTCTTGAAAGGCTTGCAGAGGCAAGCGGGGGAAGGTTTTATAATACAAAAGCTGGCACGGAACTTTCAAGGATATTTGCACAGGAAGTATACCTTGCACAGAAAGAATATATAGTAAACAGGGTATTTACGCCAGTAATAAAAAGCAACAGCAGTATTTTAAGTGAGGAAGCTATGGAGGGGCTGCCTGCAATGGCAGGATATATTGCAACAAGCATAAAGCCAGAAGCACAGTTAATACTTTCATCTGATAAAGACAATGACCCTGTGCTTGCCTGCTGGCAGTATGGGCTTGGGCGCACCGTTGCATTTACCTCTGATGTAACAAACCAGTGGACAGGAAATTATGCTTTATGGAGCGCATACCCTGGTTTCTGGAAAAATATAATAAACTGGGTTACAGATATTGCAGAAGATGAGGACAGTACAATAAGTGCTTTACAGGAAGGAAGCAAAGGCAGGATTGTATATACAACAAAAAAATATTCTGGTAAAACAAAAATAAAAGCAATATGCACAGATGGTAAAGGGGAAAAAACAGAGATAACACTTAAAGCAACATCACCAGGTGTATTTGAAGGGGAAACAGAAGAAACAGAAACAGGAATTTACTCCATAAATGTTACAAATACAGAAAATGGTACTGTAAAAGACTCAAAAAATACAAGGCTTGTAATGCAGTATTCACAAGAATACAGGTTTGCGGATATAACAGACTGCCTTGACGGGTTTGTAAACCAGACAGCAGGCCGGTTTATAGAAAACCTTGATGGTATATTTGACAGCAAGCCAGAACAGGTAACAGCGTATAAAAATATAACAGTCCCACTGTTAATTGCCGCAGTAATACTGTTATTAATTGATATAACTTACAGAAGGCTTGATTTAAAACTTGGTGCAAAACTTTTAAGAAAAGTGCATGGAAGCATAGAAACTGCATCAATGGCGGCAGTAAATGCAAAAAATAAATCAAAAAGAGAGCCAGTAACCGGACAGGAAAACACCACTATGGCAGCAGATGCAGGAGAAACACGGGAAATGGCACAAAGTTCTAAAATAGCGGGAGAAAATTCCATAATGGAGAAAAAACCAAAAGGTGCAAGACAGAAGAAAAACAAGGAAAACAGGCGTGCAAAAAAAGAGAATACACAGGATATGCTTGATATAGGAAGCCTGCTTGCAAAACAAAAAGAAAGGGAAAGATAGATAATAACTTTAAGTTTATATGGCATTTCCATTAACCCTGGGATTATCCTGGAAGGCAGCCCTTAATAATAAAGGGCTGCTTTGTTTTTAAGGGTAGTAAAACGGCATATATTATTATAAAATATAAGCCAGGATATATAAAACAGGGATAATTCCAGCGGCAGCAGATGTGAGGAAAAGAAGACTGGCAGCAAAGCTTGCCAGCACGCCGCCGCAAGTGTTCCTGGATTATGGAAAGGGGGAAGGAATATGCCACTTAAAATTATTAGAAATGACATTACAAAGGTTAAAGCTGATATAATTGTTAATTCTGCCAATCCAAAACCAGTTTATGCCAATGGGACAGATGCTGCAATTTATGAGGCAGCAGGAAAAGAACAGCTTCTTGCCGAAAGGAAGCAAATTGGCAATATTGAAGTTGGAAACATTGCTGTGACACATGCTTTTAAACTTCCAGCAAAATATATTATACATACAGCAGGCCCGGACTGGCAGGGTGGTAACTCAGATGAATTTGTGCTTTTAAAGTCTTGTTACAGCAAATCATTACAGAAAGCACTTGAACTTGGTGCAAAAAGCATAGCATTTCCACTGGTTTCCACTGGAGTATACCAGTTTCCAAGGGACAAGGCATTACAGACAGCAATAATGGCAATTAGTGAATTTCTTTTTCAAAATGATATGTTAGTAATACTTGTAGTATTTGATAAAAAATCCTTTGAACTTTCAGGCAAATTATTCCAGGATGTAGATGAATATATAGATGAATATGATGTAGCAGATATGGCAGTGCGTGAGTACCAGCACAACCGCATGGAAGAAAATTATAAAAATGCAGTGTCAGGCATGATGCCAGGGATTTTATATAATGAAAAGAAAAAGGACCTTAATGGTATTATAGAAAATCATGGTGATACATTCCAGGAGTGTCTTTTAAAATTTATTGCCAGAAGTGGTATGTCTGATCCAGAAGTTTATAAAAAAGCAAATATAGACCGCAAGTTATTTTCCAAGATAAGGTGTAATGTAAACTATACCCCAAGGAAAAAGACAGTGCTTGCTTTTGCTGTGGCGCTTGGGCTTGACCTTAAGGAAACAAATATCCTTTTAAAAAGTGCAGGGCTGTCATTCTCCCCAGGCAGTAAATTTGATTTAATTACAGAATACTTTATTAAAAGGAAAATTTATAATATAAATACAATAAACCTGGCATTATTTGAGCACGGACAGCAGACACTTGGGGCATAAAACAATAAAATGCCACAAAGCAGCATTATCGCCGTTTTGTGGCATTTTAGCAGAAAACCATTATTTTCCAGAACCAGCAGGCATTTATAGACCAGCCCCGCCAATTAAAAAACATAAATTTAAAAGGCGGGGTTAATAAAGTTAAAATTCTTGTTGCAGTCTTTTAATATAACAAAAATCCTTAATGGAAGAAAACAAACCCTGATAAAAGGCATATTATAAAAGCAACAGATGCACTTCCAATAATAAGCAGTACTTTCTGGTATGGGCGTTTAGCCTTTTCCTGTAGTTTTTCAATTTCATCAAGAGACTGCCTGTTGTCAAATGCTACTATTTCCTTCCATGTATGTATATTGTGGGCTTTTTTGATTTTTTCAATTTTTATTGCAATAACCAGGCTGGTTCCGTATATTATCCCCCACGGGATAACAGCATATAAACCAAGCCATGCAGAAAGTGGTACGGCAAGCAGGACAGATGCTATTAAAAAAATGCCAAAAACTGCACTATATCTGTTAAATTTTTTAATTTCCTCTTCATTAACTTTAATTTCTTCTTTCATAATATCAATATCTCCTTTAATAAGATTGTCCAGAGATACATTAAATAATGAACCTAGCAAAAGCAGGCTGTGTATATCAGGGTAATTTTTACTATTCTCCCAGTTAGAAACTGTCTGCCTGCTTACAAAGATTTTTTCGGCAAGGCCTTCTTGTGAAAGACCCATGCCAGTGCGGTATTTTTTAATCTGTGTGCCAATGTTCATTTTAGATTCCATTTTGCGCCTCCTTTTAAAATTGACAGCCGCATTTATCTATATATGGTATAGGCAAGTAAAGCAGGCCGTCAATAAGATTTGTACTGCTGGACTATAAAAATCCTACCATAAAGAAAGTACAAATTCTATCAAAAGTATTTTACATAGGCCGTTTTTATAGTGCCAAAAGTATTTTACATACTAGTTTAAGCCCTTTTAAGCAAACCAGCCAATATATGAAATATATATTTTAACCTCATTAAGTAAGCCCTTTACAATACATGCTTCTTAAGCGGTGGGTTTAGGACTTACTTATTGACAAGACTGGATTAATAAGGTTAGCTTATAGATATGTTTATATTTACTATATTATACTATACAAATCAATATATGTAAATATAAAAACAATATTTATTTCATAAGTTTTTAATTGTGGATAAACAGGAGATAATTTATAGTTATCCTATGTTAGCTTTTTGTATATGTTTTAGTTTGTGTACATGCAGCAGTTTTATATATTTTCTGTAGCAGGCACGTTCCCACTACGATATGCGCACAACACTATATATAGTGTTAGCAGTGCATAAGGCCTGTAAAAAACCAGGCCTAAGCACTGGCGGCGCTATAGTGCCTTTCACAGAAAATATATAAAACTGTCTGCATGTTATTACGTTTTATGGAAAATATTTTATCCAGAATAAAAAATTACTGTACATTTAAAACTGGCAGCCAGTAAAATATAAAACATTATCTGGTAGTTATCTGTGCTGGTATTTTTTCATAAGGTTTAAACCATGTGAAGAATTTTTATGTCATGTGTAAAAAACATTTCTTCACTGTCTTAAACCTGGTATCCAATGTTTCTGTAAAACATTTGTTTTATAGAAGCATTTAGATTTTTATGCACTGTTACGTGTGTAACTGTGGAGTAATGCCATTAAGTCCAGGAATATGCAAAAAATATTTTTATAAACTGTCAAAACGTATATTACCTGGCAAAGGCCAGATGTAATCCTAAAAGGCAACTGTACGGGGCCGCCGGCGTTTAAACCTGGTCTTTTCAGATTTTACGCGCCGTTGCGTGAACCCGTCCAAGCGGAAGCGGGTTGCCTGTAGGATTACTTTGGACTTGCCAGGGCATAATACTTTAACCTCCCATTTAAAACAAACCTTGGATAACTATAAATTATCTATTACTTGTATTATAACCAGTAAAACAGCTATATTAAATAATTTTATAAACTATAGTTTTGTTTCTATAAATTACAGTCTGGCCGGATTGTTGACCTGTATTGTAATTAATGTTATTATTCATTTAAAACCTGGTTTTATTTAGCAAGAAAGGTATAAAACAGTATAATTGCTGTTTTTGCGGAAATGGGGGAAATATGGATAAAAAGAATAATATCACAGGTATTAACAGAAGGGAAGCTGCAATGGAAAATTTTCTAAAGGGCTATAACTGTACGCAGTCAGTGCTTCTGGCTTTTGAAGACTTACTGCCTATGGAGAACAGAAAGGAAATTATCTGCATGGCATCTTCTTTTGGCGGGGGCATGGGCCGTTTAAGGGAAGTATGTGGTTCTGTAAGCGGAATGTTTCTTGTTGCAGGGCTTTTATATGGATATGAAGGCCCGGAAACTGGACAGAAGAAAACAGAACTTTATACAAGAATACAGGAACTTGCCCATAGGTTTGAAGAACAGAATGGTTCTATTGTATGCAGGGAATTGTTAGGTTTAGATGTTAAAAGGGAAAAACCTGTACCAGAAGCCAGGACAGATGAATATTATAAAAAACGTCCATGTAAAGAATTAATTGGAATGGCAGCGGGGATTTTAGAGGATTTTATAAATGGAAACCAGGCAGATGCCTAGAGGCATATTAATATTCTTGACAAACCAGGCATAACCATATAAAATGAAAAAGGTTTTCAATTTATTGGGTAAAACAGTGCAAAGGTGAGGTCTAAAATGGATAATGGCAAATGCCTGGTTTCATGTGTCAAGGCTGGTCTTGGATATGATAATAAGGCAATTATAGAAAACTTTGATTTTGATGTTTATGAGGGTGATTATGTATGCGTAGTAGGGGAAAATGGTTCTGGCAAAAGTACGCTTATAAAAACTATACTTGGGCTTATTAAGCCTGTAAGCGGACAGGCCAGGCTGCATGGCACTTTAAAAAATGGTGCTATTGGCTATCTGCCACAGCAGACACAGGTACAGAAACATTTTCCGGCAAGTGTTATGGAAGTGGTAATGTCAGGTTTTTTAAATAAAGTAAAGTGGAAACCCTTATTTGGAAAGGCTGAGAAGAAAAAAGCGTTAAAAAACCTGGACAGAATGGAAGTGCTTAGTTTAAAGAATAAATGCTATGGTGAACTTTCAGGTGGCCAGCAGCAGAGGGTACTTCTGGCAAGGGCACTTTGTGCAGCAGAAAAAATCCTTGTGCTTGATGAACCAGTAACAGGGCTTGATCCTGCTGCTGCTGCTGCCATGTATGCTATTTTGCAGGATTTAAATAATGAAGGAATGGCTATTGTAATGGTAACACATGATTTAAAAAGCATTGTAAACAGGGCAGGTAAAATACTTCATATAAGTGAAGGCGGATATTTTTATGGCACTGTAGATGAATATATGGAATCAGGCTATTCCAAAATATTTGTTTAAATAAAATAGAAAGAGGTAATTTATGGAAGCAATTATCCAGATGATGTCATATCCATTTATTGTAAGGGCTTTTATTGTTGGAATACTTGTATCATTATGTGCTGCCCTGCTTGGTGTAAGTCTTGTATTAAAACAGTATTCAATGATTGGTGACGGTCTTTCACATGTTTCATATGGTGCGCTTTCAGTTGCAGCTGCTTGCGGGATAGCACCGCTTAAGCTGTCAATACCAGTTGTTATAGCAGCAGCATTTATACTCTTGCGCATGAATGAAAACGGGGCAGTAAAGTCAGATGCTGCCATTGCTGCAATGTCTGCATCAGCACTTGCTATTGGTGTTACTGTAACATCATTTACAACAGGCATGACTACGGATATATGCAGCTATATGTTTGGAAGTATACTTGCAATGTCACAAGAAGATGTAGTTTTAAGTGTAATATTATCAATAACTGTACTTATTTTATTTATATTTTGTTACCATAGTATTTTTGCAGTAACATTTGATGAAGGTTTTGCAAGGGCAACAGGGGTAAAAGTGTCATTTTATAATACAATGGTTTCTGTGCTTACAGCAGTAACTATTGTACTTGGAATACAGATGATGGGTGCAATGCTGGTTTCAAGCCTTGTTATATTTCCTGCGCTTTCTTCAATGAGGCTTTTTAAAAGTTTTAAAAGTGTAATGTTATCATCAGGCATACTTGCAGTAATATGCTTTTGTGCTGGAATAATTGTTTCATATAATTATTCAGTGCCTGCTGGTGCAAGCGTGGTGCTTGCAAACCTTTGTGTATTTGTAATATTCCTGGCATTACAGAAGTTAAAAATAATAATAAAGGCAACATAGGCAGGAAATGCAAAAAGGAAGTTCAGGATTTATGCCTGCGGCAAGTGGGCTGTGGGTACTGGAAAGGTATGGATACTTTTATGTGTGAATTTTGTCAGATTATAAATAAAGAAAGAACGGCGTATATTGTATATGAAGATGAAAAATTAGTGTCTTTTTTAGATGCAGATCCAATTAATGAAGGACATGTGCTGGTAGTGCCAAAGGAACATGTAGATTCACTTGATAAAATGCAGGATAATACACTATCAGATGTAATGTCAGTATCAAAAAAGATTGTTAAAGCGTTATGTGAAATATATGGCAGTGATGGTTATAGTATTATGCAGAATGGTGGGAAGTTCTGTGATTATGGGCATATACACTTCCATATATTCCCAAGGTATGAAAATGATGGCTTTGGGTTTACATATCCAGAAGGTTCATTTGAATACTCTGGCGTTGTGGCAGAAAGATTAAAGAAAAAATTAACAGATACAAATATATAGTTATAAACAGGTGTAAGATTATAGGAATTAAAGGCTGTTTTTAGCATTTTTAGTAAAAAAGAAGGTGTTAATAATTTATGATAAAAATGTCACAGGTAAAAGTTCCTGTAAAATCCCTTTTAAAAGTTTTACCAGTACAGGCTGTTAAACATAGTATTATTACAGAAGCAGAGGAAAAGCTTGTAATGCAGTCTGCCTGTAAAATCCTTGGAATAAAAGAAGAAATAAAGAACTTTAAAATAAAAAAGAAATCACTTGACGCCAGGAAGAAAAACAGCCAGGGTAATAATATTTATTATATTTACCAGGTGAAGCTAAGCTGTAATAATGAACAGAAACTGGTTAAGCGTTATGGAAAGAATGATGTTTTATTTATTCCAGGAAACAGCATGGAAAATGAAGCTGTAAAAGGAAAAGATAATATTTATAATATAAATATAAAAAGCGGCAGCACAGGCAGGAAACATGTACTTGTTGCAGGTTCCGGGCCAGCCGGCCTTTTTGCTGCACTTGTACTTGCAAGGGCCGGACTTAATCCTGTTATTATTGAAAGGGGCCAGGATATTAAAAAACGTAAAAAGGCTGTTGCAGATTTCTGGAATGTTGGTTTATTAAACCCTGAGTGCAATGTACAGTTTGGAGAAGGCGGGGCAGGTACATTTTCAGATGGTAAACTTAATACACTGGTTAAAGACAAAGACGGGCATAACCATATGGTGTTAAAAACATTTGCAGAGTTTGGCGCGCCTTCTGAAATACTTTACTTAAATAAACCACATATAGGCACAGACAGGCTTGGAAAAGTTATAGAGGCAATGCGCAATGAAATAACCAGGCTTGGCGGCACTGTGCTTTTTAATACAAAATTAACAGATATTATATATAAAGATAGCAGATTAAACGGCGTAAAGATTGCAAAAATTACTGGAAATGGCATTTGCACTGGTGAAGATAAGATAAAATGTTCACATCTGGTTCTTGCTATAGGGCATAGTGCGCGTGACACATTTTACAGTCTTTATAATAATGGTATTTATATAGAACCAAAAGCATTTGCAATAGGAGTACGTATAGAGCACCCACAGGATATTATTGGTTTAAGCCAGTATGGGGAATTATATAAAGAGCTTCCGCCAGCAGATTACAAGCTTGCATACACAACAAAAGCAGGACGTGGAGTATATTCATTCTGCATGTGCCCAGGGGGATATGTTGTCAATGCATCATCAGAACCTGGAAGGCTTGCAGTAAATGGAATGAGTAATTATGCACGTGATGGCAGAAATGCAAACAGTGCAATAGTGGTTACTATTTCACCAGAGGATTTTAAAGGACAGGGGGCACTTGCTGGTATAGAGTTCCAGCGCAGATGGGAAGAAGAAGCATATAAACAGGCAGGGGGCAAAATTCCTGTACAGCTTTTTGGTGACTTCTGCAATAATATAAAAAGTACTGGTTTTGGGGAGATAATTCCTGATATAAAAGGCAGTTACGGATTTGCCAATACAAGGGCTGTAATTCCTTCTGTAATTGGTGATTCTATAGAAGAGGGGATAATACAGTTTGGAAAAAGGATTAAAGGATATTCAAGGGAAGATGCCATAATCTCAGGAATTGAAAGCAGAACTTCTTCCCCAGTAAGGATAGTGCGCGATAAAACTTTCCAGGCAAATATAAAAGGGGTTTACCCATGTGGTGAAGGAGCAGGCTATGCAGGGGGCATAACTTCCGCAGCAGCAGATGGAATACGTGTTGCAGAAGCAGTTATAAATTTGTAATTATATTTTTATAATGGTTCTATTAGCAAAGAGATTATTGAAAAATATAGGAGAAAGTGGATTTTATAAGACGGATAAACTGCTTCCTGTCATTACCCTGGTTATATTCTGGGGAGCGGAAAAAAGGGATGCACCATTGTCGTTAAAAGAAATGTATGCTGAAGCTGATGAAACCATTATGAAGTATGTACCTGATTACAAGGTTAATTTAATTGCACCAGAACAAATGACAGAGGAAGAAATCCGGTAGTTTAAAACAAGCCTGAAAGAAGTAATGCTTTACATAAAATATTCCCAGGATAAGGCTAAATTACAAGAAGTGGTACAGGCGGATAAGGGGTTTAAAAGTTTAGACCGGATGGCAGCAGAAGTAATCAATGTCACAACTAACTCAGAATTAAGATATCCTAAAGGAAAGGAGAGGGTAAATATGTGTGCAGCAATAGAAGAAATAAGGTCAGATAGTAAACTTGAAGGCAAACTTGAAGGTGCTGTTGAAACATGCCAGAGATTTAATATGTCATTGCGGGAAACAGTCAAATATATTTCTGGTAACTATAGTTTATCTTTACAAGAAGCAGAAAAAAAGGTAACAAGTTACTGGAAAGAATAATATAAGGGATAGTATAAAATGAATGAAGTAAAAATTGCAAGGATTAATGAATTATACCATAAGTCAAAAAATGAAGGGCTTTCACCAGAGGAGGCAAAGGAACAGAAAGAGCTTAGAAGTGAATATATTGCTTCTGTAAGAAATAATTTAAAAGGTCAGCTTGATAGCATAACAGTAGTAAACCCTGATGGTACAAGCAGGAATTTAGGCATGGAACATAAAAAAAGAACATTACATTAATATCAGAAGGGGTGGTTTTTAATCCGCCAGTTAGTTTATTAAGGTAAAATAATGAATAAATTGTTATTAGAAAGTATTAAAATAGCAATGGTTTATTACAGGAATAAACCAGAAGATAAAGGTTTAAAGGAAGTTATACTTGCAGCAAAAACATCTATAATAATTGGTGATAATATAATATTTCTTAACGCATTAAAGAAAAACAGCCCAGAAGCCTTTAGACTGCTTGAAACATTAAAGAAAAACCTGCCAGAGGTTTCAAAGGAAATATCTTTAAATAAAGATTTGAATTATTCTGGCAGAAAGTACCAGAAGATAGAATATTTTATATGTGATTCCTTTAATATAATGCTTACTGCATACAGTAGTAATAAAACGGGGCTTGTCTATGATATTGCAGATATGTTACAAGGAATCCCAGATCTTCAATACTGGAAAGCGGCAAAAAATATGCGCAGTTACTATAAAGTTTATGTTAAGCCAGTAGCAAAAAAATATAATTTAGATTTAAAAATATAGAAAGCTGGTGTTAAAATAAGTTGGAAAATAGTAAAAATATTTTACGGAACAGGATGAAAATCCTGCGGGCAGGCATGGCGCCAGAAGAAAAGGAAGAAAAAGACAGGCTTTTATACAATAATATTATGCTTTCTGGTGTATTAAATGGGGCAGAATGGGTTTATATTTATGTGTCGTATGGAAGCGAGGCAGATACAAGGCATCTTATAAATGCACTTTTAAAACTGCCCCACAGGGTTGCAGTTCCCCGTGTTGACGGAAAGGAAATGGAATTTTATGAAATAAAGGACACTAAAGATTTAAAGCCTGGTTATAATGGCATACCAGAGCCCTTTTGTGGCAGTCCTGTTTTAAAATGTAACGGGATAATGTTTATGCCAGGCCTTGTTTTTGACAAGGCTTATGGGCGGATAGGATATGGTGGCGGGTATTATGACAGGTATCTTTACAGGCACAGGGATAATAATATTCTTAAGATTGGGGTGGCATATAGCTTCCAGGTGCTTGAAAAAGGAAGTATTCAAATGGAAGCACATGATATAAAACCGGATATTATAATTACAGAAAATGCATTATATTAGGGAGGGAATATGGATAACAGCAAAAAAGTGGCTGGCTGCATTATAGAAATTGCAGAGATTATAATTAGTGCAGTTTTAATAACTTTAACAGGGCTTATGGCAGGCAGTATAGTTATAGGTATAATAGTATCTGCAATTTTACAGATGGTTTCAGGCAGTTTTTATCCGGCATTAAATGAAAGTATTTCTGCTTCTATAACTAGTAATTTTTCATTTATAATGATTATTATATTTCTTGTACTTTATCTAAAGATATTTAAAAAGGAAAACCTTAAAGACCTGCTTTACCTGTATAAAGGCAGAAATAAAGCTAAAATGGTTTTTGCAGGCATATTTGCAGGATTTATATTATGCGTGCTTTCTATATCTGTACCAGTTATAAACGGGGATATAGCATTAAAATTTAACAGGTTTGATATTTTAATAACACCACTAGTATTTTTATCAATATACATACAGTCTTCTGCCGAAGAAATAGTATTAAGAGGATATGTTTACGGAAGGGTATGCAAAGCTTATACGGAATGGGCAGCAATAATTTTAAACAGCCTGGTATTTTCTTTTCTGCATTTAAATAATAATGGAATAAATTTAAACGGCATTATTAGTATTATACTCTTTGGATTTTTATTTTCACTTTTATACAGCAAAACAAAAAGCCTGGAATTTATATGCGGGATACATGCCATGTGGGGGTTTACAGAAGAAATAATATTTGGGCTTCCTAATAGCGG
The DNA here is from genome assembly GCA_910586555.1 of uncultured Lachnospiraceae bacterium. GTDB lineage: Bacteria > Bacillota > Clostridia > Lachnospirales > Lachnospiraceae > Butyribacter. The sequence continues at coordinate 66,536 of CAJUJY010000014.1, forward strand.
CAAGGTTTTTGATATGCCAGTATTCTGTCTTATAAAGAGCAGCCAGACACCTTTTTATAATGAAAAATTTGGGATAGAGGCAAGCATACAGACTATATTTATAGTCTTGGCAGCAATAGCTGTACTGCTTTATAACAGGCATAGAAATAAAAATATTTTATAATAAACACACTTTCTTCAAAAATTAAACACAACTGCTACATAATTGGCTGTTAATATAAGTATTGTAAACAGGAACAAGTTAAATATAAATAATAAAATTGGAAAACAGTTTTTGGTATATTATATAACAAATGTGGAAATCTAAGTGTTTAATGAAAGGGGAAATTATTATGTCAAAGAAGAATTTTTTAAAGATTACTACTTATGCGGCAGTTTTTGGAATTATCGGTGGAATGAGTTTTGAGGGTGTAACATATCTTTCAGACAAGTTAATTAATAAAACAGCAATAGAAAGCCCTGGAATAACAGAGAACCAGGCAGAAGATAAGGGTACAGATAGTAATACTACAGAAAATAATAATACAGCCACAAATAATGTAACAACCGTTTCAAGTTCCAATGGTGTATCAGATGTTGTTGAAGATGTGCTTCCTTCACTGGTTGCAATTAATGTTACAGCAACCCAGACAAAGACAGACTTCTTTGGCAGGACATATGAACAAGATGCATCTGGCAGCGGATCAGGAATAATAGTTGGCAAAGATGATAATTATCTTTATGTTGCAACTAACAACCATGTGGTAGCAGGTGCAAATAAAGTTTCTGTACAATTTTATGATGATAAAGTATATGATGCAGTAGTTAAAGGTACAGACTCTACAGCAGATATTGCAGTTGCAGCACTTAACCTTAAGGATATTGCAGCAGAAACTATAGAGAAAATAAAGGTTGCAAAACTTGGTGATTCAGACAGTGTAAAAGTAGGGCAGCAGGCAATAGCAATAGGTAATGCACTTGGTTATGGCACATCTGTTACGGTTGGCTATATAAGTGCAAAAGACAGGGAAGTACAAAGTGAAGACGCTACTATGAAGCTTATGCAGACAGATGCTGCAATTAACCCAGGAAACAGCGGGGGTGCCCTTGTTGATATTAATGGCTCAGTAATTGGGATTAACTCTGCAAAATATGCTGATACAGAAGTTGAGGGAATGGGATTTGCAATTCCAATGAATACTGCAACACCTATTATACAAAGTATTATTAATGCAGAAGAAGTTTCAGAAGAAGACGCTGCATATCTTGGTATTATACCTGGAAAGGAAATCCCTTCTGAATATGCAGAGTATTACCATATCCCTGAAGGCGTATTTGTAGAAGATGTTACAGAAGATTCACCTGCAAAAAAAGCTGGCATACAAAAAGGTGATATTATTGTTAAATTTAATGATATGGAGATTACAACAACACAAAGCCTCCAGGAAAAACTTGCACTTCTAAAAGCAGGCAAAAAAGTAAAAATTGTAGTAAAAAGATCTGACAATGGGGAATATATAGAAAAGTCTATGGAAGTAACCCTTGGCAAAAAGGCAGATGCCGGAACAGCTAGTAATACACCTTCAGATAATAATGCTTTTTCTGGCAGCAATAATAACAATATACCATATGGCAGCGGAAATTCTTTTAGTGGAAATATTCACGGAAATCAATTTTCAAAAAGTTAAAGATAAGATATAATGAAGGCATG
>CAJUJY010000015.1 GCA_910586555.1 uncultured Lachnospiraceae bacterium
TTCCCATATGATTATAACAGTTTTTTTGCATTATGTCCAAAAGACTAATTGAAGTCCTATATCATAAATATTGACAAACCAAGCTATTAGAATTATAATTGGAATTGGTTTAACCATCGTAAAATATACCTGGTTTATGGTATCCAGGTGGAAATAAAATGTGAAAGGAGAATTTATTTTATACAGATTACCTTATGAGGTGCCACTGGCATATAAATACCAATGGTATTGTTTTCATGTGGGTAAAGCTGATTATAACCAGAACATCTTCCACAAAAGCAGACAGGCATAAATTCTATATTAGTAAAATAGCTGCTTAGTAAAAAAATGCAATATGACAGTGCATAACTAAGAAAGGAGTTAATATAATGGCAGATGAAGTTATGGAAGAGGTGCTGGAGGAGGAGGATACCCAGAAGGGGAAGTTTATGACCTTCCAGACAGGTAATGAATACTATGGCATAAGTATAAGTTATGTCAATGAAATTATTGCAATGCAGCCAATTACAGCAATACCTGAAGCGGAAGACTACATAAAAGGCCTTCTTAACCTCCGTGGCAAGATTATTCCTGTTATTGATGTCCGGATAAGGTTTAAGATGAGCCAGAAGGATTACACTGACAGGACATGTATCATTATTATTAATGTAAAATCTACTACTATTGGCCTTATCGTTGAGAAAATAGCAGAAGTTGATACAATAATGGATAGTGATATAATGCCTCCTCCGACGCTTGGACACAAAGTAAAAGAACAAAATAAATACGTATATGGGCTTGCTAAAACAGGAGATACAGTAAAACTGCTGCTTGATCCGGAACGTCTTATTGAAGATACAGTTACAGAAGTTCCTGGGGAAGAAAAACAGGCAGAAGAACAATAGATAATAACAAGCAGGGGGGATTAAAATGAGTAAAAACAGAAATAATATGGAGGCGTCCAACATGAAGAAAAGATTTAAGTTTAGTAACATGTCAGTCAGAAGCAAATTGCTGGCTTTTGGCGGCATCGCACTGTTATTTACAGTAATTATTGCTATAGCAAGCATACAGATCTTACAGACTACGAACAAGGAACGCATAAGGCGTTATGTTGTTTATGCTGACCGTGAAATAGTATTAAGTGATTCATTTACATATTTTAACCAGATAAGGACAAATACACGTAACCTTATAGGTATTTATAAAGATATGCCAGATAAGCAACAAGAAATAATTAAACAGATGGATGAAGAATTTGCACTGATAGATACAAAATTTGAAATTTTCAGGGAATATCTTGACCAGTACAGCCAGGATATACAAACAGGGTTTGAAGAACTTGTTGGATGCATAGACAAGTACAAAGATTCAGTTGATATTATTATTTCTTTCAGTAATGCAAAGAACTATGAAGCAGCAGAAGATGAAATTGAAAATAACAGTATGGTAGTTTCTAATGAAGCAGGTGAAGTATTTGATAAAATAATTGCTGATATGGTAGAAGAAGCAGATGCAGAATCCATAAGGATTGATACTACTGTAAAAACCCTGGCATTTATACTTATTGCTATCTGTGTAGTATGTATACTGGTTATGATGGCACTTTGTTTCTCTATTACAAGGACTATTACAGTTCCTGTTTCAAAGCTTTCAATAGCAGCAAAGAAACTTGCAGTTGGTGATGTAGATACAGACTGTACTAAGATACATGATGATGATTTAGGTGAACTTATGGATGCCTTTAATAATATGTCAGAAACTATTAAAGAGCAGGCAGCAATAGCGGATGCTATTTCAAAGGGTGATTTAACTATTGATGTAACACCTAGAAGTGACAAGGATCTTCTTGGCAAGGCATTACAGAGGCTTGTTGATAATAATAATAAAGCCCTTGGAAGTGTACAGGAATCTACAATGCAGGTAACAATCGGTGCTGAACAGGTTGCTAATGCAAGCCAGGCGCTTGCACAGGGTTCTACAGAACAGGCAAGTGCATTACAGCAGGTAACAGCCTCAATTAATGAAATTGCAGAAAAAACAAAGAAAAATGCATCTGAGGCAACTACAGCAAATGATCTTGTAAATACTGTAAAGAATATGGCAGAAGATGGAAACGGCCAGATGAAGTCATTAACAGGTGCCATGAATGATATTAATGAATCTTCTGAAACAATTTCAAAGATTATCAAGACTATTGATGATATTGCATTCCAGACTAATATACTTGCATTAAATGCAGCAGTTGAAGCAGCACGTGCAGGTGTACATGGCAAAGGGTTTGCAGTTGTTGCAGAAGAAGTAAGGAACCTTGCTGCAAAATGCGGTTCTGCTGCAAGTGAAACTGCTGAAATGATTGAAGATTCTATCCGTAAGGTGGGTAATGGAAGGCAGCTTGCTTCAGAAACAGCAGAGGCCCTTGACAGGATTGTTGCTTCTATTGAAGAAGTTGCAGGAATAATTAATAATATTGCTATATCTTCTAACGACCAGGCAACAGCAGTTTCACAAATTGACCAGGCAATAGGCCAGGTTTCTACAGTTGTACAGACAAACTCTGCTACAAGTGAACAATGTGCATCAGCAAGCGAGGAACTTTCAAACCAGGCTATGAATTTAAGGAACCAGATGGCACAGTATAAACTTAAAGCAGGATTAGGTACAAATAATATAAACAGCATACCTGTTACCCCTAGAAATGAAATACCTGTATCAAATTATAACGACAGCTATAATGACAGCAGTTATAACGAACAGATTATTTCACTGGACGGTGACTTTGGTAAATATTAATTAATATTATATGTTTTGGCATTTTAAAAACAGGTACATAATTTGTGTACCTGTTTTTTTGCTGTATGGAAAGCCTGGTATTAATTTTAAAAGTAATTTTTGGATATGCCTTGTAATAAATATATATAAGCTAACATAGATTATAAAAGAGCTATTATTAAGGAGGTTTTTATGCCAATACCAAACGAACGCGAACGCCATATGGAAATGTTAAAGGCAGCCCTTCCATATGTACCACCTGAAAACAGGCATGCAATGGAAATACTTCTACAGGCAAATTCACTTGTAAACCTTGCTATGCAGCCGCCATCACAGGATCTTGAAGGGTGTGATCTTGAAGGGCAGGAAAACAAGACATTTATGCCAGACCCGGAAGCAATGCTTATGAATATAAGACAGTTCTGTACTAAAAAGGAATCCGAAACAATACAGGTGCTGCTTAATTTTATACATGCTGATAAACTTTTTAAGAGTTACCGTGATTTTGCACATTCACATCCTGATATGCTCGAAGCATCTGAAATCAGCAATAACAATACTACACCACTAAGCATATTATTCCAGCTTATTAACGGGCTTGGTTCAATAAGCAGCAATTTAAATAAAAGCAATACGCCAGGTGGCAATTTTATGATGGAATTTCTTATGTCACAGCTTTCACCTGAACAAAAATCAACATTTGAACAGCTCCAGGGAATAATGGGAAATCCATAACAGCAGGATATATGCCATATGGCAAAAAGGAGGTTTAATTGGAGAATTGGAGGAATGACCCTGCCTTTCTTAGCATGGATCCAAGAAAACGGCAGAAAGTAGAAGAATTATTTGATACATTAAATGGAAAAAACATAAATGATGCACTGCCTGTAATAACAAATTGGAATATGCAGCTAAAACAGGAAAACATATCTTTTACAAATGAGGAAAACGGACTGCTTTCAAAACTGTTTTTACAGGAACTTTCACCTGGCCAGATGAAGCAGTTTGAGTTTTTAAAGTCATTTATAAATAAATAAATAGATTTTTTGTATTATTCCAAAGCCCTGCCACTACATTTATAGAACAAATGTAGCGGCAGGGCTTTTATATATTTTATAAAACTGTAATTAGTCTTTTAGGTTTAGTCACAGACTTACAAAAGACCTTTTAAAGTTTTATAAGGAATTAGTTGTAAATTATCCCTGGTTATTATAATATAAAAGACATGTGGATATTTTTTAACCCCAGTCAAGCGGACATTTGCAATCCGCGCAGGATATAATATAAAGTTTTGTCAGAAATGGAGGACTACAATGGCAAAAGAATTTTTTGATTTACTTGAAGCTGTTAAGGCACAAAAAAACTTTAAAGCTGTGATTTTTGATATGGATGGGCTTGTTTTTGATACAGAAAGGGTTTTTATGGAGCAGCTTGCAGTAGCAATGAAGGAAAGGGGCTATATTCTTACGCAGGAAGTATATAAAAAGACCCTTGGGACATGTGGCAGTAAACTTAAGGATATAATGTATTCAGAGTATGGAGCAGATTACCCTGTTAAGGAGTGTGGGGATATTGCACAGTCCCGTGTAAACATGATTGCTGAAACAACCGGGCTTACTGTAAAACCACAGATAAAGGAACTTCTTATAATGCTTAAAGAAAAAAGGATACCATGTACAATAGCATCTTCTACAAATTCTGTTTATGTAGCAAAATACCTTGAACATGCAGGGCTGTCAGGATATTTTAGTGAAATTACAGGAGGGGAGATGGTTAAATATTCAAAACCTGAGCCAGATATATTCCTTATGGCATGTGAAAAACTAAAGATGGCACCACATGAAGCACTTGTGCTTGAGGATTCAGAAAACGGGGTAAAGGCAGCAGTTGCAGCAAGAATACCTGTAATATGTGTGCCTGATTTAAAAGAACCATCAAACGGAGTACTTAAAATGGCAGCAGCAGTTGTAAGAAGGCGCTGATATATTAGTAAAATACTTCCTGGAATTACCAGGTATTAGAAGATTTTATTACCTGGTTACATGAAAGTATTTCAAGAAACAGTATTACAGTTATAACCAGTGTTGTAATGCTAAATATTATAAAGCCAGCAGAAAAGCCTGTTATAACAAGCTGCCGCAGGCAGGTTATTACAAGTATTACTAATATAAAAAATGCTATTGCACCATAAGTCCTTAAAGTAACTGCTTTAGAACGCACCCATTTTTTAAAATCTGACTGCAACTGGCTGTTTTCTTTATAAGCGGCCATGGACATATTATGTTGTATAAGAAAGCTTTCCAGTGTAAGAGCCAGGTACTTTTCTGCTGCTTTATTTTTTTCTGCCGGCCTGCGGCGGATTATTGCAATGCCTATTGATATAAATGAATTAAAGTGGCTGCTATATATAACATTGTGTATGCCAGAAGCTGACAACACTGCCACAGTAATTATAAATATCTGGAATAATGATAAGCTTGCTTCAAGGTAGTTTTTATTATTCAAGTATATATACAGGGTATGTATTATTATAATAATTGCAGAAGCCGTGTAACAGGCACTGTTAAATATAAATATTTTTCTTTTTATATTTCCCTTACAGGAGTATAAAAGCTTTCTGGTATAAAACCTTGTAATATAACTGCATATTATTACAACTGCAAAAAATACAACAGATATGGATATATTAATTTTTTCACTAAATACTTTCTGTCCATTGCCTGCAATGTAAAGAAAGGTACATTTAATAATACCCCATATCAGAAGGCAGTAAAAAAACTCTGTAACAATACCTGACATATAGTATATAAAAAATAATGGCTGGTGCTGTCTTAGCATGTCTTTTGTATAACGTGCAAGACTGCTGCCAGCAAATTTATTTATGGGTATATTATATTTTTCTGCATTGTTAAAACGTGTTTTCTCCATTTTTAGTGTGCTTTTTATATCCTCCCCTGCAATAAATGCCCCTGCTTCTTCTTTAAAATTTTTCTCAAACTGTTTATAAACAGTCTCGTATTTATTATCCATAATTAATTCCCCCCATGTCATCCTGTATAGTCAAACGGATATTCGCAATCCGCTTCGCTACTTGCTCATAACCTCATTGCCGCTTTGCGGCAGTCTGGCAGGAGCTTGAACTCCTGCCAGACTAAGTAAGTCCTAAACCCACCGCTTAAGAAGCGGGGGGGGGACTTACTTAATGAGGTTAAAAACTTATTTACTGTGGTTAAATATAACACAAAACCGTTAAATTATCTACAAGTAATATATACAAGACAGGCATATGTGTAAAACATATTATAAGTATATGGGATTATAATTTATAAAACAATCATGAATTAGTATCACGTCTGTTTCATAAACTTTTAATTATGTGTAAACAAAAGATAATTTATAGTTATCCACGGTTTATTTTAAATAAGAGCCAGAATGTTATGCCCTGGCAAGTCCAAAGTAATCCTACAGGCAACCCGCTTCCGCTTGGACGGGTTCACGCAACGGCGCATAGAAACCTAAATGTTTCTGTGAAACAAATATTTCACAGAAACATTGAAAACCAGGTTTAAGCGCCGGCGGCCCCGTACAGTTGCCTTTTAGGATTACATTTGGCCTTTGCCAGGTAATATACACTTTGGCAGTTTATAAAAATATTTCTTGTGGATTTCCCTGTCTTAATGGAATTGTGCTGCACTTGCATACGTAACAGTGTTTAACCTCATTAAGTAACCCCCCCCCGCTTTTTAAGTGGTGGGTTTAATTTACCAGGGCTTACTTAGTCTGGCAGGAGTCCAGGTTTCTGACGGACTGCCGCAAAGTAACAATGAGGCTTGTTTGCAACTGGGCAAGTAGCCAATGCCTGCTTGCAGGCAATGCGGATTGTGAATATCCAGTTGACTGACAGTGCAAAAGTACCTTTTACATGGGACGTAAAATTTTGTCAAAAAATTAAAATACAAACAACAATACTTTTAATTCCCACGGAACGTAGTAACATGCAGACAGTTTTATATATTTTCTGTAAAAGGCACTATAGCGCCACCAGTGCTTAGGCCTGGTTTTTACAGGCCTTATGCACTGCTGACACTATATATAGTGTTGTGCGCCTATCGTAGTGGGAACGTGCCTGCTACAGAAAATATATAAAACTACTGCATGTACATATCCTTTAATATATACAAAAATACAAGAACCAACGCAGGATAACTATAAATTATCCATTATTTGTATTATAGTTTATGAAACAGCCATACAATTAGCATGGATTTATATTGAAGCCCTGTCGTTTTTCTGGTACAATTATATAAAACTGCCAGGCAAAATCAAGGGATATCCGCTTTACTTTAAATGTCTGGCTTAATGGGGTTAAATTTGTAGAAAGCCAGGTATAGTGTTTTATGTATACAAAAAAGGATTTAATAAGGATAGCAAAGAGAGAAAATAATACAAAAAGGAATTACCTTGTTGTAAACCCGTTGCAGGGAAAGCATATACCAGTAAGACCAGGCAAGGCATTAGCCCTTTTTAGCACTTTGTCAGGAGTTTTACAGGACAAGTACTATAAAGAAAAGCTTCTGCTTATTGGATTTGCAGAAACAGCTACAGCAATAGGGGTACAGGTGGCAATAGATTTAAATGCATTATATATACAGACAACACGTGAAAGCCTTAAATGCGTGGAATATTTATTTTTTTCTGAAGAACACAGCCATGCAGCAGAACAAAAGCTTGTAAGGAATGATATTGATATTATTATTAAAGATATAGACAGGATAATATTTATAGAAGATGAGGTTACTACAGGAAAAACTATTTTAAACATTATTAAAGTACTTAAAAATGAATATAATACAGAACTAAAATTTGCAGTGGCTTCACTTGTTAATGGAATGGCAATAAAGTACCAGGATATATATAATAAAGAGAATATTGGCTTGCATTATCTTGTAAAGACAGATAACAGCCAATATATTAAAACGGCAGGCCTTTTTGCCGGGGATGGCATATATATTCCATGTTGTACTAAAAAAACAAGGGATTATAATGTGTTTAAAGCTTCTGGTTTTATAGATACAAGAAGGCTTACAAGTGCAGGCAAATATAAAAAGGCATGTGAAAACCTTTGGAAACAGGTATACCAATATACCAGGGATATAAATAATAAGAATATTTTAGTAGCAGGGACAGAAGAATTTATGTATCCAGCCATTTTTATTGGAAAAAAACTAGAAGAACTGGGAAATAATGTAAGAACCCATTCCACAACAAGAAGTCCTGTAACTGCCAGTATAGAAGAAGATTATCCTCTTCATGAAAGATATGAATTAAAAAGCCTGTATGATAAAGACAGGGTTACATATATATATAATATAGATGTTTATGATGAAGTAATTATTGTTACAGATTCACATAATAGCGGGGAAGAAGGCATAAATTCCCTGGTTAATGCATTAAAGCTTAAAAATAAAAATATTTTACTGGTAAGGTGGTGCTAATTTGAGAAGTTCATATAAAAAAGAAGATGTAATTTTATTGTTAAAAGACATTACGGGATTAGTTAAACCACAGCCAGCAGAGGAAAGGGAAAAGCTTATACAATCTGGGAAGCATTATAGTGAAATGCTGCCAGCCGAATATGTGCCAACAGAAGAATATATGCAGATATACCATAACTCACTAAAACAGTATGCAGGTACAGTTGCATCAGCAGTTGCATGTCTTGCTGAAAGAATTATAGAAACAAGGGGCAAAGATATTGTGTTTGTATCCCTTGCCAGGGCTGGCATACCTGCCGGCATATTGCTTAAACACTACTTAAAATTAAAATACCAGCTTGACATACCACATTATTCAATTTCAATAATAAGAGGGCGTGGCATAGATAGCAATGCTATGGATTACCTTCTGGAAAGATACAAACCAGGACAGTTGCTTTTTGTAGATGGATGGACAGGAAAAGGTGCTATTTACAATGAATTAGAAAAGAATGTTAAAAATTATAAAGGGGTTTTTCCTGATATTGCAGTAATTGCAGATCCTGCAAATATTACAAACCTATGTGGTACACATGAAGATATACTAATTCCAAGCTCATGCCTTAACTGTACAGTATCAGGGCTTATAAGCAGGACATTCCTCCGGGGTGATATTATTGGCAGGAATGACTTTCATGGTGCAGTTTATTATAAGGAACTGGAAAGCCAGGATTTATCGTATGGCTTTATTGAAGCAGTAGAAAAAGAATTTACCACAGGGCATTGCATTAAAGAAAGGGAAGTACCAGGAAAAGGCATTGATGAAGTAAAAGAAATTGCTGCCAGTTTTGGCATTAATGATATAAACCTGGTTAAACCAGGAATAGGCGAAGCCACAAGGGTACTGCTCCGCAGGATACCATGGAGGGTTTTAATAAGCATGGAATATAAAGATGAACCAATGCTTTGCCATCTGGCAAGACTTGCAGAGGAAAAGAATGTAAAGGTACTGCATTATCCCTTAAAGCATTATAAATGCTGTGGCATTATTAAAAAACTAGCCGATACATAAAACTGGCTAGTCCTCTACACCAAAAACCCTGGAAAGGAATGATATCTTTTTTGCCCAGTTATAATGTGTTTTATATTCATTCATCCTCTCCCCTGGCAGGTTGCCAGAAACATAGCTGTGGGAGGATTTATCCCAGTTTAGTATGGACATTGCATCAGTAAAGTCCTGCTTTGGAACCTGGTACAGTTTGTTAAATACAGCAATCTGCGACGGGTGTATAACGGTCTTTCCAATAAAGCCGCACAGCTTGTCATCTTTAATTTCCTGTATTAACCCGCTCTCCCAGTCCTCCCCGTTATAATACTCCCATACCGGCCCTGAAATTATATAGTCTGTTCCATAGACTGTTATTATATCAGATAAAATGTTTGCTACTGGTTTAATCTGGTGTATTGATTCGTCAGAATGTCTTCTGAAGCCAAATATATGGCACAGGTCATTGCCCCCTGTACGTATATTAAGGACAAGTTCCCCGGCTTTTAATAAAATATCTTTAAGGCTGTAAAGTATTTCTGCCCTGTCATTTAAATTAATAATTGAAGAATGTTCATATATTGGCATCATATATACTTTTCTGGCAGTCATTTCATTTACCTTAATAATGGCATTAATATATTCCAGGGCATTTAAAAGTGCAAACTTAGGTATAATAAACCCTGTTATTACACTAAAAGATACTCCTGCTGCCTTTGCCAGATATATAATCTGTCCTGGGTTACGTACCCTTATAAAGATTTTAGGCATATAGAAAGGTTTTTCCTGGTAAGCCTGGTATATTTTAGTAACTGAGTTAATTAAAATACGTTCAGCTTCTTCAACAAAGTTATCATTAATAGTGTCCTCAAGGCATAATGCCAGTGAATAATTAGTGCCAAATCTTTCATTTATAACAGAAGATGCAACTGTAGTGTTATTGGCAGGACAGTACAACAATGCACCAACGCTGTAATATATAATATTATCTTTCAATTTATAAACCTCCAGTTAATAAATCTGCATAAATAAATGCATGGTGTAATTATAACATGGCAGCATTAGGAAAGATAGATATAATTTATTAAACTAAAGTGAAAATTATACCAGGAACTTGTAAAAAATGGAACTATATGTTACAATAGTTTTCATAGTTTATAAATATTGAAGGTGAAATTGCCCGGTGTTTGAACATAAAAAAATCCAGAATCTTAATGATTATTTTACTACATTAGATAAAAGACAGGACAAGGGTGTATACTTTTACCGTATTAACGGGTATTCTGATGAAATAGGGCAGTTTATTAAAAACTATTATAAAGCTGCCATGCAGAGTGGTGTAATTATAGAAGGCAAAATTCCAAATCCTGATGAGAAAAACCTTTCATACTATATGGAAGTTATGGGGCCTGGTTTCCAGATGAATCCAGGGTTTATTGCATACAGCCTTGAAAGATGGCTGCCGCGTATGAATAGCAGGCAGAAGACAGACTTGTCTGCTGCAATGTATGATTTGCTTGATTTTATGAAAAAGTCAGGCAAAACAGAAAATATGCTGAAAAACTCATATATAAAGTTTATGTGCTGGCTGTATTATAAGTTTGAAAGGGTAGTAAACCAGGCTGGCGGGAATAATATACCTAAAATATTGTATGAAGGCAATATCAGCCATTATGAGCTTATGTTGTTATCAGCCCTTTCAAGTGCAGGCTGTGATGTTGTTTTATTACAATATAATGGTGACCAGGGATATCTTAAAACTGATCCCATGTCAAAGTGGTCTTACAGCTTAGATATAAATGGTACTAAAAAATTCCCGGAAGGTTTTTGCCTTGCAAAAACCAGGCAGCTTATCCAGGAAGAGATGGATATTGAAAGATTATATGGTAAAAAGCCCTTGCTTGCTAACTGTACTAATGAATGGACAAGCAAAAAGGGGTTAGATGGCATTATGGAAAGCACTTCTGCAAGAGGCAGCAGCCAGGAATTATTTTATAACTGTTATTACAGGATAAATGGTGCAGAAGACAGGTTTAATTATTCTAATGTACTCTATAAATTCCAACTTGGGCTAAAAAATGCAAAAAGGCATATAGTAATTGTTAATAATGAAATCCCAAAACCTTCCACAGATGAAATAGCAGGCATAAAGCGTAATAATTATACAAAGCGCGGCCAGATGGTAACAGATCTTGCTTCCAATATAAAATACACTGCAAACAGTACATTACAAAGTATAATGAATAAAGCTTTTGTTGATGTAGTACTTATGGAAGCAGAAAAGGAAGGTGCAAACCTTAATAAACTGGTTAACAGGGCTGTATACCTTCTTTGCTGGCTTAAAAGATACCAGCCTGTTTTATTTCAAGGCTGGAAGGTGCCTGATATTGCATGTTTTATTTATCTTGGCGGCTGTAAAGATAAAAATGAAGCAATGTTTATAAAATTCCTTGCAAGGCTTCCAGTTGATGTTTTAATTCTGTGTCCGGATTTAAGTAAGAAATGCTGTCTTGAGGATACAATGCTGTGTGAAATAAATTATACAGAATCATTAGTACTTGGCCAGTACCCGGAAGACAATTCCCAGGCAGTAATGGGAACAGTTGCTTTCCAGGCAGAAAGGGAATTAGACACCATTATGTACCAGGAGTCCGGGATATACAGGAACAAGCAGTATGCAAAAGCTGGCATAATAAATTTGCAGACAATGTACGAAGAAATTAAAATCCTCTGGAATGAAGAATTAAAGTACAGGCCTGGATTTAGTACAGATAATGGTGTAGTGTCTGTACCTGTTATATTTGCTAAAGTTTCAGGTGTAAAAGACGGGGAGGTTGCAAAGTACTGGCAGTCTGTTAAAGAATTAATTACAGAGGATACAATACTTATAAAAAATGCACCATATATCAGATCTCCATATAACAGCCAGATAAAAGCTTTTGCGACAGAATTTCTTAAAAACGGAAAGCTTTTAAAAGCAAAAATTAAAAGCCATTCCAGTTATAAGTATGGGATTTTAAGGGAGGAAACACAGGATTTTATACTTGAAAAGCTGCAAATAATGCTAGATAAGAAGCTTATTAAAGGTACATATGAAAACGGGACAGAATATACAATAATATCCATAGTCCTTGATTTACCTAAAGATATAATAAGGTTAATACAAAAGTTTGACTTTACTAAGAAAAACCCGAAATTAATTTATATTAATGCAACAGAAGATATAATATCACTGGAGGATACAATAATAACATCATTCCTTAACCTTGCAGGGTTTGATATAGTTTTTTTTGTGCCAACAGGATACCAGAGCATAGAAAAGTATTTTAACAGCAAAATAATGGAAGAACACCAGCTAGGGGAATATTTATATGATTTAAAAATCCCAGATTTTGGCAGGGTTAAACCAGGCAGTACACGTACAAACTGGTTTGGCAGGATTTTTAATTTAAAATAGCAAGATCCTTCCCCTGAATTACCATAAGCAGACCAAAACAGAGAGGAAAAGGAATATGGGACTTGATTTTAGCAAAACACAGACAGCTCCAGTAAATGCAGCAGGGGAATTTCCAGACACTAAGAATGAGATAGAGGTTGTAGAGAAATATGATATTGTTGCTGACAGGGAAAAAATGAATTCTGAACTTGTTAATTCAGAAGAGGTTGACCAGATTGTAAGTACGATTGAGGTATATAACCTGGACACAATCGTTTCATTTGGTGCTGGTGTGGCAGAAGAGATTTCAAAAGCTTCAGATGTTGTATTAAACAGCATGAATATGTCACAGTTAGATGATACAAGTGAACTTATGAATGCCCTTGCAAAGATTATGGATAAGTTTGATATTGAAGAGATTAAAGAGGAACCGGGCTTATTTAATAAGATTTTTGGCGGGGTAAAGAAGCAGCTTGATAAAATTCTTGCCAAATACCATACAATGGGGGAAGAAGTGGACAAGATTTATGTCCAGTTAAAACAGTATGAGGAAGAAATAAAGCAGGCAAGCCGCAAATTAAACCAGATGTTTGAAGCTAATGTTAATTTTTACCATGAATTAGTTAAATATATTCTTGCAGGTGAACAGGCATGTAAGGAAATTGAAGCATATATTGCACAAAGACAGGCAGATATGGAACAGACAGGGGACAATTCCATACAGTTTGAGATTACAAGCCTTAACCAGGCATTAATGATGATGGAACAGCGTACACAGGATTTAAGGACAGCAGAAAGTGTTGCAATGCAGTCTGTTCCTATGATTAAAATGATGGAATTTACTAATTTTAACCTGGTAAGAAAGATTAATTCTGCATTTATTGTTACACTTCCAGTATTTAAACAGGCGCTTGCGCAGGCAATTATGCTTAAAAGGCAGAAAGTACAGGCGGAAGCTATGTCAGCACTTGATAAAAAGACTAATGAAATGCTAATTAAAAATGCACAGAATACGGCCGAAGTATCTAAAGTAACAGCAAGGCTTGCGTCTGGAAGTTCCATACAGATTGAAACCCTTGAAACCACATGGAGGACAATCGTAAGCGGCATTGATGAAACAAAACATATACAGGAGGAAACCAGGAAAAAACGTATTGAAGACCAGGCACGCCTGGAAACAATTAAACAGGACTTCAATAAAAGATACCATATGCCGCCAGCACAGAATAAATAAACAATAAAATTTTATATATACTATAAGGAGGGGTTTTATTATGTCAATTAATTTATCAAAAGGACAAAAGGTAGACTTAACAAAGGGAAATCCAAGTCTTAAAAATATTATGGCAGGCCTTGGATGGGATGTTAATGCATTTGATTCAGGTGCAGATTTTGACCTTGATGCAGCAGCATTTATGCTTGGTTCTAATGGAAAGTGCCCTACAGAAAAAGAGTTTATATTTTATGGAAATTTAAGCCATGCCAGTGAATCTGTAAAACATATGGGGGATAACCTTACTGGTGAAGGTGAAGGTGATGATGAACAGATTGAGATTGACCTTTCAAAAGTACCTTCTAATATCGAAAGGATTGCAATTACAGTAACCATTTATGATGCAGAAAAAAGAAGGCAGAACTTCGGACAGGTTTCCAATGCATATATAAGGCTTGTAGATGAAGCTACAGGAACAGAAATTATAAGATACGATTTAGGCGAAGACTTTTCGATCGAAACAGCGGTAGTAGTTGGTGAATTATATAAAAATAATGGTGAGTGGAAATTTAATGCTATTGGAAGTGGCTTCCAGGGAGGACTGGCAGCACTTTGCGGGCATTATGGCATTGAAGTAGCATAGAAACAGCATAGGAGGATAAAAAATATGCCAGTTAGTTTAAAAAAAGGCCAGAAGGTAAGCCTTACAAAGGGAAACCCTGGGTTAAAAAATGTTGTTGTCGGTTTAGGATGGGATATTAATTCATTTGATACAGGAGGGGATTTTGACCTTGATGCGGCGGCCTTTCTTTTAACAGACCAAGGAAGGGTTACAGGCTCTGGGGATTTTGTTTTCTATGGAAACCTTGTACACGCTTCAGGCGCTGTAGAGCATATGGGTGATAATCTTACAGGTGCTGGTGAAGGTGATGATGAACAAATTAAAATAGATCTTTCAAAAGTTCCTGAAGGAATTTCCAAAATAGCATTTACAGTAACTATTTATGAAGCAGAGCAGAGAAGACAGAATTTCGGGCAGGTAAATAATTCATTTATCCATATATATAATGAAGATACAGGGGAAGAGATGCTAAGGTATGACCTTGGAGAAGACTTTTCGATTGAAACGGCTGCTGTATTTGGGGAATTATATAAAAATGGTGATGAGTGGAAGTTTAATGCAATCGGCAGCGGTTACCAGGGCGGTCTTGCAGCTTTATGTGAAAACTATGGTGTAGAAACAGAATAGGAGATGGGAAAAATGGCTATCAGCTTACAAAAAGGCCAGAAAGTAAATTTAGAGAAAAAATCTTCTGCCGGGTTAGGTGAAATACTGGTGAACCTTAACTGGAATTCATCACCTGTTAAACAGGGATTATTTTCAGGTTTATTTAATGGGAATAATGGGATTGATTTAGATTTAGGCTGCCTGTATGAATTAAAAGACGGCAGAAAGGGAACAGTACAAGCATTAGGTAATGCCTTTGGTTCATTGCAGCAGGCACCTTTTATCTCATTGGATGCAGATGACAGGACAGGTGCAAATGCAGATGGTGAGAATTTAAGGATTAATGGCAACCAGGTTTCACAAATAAAAAGGGTGCTTGTTTATACATTTATCTATGAGGGAATTGCAAACTGGAAACAGGCAGATGCAACAGTAACAATTAAATATCCAGGTGCTGAGGATCTTATTGTAAAAATGGATTCATACAACTCATCAGATAAAATGTGCGGTCTTGCTTTACTGGAAAATATAAATGACGAAACATTCAGTGTTGAAAAAATCGTCCAGTTTTATCCTGGGCACAGCTTTTTAGACAAGGCGTTTAACTGGGGGCTTAAATGGAAAGCAGGGAGGAAATAGCATGTCAGTCAGTTTACAGAAGGGGCAGAAGGTAAATCTTTCAAAGGAAAACGCAGGCTTATCAACAGTACTTGTGGGGCTTGGATGGGATGAGGCAAGACAGCCAGGAGGTTTTTTTGCTAAAAAGGTACAGGACATTGATTGTGATGCTTCTGCAATAATGCTTAAAAATGGCAAATTGAATGATATTGGTGACTTAGTTTATTATGGAAATTTAAGCCATAAAAGTGGCACTGTACAGCATATGGGCGATAACCTTACAGGTGCTGGTGACGGAGATGATGAACAGATTATAATTAAGCTTTCAGACGTACCTAAAGAATATGACAGGATAGTAATTGTTGTTAATATTTATAAAGCATTTGAAAGACGCCAGAATTTTGGCATGATAGAAAATGCATTTATAAGAATTGTGGATGCAAGGAATAATAAAGAAATATGCAGATATAACCTTACTGATAATTATTCTGGAATGACAGCTTTAATTTTTGGTGAAGTCTACAGGCATAACGGGGAATGGAAATTTAATGCGGCTGGACAGGGAACAACAGACCCAGGGTTAAATGAACTTAGTGCAAGATACAGATAAAAATAAATTAAGGAGGGTATTTATACCTGATGGAAAATTTTAATAAAGAGCAGCTTATACGTGGCCTTAAAGATGACAAGGTTAATGAAAGCAAACAAAAATATGGTACTAATGAACTTACAAAGAAGGAGCAGGAATCTTTATGGTCAATGTTTATAGGTGCATTTGATGATATATGGATTAAGGTGCTTTGTGCTGCTCTTGCATTAAAGGTTATACTGGCTGTATTAGGAATAATAGTGCCAGCACTGGCAGGTGAAAATGATGTTGTAGAGATTATAAGCATTGTCCTTGCCATTGCCCTTGCAACTGGGTTTAGTACGTTGTCAGAGTACAGGAACAGTTCCAGAAGTGAGGCTTTGCAGGAAGAGTATAACAAGACATATGCAAAAGTTGTAAGGAACGGGAATATTGTTAATATTTTAACAAGTGAAATTGTAAAAGGTGATACTGTCCTTGTACAGGCAGGTGATAAAATACCTGCCGACGGGTTAATTTTTGAAGGCAGCATTAAAGTTTCACAGGCAGCATTAAATGGTGAATCAAGGGATGAAACTAAGACAGCAGCGGATTCAATGGATGAAGCATTAAGCACTGACTATTCTTCAGGACACAAGGTATTTATGGGTTCAGTTGTAACAAGCGGTGAAGGGTATATGACAGTAACTGTTATTGGTGATGAGTCAGAGCTTGGCAAGATTAACAAAGCCCTTACTGATAATGATGAAGAAGAAAGAAAAGACACTTCAAGCCTTAAACTTGAGGTAGTTGCCGCAGGTATTGGAAAGCTTGGTGTTTCTGCTGCTGCCATTGCAGGTATTTTACAGGTGGGGCTTACGCTCTTCCGGAGCAATGCAGATATAACAGTAGTTTCTGTGCTGCTTTTAATTGCAGAAGCAATAATGCTGATGGCATCTATTGTAATTATGGCAGTACCTGAGGGACTTCCAATGATGAACAGCCTTGTACAGTCTATGAACACGGAGTCCATGTATAAGAAAAACATTCTTGTAAGCCATAAAGCTGCTTTTTCTGATTCAGCATATATGAATGTCCTTTTTAGTGATAAAACTGGTACAATTACAGAGGGAAACTTATCATTAGTTGAATTTATTACTGGTGAAGGAAAAATTATTGATTTCCTTGAGCATAGTGAATTTATTGAATCAATAACTTTAAATAACCTTGCAAAGATATCTGAAGGAAAGCCTATAGGAAGCAACAACATGGACAGGGCACTCATTGCCTATGCAATGTCTAAAGGGTATAACGGTAACAGCAGTGCCCAGGGCAAAGTTAAAGAAATTAGTGGTTTTGATTCAGAGAAGAAATGTGCAACTGTTACATTAAATGATGGCACAGTTTACTGGAAGGGTGCAACAGAAGGCATTATAGGCAGTGTGACACATTATATGCTTCCAGATGGAACAGTAAAGGAATTTACGGCTACAGACAGGGAGAAAGTAGAAGAACTTATGGTGGTTGAAGCCAGAAGGACAATGAAACTTCTTTCAGTTGCTAAAATTAGCGGAAACCAGGTTATATTAATAGCTGTATTATGCTTAAGGGATAATGTAAGGACTGATGCTGTAGAAACAGTTGAAACCTTAAATAAAGCCGGCATACAGGTTGTTATGGTTACTGGTGATGCAGAAGAAACAGCAGTTGCGATTGCAAAAGAAGCAGGGATTATTAAAGACAGTAAAAAAGATATTGTCCTTACACATGAAGAACTGGAAAAAATGCCAGATGAAGAACTGGAAAAGAAGCTTCCAGGGCTTTGTGTTGTAAGCAGGGCAAAACCGCTTGATAAAAAAAGGCTGGTTTCCATTTCACAGCGCCTTGATAATGTGTGTGGGATGACAGGTGACGGTGTAAATGATGCACCAGCATTAAAGCAGGCTGATATTGGTTTTGCAATGGGGGACGGCACAGCAGTGGCACAGGAAGCAGGGGACGTGGTTATCCTTAATAACAGCCTTGCTTCTATTAAGGACTGTGTGCTTAACAGCAGGACAATGGCAAAATCCGTTGGCAAGTTCCTTATATTCCAGCTTACAGTAAATATAAGCACCCTGCTTATGAATATTATTGCACCTGTGCTTGGATGGACTGAACCATTTTCTATTGTACAGATTTTATGGATTAACCTTATTATGGATACCCTGGCTGCAATGGCATTTGGCGGTGAACCAATACTTGACAGGTATATGGACGCTGCACCAGCAAAAAGGACAGATAATATACTTACAGGCTATATAAAATCTGCAATAGGGACAAGTTCTGTATTTATAACACTAGGTTCTATATTGATACTTGAAAATGTAGCAGGGATTACAACATTTGTAACACCAGAGGGCTGTACAAATCCAGGCCTTTATGAAAAAACATTTATGTTTGCATTTTTCATATATTCAATTATATTTAACAGTTTAAATACAAGGTCTGAAAGGTTAAACCTGTTTGAGCATATCAGTGGCAATAAAGCCTTTGCCCTTGTTATGGGCGCAATATTTATATTACAGACTGTAATTATCCAGATTGGAGGACAGGTATTTGCTACAACAACATTAAGCATTAAAGCTTTGTTAGTGTCTATGGCATTAGCTGTTTTAATTATTCCTGTAGATATGGTACGTAAAATAATTGTGTCAAAGAAGTGAAGAATACTGTTTTATATAATACAGGGGGAATAAAGAGTGGTTGTATTAAACCTGGATCTGGATAATACATTAATCTATTCTTATAAAAAAGATACACAGCTTGAAAAAATTAATGTTGAATGGTACAATGGGCGCTGGATTTCATATATTACAAAAAAGACTTATGAACTGCTTTTAAGCCTTAAAAACCATATGTTAATTGTACCAACATCTACAAGGACAGAAAGCCAGTATAAAAGAATAAATCTTGGAACTGGAAATATTAAATATGCACTTGTATGCAATGGCGGCGTTCTTCTTGAAAATGGAATAAGAAATAAAGAATGGTATAATAAGTCACAGGACATTATTAAAGAAAGTATTCCAGGGCTTAAAAAAGCCGCCAGTTTTTTAGAAAAAGATTTAAGGCGTAAGATGGAGATACGCTTTATAGATGGTTTATTTATATTTACAAAGTGTGACAGGGCAGAAGAAGTAGTACAGGATTTAAAAGAACTTCTTAAAGATTCATTAGTTTATGCTGCTAATAATGGTGAAAAGGTTTATGTACTTCCATATGGCATGGATAAAGGCATGGCTGTTAAAAGATTCAGGGAGTATATAAATGCAGATATGGTTATAGCTGCTGGTGACAGCAGCTTTGATATAAAGATGTTAGAAGCAGCAGATAAAAAATTAGCACCATATGGTTTTACAGAAAAGTACAAAATAAATTTTAAACCAGAAGAAGCAGCAGCAGATATGTGGTTTTCCGAATTTATTTTAGAATACTGTATAAACTTACTGTAAATAATGTTTTGTAAAACCCTGGGCAGCCAGACCAGCCTTAAGAAGCGTGAATTTTAAATGGCTGGCTAATGAGGTTAAAGTTTATAATATGCTTCCAGAAGATTGTACCAGATGTATATTTGTATTATATGTACACCGTACTATATACATATTGTACATTGTATATTGTTTCTGGAAGCATTTTTATTTATTCCAGGTTTAATTTTTTCTGCATAAGTTTTATTGAAACCAGGCTGTATATTACAGAGAAAAAGACCATTGCTGCTATTTCAACAAATAAAAAGGTCTGTGTATATTTTAACATTTCTGTTTCATTTTCTATATCAAAATCTGCTATAAGCACTGGTATAAAAATAATCATAAACATAACTACCTGCATAATTATATAAGTTACAATATAAACTGCGATTGAAATTAAATCCCTGCTTGCCCCTTTTCCAAAAGGTATGCTGTATCCTATATTAAGGCTTGCAAAAAGCTGTGAAACAGACATATAAAGTGCAGTAAAGATAACAATTATTATAGCAGCTATATATATATTTCCATTTATACCATATTCTTTAGCGCCATAGTGGAAAGTGGTTAAAGCATTTTTTATATATTCCCAGTTAATTCCATATTCCTTTGGTATTCCTGAAAGTATTACAGAGAAAATTATTACTGCTGTATCTGCCAGGAAAAATATAATTGCTGTAATTATTTTACTAAAATAAAGGTTTACTGTTGTTACAGGCAGTGTGTGCATAAGATACCCTTCATCACGCAGAAGGTTATTCCTGTATCTTAATACAGTCCAGACTAATGTTATAACACATGTGGCCATTATAGACAGTATTAATATAAATGTAGAAACTATAAATAAAAAGTTAATTATATGTTTCAGGCTGCCGCTTAGCATACCAGATACAATATTTGTGATTCTTGAAAAAACAGTACATAGTATTATAAATATATATGCCGGAATCATTATATGGATGCCCGCCTTTAAATCATATTTAATTAATTTGCCTAACATGCAAACACCTCCCTGAATAATGCATCAACAGATTTTCCTTTTTCACTTCTTATTTCGTCTACACTTTTATGCAGTACCATATGGCCATTTTTTATAAATATAACATCATCAAGCACTTTTTCTACATCACTTATAAGATGGGTGGATATAATAATTCCTGCGTTTTCATTATAGTTTTTAAGTATTGTTTTTAAAATAAAATCCCTTGCAGCAGGATCCACACCTCCCATTGGTTCATCTAAAAGATAAAGTTTTGCTTTCCTGCTCATAACAAGTACAAGCTGTACTTTTTCCCTTGTTCCCTTTGATAAAGTCCTTATTTTGGCATCAGGGCTGATATCAAGCTTTTTTAACATTTCTTCTGCTGTATCTTCAGAAAAATCCTGGTAAAAATCTTTAAAAAATTTTATCGTTTCACTTACTTTCATGGCAGGTGTAAAATATGGGCGTTCTGGAAGGTATGAGATTATTTTTTTACTTTCTGTGCCAATTTTATTTTCTCCTGCCAGGATTTCCCCTCCGTCAGCACTAAGAATCCCACTTGCTATTTTAATAAGTGTAGTTTTACCACTTCCATTAGGGCCAAGAAGACCTGTGATTTTGCCAGTTTCTATAGATAGCGATATGTTATCTAGTGCAGTTTTCTGTCCATATTTTTTTGTTAAATTGTGACATTCTAAGATATTTTTCATTTTAACCAATTATCCTTTCTTTTCATAGCTTTATAAAATACTAATCCCAGTATTTTTCTATAAAACGTAAGCAGTCATTAAGTGAATATCCAAGTTTTTTCATATTTTCAATAAATGTTTTTACACAATCCATCATCATTTCCTCCTGTAAATTATTGGCATTAGCCGGGTTGTCAGATACAAATCTTCCAGATGTCCGCTTTGAACAAAGCAGGCCCTCCCTTTCAAGTTCTGAAAGGGCTTTCTGCATAGTATTGGGATTAACCTCTGCTTCAATGGCAAGTTCCCTTACAGATGGAAGCTTGTCACCAGCCTTTAATATGCCAGTTGCAATCATTGCCTTTATCTGTTCCATAATCTGCTGGTAAATAGGGGAGTCATTGTTAAACTTCCAATCCAAAGGATTACCTCCTTTCTTGTATTATTGTATTATCTGTATAGTATAATAATACAATAGGACAGTTTTGTCAAGTGTTTTTTAATATGAATTTTTAGTTATTTTATACAAGAATTGTTTAGAAGAGGGTTTTGGTAAAAAATATATGGTAAGGACAGATTTTCCGGCAAGGCTTTGTAATAATAAAAAGTGCATGGAATAATATAATTAATTTCCATGCACTTTTTTATTTATAAACTTTTATGTATAATACCTTTATTTTTTATAAGTTTCTGGTAATTGGTTTTTATATTGTGTACAAAACTATGTTTTTGCTGTTTTATATGCAAGTATCAGGAATTTTGTTTCTTTGTGTTTGTATTTAATATATTTGAAAGCCTGTCAATATCTGCTTTAATGTTTTCCATAACATTAAGTATGTTTTCAATTCCTGTTGCCTGTTCTTCGGTTGCTGCACTTATTTCAGATGTATTTTCAACTGATTTCTGGGAAACATCTTCAACCTTTTGCATAGCATGCAGCAAGTGGTCTTTAAGTTCTATAATACCGGAAAGTTCACTTTTTAAAAGATCTGTAACATTAATTACCTCTTCTGATGAGTAAAGCATACTTTCAAATATTTTAACTGTATCATCTAACTTTTCTTTAGAATCCTGTACAATAGTATTATTATCGTCAATAACCTTATTTGTGTCTTGTACTGTATTTATAATATCTTTTAAAATAGCATCAATTTTTTGTGTTGCGGCAGAAGATTCGCTTGAAAGGGAATTTATTTCACCGGCTACTACTGCGAATCCTTTGCCTGCTTCACCTGCCCTTGCAGCTTCAATCGCTGCATTTAATGCCAGAAGGTTTGTCTGCTGTGCAATCTGGCTTATGCTTTCAATAATGCCACCAATAGAAGTTGACTTCTGCGCAAGTGATGTAACACCTTCTGATGCCATTTTAGCAGCTTCTATATTTTCACTAAATTTCTTAGAAAGTTCTTCAATGGCAATTATTCCTTTATCATTTTCTTCTTTAAGCTTTTTCATGTTTTCTACTGTCTGTGCAACACGTGTTTCAGAACTTTCAATTTTATCATTCAGATCATTAAATATATCAATGCTTCCTTCAACCTGTTCAATCTGTAAATCAGCGCTGTTAGAGATTTCCGCAGTAGAAGAAGCAATATCTGCCGAGCTTTCTTCAAAGTTATTTAATGATTCATAAATCTTTTCAGATGACTGGTGCAGCCCGTCAAATGCGGTACGTACACTGTTAAGCAGTTGTTCTGCTTCGTGTTCTTTTGTTTCAACCTTATCAAAAAGTGAACGTGCCCTTATAACAATAAATACCGCAACAACTACTGCAAGTGCATATACTATCCATACAAAAAACCATATAGACATAGTGTACATTGCAAGGTATGCCTTGCGGAATATAAACATTCCAATTATATTTGGCACAACAGTAGCTATTGTACATACTTTTATAACTGACAGGTCATAGTATGGTATACATAAAAACAATACCAGGAAATAAGCTTCTGCCATTGCGCCATATACAGCAGGGGTACCTGCAACAATGGTTACTACCCCGAATACAGGAAGTACAGATATGTAAAAATATTTTGCATATTTTCCAAGAAGTTTTTCAAAGGCCTTAATTAAAAGGCTGCATACTGTCATGGACAAAGCAATAATATCCCTGAGTGCCCCGTTATTAAAGAACATTACATAACCAAATGCTGTTATGGGGATAACTGCTACAAATAAAAACATAATTAAATTCATCCGTTTTTCTTCATTTTTTAATATTTCTAAATCCATAGGTAATTCCTCCCCTTTTTGTTATAGCAAGACAAGAAGCCTGCCAGTAATGTTTTTTGTGCAATATTACTATAAATGGTTTTTGGAATAGCCCATATATAGTTATATTACTAATATATATTAACATATTATTACTAAGAAGTAAATTTTTTTATAACCTTTTGGGGATATTTATTATTTATAGATTATTATATGTTATTGTCAAAGTAAGCCGTTAATGCCTGTTTTACAGCATGGGTTTTAACCTTATTAAGCCAGCCCTTTAAAACTCACGCTTTTTAAGTGGCGTGTCTGGTTTACAAGAACCTACCTGGTATAAGTACCTGGAATTTAATTTGGAACAGTAATATTTATAATTTTCTTGCATGTAATATAAATACATGTTATTCTTTTATAAACAGTAAATAAAAATTTTGGTATTTAAGGAGGTAGTATTATGTGTACAGCAGCAACATATATAACAGATGATTTTTATTTTGGACGTACCCTGGATTATGAATTTTCATATGTTGATGAGGTTACAATTACACCGCGTAATTATGTATTTAATTTCCGTAAGGCAGGAACTATGAAGTCACATTATGCAATAATTGGTGTTGCATATGTGCTTGATAATTACCCATTATATTATGAAGGTGTTAATGAAAAGGGGCTCTGCATTGCGGGCCTGAATTTCCCAGGTAATGCAGTATACAGGGATGAAATACCTGATATGTATAATATAGCACAGTTTGAGTTTATTCCATGGGTACTTGGACAGTGCTCTGAAATTAATGAGGTAAAAGAACTGCTTCCAAAAACTAATCTTACTAAAATGCAGTTCAAGGACCACCTTCCTGCTGCACAGCTCCACTGGTTAATATCAGACAGGAATGGTTCAGTTACAGCAGAGCCAGGGGAAGACGGTATTAAGGTATATGATAACCCTGTTGGCATACTTACTAATAATCCTCCGTTTAATGAACAGATGGTATATTTAAATAACTTTATGTCTTTATCAGTAAAGCCGCCTTTAAATAATTTTTCATCAAAATTAGACCTGCATCCGTATTGCAGGGGAATGGGTGCAATAGGGCTTCCAGGTGACTTATCTTCACCATCACGTTTTGTAAGGGCAGCATTTACAAAGATGAATTCAGTATGTAATGGGTCTGAAGCTGAAAGTGTAGGCCAGTTTTTCCATATACTTGGTTCTGTAAGCCAGCAGCGTGGCTGTTGTGAAACAGAATGTGGGGAATATGAATATACTATTTATACTTCCTGTTGTAATGCTGACAAAGGTATTTATTATTATACAACATATTATAACCACCAGATCAGTGCAATAAACCTTCACCATGAAAACCTGGACAGCAGTGGGCTTGTAAGATATTCACTTATAGACAAGGAACAGATTCTTATGCAGAATTAACAGAACGCAGGATAAGTATAAAAATTAAAGGGCTGCCGCATTAAAAAATTATAAAAATATATAGCATACACCGGTTTTAACAGAGCCATATATTATATGCTCTTTGTTTAGTGCGGCAGCACAATTACATATTATCCAATATATTCTGGTTTTACCCATCTTTTATTTAATTTCCTGTGTTTCCATGTATCACTGTTTTTATTGTAATGGCCAATATTTAAATACTGCCATTCACTTTCTGTTTTTAATGATTTATAGATTTTACGCAGTTCTATGCGTTTCCTGTTATGTAAAGGGTTTCCAGAGTCTGCCAGGAATACAGTGCCAGACTTTTCATTATATAAAAATATTGTTACATAGTGCCCTGGCGTATTTTTCCAGTAACATCTGGAATTATTGCTGCTTATAAGCACTATGCTGCACTTTGCATTTGCAATCTGCTTTTTAAAATTTTTATAACTGCGTGGTTTACGTCTAAGGCTTGTGTTAAATCCAAGTTTATTAAGGGTGGTATCCATATATTCCCATGCAATAGCACCTCCTCCCCCGTATCCAGTTTTTTGCCTGGCAAACTTGTACATGTCAACAGGAGTACACCTGCCACTGCTAAATGTTGAATAAACATTAGCAAGGCAGCAAAGCCCACAGCCAAAACCCCCAAATGAACCTCCGTCATAAAACCTTACACCCCACGGGCCTGACCAGCTAATACGTTCTTTCCATGATTTTGGGCCCTGTAAATATGTAAATATATTTTCTTCTTTTGTATTTTTAGTATTTTTCTTTGTTTCCTGGCTTTTATTTTCAGGTAACGGTCCAGGGGTTACAGTTATAATTTCTTCATGTACTGGTTCTTCTGTAGGATTAACTTCCACCATTGTAGTTACTGTCTGTGCATTTTTAATTCCAGCACATATCTTTTTTATTGCATACACAGCAGATACAATAATAAGAATAAATGCAGCTATTGCCATTATATAAACTATCTGCTGCCTGGTTTTTTTTCTTGTTTTTCTAATATTATCTCCCATAAAAAACTTTCTAAGTAAGATTATTACTTTACTATTCCAGTGCTTTTTTTAACACATCTGCATTTGCCTTCATTAAATCATAATAAGTTATACCGCTGTCAAACTGTTTTTTTGTAACATTATGGCATGTATTAAATGTCATTACCTCTGCCCCTGCAGTTTCTGCTATGGCATCTGCTACTTTGCTGCTTGTAAGCTCTATTTTTAATATAACGTGTATATTTTCACTTTTTGCCTTATCTATAAGAAATGCTATTATATCTGCACCTGGCTCCATTTCAGAACTGCATCCTGCAAATGCTGCGTTATAATCAAGTCCATATTCTTCTACAAAATACCTTAATGGAAACCTGTCTGCAAAAATAAGATAATTCTTTTCAGAGGAGCTGGCAATTTTTTTAAATTCACTGTCCAGCTTTTTAATTTTCTTAATGTACTGGCTGGCATTATTATGGTAATAACCAGAGTTTTCTTTATCTGCCTCCGACAATATGTCTGCTATTTTTGAAATAATTTTAACAGCATTGGCAGGTGATGTCCATATATGTTCATCAATTTCTTCTGTTTCTTCATTTTCTTCATGATGGTGGTGTCCCTTACCAAGCCCGGTAACATCTTCTTCTGTAAAAGTGTCTACATAGTCCATCATTTTCCCAGTTATAATATTATTATTTGTGGCAGCTTCAAGGACTTTGCTGGCCCATAATTCCATTTCACCACCATTGTAAATAATAACATCTGCATTTCCAATATCTATCATATCAGATGCAGCGGGTTCAAAAGAATGTGTGTCCATTCCTGCTGGCACAACCAGCCTTAAATTAGCTTTATCCCCTGCAACCTGCCGTACAAAGTCATAATAGGGAAATATTGTAGTAATAACATTTAACTTGCCATTATCTTTAAAAGTACCAGTATTATTTACACAGCCTGTTAATAACACCATAAAGCATATGGCACAAAATATGGTTATATTTTTAAAATTATTTTTAATGGAAATTTTCATTAATGAATATCCTCATTTCTATCTGGATTAAAACCAGGCTTATTATACAGGCATTTTCCACAAGTTCCATAAAACATTGTGCGGTGCGGGTTTACATTAAAATTGTGCTGTTCTAGCACATGTAAATATAAGTCCTGCATATGGCTGCATCCCATATTAATAATTTCCCCACAGTTCTCGCATTTAAGCAGGAACTGGAAGTTATCACTGGAAGGACTGCCGCCTGCTATATACTGGTAACAGGCACCACTGTTGCCATCAAGTACAATTTTTTGTACAATGCCTTCTTTCTGGAACTTATTAAGATGCCTGTAAATAGTAGTAACCCCTACAGGGCTTTTTTGTTCTTTTAAATGCCTGGCAATCTGGCTGACTGTTACATAAATATCTTTATTATTTTCCATATAGTTAAGAATAGCCTGCTGCTGCTTTGTATGGTATGAACTGGAATAATTCATAAAAATGCCTCCCTTTGATTTTGAAAACCTTTTTCATTTTAACAGATATAAAATATTTGTCAATTTAATATAAAAATTTTTAATCTGGAAAAGCCTGCAAAAAGTATTGTATGGATTATACAGCAGTGGCAGGAACAGATGGAGATTTATATGTTATGTCAAAGCAAGTATATTATAATATAACAATTTAAAGATATTTTATTTATTTTAAAACTATTGTTGCAATTATAGGTCTTTGCTTTTCTTTAAAAATCTTGTATTTTAATTATAGATATATAAAATATATTAGTAGTGATTATTTGATAAAAATATATATCAGACCAGTATTTGAAAACTATTAGAATAATATATACAAAAATTATAAAGGCTGATTTATTTCTTAGAATGTTCTAGTCTGCGAAAGCATTTCAAGAAGAATTTTTTATGTTAATAATATTAACAATATACACCTTGTCCCATAATTTGTCAATATATTGCAAAAAACTATAAAAAATTATGGTTACTATTCATGCAAAATATATAAATTTCCCATTAATTTTTGTCTAGTCTGGCTTATTCGCCGTCAAAAAAATAGTCAGGAAAAAAGGAGGATTTATTTATGCCAAGAAGAGGGGAAAATATTTACAAAAGAAAAGACGGGCGGTGGGAAGCCCGTTATATTAAAGGCCATACCAACAGAAAGGCAAAGTATGGCTATATTTATGCCAGGACTTATAAGGAAGTAAAAGAGAAGCTTTGTAAAATTTCTGGTACAGTTGGAGAATTTAAAGAGCAAAGTACAGACATTTCTGCAATAAAGAAACAATGTAAAGCAAGTTTTAAAGAGGTTGCACTGGAATGGATTGAAACCATAAAGCCGCAGCTTAAAAAGTCAAGTATAGTTAAATATACTAATGTACTGTCAACATATCTTTTCCCGTACTTTGGTGAAAGCACCATTGAAGATATTACAAAAGAGGATATTGCAAATTATAGTAATACATTATTATTTTCCGGGGGACAGAAGGGAAATGGCTTATCACCTGGAACAGTAAACAGCGTTATTTCTGTACTAAAAGGTATATTTGGGTATGCCAGCCAGCATGAAAAACTGCTTGTAGCAGATATTGGAAGGTTTTCAGTTAAACAGCCACAGAAGCTAATGCATATTTTAAGCCTTACAGAACAGCAAAAACTGGACAGTTTCCTTAATGAAAACCTTACACCAGTTAATCTTGGGATATTATTATGCATGTACACAGGAATACGTATTGGTGAAATCTGTGCATTAAAATGGGAAGATATTTCATTTGATGAACAATGCCTGAATATTAATAAAACAATGCAAAGAATACAAAACAAAGAAAATAACCAGAAAAAAACTTCTATTCTGGTTTCCGGGCCAAAAAGTGAATCTTCTGTCAGAAAAATACCATTACCAGATAAAATATTTAAACTGTTAGTTTCTGCCAGATGTCCTGGAAACACATATTTTCTTACAGGAAAAGAAAATACATTTATAGAACCAAGGACTTTACAGAACCGTTTTAAGTCAGTAATTAAGCTATGTAATATTAAAGATATAAATTTCCATGCATTAAGGCATACATTTGCAACACGTTGTATTGAACTGGGCTTTGATGTAAAAAGCCTTAGTGAAATACTTGGACATGCAAGTGTTAATATTACAATGAACCGTTATGTCCATCCATCAATGGAACTTAAACAAAAAAATATGAATATGCTTCCAGGTTTATTCGCCGTCAGATAAACCGTCAGGTTAAAAATAGTTTTACAGGTTTTATGGAAAGAAGAAAACTTTTTCGCAGACTAGAACACTCTACGAAAAAAGCAGGCCGCAGTTTATTAAATGGCATAGTATATAAATTCTAGTATAGCATGTGCTATGCCATAAAATAGCGGCAGGAATAAACCAGGCAGGATAAATAAAAGTTTACCATACATCAGTTTTAAATACCAGTATTATATTATTTCCAGCTATTATAAAAAAATACACTGGAAACTTAGTAAACAAGGGAAATAAAACATTATGCATAAGAAAGTAACAAAATATATGCTGGTTTTAGCTGGAAACAGGCCGCAGGCAGAATACCAGGCATTAGATGCAGGTTTGCGGCCTGGTATAAATAATTGTAATTAAGAAGATATTTAAAATGAAATTAAAAGATTATTAAAAATTATAGTTAAAAAACAGCAATACAGCAATAAAATATTGCTGGTTTTTATACAAAATTAACTTTAAGGCTAAAGAAAGGGGAACTTATAATGAGATTAAGAAAAAGGGTAATTTCTGCCCTTCTGGCAGCTTGTATGGCGGTTACAGTATTTCCATCAGGTATGCCGTTAAAGGCAGTGGCAGCAGAAGTAACAGAAGAAACAACAAAAACAGCAGCACCAGAAAAGTCCAGGGAAGAAATAGAAGTGCCGGAAGTGCAGGCAGCAGCGCCAGAGGGAGAAGGAGAACAGCCAGAACCAGAGGTACTTCCAGAAGAAAGCAAAGAAGAGGAAAAAGTACTAGAAGATGCAGGTGAAGGACAGCCAGAAGATAATAAAGACGGGACTTTGGCATTGGCAGAAGAGGATAGTGCAGAAACAGAAAATGATATTAACATTTATAATGTAGATATTTCTGATACTTATTATAGTATAAATGGGAAGTTTCCTATGTATGTGGAATACCAGGCATCATGGGGAGAAGCGGGAGTTGAAAGGGATAATTTAAAATTAGTTGTTAAGGATGAAAATTCTAAAGTAGTAGCAGAAGCAGAAAGTGACAGCAATAAAAATTATTTTTATGTTCCTGAATGTAAGGATATACGTAATGGTGACTGTTTAGAACTTGATTTTGATATAATATATACTAAAGGTGAAATTAAAAAAACATTTAAGACATATACAAGATCTGTATCTTTTAAAGATATGGATTTTAGGATTAATAAAGATTATTTTCCAGTAACGGGAATAGCATATAGTGTAAATGTATCTTTTTTAAATGTGGATTCTGATAATAATGATATTTATGGTATGTACCTTTTTGATGAAGATAATAAAATCGCGGCTGGAACAAGAGAAAAAATTAGTGATATGTATGGCTCTGATAGCAGATATGGAAATACATTTAGCCTCAGTAATCCTGATTCCCTTAATGGAATGAAGTGGTCGTATAAAAATATTAGCTTTTACCGTACAAGGAAGTTAAAGGCAAAGGAGAAGCTGTATCTGGGTTTACGCTATAAAGAAGGTGAAGAAATTAAAACAGATAAGACAGAAATGGTTTATGTTACAGACCAGCCATATATTGAAAGTGTTAGTTCTGATACCATGGATTTATATATAGAAGCTGGAAATACTTCTTTTATAGAAGTGCATGGATATAATAATATTGATTTTAGCAAAGTGTCAGTTGAATTAAAAGATGAAAAGACAAAAGAATTAGCAGGCAGATCTATAAGCTCTATAAAAAGAAATAATAACTATGCCTATTATTGCATAAAATGGGAAGATGGTAAAAAGCCTGGTAATTCTGGTTCTTATACTTATAATATAAATTTCCATTATTCTGATAATGAAATAAACCTTATAAGTAAAATAGATTCAGTAAACTATTATAATTATAGAAACGATGAAGCTATCTGGAATTACAGGGCAGATACAATAGAATATTATAATACAGAAATACCAGCAAACTCTTTAGTATCTTATAAACTTATGGATGACGATGAGTATACTGCTTCTGCATCTATTTGTGCTTCAGGGGCAGGAATTAGAGTTAGTGATAAACATCTTTTAACAATAGATATAAAAGATAAAATGCTTAATAATTATAGTTATTATTTATATGTTACATATAAAGATAATAATGGCAAAGAAACTAAAGTAAATACAATTGTTTATAATAGACAACAAGATGGTGAGAAGGAATTACCATGGCTTTATTCTTATGGGCTTGAAAATTCATATTATTTATCAAATGATACCAGTATGGATTTTTCAGCATGGGTTTATTGTAATGATGAAAGTAAACTGTTAAATGAATGTAGTGCAAAAATCACTGATTATAATGATAGTGCAGAAATAGATACAATAAAATTATCTTTAGAAAAGAAAGATAATAACTTATTTTATAAAGGAACTTATAACAAAAGTCTTAACACAGGAAGATACCATTTATTATTCAGCCCTGATGGAAAAACAGAATTAGGTTATACTTTCTATGTATATAATATTAATATATTACCTATATTCTATCAGGGCAATAGCATATCTTCTGGTATTATATCAATGCATATCCCATCTTCCATGGTTGCAGAATGGTATTGCGGTGAGAATAATTCCAAAATTAAAGAGAAATTAACAGTTAAAATACTAGATATTGAAAAGAAAGAAATAGGAACTTATACCGCAGCCAATAGCGATTTTAATATAATATATGATACAAACAGCCGTGATATGACTATACAATTTTCAGAAAGTATAAAACAAAGCTTTTCTGATTTGTATTACTGTTATGTATATCTTTATTATAATGGAATAGAAGTACATAGTTATTATAATCCTGTAGAAAGTTTATATGATTATAGTAAATCATACAGGGAATATATACGTGGAGATGAAGCCACAGGTTCAGTTTATATGGCTGAAATAAGAGATGATGGTTCAATGTCATATGGATATAGTGGATTTAATTTTTATGACAATTATAACTTTAATGGAGTATATGGTACTGAAAGTTCGTTTCCTGTTAAGGTTACAGTAGCAGACTGGTATAGTGCTGAACCATTAAAGACAATTACTGTACAGAAACCAAAGGATGTTTTTACAAAAGCACAGCTTGAAGGGTTATCATCAGATAAAGTATATAATTTCTTCCTTGAAGGTGCAGATGGCACAGCAGATGTGGCAAGGGGTTATTTATATGCAGAAAGTTATGAGGGAGATAAGCCATCATCACCTAAGCCAACATCTGGTACTGATAGTGGCAGTGGTTCTATAGCTCCATATGTCCCACCTGTTAGTAATGGTGGTAATGATATACAGCCAACCACAGCCCCAACTGTACAGCCAGAGGCTACAACAGCCCCAACTGCTGCCCCAACTGCAAATCCAACAACTGTTCCAACTTCTGCTCCAACTACACAGCCAACTGCTGTTCCTGAAGCTACGGCTGCTCCAGCCGCTACAGCACCGCCAGCAGAAGTTAAAGAGCCAGAAACACCAGTAATTAATAATCCTTATGTGCCTTCACAGGAGGAAAAGCCAGTACTGAAGCTTAAGAAGAATAAGATAACTTTAAAGAAGGGGCAGAAGGCAAAGATTAAAATTACATCAAAGCTAACCACAAGTGTTACATATAAATCACTTAAACCATCTGTTGCTACTGTAAGTAAGAAAGGTGTGGTTACTGCAAAGAAGGCAGGCAAGGCAGTAATTACAGTAAAGGCAAACGAGGTTGTTAAAAAAGTACAGGTAACGGTTAAAAAGGCTGGAAAGACAGAGGAAGGTACAGAAAGTACAATTAAAACAGCTTCTTCTGTTAAATTAGGCAAGGATTTTAAACTTGCAAAACAAAGCATAACCCTTAAAAAAGGCCAGAAATTAACTATAAAGAAAGCATCAGGGCTTTCTGGCAAGGTAACTTTTAAGTCACTTGATAAAAAGATTGCAAGTGTTTCTGTTAATGGTGTTGTTAAGGCTAAGAAAAAAGGTAAAACAACTATATTAATTAAAAAAGGCAAAAAGACAATTAAATTAAAGGTAATAGTAAAGAAATAAATGGATAAATGGTTTTTATGCTGCAAAAATAACAGCAGCGTGGGGGATATATATGGTTTATGAGGGCGCTGTGTTATCACATATAGGATGTGGCAGGAAAAATAACGAAGATAATTATTACCTTAATGGTGTTTACCGCCAGGATGTAAATAAGGATATAACACAATTTTCGGAATTACAGGCAAAACAAAGGGTACTTGCTGGTGTTTTTGACGGGGCAGGCGGTGCAGATTATGGGGAGAGGGCCTCATTACTGGCGGCTTGCAGCCTGTCAGGATACCAGGAGGGGTTTGGTTCTGATATACTGCAAAAAAAATACCTGCCATATGTAAACCACATGATTCATTGTGAAATGCAGGAAAGGGCTTGTACTATGGGAAGTACAATGGCATTGCTGTATCTGGATAATAACAGTGCAGGTGTATACAATATTGGTGACAGCCGTGTTTATCTTATGCGTGATGGCAGGTTATTACAGATAACTTATGATCATGTGTATTTCCAGGAACCATGGCATGAAAATTCTAAACCAGGGCTGCAAAACAGGACAACGGGAAAAAAAGGCAGTAAAAACCAGCTTGTTAAATATCTTGGAATGAAAAATGAAATGGAACTTAATCCATATTATAAAGAAAATATCCTGGTAAAACCTGGGGATATATTTATAGTGTGCAGTGACGGGCTTTACAATATGCTTTCCAATGATGAAATAACAAAAAGGGCTGGCAAATTAAAGAATGAACCACCAGACATTATTACAAAAGAACTGGTAGGTGATGCACTGCTAGCAGGTGGAAAGGATAATATCACATGCATTATTGTTAAAACTATAGAAACCGGATATTAACCCGTTGTACAAATATGGAGGCAAAGGTATGAATATAAGGGTAGTTTTAGCTGGCACGGACAGTGAATATATTGAAAATTTTAAAAAAGCAGCAGTTTTAAATTATAATTCTGGTATTGAATACAGTTTTTTTTCAGATAAAGAAGAATTTGAAAAGCATATGTTTGAAAAGAAATGTGATGTACTGCTTATTGACGAAAGCATGGAATATGAAGATTTCGACGGGGTAAAAATTATACTCACAGATATTAAAGGCGTAGATAATAAAAACGGTTTCCGTGCAATATATAAATACCAGAAAACAGAAAATATTTACCATGCTATTGTAGATGCCTATGCTGAAATGAAAGAAAAAGAGGGTGTTATATTCCACAATGGCGGTAATGCAAGAATGGTTTCTTTTGTATCAGCAGGCGGAGGGACTGGCAAGACTACAGTGTGCTTTGCAGTGGCAAAACTGCTTAAAAGCATTGGAAAAGAAGTGTTATATATTCCATTTGAACAGTTTTCAGACCTTAATTATACAAGACGTGGTGATGAAACACAGACTTTATCTAATCTTTTTTATGAAGTAAAAAAGGGCAGCAGTACACTTGGCATTAAAGTTAAAAATATTATAAGAAGAGGTGCTGATGACCTTTTGTTTATAAGGCCTATGGACAACCCGTCAGAAGCGGGACAGATGGATAGTATGGAGTGGGAGGCTATGTTAGATGCAATAGCTGATATAGATAATATTGATTATATCCTTCTTGACCACCAGCCAGGGATATTCAGGAACTTTAATATTACTGCAATAAAATCTGACACAATATGTATGGTAGCAGATGCTACACAAAGCGGCATGGTTAAGGCAACAGAAATGGTTAAATACTTACAGCACTGCAAAGAGTATAAAAGCATAAAACGAAAGCTGCGTTTAATTGTAAACAGGGCAAACAGCATGTCAGGTGAAGAATTTAACCATCTTAAAGACTGGGTAACAAGTTACCTTCCAGATTATGGGACTGCACAAATGCATGATATTATAAATGCGTTAAAGATGCAGGAACAATGCCGCCTGGTTATTGATCTGGAAACATAAATACAGAATGGAGGAAGCACAAATGCCTGGCCAGGAATTTTCCTTTATTGAAAAAGAACATAAGTGTTTTTTAAGTTATACATTAGAAAATGGGGACAATCTGGTAAAAACAGAACTTGAAATGCTTAAAAATAATGATATACCTGGAATACTGCCTGTGTCAGAAATACATGATAATGGCAGGGTATCACTTTTATATAATATTACTTCAAAGTACCAGTTTTCACAGAGAATGGAAGGGGTATTTAATGGAAGCCAGTTATATAATATGCTAAAAACCATATGTAAAATGCTTATGCTTCTTGATGAGTATATGGTTAATCCAGGGCATGTTATATTTAACCTGGAATTTATGTTTTTTGATTGTGAAAAAGATGAAGC
The DNA here is from genome assembly GCA_910586555.1 of uncultured Lachnospiraceae bacterium. GTDB lineage: Bacteria > Bacillota > Clostridia > Lachnospirales > Lachnospiraceae > Butyribacter. The sequence continues at coordinate 35,736 of CAJUJY010000015.1, forward strand.
AGAGTTTGCAGTCCTTCCATTAAAAAATATAGAAGAAGTTAAAAATATACAAAAATTTTTAATAAAAATATTTACAAACCTTAAATACAGTGACAGTACGCTTATGGATTTTCCAGCGTATATATATGGTTATATTAATAATAATTTGCAGATAAATATAAAAGAATTTAGCCATTATCTTGAAGATACATATAATGCACTTTGTGGCATAATAAAACCTTCGGGGGAAGTACCAGCAGCACCAGCAGTTAATTATAATACAGAAAAAGAAATAATAGATACAGAAGAGGTTAAGAAAAATGTACAGTCCAGGTTTATTACACAGAATGAAAGAATAATTGCACTTGAAGCTGTAACAGAAAAGGACATTAAACAACACCAGATACAAAATGCAGGAAAAGGGGATAGTACAATGCCTGGAATAACTCCTGGAAGCTTTACTGTACCTGCCCCGCCCACACCAAAAGGTGCATTTACTACACCACCTGCAAAAAAGAAAAAACAAAAGGAAAAACCGCCTAAAAAAACAAAAGAAAAGCCTGTTAAAGAAGTAAAAGAAAAACCTGTTAAAGAAAAAAAGGAAGATAAACCAAAGGAGAAAAAAGGATTGTTTGGATTTGGCAGAAAGAATAAAAAAGAAAATAATAATGGACAAGCCGCTGTGCCACAGCCGCCAAAACCTCCAGTGATACAGCCAGTTAATAACATAAATAATGCCAGGGTGCCAGTGCCGCCAGTACCATATACACCGCCACAGCCATTTATAAACAGCCAGCCTGGTATGATACAGGTACCATTTGCAAATAATCCGCCTTCTGTACAGGCACAATATATAAATGGCATACAGCAGACACCAGGGCAGAACCAGCAGATACAACAAGTACCACCAGTGCAGCAAGTGCTGCCAGTACAGCAAATACCACCAGTACAGCAAGTGCCGCCAGTATTACAGACACAACCGCCAGTATGGACTGCGAAAGCACCAGGACAGAAAGAAAAAATTCCTCCTGTTATAGCAGGAAATAACAGCCTGCCTCCTGATCCTGATATGACAACAATACTGCCTGGAGCAGACAATGATTTTGACAGCACATTATTATTAGAACAAGTTAATAATATGCCAGCATTAAGAAGCAGGGTGACAGGTGAAGTTATACAGATAGGGCATACAGAGTTTATTATAGGCAGGAACAAGGTAATTAATGGCAGAATTGTAGAAATGCCAAAGGGACAGCAGCCAGATGCTTCAATAAATATAAAAAGCATAAGCCATACACATGCAGTATTTTTATGGCATGACAGTAAGTGGCATGTCCAGGACAAAAATTCCTTAAATGGTACATTTGTAAATGGGGAAAGGCTTAATAATGGTGAAGAAAAGGCATTAAATGAAGGGGATATTATATGTTTTGCATCAAAAGAATATGAGTATATCCTTGTAAAATAATGGTTTCTAATACATTAAGCAAAGGAATTTGTATTTGTAATAATTAGCATGCAGGCACTAGAAAGGCATGGCGTTTTTATGGAAGAAACAGAATTAAGGCAGAAACTTATAAAAGAACTTAAGCCTATGGTTTTGCAGGATCTGCCATTAGATGAATTAAGTGATGAACAGCTTGAAGAGCAGATACACTCATATGTTTTCCAGTACCTGCGCGTGCGCATGGTTCCAATGGACACTATGGTATATGTTGCAAACCAGATATATGCATCTATACGTGGATATGGGCTTCTTGACGGGATTATGTCAGATGACAGCATTACAGAAGTAATGATAAATGGTGCTGAAAATATTTTTATAGAAAAAAATGGCAAATTAATTAAGCTTAATGACAGGTTTGAAAGCCAGAAGAAACTTGAAGATATTATACAAAGGATTGTTGCCAAGGCAGGGCGTGAGGTAAACCAGGCAAACCCTATAGTTGATACAAGGCTTCTTGACGGGTCACGTGTAAATATTGTGCTTCCGCCAATAGCACTCTGCGGGCCAACAGTAACTATACGTAAGTTTTCTAAAACCCCTATGACTATTGCAAAGCTTATTGAGTATAAATCAATTACCACAGAAATAGCAGCTAAACTTGAACTACTTGTAAGAGCTAAATATAACATATTTATCTGCGGCGGCACAGGTTCAGGCAAAACAACATTTTTAAATGCCCTGTCTAATTATATACCAAAAGATGAAAGGGTAATTACTATTGAGGACTCGGCAGAACTCCAGATAACAGGGGTTGACAATCTTGTAAGCCTTGAAACCCGTAATAAAAATTCATCTGGCGCTGGTGAGGTTACCATAAGGGATTTAATAAAATCTGCGCTGCGTATGAGGCCTGAGCGTATTGTAGTAGGAGAAGTGCGTGGAGGGGAAGCACTTGATATGTTACAGGCAATGAATACAGGACATGATGGCTCGCTTTCAACAGGCCATGCAAACTCCACAAAGGATATGTTAAGCAGGCTTGAAACAATGGTGCTGCAAGGGGCAGCAGGGCTTCCATTAGAAGCAATAAGGCAGCAGATAGCATCTGCAATAGATATTATAATACACCTTTCAAGGCTGCGTGATAAATCACGTAAAACTATGGAAATATGTGAAGTGACAGGTTATGAAAACGGGGAAATAATTCTTAGTCCCCTCTATATTTTTGAAGAAACAGAGAAAAGTACAATACAGAAAGTAGACGGGATTTTAAAACGCACAAATAATAAACTTGTACATGATTTTAAATTAAAACTGTCAGGCATATATGAAGAAATATAAACATTATACAGAAAGGACAGGCATGGCATGATATTAAAGAAAAAAGAACAGCGTAAGGAACTGTTTGGTGCTTATGGCAAATCAACAGATTACCTTTTCTACCATATGAGCCTGGCTGAAAAAATTACAGGCTATATTGCAGGGCTTATAGCAGGTACAGTATGTATGTATATTATGTTTGACATAGCATGGTTTGCTGTAATTGCAGGTATAGGCACAGGATTTGCAGGAATAAAGGTTTATCATTCAATATTATTTAAAAGGCGGGCTAAGGCCTTGCGTATTCAATTTAAAGACATGCTTGAATCATTAAGCACATCACTAGGGGCAGGGCGCAATATAACAGATGCAGTTACAGATGCAAGAAAAGACATGGCAAACCAGTATGGTGAAGCAGCATATATAACTAATGAACTTGACACTATTATACATGGAATACAAAACGGTATCTTAATAGAAGACCTGCTTATGGACTTTGGTGTGCGTTCATGCAATGAAGATATTATAAGTTTTGGTGATGTATTTAATGTTGCTAACCGCCAGGGTGGTAATTTAAAACAAATAATGTATGAAACAAAATCCATAATATCACAAAAAATAGATATAGAAATGGAAATAGAAACAGTAATCAGCGGTAATAAAAATGAGCTTAATATTATGATGGTTATGCCGTTGGTTATTGTTACAGCAACCAAAGGTTTTATAAATAATGGTGAATTTTCCATTACAAACTTTTTAGTAAAAATTGTTGCACTTGTAATGTTTATACTTGCGTATATTGTAGGCGTAAAAATAATGGAAATAAAAGTGTAAGAAATTATAAATGGACTCTGTATATTATATGTTTATGCCAGAAAAATCCATAACTGGAGGTTAATATATTATGTTGCCAGATGAATATTATATAAGACTTTATCTTACAATAGCAGCTTCTGTAATGGTTGTTATATGGCTGTTTTTATACTTTAAATATGGTGCAAGGTTTAAAGAAAATATACAAGCAGTAAACAAAGATGTATTTTTACTGCCAGAGTTATTTTTTATAGGGTATGGGGTAATAGAATTATTCCGTATAGATATATATGGCAGCCATGGGCAGAAGAGAATGAAACTTCTAAGGGAACTAATGCCTGTTGCTGATGTAGCATTTTATTACTATACAACACTGGCATCACAGATTACATATATATTGACAATAATACCACTTGCTTTACTGGTATCAGCATTTTCAGAAGATTATGTTATAGCACTTATAGGAACTGTACTTGCTGTTGTACTTGTAATTTATATGGATTATGACACAGACAGCAAAGTGGAAAAGAGGCGTAATGAAATTTTATCAGATTTTCCACATATGCTCTCACAAATGGTACTTCTGATAAATGCAGGAATGACACTGCGTGATACATTAAAAAAAGTATCAGAGGGCAAAGAAGAATGTCTTTATAAAGAAATAGGCATTACACTTAATGACATTAACAATGGGATGTCTGAATTTGAAGCATTAAAAGCTTTTTCAGACAGGTATAATATACTTGAAATAAAGAAATTTACCACAACAATATTACAGAACTTAGAAAAAAGCGGTTCAGAACTTGGAGATATACTTGCAGAAATGTCTAATACAATCTGGCTTGAAAGAAGCAATAAAGTACGCCAGATGGGTGAAGCAGCATCTTCAAAACTGATGATACCAATTATGATAATATTTATAGGCATACTCCTAATGGTAATGGTACCAATATTCTCAAGCATCAGTTTTTAAGAAAATAAAAATTAAAACTAAACGGAAAGGAGGAAAAAGAAATGATGTCAAAAGCTTCAGCATACGCAATGGTAAAATACTGGAAAGCAAAAGAAGCCATAAAATCCTTTTTTAAAGAAGAAAGGGGAGATTCACATATAATAGCTGTTATATTAGTGCTTGTAATTGTAGTAGGACTTGCATTACTTTTTAGAAAAAATATTGCTAAGTTACTTACTGACTTATGGAAGAACATAACAGATACAACAGATAATTTTAAACCAGAGGATGTAAAATAATATTCTATAAAAAAGAATGACTAAAGTTTTTAGTTTATGTATATTGAATTATAAAACCTATCTAGTTTATTATGGAAATTGCCATATATCTGTTAAGTTATTGGTATACAGCAGTTTTCTATTGCTTAGATAATTTAGATAAATATTAATTATTATCTTTATTTAAGCATGGAAACTGCTTAGTAATATTTATTTTAACCCAGGGAAATTAATATTTGGGCTGCTACAGGAGGTATATAGGATTTATTATGAAAGGGATTAATCTAAAAAGTGAAAAAGGTGAAGCTGTTATAGAGGCAACTTTAATATATCCTATAGTATTTTTTGTAGTAGGATTTATTATTTTATTTGGTTTGTATGAGATGCAGGGTGTTCTGGAATATTCATGTGCGCAGTATATTGCTAATTATACATCTAAACTTGTAACTGAACCAGGTTATGAAAATTATGGTGAAATTAATAATAATGATATAGATTTTAAGTCAGTTAATGATTTTAATGATGAAGAGGATAAGTTCCATGCAAATATTTACCGCCGTATTAATTTTAATGGTATTTCCCAAAGTGAAATGGAGGGTAAGCTTAAAGGCATGGTAAATAGTGGCAGGCTTTTAAAAATAAATACTACAGACTGTTCGGTGAAGTTTAAAAGAACTATTTTAAATACAACAATAATTGTTACAGTAAAAGATACTATTACAATGCCAAAGTTTTTAAATTATATAGGGCTTGATAATAAATGGGAGCGTTCTGTTACAGCCACATCAGTTATTACAGACCCGGCAGAATTTATAAGGAATTTTGATATGGCACAAGACGCAATAACTTATGTACTTGATAAACTTGGACTTGGTGATAAAATTGAGCCTTTGCTTGAAAAAGTTACGGGGTTTTATAATAAATATATAAAACCGTAAAGTATCCGGCCATAAAATAAGTTTAAAGTACAGCAAAATATATAACATATGGGATTGTATATAATAAGATGCATTTTGAAAAAGGATTTGGAAGGGACAGTAAGATGAAGAATATATTTTCAGTAGGTTTTTTTATTAAAAAAAATGGACAGAAGGGTTCTGTTACTATATTTCTTACAATGATACTTGTTCCTATGCTTTTGCTAATGATTACCCTTACTGATTATGCCAGGATATCAGTTGCTAAGCGCCAGGTATCGGGTGCTGGTGATGTTGCACTTAATGCAGGGCTTTCATATTATGATAAAAGGTTACAGGATATGTACGGGCTTTTTGCTGTATCTAAAAATACAGATGATTTAGAGGATAATCTTGAAGTATATTTTCAAAATACCCTTCTTGGAGAAGGAATTGATACTACAGATCCTTTTATTTCTAAAATTGTAAATATTATAACAGGAAATAAAGGTTCAGAAGATGCATATATGAATCTTATAAACCTTACATCAAGGGAATTTGAACTGTCTGGTATAGATAATGCCAATCTTGCTAATACAGCACTTCTTAATAACCAGATTATGGATTATATGAAATACCGCGGCCCTGTTGTACTTTTAGGAGGCATTTTTGATAAAATAGGGGCGTTTAAAGGTGTAAATAAAGAGAACAAGGCAATACAGAAAAAGGCAGAGTTTGAAGAGGAATTAGATAAAACAGGAGATAAATGTGCTAAAGCTTATAAAAAGATAAAAGCTTATAATGATACAATACAAAAATATAATTTTAACGCAGATAAAATAACACATTTCAAAGAAGAAATGACAGAACTTTATAAAAAAATAATAACTGGTATGTTCTTAATCAGCAAAAATGAGTTTGCAGAACCAAAAGAAAGCAAGATAAGTATTTTAGATTATCATGAAGATTATAGCAGTTATACTATAGAAGATTTAAAAAATTTATTGAAAAGCAGGTTAGATAGTTCTGGTTATACAGATAAATTTAATAACCATAAAGCATTAAATGCTGCTGATGGTGATTTTGTAAATGTTGCAAAGTATATATATAGTTATAATGATTTAGTAGAATATTTTAATAAAAATATAAGGGTGCCAGGAGATACATTTTTAGATTTATTAGAAGATTTTGAAGCCAACCTGGATAAAGATGAAGAATTATCAGATATATCAAAAGAAATAGAAGAATATATTAAATATACAAATGAATTTGGTGAGGGGTTTGAGTGGGAAAGTTTAAAAAGTATTTTACCAAAACCATCAGAACTGGTTTCTTATACTAATGTATTAAAAGACTATTTTAATAATTTTAAAAGTTATACGGAATATAATAACGGGCAGATGCTTGAAAAAATAGAGAAACGTGCCATAAAATATTATAAGTATGAATTAGAAGATGGATATGAAGAAAGTGGCAAGGAAGATGAAATTAAAGACTATGTAAAGGAGCTTGGCAAAAAATGGGACAGGTATAAAGGAAGACATAATAAACTTAAAAATGACCTGGACAGTTATAAGGGAATTAAGGACAGATATAATAAAAACCTGGATTATTTCTTAAAAAATAAAAGTGGTTCATTATATGATGAAGCCCATCATAAAAGAAAGGCTGCAATTAATGCGATAGATAATAATATTAAAGAAGCAAATGATAAAAAGAAAGAAATTGATAAGCAGATTAATGAAATAATAAAAGCAGCTAAAAAAGCTAAAAAGGCAGTTAAAGATATTATTGATGCTTTTGGTGTATTAGAAGGCAAAAGGGATAGCTGGCAAGGACAGATAGATACATTATCTGGCGGAAGCAAAGCTTCAATGCAGGCAGACCTTAAGAGTGAAGCAGGAAATATTGATAAAAAACAGGCAGAAAAGTGTAAGGAAAATTTAGAAAAAATATGCAAAAAACTTGAAGATTTAAAGAAGGATATTGATAAATTCAAATTTGACAAGTCCAAAGCAGAAAAGGCAGCAAAAAATTGCGAAGGTGAAGATATTGATGGAGAAAGGAAACCAGCAGCAGATAATTATTATAATACAGTTTATGGAAGCTTAAGTATTGACACTAATAATGTCCCAGGTGAAATTGATAAAGAACATGACAAGTTTTTTGGGTATTTAAAAAAGCTGTATGGGGAAAATGGGAATGACAGCTATAAAAGAAATGATGAAGGGGAAAAAGAGGCAGAAGAAGAGGCAAAGGAAAAAGAAGAAACTAAAGATGAATTACTAGAAATTAATTCCAGTCCTGACCAGCCAGTAAAAACCCAGAATGGGACTTCTGGGGAACTGGTTAAAGAGGATTTAACTGATATTAATACAAGTGTTAAATCAACGTATGCTTCGCCTGTACTCCCTTCTGTAGAAAAACATACAGCAGATGAAAAACCAGATAATACAAATGTTGATAGTGGCAATATAAGCGGTTCTATAGGCAATGCAGCTAACTCTTCAATTTTAAGCGGTATAATGTCATTTAGTGAAAAGTGTGTGGAAGATATATATCTTACAGAGTATGTTATGAATATGTTTACATACCGTACATATAATAGAAACCCAGATGGTTCTGCTATTGAAGATGCTGGTTTAAAAACTTTATCTAACTGTGCATATACTGCCGGAATTTTAAAAGGGGCAGAGGCAGAGTATGTTTTATGGGGACGTGATACTAAAAAGAAAAACTTAGATGCAACTTATATAACTATATTTGGAATACGTTTTCTTATGAACACCATTTATGCATTTACAGATAATGAAATAAAAGCAGAAACACTGGCAGCAGCTACAGCTATTGCAGGCTGGACAGGCTTTGGTATTCCAATAGTAAAAACTGCCCTTACTGTGGGGCTTGCACTTCTTGAATCAAAGCTTGACCTTGATGCGCTAATTAAAGGCAAGAGCGTGTCTGTATATAAAGATAAAAATACATGGATATGCAGTCTTTCAGGTTTTGCAAACCAAGCAGCTTCTGAATTAATAAATGTGGCAACAGAAAAAGCACAGGAAGCAGCTTCTTATGCAATAGATAAGATACATAACTGTGCAGCAGAAAATATTAAAGAACTATCAGAAGATATGACAAAAAGTTTACAAGATATGACAAGGAATACTATAACCACTATAGTTAATGATGTTACTTCTGCCATTGAAAATAAAATAATGGGGATTTTTGATTATGGTGTTGATTATGCTTCAATGGAAAAAGATGAGATACAAAAGGAAATAAAGAATTGGACAACAGAACTTAAAACTATCCTTGGCGTGCCATATTCACAGCCTTCTTCTAAGGAAAATGTTCCGGATTATCTTTTATATAAGGTATATAATGAGGTAATTAAAACAGAGGATTTTATTAATAAAGTAACAGATGAGATCTGGAATAATTACAGGGATGCAAAAACTTCTGAAGCAGAAAACCTTATTAAAGAACTTGAAGGAAAAGTTTATAAAATGTGTGGTATTAAAAAATCAAAAAATAAAGATGGCGAAGAAGAAATTATAGAAGTATTTGGAATTAATACAAATGAATTTATAGAAGATGCCATAAGTTCTGTTAATGGCAAAGTACAGGGATATCTTGACAAGGGGACAGAAGCTGCTAAAGAAGAAGTAAGTAAAGTAATTTCTGGTTACAGTAACAGCCTGCAAAATTCTTTACATAAAAAACCAGCGGCAACAGGTGGTGTAAAGGGTACTTCTTCTAAATCTTTAGCTTCTTCTATAACTATGGATTACAGTGAATACCTTACAATGTTCCTTCTGGTAACAGGGGTTAGTAAGGATAAATATAAAAACCATCTTTTAAGGGTTGCAGATTTAATCCAGATTAATACAGGAATTGCTAAGGGTGACAATAAATTTGCATTAAAAAACTGCAAAACGCACCTTAAAATCCATGCTGTTGCAAGTGGAAGTACATTTTTTGCAGGAAGTACATATTTACAGAAAACAAAAGATATTTATTTACATGAAAGTAATGGTTTATATGGCATTAATTATAATGGTGTTGATGGATATTAATATTTGTTGTAAAGCCAGGGAGGAATACTTAAAGTGTTAAAGCAAAGAAGAAAAATGGAAAATGGTTCAGCAACTATTGAAGCCACTATATGCCTTACATTATTTTTGTTTTTTATGCTGTTTTTTATTATGGTAGTGCAGCTTACCGTAACACAGACTATTATGCAGAACGCACTTAACCAGACTGCTAAAGAGCTGTCACAGGATTTGTATTTATATGATGCCTTCGGGCTGGTGGATTTCCGGGAATCCATTAGTGCAGAAAATGATAAGGCTGTTACAGAAACAGAAAAAGCAGAGGAAGCTGTTAGTGATGCAAAAGAAGAGCTTTCTAGTGATGCAGATATGGTTACTAATATCCAGAACGCTTTTAAGTCTGTAACTTCACTTTTTTCTGACAGTAGTGATCCAGAAGGCATAAAAGATGATTTTCTTGAAAAATTCAGCCCGGCAAATCTTAAGGCTGGAGGCAAAACAGTAATTAATGCAGCGTTAAACAGCCTTGTAAGTGCTGGTGAAAATGCAATGATACCTGTTTTATTTAAGAAATATGTATCTTCTGATGGAAAATCTGGCACAGCGGACAGTTACTTAAAAAGGCTTCATGTTGTACAGGGGGTTAAAGGGCTTGATTTTAGTAAATCAAGTATGTTTGGCACATGGTCTTTAGAAAAAAAAGATGGAAGTAAAGAGCCTGTAGCCACTGAAGTTGAAAAGGATATGGACAGTGAAGCAAGTTCTAGTACAGGAAAAGGGGATAAAAATACAATAAACCTGATATTAGAATATAAAGTAAAAATACTGCATCCAATAGAAGGCTGGAAATATGTAAACTGCATACAGTCTTCTGCTACACGTGTATGGACAGGTGACCATAATACAATTACAGATACAAAAGATGAAAAAGATAAAGAAGATGCAAAAGATGAAGATGAGAAAACATTTGCCTATTATACACCTAAGGGTGAAAGATACCATCCAGACCGCCATTGCATGACACTTGCCAGAAGCAAAGAAGTAAATAAAATTACAGTTAAAGCAGCAAAATCGCGTGGCCTGTCAATATGCGGGGTATGTGGTAAAAGTAAATAAAAACCAGACTAATTAGTAAAGGGGATTTACAGATTTGCTGTTAATATATTGCGTAATTATGGCAGTAATTAGTTTTACCTGCCTTCTTATATACCAGGCTTATTACTGTAGTGGTGCAGATAATATACAATGTGTAGTAAAACCTGCATTGCAGGTAAATGTTAAAAAAATAATGGCATGCTTGTTTTATATTGTAATGGCAGTTTCTTTTTATATATACACAGAAGCAGAAAAACAAATGCCTGCAAAGGTTTTTAAATACCTTTTAATGCTTTTTATACTTGCTGCAACCGCATGGATTGACTTAAAGACCAGGAAAATTCCTAATATGCTTGTTTTACTGCTTATATGTATAAGGTTTATATTTTTTATATATGAAACTTTAAAAGAACCAGATTATGCCAGGTTTAATATTATACAGATGGCTTTTGGTGCCATTCTATGCCTTATGTTACTGCTTATATGCAGGCTTTTAGCCCGTAACAGCATAGGCATGGGGGATATTAAGCTTTTTTCAGTACTTGGGCTTTATTTTGGATATGATGTAATGCATGTAATGTTTTTTTCATTCCTTTGTACTGCCATATATAGTATTTACCTGCTGGCATTTAAAAAGATGAAGAAAAAGGACAGTGTTCCAATGGGGCCTTTTATATTTCTTGGAACAGTCCTGTCTATTATTATAATTTAGACGGAGGATATATAAGATGAAACATATAATTGCTATTGCAATGTCAGGAATGTTGGTAATTTTATGTGTACTGCTTGTAACAGAATTAAAAAATGTTACAAATGAATATGAAACATATATTAAACAGGCAGAACAGGAAGAAGAAAAGGGGCTTTATATTAATGCAATTAATTATTACCAGTCTGCACTAGAAGTATATGATAAAGACATTAAAATTAAATACCAGATTGTTAAAGATTATAAAGATATGGGAAATACAAATAGCTGGCTTGAAGCCATACTTTCTTTTATAGAAAATTATCCAAAAGAAGATAAAAATAAATTTCTTATAGAAGCATATAAAGAAGTGCTTGATTATTATTACACACAGCAGGATTATGACGGATTAGTGCCTGTGCTTTTAGAACTCCGCGGCGGCTTGCTTGCAGAAAGTGATGAAGAGTTAAATAAAAAAATAGAAAAATACTATGATGAAGTTGCATCTGTATATACAGTTACAAAATGTGGTGCAGACAGCATATCAGATTTTTACAACGGGTATGCCAGAATGTCTAAAAATAATAATAAAGACTGGTATCTGGCAGCGCCTGACGGAAGCCTTTATACAGATAAAGCATATGAAGAAATTTATATTCTTGATAATGTTTTAGGATATTTTCTTGTTAAAGAAGGTGGTGTATATAAAGTTTATACATCAGGAGGCTATCTTAAAGAAATAGACCAGGGTAGTATTACGGATATAAGGTATTATAACAGTTCATATATAACAGGGAAAAAAGATGGTAAGTTCCGTATGTATAATATTGATTTTACAGATGCAGGGTTTGGCGGATGGGATGATTTTTACCTTATAGCGCCTGGAATTGCGTGTGTAACAGAAGAAGGCAGGCAAGGGGTGCTTGTTGGAAGTAAAATACTTGAAACTAGTGAAGAGAAATGGGACAAAGTAATATATCCAGAAAGGGGCATAAAGGAAAATGGAAACCAGGTTTTTACTGGAAATGAAGGAAATTATAACCTTATAAATATTGATACAGATAACCTGGAATACACTGTAATTGCAAAAGGGTTTGAAGATGCAGATGCATTTTGTACTACAGAACCTGCTGCCGTTAAAAAAGATGGCAAATGGGGGTTTATATCCCAGTCAGGTGAAATGGTTATAGAACCTGTATATGAAGAAGCAAAAAGTTTTTCATATGGATATGCACCTGTAAAAATATCTGGCAAATGGACACTTATAGACATTAATGGAAAAGAGGTTTTAAAAGCAGAGTTTGCAGATATGGGTTCACCAGCAGAAAACGGTACAGTACCTGTATCATTTGATGGGAAGACATGGGACTTAATATCATTGTTTATTAAGAATTATTAGGGGATATCCATATGGACATAAATTTATACAGAAAGTATGAACCTTTTTTTGGTACATGGTATTTTGACGGGGAGGACTGCATACTTGGTTCAGGAAGTTTTGCAAGTGTATTCCGGATAATAAGGCATGATGCTAGTGTAAAACCATGTGCACTAAAAATACTTACTATTCCAAAATCAGAAACAGAAATTAATATGCACCGTTCAGAGGGAATGGATGATGCCGGTATACAAAGGTATTACCATCATATGGCTGATGACATAAAAAAGGAATACGAACTTATGTCAGAACTTAAAGGGTGTAATAATATTGTAAGCTGTGAGGATTTTATGGCTTTCAGGCATGAAGACGGTTTTGGGTTTGATATTGTTATACGTATGGAATTTTTAGAACCGCTGGTAACTTTTGAACTGGAAAATAATATAGATAACCTGGTTGTAATAAAACTTGGAATTGATATGTGTAATGCGCTTGAAAGGTGCAGTATTAAAAATATAATCCACAGGGATATTAAACCTGACAATATTTTTATATCATCAATGGGTGATTTTAAGCTTGGTGATTTTGGAATTGCGCGTACTATGGACAATACAGTTATGATGATGTCAAGGAAAGGCACGCCAAACTATATGGCACCTGAAGTATATTTTTCAAAACCATATGATAACACAGCAGATATTTATTCCCTTGGCATAGTGCTTTACAGAATGTTAAATAATATGCGTATTCCTTTTTTGCCGCTTGATGCAAAAGAGTTAAGCTCATCTGACAGGGAAAATGCTTTTAAAAGGCGTATTATTAATGGTGAAATGCTGCCAAGGCCCTGTTATGGTGATGAAGCTTTAAAAAGCATTGTATTAAAAGCATGTGCTTATAATAAGAATGACCGTTACCAGCACCCGGAGGAAATGCGCAGACACCTTGAAATGGTAAGGGATGCACTTTTGCAGGGAGAAAGTGTTCCAGATGAATTTGCTGCTGCCCTTGATTCTACAATAGCAATAAGTATTACAGATAATACAGGATTTATAACACAGGATAAAGTAAATCCAGAAAATACAAATATTAAAAATAATTTTTTACAGCCAGGCAAATTAAAATTTGTACTGGCAGGCATGGCACTTCTGGCATTATTTATATCTGTGGTATTTTTCTGGCAGGCCAGAGGCAGGAATACAGAGGAAGCAGAAAATATAAGCAGTACAAGTAACATAAAAAATATTGTGCAGGAAAAAACATCTTTGCCAGAAGAAACACCAAGGGATAAACGGCTTGATATAACAGAACTTGACGCTAAAAAAGATAAAATAAATAATTTAAAAGAGCTGGAATATTATAAAAACCTTAAAGTTTTATCCTTAAAGGATTACGGGTTAAAAGATACCAGCAAGTTACAGGAATTAAAAGGGCTTGTTTATTTAGATCTTAGTGGCAATAAAAACCTTGGGGATTTAACAGGAATTAAAGAAATGGGGTTATTAACAAGCCTGGATTTAAGGGAAACGGCAGTTAGTGATATAGAAGTAATAAGCTCTTTAAAATCACTTAAATATATTGATATAAGTTATACATTAATTGAAGATGCCAGCCCTTTAAAGGAATGTACAAAGCTTGAAGTACTTTATGCAGGATATAATAATGAGAATTTTGCAGACAGCAGCATTATGGAAGTGGCAGCAAGCCTTAAAAATTTAAAAGAACTTGATCTTACAGGCAATACCGCTATAACAGGCGGAATGGATAACCTGGAAAAACTAAAAGGACTTGTTTGTTTAAAATTAGGAGGGACTTTTATTAATAATAAGCAATGTAAATATTTAGAAGGGTTAAAATCACTTGAGGTTCTAAGCCTCCAGTCCAATATTAATATAACAGATTTTAAATCCATAAAAAAGCTTGAAAATCTTAAAGAGCTGGATTTATCTGCAACAGGTATTACAGATATAAAAGGAATTGAAAAATTAAAGAATTTAAAAAAACTGGATTTATCACTAACATTTATAGAAGATATATCAATGCTTTATAAATTAAAAAACCTAAAACATTTAGTACTTGCAGGAAGTGAAAGCATAAATAAACAGGCAAAGGCTTTAAAAAAGTCCATGCCAGGCTGTGAAATTGAAATACAATAGGAGGTATAACATGTTAATTGAAGGTTCGGTTATATCGGATATTGGAAGGATAAGGCAAAATAATGAAGATAATTTCTTTTTAAATGGCCTGTACAGAAAAGATATTAACAACAGACTGTTTACAAGTACAGAGATTGCAGATTGCAGGCAGGCCGTTTATGCAGTATGTGATGGAATGGGCGGTGAAGAATATGGTGAAATTGCTTCGCTTTGTGCTGCAAGTGCATTAAAAATACTTAAAAACGCTCCGTTTACAGAAGAATTGCTGGATAAATATATTAAAAATGTGCAGTCAGATATAATTAATAAAAGCCATAATCTTTTATCAGAAAGTATGGGTTCTACACTTGCACTTCTTTATATTAAAGATAATACGGGCTATGCACTGAACCTTGGTGACAGCCGCATATATCTCTACAGGCGCGGGAAGTTAAAACAGCTTACAAAAGACCATACACAGGCAAGCCTTCTTATAGACAGCGGGATTTTAACAGCAGACGAAGCAAGACAGCATATAAGCAGCCATATGCTTACACGTTATCTGGGAACTGGAAGCAATATTACTGCTAAAGATATATACAAAGCGGAAAATATAAAATTATATAAAGACGATATATTTTTACTTTGTTCAGATGGCCTTACAGACATGCTGCCAGATAATGAAATAGAGCAAAGCCTTTTTAAAACATATAAAAATGGCACGGGCTTTATAGTACAAAATCTTTGTACTAAAGCACTTGAAGCTGGCGGCAGGGACAATATTACATGTATTGCCGTAAAAATGGTTAAAAAAGGCAGGTTTTTAAGCTTAAATAAATGAAAGGGGATAAATAATGAAAGCAGGGACTAAAAAAATATTAGCAGTAATGCTTGTTTTATTACTGTGTTTAACACAGTTGTATAATGGGGCATTTGCAAATGGAAATATTATTGCAAGTGCAAGCGGGCTGCCAGAAGCTGTATGTATTTACCAGTTTAATAATTCACAGGGTACATCAGAAACTGTGGTACGGTACAATGATACTGCTGAAGGAAGCAATAGCGGCACTTTGCCAGTTACAGATACTAAATTTAATGTTAAATATGCAGATGGGATAAATGGAAAAGGAATTTATTTTGATGGTACATATGGAATTAAACTTTATCCTGGTATTGAAAGTCCTGCATATTCAATATCTTTATGGGTAAAACCAGAAGAAGAGAGGCCTTATTCAAATATTTTGTATGCAGGCACAGGGCTTTTTACAGATAATGAAAAAAGTTTTAATATAACTTCTGATGATATGGCATCACCTGCCATTATTTCGTCCTCCGCAGAGGGAGGTTATTATATAGGAAACGGGAAGGCTGTAAAAACAGGCATATGGAGCAATATATGTATTTCTGTAAAAGATGGCATTGCAAATATATATATTAATGGAAAATTACATGTAACAGGAAATGTGCCAGATGGGATTTGTAATAAAGATACATCTTATTACCTGGGGCTTGACTGCTATAATATACCGTTTAAAGGCTGTATAGATAATGTTGCATTTTATGGCACAAGCCTTTCAGAAAGCCAGGCAGAGAGCATTTATAATACTGGAAAAAATACCAATGCGGAAGGCAATGTAACAGGAATAAACCTTAGTGAAAGTTCTCTTAATTTAAATGGTTATGGTGATAAAAAAGCTGTTTATGCTAATATATTTCCTGGTAATGCAAGTAACCAGAATGTAACCTGGAGTTCTTCAGACAGCAGTATAGCGTCAGTTAATAATGGCGTAGTTACAGCCTTAAAAAATGGGAGTACTGATATAACAGCCGTAACAGAAGATGGCGGTTATAAATCTGTATGTAAAGTTACAGTAAGAGGAGTAAAAGAACTTGAAGGAATATCTTTAGATAAAACTTCCATAACACTTGAAGGTGATGAAAGCAGCAGTATCCTTTCTGTTAGTGCAGTCCCAGAGGAGGCACATATTCCAGGCATTATATGGTTTTCTTCTGATGAAAATATTGTAACCATAGATAAAACTGGAAATATATTTCCAGTTGCAAATGGAGGTGCAGACATCAAAGCCCAGACAGAAGATGGTGCATTTACAGCAGTCTGCCATGTAACAGTGCAAGGAGTTTCTAAAGAAGTTACAGTTGCATCTGTGGAATTTACAAAAGAACTTATTGTACTGGACAATAAAAATAAAAAACACCAGCTTGTAACTGTTGTTAAACCGGCAAGTGCTGCTAATAAGGATTGTGTATATTATTCAGAAGATAATAGTATAGCTGTAGTTGATGATAAAGGAATGGTTAAAGCAGTAGGAAATGGAAGTACAAATATATGTGTTATAAGCAATGACGGGCGCCATACTGCAAGCTGCAAAGTCCAGGTTTCTGGATTTAAGGATAATACAGTTAAAAGTTTAACACTTGACAAAGAAACTATTAGAATTGCAAGAGGGGAAACAGGATATCTTTATGTAAACACTACACCTGTTACATCAGATGAAGTACTGGACTGGAAAAGCAATAACCCTGATGCCGTAGAAGTAGTTGCTGATGAATATGGAAGGTCTGCGGAAGTAATTGTATATGAAGATGCAGTTATGGGAAGTACAGCTATGGTTACTGTTTCATCAGAAACAGGGGCAAGTGCAGAATGTTTTGTAGAAGTTACGGAATATGGTGTTAAAAAAATTGATATAGGACATAAAAACTTGTATATGCTTCCAGGTGAAAGTTATGAGATGGAAGCAGATATAGTTCCAAGGGAAGCAGAAAACTCTGAATTAATATGGACTTCAAGCAACAAAGACGTTGCAGTAGTGGATACAAAAGGTGTAATTAAAGTCCAGAAAAAAGCAAAAGCTGGCTCCAAAGCAATTATTACATCAAGCAATCTTGCACATACAAAAGAATCAGCCTGTAAAATAATAGTAAAATCAAAAAAGGTTAAGATTAAAAAGTTAAGTGCTAAAAAGAAAAATATTTCCCTTTATCCGGGACAAAAAACGGATATGGCAGTAAAATACCTGCCTTTAAATGCTACAGATGTAAAACTGTCATATAAAAGTAAAAACCCTGGCATTGTAAAAATAAGTAAAGGTGGGAAAATATCTGTGCCAAAGGATTATAAAGGGACAGCGGAGGTAAAAATAACTGCCAGGTCTAAAAATGGTAAAAAGGTTTCATCTACTGTAAAAGTAAAACAGAAAAAAGTGAAAATTAAGAAACTTTCTATATCAAAACAAGTACTTGATTTATATGAAGGAAACAAGACAACACTTTATGTTAATTATAAGCCATTAAATGCCACACAGTCCAATATAAAATGGACAAGCTCAAATAAAAGTGCAGTAAAAGTAAAGGGAAATGGCAGCCGTGCAACTATAAGCACAGGAAGTATTTCTTCCAGGAAGACGGCTACAATAAAGGCAAGAGATATAAACGGAGCTACAGCTTTATGCAAAGTATCAGTTTATCCAAAAGCAGGTACAGAAAGTAATAACCCTGGCGGAAGCAGCAATAGTAATAATCCTGGCGGAAACAGTAATCCTGGAAGCAGCAGCCCTTCCAGTACCCCGGATAATAAACCTTCTGGTAATAACAAACCTTCTGCACAGAAAATAAGAAAACTTTCATTTGGAAGCAATTATATATTTATAAAACGTGGCAAAGGCCAGAACCTGAAAACATTACTTACAATATCACCAGCAGGCGCTAAAGATGACCTTGCCTGGAAATGCAGTAACAGATATGCTTCAATAAACCAGAATGGATATATAACAATTTCGGGCAAAGCACAAAAAAATACAAATATATCTGTATTAGTATACAGTAAAGGCAACAGTATTGCAAAGGCTTCTATAATAGTAAGTGTTGCAACATAAATGTTTATACAGGGATCCAGGGTTTAACTTTATTAAGCCAAGCCCTTTAAAATTCACGCTTCTTAAGCGGTGGATCTGGTTTACCAGGGCTTTAACCTCATCAAGTAAGCCCTTTAAAGGGCACACTTCTATGTTGTGGAAACATAAGTGGTGGGTAGGGACTTACTTGTTTCAGTGGGAGTACAAGCTCCCACTGAAAAGCTGCGGTAGCGGCTATGAGGTTGTTTTGCAAATGGGCAATTAGCCAATGCCTGCTTGCAGGCAATGCGGATTGGGAATATCTGCTTGACAAGTGGCAATAAGGTTGTTTTGTGAACAGGCAGGCAGCAGGTGCCTGCCTGCTTCAACCGGAGATTGCCTGAAACCAGAGGTTGCTTGAAATGCGGATTGGGAATATCCGCCTGGCTTTATACAACAGGAATGGAGGATTATTATGAAAAATAAAATTTTAGATATTAAACCATATAGATTTAAAGTAACAGCATTATTTATAGTTATGGCACTGGCTGGCAATACTGCCTGTAGTAATGGGACAGATAAAAATATATATGCCAGTGCAGCATCAAATTATTTTTCAATGGCTGAAACAAATATTACTATAATGGCTGGTGAAACAGATTTTATAGAAACTAATCTTGAAGCAGATATTCCTTATTCTGAAACAGATTTAAAATGGAAATCAGATGACAACAGCATTGTTATTGTAGATGAAACAGGTGTTATTACGGGAATGGCAGAAGGAAGTACTGTTATAACAGCTTCAATGCCAGATGGCAGCAGTGAAACATGTACAGTTACAGTTTCGGGTTATATAAATGATGAAGATGATCCAGATAAAAATATTGATGAGAGTGAGAATGGCGATCCAGATGATTATAGCGAAAACCCGCCTTTTACAAAACTTACAGTGACAAAACAGATGACAATATATGTTGGCGGGAGTGGTGAGTGGGCAGAAATAAATTATGAACCACAAGATGCTGATGAAGAAACAATTACATGGAAAAGCAGCAACCCTAAAGTTGCAACAGTAGAGGACGGGCTTATAAAAGGAATTAAATCAGGCACAGTAAAAATTATTGCCATGACACCAAATAATATAAGCGCAACATGTACAGTAACAGTTAAAAAGCCACAAATTAAACTTGAAAAAAGCAAGGCAAAATTAAAAATTGGCAAACGTGTACAAATTAAAGCAACATGCAGCCCTGATGCAAAACCATCATTTAAATCACAAAATAAATCAATAGCCTCAGTAACAGCAAACGGACTGGTGAAGGCAAAGCAAAAAGGGAAAACAGTAATTGTTGTAAAGGCAAACGGGATATCAAAAAAGTTTAATGTTACAGTAGTAAGATAGGGAAGAATATAAATTTCCTGGTAAAAAGCTGCAACAGTATTAGTAAAAGGTGTAATAAAGCCAAAAAGAAGAACAGACATTTTAACCTTATTAATCCAGCTATTTAAAATTCATGTTTCTTAAGCGGTGGGTTTGGTTTGCCAGGTATTGATTAGCCTGTCAGAAATCCAGGCTAAGCAAAGCGGCAATAAGCCTGGATTGCGGGCAGTGCGGATTGTGAATATCTGCCTGGCTAAAAACAGCAAAAAATATTGGACAAAATCCATTTAAAAAATACAATAATAAACCGGCAGATACATATGTTACTATTCTCTGTTTTATAACAAGTAACCTCTGTGTTCCTATATATACAAAGTATATTAGGAATTTTATAAAACAGGCATAAATTTAGGATACTTTAACTTGCAGCAAGAAGTGATATATTGTATTATAGATAGTATTAATTTGCAAAATTTTTAATGTAAATGGCAGATGCTTTTTGTGAAAATAGTATTTTATGTATATGCTGTTTTTACAGGTTTTAGAAAGGAATGGAAAAAACATGGATAAGGAACTTGTTATTGTACTGGATTTTGGCGGGCAGTATAACCAGCTTATTGCGCGGCGTATAAGGGAATGCAATGTATATTGTGAAGTTTATCCATATACGCTTGGCATAGAAAAAATCAAGGAAATGGCTCCTAAAGGCATAATTTTCACAGGAGGGCCAGACAGTGTATATAATGAAGAATCACCCCGCTGTGAAAAGGAAATGCTGGAACTTGGAATACCTGTCCTTGGTATATGTTATGGTTCCCAGCTTATGTCATATTTATTAGGGGGAACTGTAAAAACAGCACCAGTCAGTGAATTTGGTAAAACAGAGGTTGAAACAGATGGAGGTTCTGTCTTGTTCCAGGAAGTACCTAAAAACATAATTGCATGGATGAGCCATACTGATTATATTTCACAAGCACCTGAAGGCTTCAGGGTTTGTGCCACTACTTCTGTATGTCCTGTTGCAGCAATGGAAAATAAAGAGAAAAAACTTTATGCCACACAGTTCCACCCAGAGGTAATGCATACACAGTATGGGAAAAAGATACTTTCTAATTTTGTTTATAATGTATGCAGGTGTACAGGCTCCTGGAAAATGTCATCATTTGTTGATGAAGCAATAAAAAGTCTCCGTAATAAAATTGGAAATGGCAAAGTCCTGTGTGCGTTGTCAGGTGGCGTTGATTCATCAGTGGCAGCAGTACTTTTGTCAAAAGCAGTTGGAAGACAGCTTACATGTGTATTTGCAGATCATGGGCTTCTGCGCAAAAATGAAGGAGATGAAGTAGAAGCTGTATTTGGCCCAGATGGGCCTTATGAACTGGATTTTATCCGTGTAAACTGCCAGGAGCGTTTTTATGAAAAACTTAAAGGCATAACAGAGCCAGAACAGAAACGTAAAATTATAGGGGAAGAATTTATAAGGGTATTTGAAGAAGAAGCTAAAAAAATTGGTGCTGTAGACTTTCTTGTACAGGGAACAATTTATCCAGATGTGATAGAGTCAGGTCTTGGTAAATCAGCAGTAATTAAATCACACCATAATGTAGGAGGGCTTCCAGATTGTGTTGATTTTAAAGAAATAATAGAACCTCTCCGTATGCTTTTTAAAGATGAAGTCAGAAAAGCAGGCATAGAACTTGGAATACCAGAACATCTTGTGTACAGGCAGCCTTTCCCGGGACCAGGCCTTGGCATAAGGATAATAGGGGAAGTAACAGCAGAAAAATGCCGCATTGTACAAGATGCGGATGCAATTTACCGTGAAGAAATTAATAAAGCAGGAATTGGTAAAAACCTTGGACAATACTTCGCCGCACTGACAAACATGCGTTCAGTTGGTGTAATGGGGGACTACAGGACTTATGATTATGCTGTGGTGCTGCGTGCTGTAAACACATCTGACTTTATGACAGCAGAACCAGCGCAGATACCTTGGGAAGTACTTGGTAAAACAGCATCAAGAATTGTGAATGAAGTAAAAGGAGTAAACAGGGTGTTGTATGACTGCACGGGGAAACCACCAGCAACGATAGAGTTCGAGTGATGAAATGGGATTGAAAAAGCCTTTATTTATGCGGGTTGCAAGCAAATTTGTTTAGGTGTTGGCAACGATTTGGCAACATTTTCAACATCACGCACTAAATAATTACATCATTGGCATAAGAAAACCTTGCTGATTTTCAGATATGAAAACTGAATATCGGCAAGGTCTTTT
Organism: uncultured Lachnospiraceae bacterium; assembly: GCA_910586555.1. Taxonomy (GTDB): domain Bacteria; phylum Bacillota; class Clostridia; order Lachnospirales; family Lachnospiraceae; genus Butyribacter. The sequence goes on from CAJUJY010000015.1 coordinate 58,276, forward strand.
T
>CAJUJY010000016.1 GCA_910586555.1 uncultured Lachnospiraceae bacterium
CTTACTTGAGTCTTCCAAGATTTGTGAGATTTTTGAAAATTGATTTCCGTGCAGTCACTGGAACAGGGCTTTCTAAAGTTTCTGGTGCTTTAGTTGATTCTGGTGTTCCAGATGGCACTGGCGCTTTAGTTGATTCTGGCGTTCCAGATGGCACTGGTGCTTTTGTTGATCCTGGTGTTCCAGATGGCACTGGCGCTTTAGTTGATTCTGGCGTTCCAGATGGCACTGGCGCTTTAGTTGATCCTGGTGTTCCAGATGGCACTGGCGCTTTTGTTGATCCTGGTGTTCCAGATGGCACTGGCGCTTTAGTTGATCCTGGTGTTCCAGATGGCACTGGTGCTTTTGTCGCTTCTGGCGTTCCAGATGGTACTGGTGCTTTTGTTGTTTCTGGTGTCCTGGATGTTATTGGTAGTATTGGCTGTACTGGTGGCGCCGGTGTTGTTGCTGCTTCTGGTGTCCTGGATGGTGCTGGTGTTTTAGTTGTTTCTGGTGTCCTGGATGGTGCTGGCACTTTAGTTGCTTCTGGTATCCTGGATGGTATTGGTATTTCTGGTACTTCTGGCACTTCTGGTATTTCTGGTACTTCTGGTACTTCTGGTACTTCTGGTACTTCTGGTACTTCTGGTGTTCTGTCTGCTTCCGTATGTGATGGTCTTTTCACAGTTATTACTGTAAAAAAATTTTTCTTATAAATCTTTTTGGATTTTTTACTTTTACGGTATTTTATTTTTACCTTGATTTTACATTTGCCAGCATTCTTTGCTGTAACCATACCTTTTTTATTTACTATGGCAATTTTTTTATTAGTGCTTTTAAATGATTTTGAACTGATAAAAGTTCCTTTAACTTTAATAATTTTTTTGCTTCCTTCATTAATTGAAAGCTTCTTTGTAACTGACGGGTTAGATGCCGCTATTGATGTATTACTCCCAAACATAAATGATACTGATAATACATATGCAATAATTTTTTTATTTAGTTTCATTTTACTTTATTATCTGTTATTAGCAGATCCTCCTTTACTTTTTATTTTATTATATACTAATATGCTATTAATGTCAAATTCCACAATCAATAATATAGACTGCATATATCCGCTTGGCTAGGTATCTGTTAATTTCGGAAAGTTAAAAAAGACAGTGGTCTTCTATTAAGATAACCGCTGCCTAAAAGTAACCCATATCTGTTTTTTACTCTTCTTAATTCCACCATCCCTTCATTAATCGGGTATTATTAGCGTTTATTGTAACATATAAATAAACCATACCATAAGTAACTGTAGGAAACTTTTCTAAATAGAATAATAACATTTGCAAATCCTCAATCTTTGACACTACAGAATATAAAAATACTTTACCAGTTTATATGTATAAATTTCTAAAATCTGTGCACATTTATAAGAGATATTTATTACTACAAAATCTGTATTATTATCTGGCGGCTGTAGTAATTTATACAAATATATACCATGAAAAATATTGGAGGATAGCATGAAACGTATTCCAGGACATATTGGTATTATTCCAGATGGTAACAGACGGTGGGCAAAAGGAAATGGACTTAAAAAAGAAGAAGGTTATGTGCATGGTCTGGAGCCAGGTTTAAAACTGATTAAAATAGCACAAGCTTATGGTATAAAGGAATTAACCTATTATGGATTTACAGTAGATAACTGCAAACGGCCAAAAGAGCAGGTTACTGCATTTTCAAAAGCATGTGTAAAGGCTGTTAAAATGGCTGGACAGGAAAATACGGAATTGTATGTAATTGGTAATACAAGTTCCCACTGTTTTCCGGAAGAGCTGCTTCCATATACAGGCCACAGGCGAAAAACTGCTTGTAGTAACAATATATTAAAGATAAACTTCCTAATAAATTATGGATGGGAATGGGACATGAAGAATGGATGGGCATCTCATGAAATACCAAGGATTGACCTGGTAATCCGTTGGGGCGGAATGTGCCGTTTATCTGGTTTTCTGCCTATCCAGACTGTCTATTCAGATTTTTATATTGTAAAAGAATTATGGCCGGATTTCCAGGAAAAACAATTTACAGATGCATTGCAGTGGTATCAAAAACAAGATATTACTTTAGGTGGATAAGGTTGCAGTGGTAAAGCTTTTTTGTAACATTTGCGGCACAACATGCTTTTTCATGTCCTTCTGGAGCCGGGAGAGTATCCATGTCTGCCCCCTTGCTTTGTGTATATGGGATAGTCGTGCACTGCCATGAACAGGATTTGCCCAGCTTCTGTTAGCGGCTTTTCTCCCGTATACTTGAAGTAAATGCTAACCTGTCCGATATGCTTTTTGAGGACAGTCAACCACTGTTAAATGGGTTTCAGTTTATGCTAAATGTCCAGTTGTTCCCCTATCATGGATTTGAATTTTTCATCAAGCCCCGCCATATCCACGATGTTGCTGGCTTGCAGGAAATTCAGCATTTACGCCGCGTCCTTAAAGTTATAGATTGATTGGGAATACTGTGGGGTTCCCACCTGCGCACGGTTGCAAAGCTGCGCCCATGCCACCCACCATTCAATGTTATTAACTTAAAGCATTAAGAATTAAAATATATTATAATACATCTTAGGGTGATGTACTATGAAAAAAATAGTAAAAAAAGTAATTGGAGCAATAAAAGAAGTATTAGGGCTGTCATAATTACGCCACTGCAGATCAATCTATCATCAAAAGCTAAATTCTTTAAAACATCAAAAGCATTTAAAATACCTGTTTTTATGATTACCATCACCCTTTTCATAAATTTTTATTGTACTATACCACAGATATAACAAAAATGCCATACTTTCAAATTTTCCTTCCATTTTTCACCTTTCTAATATTTATAGCAATCCAATAAAGGTTTAAATAATATTACATGAATGAAACCAACCAATACAATCAGAAACACAAATTTTTGAAAAGGTATATCCAATAGACTCTGGTAAAGTATTCAAATTTGGACTATATGGTGATAAATAAACCACATTTATTTTTAAATCTTTTATCACTTTTTTACTTCTTTTGAATGATGTGTTCTCATGTTATCTATGATGATAATATCATTTTTTTCAAGGCTGGAGCAAGTACATTTTTCAGATAACCAATAAATTTATCCTTAGCAGTCCCTCCCTGGTAACTAGTATACATAGTTTCCCCATTTAATCTTATGAAAGACAAAACAGTAGTATTTTAGGCGTATTTAATGGCTTTTTACCAATCATTTGTTAAAAAGTTATACTTTTGTTGGATTGCTATAGAAGAAATACCACTCTTGTACTCTAATCCTTAATGGTGTTCTCATGGGCTATTATGTACATAAACACTATATCCTCCCAACGAAGTATGATGTTCCAGTCCTTCACATAAAAATTATATACCATTACTATCTTTATTTTTTATTCTTTCTGTTTTCTAAAATTTGTTTTTCATATTTCTTAATTTACTGAATAAATTTTTTAATCTTTATCTATTTCTTTTATCTAAAAATATACAAAATATTATATAACTATTGTTCAACTTTCTAAACACAGTTTATATTATTTTTAAAACTCTTAGTCATATTCAATGTATATTTTTAATTTATCTTTAATAGCTATACTGATAAAATTAATCAAATACGAATCACCGGATGGACATGAGAAAAAATACTGGAAAGAACTGGGAAAACTTGAAATTGAAACAGCATAATTAAGAATATTAAGGTGGAGTTCACGTTTAACTTGTACTTTTTCTTGACATAGAACCAATTTCTGATACCTCATTCTTTCTGTGCTGTGTCTGTGGTTGCTGGAAATAAAAAAGGTATCTGGTTTTCTGTTAAGATAAACCTCTGCCTAAAGGTAAACAATATTCAGTTTTCATATTATTTTCTGTCTTGATTTTTCCCGGCAAACCGGAAGTTATAAAGTGAATAATTTTTTGTCTAATTTTTTATACAATAGAGTACCAACAAAAAATATGGCCGCTAATACAACAATGTTATATTGTATTGGTGCTAAATAACAGATATTAAAAGTTGCGTGCATAATGGCAATAAGCAATATATTTCTGCATTGATAATAGGTTATTCCCAAAACAACGGAAACAAGTAATGTCCATATACAAAGACAAACAATTTGTTCCATGCCCAATGAATTTCTGATGATCCACATTGGTATATGCCACACTGCCCAAACGGCGCCAACAAAAAGAACACTTTTGATTTTCTTAAAAGGAAGTCGTTCCAGCAGAAATCCTCTCCATGCTATTTCTTCAACAAACGCTGTTATTAGCAGGTATATACAGCTTGTTAATAGTGATATTACTGTCAAATATATATTTTTAAATACATCAGTTTTCACTATGAATGAATAGCAATAAGAGTCAAATATACCTATAGACATACATATAACCTCTATTAAAATATATTTGATTGTTATTTTTCCTGAAAACATCCGCGTAAAGTATACCTTGATGTTATGCTCGCAAATCAGCAGAAAAATAGTAGCCATAGCAGGAATACACACATATAAGTATTTTAAGTACAATAATCCATTGGGAATGATAATTCCGTTCTGTTCTAGCAATGTAGGTATATAGCATATAAACGATAAAACATATACGGCAGAAACCCATAACATGAGTTTCAACTTATTTGTGTATCCCGCCATCACAATTTCTCCTTTTAGTGCGAAAATCTTACAGAAATTTGAAAATGATAACTATGAAATAAAGTGATTTTTTCTTTTTTCCACATCAAATAACCAAGTGTTATGAATACAATTCCTATCACTGCGGCTATAATTGCTCCAACCATATCAATACACCTCCAAATTCAAATTTTCGCTTTGTTTAATTGTTCAACGCTGTTATTTTACCACAACAGCACACACAATTTAATTTTCCTTTGCCTTATTCTTTGTAATCATCATCTGCCTTGTCCGTTCCTTCTGCTCTATGCTGGCCGCCTCCGGCTTGCGGTAACTGACGTGTGGCTTCGGAAAGGAATAGGTTTTAGATACCTTGTCCTGCCCTGTCAATCTGTATATGCCGGGGAAGCCGGCAACAAGTATGTCAAGTTTCCGTATGACTGCCTTATCCCTTGTGTAGATGGTGGCGGCCAGTTCCACACACGTTTCTTCTGACAGGACATTTAATTACTTGATAAATACTACAAAATGTACCTTATTTATAATTAGCATATTACAAATTACAAGGAGGTACATTTATGAATTACATTACATTGAAGGGGAACGGCTGCCTTTTGAGTTATAAAAATGGTACGTTTTATTGAATTTGTATCCAATCTAATGTTGTAAGAGCGGTTTCGTAGCTTTGAATGTTGGCAGTGTATTCTTCTTCCATAATTTCATTTCCATTTTGAGAATATGTCAATACAGGTTCATCTCCTTCTAAATGACCAGTTATAGTAAAAGAATCTATTAGTCTGGGAGTGAATATATTATGCTTTCCCAGCCTGCCAGCCTGCTGCATCTTACCACTGTCAATCCTGTTTAGGATATCCATTGTAAGCATATTTATATATGTATTTGCTGTCAATTACCCTTCCCTCCCTTTATAATGGTATTACCGGGTGCTCCATATTATATATATCTTCACCATATGGAATGTCAAGTGTATGGTTTTCACTTAATGCATATTCCTTCCCGTTTATTTTAAATATGCTTCCTGGCTTATAATCACGCAGCAAATGGTTTTTTACAGTAAGGTTTGCATATTGTTCATCATAATCTTCTTTCCTTATTACCATTCTTGTCTTCCTGTTTTGTGAATAATATAAAGTCCTGCTTGATTCTTTCATATTAACAGTGAAAAATCCTGGTTTAATGCCAGCTTCTTTTAAATACCCTTCAACCTCATCATATTCAAAATCCCTTCCTGGCAAATCAGGCCCTGTAACAGTCATTGTAGCATTCCAGAATCTTATATAACGGGCAGCCTGGTGGTTATATAAAGTACCACGTAAATCCTCTGTAAAAACTATGCCAAAACCAGTTTTTCCTGTATGCATATAGTGTTCTTTACCATCTTTTGAAACATACTTAAAATAATTATGCTCACCAAAAGAAATCACATTATCCTCTGCCTTTACTTCCTGTAAATTCCTCTGGCTTATAGGCGGGATTGATTCTTTTTTAAAATACAACCCGTCAAGCATATATACATTATCTTTTTTAGAGTACCATGCACCATTATTAATTTTATCTACAATATCCCAAGGGATATACCCTTTTACAATATCAATTTCTAAAGTGTTTTTATGGAAATTACCTTTATTATATGTTATACACTGGAACTGCCCTGTAATATCAAAGCCTGGGATATATGCATCTTTATAAGGCAGGCGCTGTTTAATATTATGCTTTCCTGTCCTGCCAGCCTGCTGTATCTTACCACTGTCAATCCTGTTTAGGATATCCATTGTAAGCATATTTATATATGTATTTGCTGTCAATTACCCTTCCCTCCCCTGGAATTTATTTTATTGGTATTATACGGCGGCCTGCCAGTAACATATAAGCCGCCATATAACAGTTTTAATATTATTTATAAATTTTAATATGCATTAAATATAAATTCATCATTTTTTAAAAACTCTGATGTTACAGGATAAACAAAGTACATTATAAATTTGGCATCTATAGCCTTATTCTTTACACAGCCTATTGTAAATTTCCAGTCAGATCTTACTTCTAATCCATTAGCAGCAATATTATGTAATGAATATATACTTGGACCCAAGGTTTTTGTATAATTTTGTGTATTGCTGTTTATTATTGCATATTTAGCATTTGATGTTCTTAAACCATCAAATGCCATATCATAAATTATAGAACCATCAGGTATAGAAACTTTTTCTGACAAATCAATTTCTCTTTCAAATTCCTTGTTTTCTGTCATTTTTACATTCCCAAGGTTTATCTGGCATTTTGCAACTGCATATGTATGGTCACCTACACCAATAATGTATTTCCTTGATGATGTAGTAATTCCTTGTACTTTTACATAGTAAAACCCGTCACTGTTTACATCAAAAGGATATGCACGTGGCCCAAAGGAAACTTCAGAATAGGATTGTTCTAAAAGCATATTGTTATTTTCATCATATACACAAAAATTAAAGTCAAAGTCATTGCAAGTCACATATTGTGTACCAGCAGTTAAATGTACTTTATACCAGTCTGTATCATTTATATCAGCATTACCATAAACATAATATTGTCCTGGCCTGTTTCCAGATGCTGCTTGTGTCACTGTTTCCCTGGTAGCTTGTATTAACTGGGCTGTTTCTTTAGAATCATTTGGTTCTTTTTCTGTTACAGTCTGGGCATAAGCTTTTGTTCCCCCAATCCACATTACAGAAAATACTAAAGCAAACATTATTAATATTTTAGTTCTTATTTCTTTTTTTAACATAATCATATTTCCTCCTTTAAATTTTTAAACGTATTTTTTATTACTATCCTCCTTTCTTAAAATTTATTTATAACAATATTTAGTATAACAAATATATTTTATTTTGTATTAGTTTTTGTCTGACTGGTTATTTTTATTGCCTATATTGCAAAAGTTATATACTCTGTCCCCAGAAATCCATCATAATACCAGAAATCTCTTGCATTTTTCTTCTGCTGGCAGGAAGTTCTGTGCCATTTTCTAAAACAATGCTGCTTTTTTTGATTTTTTTAATGTAATATTTATTAACCATGCACCCTTTGTAAACTTGCAGGAATAACTGGTCTTTTTTGCCCATTTCACTGCGGATTCCACTGATTTTTTTCCATGTTTTATATTGTCTGCCCTGGATAGTATATATAACGCATTTCCTGTTTTCTAATTCATAATATATTATATCTTTTATCCGGATTGCCAGTATGCCATCTTGTACTTTTACAGATATATAATCTTTGCCAGAATTTATTTTATCATATGCTGCCTGTAAAGCTTGTGGCAATTCTTCTTCCATAAATTCTTTCCTGATATAACGGAAAGGGGAATACTCTAAGGATTTATATACATATTCTGGGTGAGCTGTTAAAAAAATAAGCACAATGCCAGGTCTTTCATTATGGATTATCTTTGCCAGTTCCAGGCCTGACAAACCAGGCATTGTAATGTCTGTAATTAAAATATCACTACGTTCTTTTAAATTTTTTATTCTTTTTAACACACTTTTTGCGTCTTTATAAGTAATAATTTTAATATTGTATTTTAATACAGGCTGTATTTTAATAATATAATTTTTTGTTAGTTCTAGTACTTTTTCATCGTCATCGCACAGAAGGATATATACCATATATTATCACCTTTTTATGTACCAAATATTGTATAACTACCTGCCTATATAGATGGCAGGCAACTTAATGCCAATAGCAAAACCCAGTTACCATATTTGATATTCCATGGAATATAACAGGCACATATAATTCTGTATAACGCTATAAGAACACCAGTATGTTTCTGAATATACTTTGCTGCCAATATATGTATCGGCTGCTTACAGCCTGTATATAAGCAGTTTTTAATTTTACTTGGCAAATAAAATAATATTGTGTTAATATTAAATAGGAATGTTATATGTATAATGCAATGAACTGCCTGATAATAAATTTAAAAATTAAGAGATTAATAAGTAATATTTTTATAAAATATAATTATAGCCCCTTTTGGAGCAATGTTACTTAGTTAAGAGTCCAGGTATAAGAACTGCCTGCATGTTCTTAAATGCGTGGTTCATCTTACCAGAATAAGGAAGATATAATCCGGCTTACAAAGAAACTGCATGAAGCATCACAGTCAGATATAGGCACTTATGCAGATATCATGCGTGAAAGTGAAATTGTCTTCCAGGAAGGTTCTGCCTTACTGTGCCTAATGGCGGGGAAACTGTTACAGATAACCCTTTAAATATGCAACAGATACACCACTGGCAAATAAAGGCTGCCTGGCAGGCTCTTATACCTGGAAAAATAAAATTAAAGAAATATATAAAATGCCAATGCTATTTAACTGTCCTTATATGTATTACTATCTGGCAGTTTTATCTGCCCTGCCTCCTTTAAGCCCGTCTGTTTCAAGGCTGTCAAGTACATTTTCCCATGGATGGTATTCTTCTGCTTTTTTTATGGAAGAAGCTATTTCTTCAAAAAGCTGTTTTGTTTGTACATTATCCTGGTAAATTTTATAAGTTTCTTTTACTTCCCTGCATAATTCAAGGCTTTCATTTACCAGCCTGCCATTAATCCCTTCACTTTCCAGGATTACAAGGCTGTCATCTTTATACGCTGCCCCTTTAGTCAGGCCATTTAAATATCCCTTATTTTCCAAGTTACTATAAGGGTCTTTTTGCTCATATATTTCTATTTCAACAACTATTTTCCCTTTTATATCTTTATAACTGTATTTTTTACGTACTTCCTCTATATCCATGCCGCCTGCCATTACAGACTGTTTAAGTAATATTTCCCTTTTCCTTGCTTCAAAGAACCTGTATAAAAAGTATGCCACAGGCAATATAAAAACCATTCCAAATTCCTGTGGAAGCAGGCTGATATACCGGAAATATGTTGCCCTGTTAAATAAAGAAATAAATATATAAACTGATGTTACCGCATAGGGTATGTACTTTGACTTACAAAAAGCACGTATAAATGCAAGCAGTACCAGGTGTATAAACAACACCTGTACTACACCAAAGAGCCTTAAAAGTATATATGTTTTTATCCCAAATACAGTATGGATATAATATATTACACAATGGAAACCAAAAGGATAAATCCCTGCTGCAAATATATTATTTTTATCCATCTCATTAATCCAGTAATTATATACTGGTATATCAGATGCACTATATCCAAATGATGTAACCATATTAGTTCCATATATCCAGAATACAATGCATATTATTATAACCATAAAGAACCATTCTGCCCATGAATGTCTTATGCTTCCTGCCATTCTTTTTAAAAGCCTTTTAATAATGCTTCCAAAGTAACAGCCTGTCCTTTTTAACAGAAGCCTTATGTCCATTGTCCCCCTTAAAAGCCTTATAATGGAAGTGGCAATATTTTTAATGCTGTCTTTAGGTTTTACCTTATATACTTTCCTTATTGCAAACAGGAAGAACACGGCTGTGCCAGATATTAGTGTGAATTTATTAGAAATCCGCAGAAGCTGTACAAAAAAAACCAGATTTATTATAAAAAAATTGCCAAAGGTAATATAAATCATAAACCTTACATAAAAAGGCTCTGTTTTAAACCTGCGGTAAAAAACCAGCGCAGGAAAAAGAACTGCCAGAAATACATAAATACCAAGTATGCCAACAAACTGCATTATGGTTAATAACTGCATTGACAATTTCCTGCACCTCCTTTACCAGGCCAAAAACTAAATATCCTTATAAGTTCCAAAGTTTCTTTATCACTTACCACAAGTGCTTCTTCTATCTTATTTACACTTTTTATTATCTGCATGTAATACACTGTATTTATTTTATATAATTTTATCATTCCATGGCAGATTGGTCAATCAATTCTTGGATAACTACATGTCCGTTTCATAAATTTTAATTTTATATAAACAAATAAACAAGGGATAATTTATAGTTATCCTGCATTGGTTTTTGTATATATTAAAGGATATGTACATGCAACAGTTTTTACGTTTCATGGGGAATTAAAAGTTTTCTTTTTTGTATTTTAATTTTTTAATAAAATTTTATATTTGTCTGGAAGATGGAAAACCAGGATATACAACACTCTCTGGTTATTATCTGTAACCTGCATTTTCCAATAAATCTTAAACCCAGGCTATGTGGAAGACTTTTATATTCCATGTAAAAGATACTTTTGCACCGTTATTAAGCACTGTTATATGTGCAAGTGCAGCACAATGCAATTAAACCAGTGAAATCCACAGGAAATATTTTTATAAACTGCCAAAACGTATACTACCTGGCAAGTTCCAAATGTGCTTCCAATGGACAGATGCACCGCTGCGTGTAAGTCCAAGCGCAAGCGGGCTGTCCATGGGACACTTTGGAACTGCCAGGGCATAATATTTTAACCTCTCATTTAAAACAAACCACAGATAACTATAAATTATCTCCTGTTTATACACAGTTATAAATTTATAAAACTGACGTGATTTACACTATAATTTAATAGACCTGCCTGTATTTTTATGGTAAAATAATTTTTAAATGCCTGTAACAGATAGCAGGCACACAGGCTGGTATTTTGCCACTAAAAAAAGTAAAACAGCATGTACTACTAAAAAATACCAGATGGTTTCTGGATTAAGTGGGAGGGATATTAATATATGAGCAGAAGTTATAAAAAGACACCTGTCTGTAAATCCTGTGGATATAGCGGATATGGCAAACGGCTTGCAAATAAAAAAACCCGTAAATCAAATAAAGATATAGCATTTAAAGGCGGACAGTATAAAAAGCTTTATGAAACATGGGATATTAATGATTGTATTATTTTTTACTCCAGAAGCCAGGCTGTAAAAGATGGCTGGCTGGATATCTGGAAAAAGTGGCATTACAGGAAGTAAGGGTATGTAAAAAATACATAATATGCAAAGGCAGGTAATAATGGATATTTTATTTAAATCAAAATGGATGGAAAAATGTATACGCAGGGCTTTAGAAAAACCAGAGGGCACTATAAGCAAAGAAGAAATCTCCAAAATAAAATATGCAAAAACTGGTGGTGATTTTTCAGGTTCAATAATATTTGAATTAAGCACCAGTATTCCACCAGAACCTTTTGTTGCATTTGATGGTGGTGACGAATGGGCTGTGTGCCTGCACAGCAGTACAACCCTTGGGGAAAAATATAAACTTGGGGATTATATAAAAACTAATCACGGGTTTTATATACACCATCGTAATATTGATGAATGGGAATATGCCTATAGCGGGGAAGCCAGTAAAGCATGGAATACATTTGAAAAAAATATTGTAAAAAATAATGCTTACGAAGATTATACAAAAGAAGAAAATCTTTCATTATGCAGTTCTTTAATTGCAACAGAGGATTTGGCATTGTTAAGCGGTTTGTCTGTATTAAGGCTTTATGAAATGGAAATAGAAAGTGTGGAATGGTTTAACTTCTTTAAAGAATTAAAGGTACTTGAACTTGCAGAAACCCATATAAAAAAAGATGCAGACAACGCTGAGGCTTTCTCACGGCTTAAACAGGTTACTATATGGTGGGACTGATAATATATAATGGTTTTTGGAATGTATGTATAAAAACAACGGATGCCAGGCTTCGCCAGTCATCCTTATGTCAAAATATATACAGGCAGAAAACAAATTTTTTACTTTCTGCCTGCATAGTTTAGCTTTAATATAAATTATAAATAATTATCAGAACTCTATTACTGTTACGGAATTAGCTGGAAGCAGTACTTCTGTTTTCTGTCCGCACACTGCAAGCTTATATTCACGCGGCTGCACATATTCACGCTTTTTTGTATTTACATTAGCATCATGTGCATATACCTTATCTGTTGTAAGCAGTAAGGCTTTTGCATCATAAACCTGTTTATAGCCGTCTATGCACACTGCTACCTTTTTAGAAACATCTGAAGGATTTACAAGTTTTGCATAAAGATGGTTTTCATCTTTTGTAACAGAGTGGTACACTGCCCTGTTATATGCTTCAAGCTTGTATTTAAGCACAACGCTGTTAAATCCTCTGCCATCTGTATATGAACATATAAGATGTTTGCCATCTTCCCCGCCGTAATTAACTGTAAATGTATATGAAACACCATTTTTAAGTTCTTCATAATTACATTCACGCAGGTTGCCGGCTGTAACACTTGAAGAATAGTCCCCAAGTTTATATCCTTCAATACCTTGTTTTAATACCCTTATCCCTGTTGCGGAATTATTCATGTTTACTGCATATTCTATAACATCTTTTTTAGAAAGGTCTTCCATTTCTGTAAGGCCGGCACCAATAAATATCCCGCCTTGGCCGCTTATACGTTCTGCCCTTACAACAACAGTATAGTCTTTCCATGTTTCATTTAATATATAAATACCATTTAATCCTTTGGCAGCAGGCTTTATTATAATCCCTTTGCCACTTCTTTTATATCCTTCTGCCTTTGGTATTATCTTCCATTCTTGTGATATTTCCCCAGTAAAATCCTGGTGGAAAAGCACAGATTTATCTTTATTGGATATAACTTTAACTTCCTGGACAAGTACTTCTGCATTGCCAGCAGCAATCTCAATACCGCCATGTGGCTGTAAGTCCGTTTTAACACCTTTTTCATAAAGTGTAAATGTTGTTTCTACTGCTTTGTTTCCAAGATGGTCTGCAAACATCTGCTGTACATAATAGTTTGGAGTGCGCCATACAGAATCATTGTCAAACCATATTGCATCAGGTGTCCAGCGGTAAGTACCATCTAAAAGCACCTTATTAAATAATGGTGCTGTTGCAGCAAGCCTTACAACATCAGAATTATTTTCAAAGCCTGTCATAACTGCTGCTTCTGCAACTGCCCCGGCAAGCGTATTTTTATCAGTTGAAGCATATTCACCTACAAATACTTTTGATGTTTCATTTTCATTTAACGTGCCATCTTCATTGTATGCACGGTAATAATAATTATAGCGGTCTGCATTTTCAAGAAGGTACTGGTTAGAGCGGTAATAATGTTCATCAGCAACTGTTTCCATATAATTGTCTTCATGTTCATACCATTTTACTTCTTTATCAAACCTCTTTTCACCATCAGTAAATGAAACTGTTGCGCCTTCTGTCTTAAGATTGCCGCTTAAGAACCTCCATCCATATCTGTAAGCATCATCATCTGCCTGCGCACCTACAGTTGATATAATTGTAAGGTCATAGCCTGGATAATTTTCTTCCATAAACTGGTCAATTTGATATTTAAATGCCTCAAAACTTGCAAAGAACTCTTCACCCCAGTTTTCATTGCCAACACCTAAAAGATGCAGCTTAAAAGGTTCTGCATGTCCCATTTCCTTGCGGAGTGCTGCCCATTTATTGCCTTCAAAATCAGTGCTTATTGCAAAATCTATTAAATCGGTAAAATTCTTTATATATCTTTCCTGCAAAGTGCCACCAGCAGGATCTGCATAGTCAGAACGTGCCTGGCAGAGTACACCACATGCCATAACAGGAAGCGGAAGTGCACCAAGGTCTTCTGCAAGCTGGAAATATTCCATATATCCAAGGCCCATTGTCATCATATAGCCCCAGACATTGTAATTCTCCTTGCGGTATTCAATATCACCAACAGAGTCTTTCCAGTCATATACATTTTCCCATATATATGAACCCTCTGAAATACATCCTCCTGGAAAACGTAAAAATGAAGGATGCAAATCAGCCATAACTTTTACAAGGTCACGGCGCAGCCTGTAGTTAGGATTACTAAGGAAGTTTTTATGTGCAGTGCCAGACCTTCTTTCTTCTGACGAACCCCATACTTTTGAAGGTATAAGGGAAACCATGGCAACAGATACTTTTCCTGCAAACTCTATTTTAAGCTGTGCATAACCAGTTTTTGTAGCAATAAATTTATATTTTTCCCTTCTGCCATATTTTTTCCATTCAGTTTTGCTTACAGGTATAATTACAGAATTACTTACAGGCATGTCATTTTCATCTACAAGGCTCACTTTAAGGCCTGTTCCCTTCTGCTTAACACCATTTTTTGGCACAGACCTTGCCCATACTGAAAAACCATACTCTTCTTCATCTTTTAAGTATATTGAAAGTGTTGCACCCATATCGCAGAAACCACGGTTATATATTACCGTGCCATCTCCTGCGGTAATATAATGTGTATTGGTATCAGGTTTTGTAATCCCAAGATATTCATCTAAACCATGTTTATCTTCTACAGTAACTTTGTTAAGATCCCCAAACCAGTATTTTAACGGGGTATAATTACGTCCTGTGGATCTGCCGCATGCACCTGATGAAGTATCATATGTATCATATTCAAATGCCTCAAATGAACGGTTGCATAAAAGTTCTGCATAAAGCCCGCCATCTGCTGCATTATTAATATCCTCATAAAACAGCCCGTAAAGAGTTTTGCTAATATCAACAGTTTCTTTGTCTGCATGTATAGTCATTGTATATGGTGCTATAATCCTTGGTATTACATTTACATATGTACTTGATTTTAATTCACTATCCCCCATTGATAAAGTTGCTGTAAGCTTAATATAGCCAGGTTCAGTAAATTCACCAAGCCTGCCATCAGAAGAAAGCATTTCCTCATTCTCTGATTCCCAATTTACACTAACCTTGCCTCCCATATAACTTGACGGAAGCTCTATATCTTCTGTAATAATCTTATCAGGTTTAAAAAGAAAATTTTCATCAACTATCTTAAGGACTTCTTCATCAGATATTGTTTCACATACTATATCTACTATTTCATGCTCTGAAAGCACCCTGTTGTACACACGGAAGTCCGAAATTGACACATTAGCATCAGGATCCGCCTTAAACTGTGAGTGTCCTATGTAATTGTTGTCATAATTCCCTTCTTTTGCAAGGCCAGCAAACCATTCGCGCAGGCGCTTGTAATTGCCGCTTGATGTCTGGCTTATCGAACCGTCAGCAATCACAGTCCCGTTTACATACAGAACAGGCCCGGCACTGCTTAATGTGCCATTTTTTGTGCCTGTAACAGAAACCGCCACATGCATCCATGTATTTACAGGAAAAGCCCTGCCAGGATCTGCTGGCAGGTCAGAGCCAGCAAAACAGCTTGCCCGCAAGTTTCTTGTTAAAAATATATAAGGCCCCATATCTGACCTTCCAAAATCAAATATACGCTCCCATGCCCCAATTTCCTTGCCAAGATTCATCCAGAATGTAATGCACATTCCATCGTCATCACTTACATTATCCAGAATACCAGCAGGAAGTTTTAAATATGAAGAGCCATAAGAGCCATCACTTTTAATGCATAATGCATTGCGTCCGCCAATTTCCTCTATAACCGGAGGGGTCTGGCCACATGCCATAGCATCCCTTTTATTCTGTGAACTGTCCTTTCCAACACAGGAAGCATCATCAAAACGGTACCAGACAGCCATATTCTTATCAACAGCCATACTATTCTCCCTTTCTCTTTTACTTTATATTAAATTATTTTAATATTTTGTTTATTCTACCATACTTTCTCAAAAGTTCCAAGCCCCATGTCACTTATTTATCTCCCTGTTTCTCCATATTGGAATTTTTACTGCTATCCTCTTTAAAAGCAGTTATCCATGTATCATCAACGCCTTCTGTTGCCTCTTTCTTCAGCATTATCTTTACAGTCATAAGAATAAGTTTAATATCCGTCCACATAGAATAACTTGATATATATAATAAATCAAGCTTAAGTTTATCATAAGGCGTGGTATTATATTTGCCATACACCTGTGCATATCCTGTAAGCCCTGCCTTTACCCTTGTGCGGAACCGGAATTCTGGTATTTCTTTACAATATTCTTCTATTATTTCAGGACGTTCAGGCCTTGGCCCTACAAATGACATATCACCCTTTAAAATATTAAAAAGCTGTGGAAGTTCATCTATGCGCGTTGCCCTTATAAAACGTCCTACAGGCGTAATCCTGTCATCATTTTCCTTTGCAAGTTTTGCAAGGCCGTCACTCTCTGCATTCACCACCATGCTTCTGAACTTATATATTTTAAATATCCTGTCATGTCTTGTAACACGTACCTGCTTATAAAGCACAGGCCCCCTGTCATAAAGCCAGATAGCAGCGGCTGTTAATACCATTATTGGAAGGGAAATAACCAATACAGGCAGCACAAGCAGGATATCTAAACTCCTTTTAGCAAATGACTGGTCTACGCTTAATGTATAACCTTTAGAAAGCATAAACGGCGTGTCAAAAACATGTATCCTGTCAGCGCCCATAAGGATAATATCTGAAATTTTAGGCACTACATATGCCCTTACCTTGTTTGCATAACAATATTTTAATATATCATTCCTTTCCACAGCAGAAATATCACCAATAATTACTGCCTGGAAATCCTTTATTTTATTAGCAACTGCTTCCATGCCATCATAAATGTTTACAGCATCATATATTGCATATTTATCACGTCTTGTTTCTACTTTATTTACAAGATTGTCTGCTGGCCTGTCACCATATATAAGAAGTATTTTCCATGGCGGAAAAACCCTGTTGTAAATATTTATTATTATATAATTAGCAAATGATGATACCAGCATCTGGGCAAGCATCATTATAAAAAGCATTGCCGGGTTTACAAGCCTGAATGCAAGAAGTGATATTACAAAATATATTACAACATTTGTAAGAAAAAGGCTTAAATATTGTGACAACATTACTTCTGTCTTTCTTAACTGCCCAATCTTTAACCCTCCATACATATTTGAAAAAAATAACAGCACAATCGCATACAAAGCTGTAATCAGGTAATTACCATTCCGGTAAAACTTAACTGAATACATTGTACTATGGTAATGCAAATACCATACAAATGCAAATATTGCTGTCATAAGCATAATGTTTATTAAAGATACTATAAAAAGTATTGTCTTTTTATATGGGTCATAATTTTTCATAACTAACCTCTCTTATCAGTTGCAGCTACTAAAATCTCTTGCTTTGTATTTCTAATATAAATTCATCCTTATAAGTATTTTAAATATCCTGTCATCAAATTTTCTTTGCCTGTAAAGCTTACTGTCCTTTACAAGCGCCGTCCTTGCCCTGCTGCTTTTCTTGCCTCTTATAAACAGCTTAAGCAGTTTTTCTTTTTCATGTAAATTACTGTTTCCCTCTTTAAACTCTGCATTAAATACCTGTAAAAATTCCGCTGCCTGTCTGCCTGGACTCTGGGAGTCTTTTTTAAACTTTTTAATCCTGTATTTTAATTCAGGGATTTTGCCAGTATTCTTCCCTACTGCATTGCCACCATGCTGGCGGTAATATATATAAGGTGTTTCATCATAATATATCTTTCCAAAGCATGTAGCAATTAAATAAAGCCACCTGTCATGCATTGTTGCATATTCTGGTACATGGCATGCTGCCATCTGCCGCAGCCTGTTATTAAAGACTGTTGTACACCCTGTTACAATATTTTCTATAAGGGCATTGCCAAAACCAGGCCTCATTTTGGGATTTTCAACATGTAAAACCAGTGGAACCAGGTCTTTATCTGTAAGCTGTGGGCGGCAGCAGTAAAGAAGCGGGATTTGTTTCCTGACATTATCCATGTTTCTGCTGCCACAGCTTATATTATTTTTATCTGCCGCAGCCTGTTTTGCCATCTGCTTAAGCTTTTTTATCCCTTTATCCATCTTTTGTGGCAGCCAGTAATCATCCTGGTCAGCAAGTGCATAATAATCTGCCATACCTGCATTTGCCATAAGATCAAAAAAACTTTTTATAACACCTTTATTACTGCCCTGGTACCACTTTATCCTGCCAGGATATTTTTCTGAATATTCTTTAAGTATATTCTGTGTACCATCTGATGAACCATCATCACGTACCATAAGATACAGCTCTGCTGTCCCTTTTTCCTCACAGTCCTGCCCCATTATGGAATCTAACTGTTCCCCTAAATACTTTTTACCGTTATATACTGACATCAGCACCAAAAGCTTATCCACTAAATCTATGCCCCTTATCTGTTATTCCCGCTTTTCTGCATAAGTTTATCAAGCCCGCGGTTTTTTATATTATCTATTGATTTGAAAATATGCTCATTGGCAAGACGTTCTGCCCTTGCCTCATCTTTATCCTTTACTGACTGGAGTATTGCCTTATGCTCTGCACTTGCCATACTTGCCCGTTCATATGAAGAAAGGGTATTCTTCCTTACACGTTCAACATAATGGTGGTAATCTGAAAGTATATGTTCAAGTATCCTGCTGCCACATGCTTCATACATTGCAAGGTGGAACCTGTTATCAAGCTCAAAAATCTGGTCCCAGTGCCCTTTTTCAATATGGAACTCACTTAAATATATTATTTCTTCAAGGTTCTCTATCTGGGCGGCTGAAATATTTCCACAAGCCCATTTAGCACAAAGTCCTTCAAGGTATGAACGTATAACATAAATATCATAAATATCTTTAGAAGTAATGCCATTTACATATGCACCTTTATTAGGAATAATAGAAACAAGCCCCTCTAGTTCAAGCTGCCTTAATGCTTCCCTTACAGGTGTGCGTGAAACTCCCATTTCCTTGCTGATTGCTGCCTCACGGAGTTCAGACTTTTCGGGGTAGTCACCTGCCAGGATAGCCTCACGGATTTTATTAAAAACCTTTCCACGCAAGGAATATTTATCCATAACTTCTTTATTAATATTATAATTATCCATTTCCCCTGTTATCCCCCAAAAGCATAATTTTATACTATGGTGCAAAATGCACAAGATATAAATTTACACAGCTATTCCTCAATTTTTTAAAATCCATCTGTATATAATTGTATACATTAATACAATGAATGTCAAACCTTTTCTTAAAAATACCCATGCCATTCTAGTGCACTAAAAAACCTGGTATATATTATAAATAATACTATAAACAGTTTGCTTTTTCAATGAATTATTATATATTTACACATCTGTTTCATAAATTTTTAATTGTATATAAATAAGAGATAATTTATAGTTATCCTGCATTGGTTAATGTAGTATTTTATTAAAGCATTTTATCATTTTGTAAAATAATATAAGTTCCAACCTGGTCATTATATCTTGAATACTCTAAATCCATCATGTTATATAAATATTTCTTTACTTCATTGGTGGAAGAAAACTTTGCTGCCACATATGGAGATTGTGGATTAGTTTTTTCAAATAGCAAATATCCATTATCTGTTTCAATCAGAGTAGCAGCATGTGAAGCAAATATTCTGTTACTGCTTTGTGTCCAAAAAGTAATTAAAGAAAATGCATTCTCCCTGAATGAGATTTCCTGTTTATTCCATTTTTCCTGAATGGCTTTAAACATTTCCTGTTCACTGCACTGCCCTTTAATGTGAATTGGATTAAACAAGGTAAAATATTCTGACTGCATATCCTTATCCCAGTCAAGCAGGGGAAATGGAACATATGCTTTATGTTCTCCCTTTACAGCTTCCCGCCCAAAAAGAATTTCACCATCTGAAGACAGCCATGATGTATTCTCGTCCCAACAGTCAAAATCTTCTTCTTTTATTACTTTTCCTGCTGAAATATTATCCTGGTTTAACTCATAAGCTACAATTCTGCAAAGAACATCATGGTAATTCCGGTTATTACGCTTATACCATTGTACAGACATAGGAGGGTATTCTCCATAATCAACCATCATCGTGTCTGCCGTAATAAAATCCCCGGCTAAAGAAAAAGATGGACATTCTCTCATACAGTTATTATAGTCTGTTACCCAGTTTAATACAGTACCAGCATAACTTGTATTAATGCCAGCTTTTATCAAAATATCCTGCACTTCTTTTATAGACAATTCACTATCTAAATTTGAATAGGTCAATTTATCTTTAGGAACAACATCTGTATTTGAAACTTTGTTACCTGTCTGGCTGCTTTCTTTATTATCCTCTGTTGCCGTAAATGGTATTTTTGTATTTGAACAGGCAGAACAAAACAATAAGATAAATGACACACATAAAAATGCAATTTTTTTCATGATTTATAAGACCCCCCCCCGCTTCATTTTCACAATTTATCTATTTATTTTACTATAACTCTTTTTGTAATTCCATTAAATAATGGTTAAGATCACGGAAATCAATTTTTTAATCCCTTGCCATATATTTCAAAAATGTAACTGCATAATCCATGTTTTCTGATGATGAAACAATTCCTGCAACTGGTCCTGTTATATATCCGCCAAGTTCATTTGTATATTTATCTGTACCTGTAAGGTATATGCCGCAATTATAAAGTTTACTGCCATCCTGCCCCTGTCCTGCTTCTTTGCCATCTTTTATATTTTCTGTACTTTCACCATCTGTATATTCTGAATAATATTTTTGTTCTTCTGGTAAATCATTATAGAATGAAAGCCCTTCTTTGCTTCCTGGTTCCATAAAACACCCTTTTTCTGCCCATTTCTGGAATTTTTCCTCTGGTGCTATTAAAACATCTGCCCCTCCTGTATAAAGAAGTGCCTGTAACTGGCCATCATCTGCCACACAGAAAATATCTGCCTTTTCATGTTCTGTATCAAGGTTTAATTCATCTTCTATAATTTCCGCGAATTTAGCTAAATCTGCACTTTTTATTGCATCACCATCTATTGCAACTGATAAAACTATGCTAGGCTTTGTGGCAATATCACGTATAAAAAATATAGTGCCTGTTATTACAGCTATTGCTATAATAACAAACTTTAAATAATAATCTGCAAAATACCTTCTTTTATTTTTGCCTTTAAGGCTTTTAACATATTCTGCATATGTTTCTTCTGTACGTCTGGTATAAATTTCAGATTTGTCATTTTTTATTTTTTCCTTATCTTCCTCTGAAAAGTTTATTGCCATAAAAATCCCCCATGTTTATTCTCCACCAGCTATTACCATTACCTGCTGCACGTTTTTTTATACACCTAATATATATAGTATCATATAAATTATTATTAAAAGCCCGTTGGCCACTGAACCTATTGTTGGGAACAGTGGCCGTATATTTTCCTGGTGCAGGCTTATCCATGCCATTATAAACCCGGCAGTACTTAGTAAAAAACATAGTATGCCTATAAGCCCTATGCCTGCCCCTGCATTACCCCCGTTTTTGCCTGAAATTATACATGCTGCTGCAAATGAAACAAAAGAAATTCCTGCAAGTACAGTTGAAGCCACTCCGGCTACAGGGTGCCTTTTATCTGTTAAGCGGAGTTCCCCGCCATCTTTCTTATGTCCTTTTTTTTTCACTTTAATCCTCCATGCCGTTTTATAATATTACTGGAAAAACTATTGTTTCTTTTTATTTGTAAATATATACATAACCCTTATGCATATGCAGAACATTATATAACCTAGTAAACCTCCCAGTGTATTTAATATAACATCATCTACATCACATGAGCCAAGTTTTGAAACAAGCTGTATAAGTTCAATCATAACTGAACAAAAAAAACTTAAAAATGTAACTTTAAATATATTTCTCTGCCTGTTTGATAAAACTGGCAGTACAAAACCAAATGGCATAAAGCAGGCAACATTGCCAAAAAGGTTGATTATAACATTAAAACTGCCTATTTCCCTGCTATAATTTATATATCTTTTAATTTCTGTAAATGGTTTTAAATTATAGCGGTATGTGTCACTTGGAACCCTTCCGAACTGTTCACTGAAAAATAAAAAATACACCATGACAATTAAATATATAATAAATAAAATCCACGAAAATAACCTGATTATTTTTTTATGCTTTTTCTTCACAACACTCCCCCATGCCATTTAAAATGGCATAAATTAAAATCCCGCCTGCCTGCAGCCAAAGGTTGCCCGAAATGCAGGTTGCGGATATCCGCCTGACTATTACAAAAACTGACAGCGCCGGTTTTGCCAGCACTGCCTGCTATTTATTATATACCAATGTTCATTTTTCGTAAAGTAAAATTTACTGACGGAGTACGACTTCTTTTTTAGCGAGTGAAGAAATTATCTTATCCATTGCTTTTACTGCTTCTTCATCAGTAAGTGTCCTGTCTTTTGCCCTGAATACTATTTTATATGCAAGTGATTTATAGCCTTTTATAAGCTGTGAACCTTCATATACATCAAAAAGTTCATAGGATTCAAGGATTTTGCCACCTTTTTTCCTTATAATTTCTTCAACTTCACCTGCTGTTACATCTTTTTTCATGCTAAGGCTTATATCGCGTATAATTGCAGGGAATTTAGGCACACCCTGGTATTTGGCAGTATAAGCAGGGAAACTTGAAACTGTTTTTAAATCAATGGCTGCTATATAAACCCTTTCACCAATTCCAAAATTTTTCTGTACTACTGGGTGCACTTCCCCAAGATATGCAATTTCTTTTCCATTGTAAATTACTTCCGCCTGCCTTCCAGGGTGCAGGTAATTTCTTTTTCCTGTTTTGTATTCTGTAATGCCACTAAGCCCAAGCTTTTTAAATACAGCTTCTATTACACCTTTCATTGTAAAGAAATCCCCTTCACCATACATTCCAAACGTTAATACTGTACGTTCATCTGGCAGTTCTGTTAAGGGGAGTTCCTTTGGAACGTATATATTGGCAATTTCATATAAACGTACATCTTTATTTCTTTTGCTATAATTATTAGCAAGTGATGATAACATGCCTCCAAGTGCTGATGTACGCATAATGCTGTAATCTTCACCAAGAGGATTGCTTATACGTATGCTTTTCCTTAAAATATCATCTTCTGCAAGGCAGAGCTTGTCATAAACCTTCGGGCTTTCAAATGAATATGTCATGCCTTCGCAGAAACCATATGCTTCCGCTGTTGTCCTTGCAATTTTTTCCATTTTAAGCTTATTTGTAAGCCCGCCTGTTGTTGCTGTGCTTTTTGGAAGGGTCACAGGTATTTTATCATACCCGTAAAAACGTGCAACCTCTTCTGCAAGGTCTGCAAGACGGAAAAGATCCTGCCTCCATGTAGGCACTGTAACAGTTTTTTCTTTCCTGTCAACTATTAAATCTATTTTTTCAAAATATTTAACCATTTCTTCCTCTGGAATGTCTGTTCCAAGAAGTGCATTTATTTTGCCTGCATTATATGGGATTACTACAGGCTCTTTTTTAACAGGGTAAATATCAACAGCACCCCCTACAACTTCCCCTGCACCAAGCTCTTCTATAAGTTGGCATGCACGGTCCATTGCTTTCATTGTATTTTCCGGGTCAAGCCCTTTTTCAAATTTAGCCTGCGCATCTGTACGCATACCAAGCTTTTTACCAGAAAGACGTATATTTGTGCCATCAAATGTTGCCGCTTCAAAAAGCATTGTACTTACATTATCTGTAATCATTGAGTTTTCGCCACCCATAATTCCAGCAATGCCTATTGGCTTTTTGCCATCGCAAATCATTAACATTGTATTATCAAGTTCACGTTCCTGCCCGTCAAGTGTTATAAACTTTTCCCCTGCCTCTGCTTTCCTTACTATAATTTTCCTGTCCCCGATTGTATCAAGGTCATATGCATGCATAGGTTGTGCATATTCCTCCATAACATAGTTTGTAATATCAACTATATTATTAATCGGCCTTATGCCAACAGAGGCCAGGCGTCTTTGCATCCATTCTGGTGAAGGTGCAAGTTTTATATTTTTAACTACCCTTGCTGTATATCTTGGGCAAAGTTCCGGGTTTTTAACTTCTACACTTATATAAGCACTGGCATCTTCATTATTACCAGTTTTGGTAACTACAGGTGGTACAAATTCCTTACCAAATGTAGCAGCAGCTTCACGTGCTATTCCAAGTACACCAAAGCAGTCAACACGGTTTGATGTTATTTCATATTCAAATACAACATCATGCAGGCCAAGAAGTGCTATTGCATCAGAACCAATCTCTGCATCTTTGTATTCTTTGTTGTCACTAAGTATATATATCCCGTCAGGATCTGCGTCAGGGTACATATTAGAGTTAGAACCAAGTTCTTCAATGGAACACATCATTCCATAAGAATCAATACCACGCAGTTTGCCCTTTTTAATCTTAAAACCATCTTCTGATTCACCATCTTTATGTGAACTTGCAACATGGCCGCCTTCAAGGACTACTGGTACTTTCTGCCCTTCCTTTACATTTGGTGCACCTGTTACAATCTGCACTTCTGTACCCTTTTTGTCAATCTGTACCTGGCATACAACAAGTTTGTCTGCATCAGGATGTTTTTCTATTTTATTAATCTTTCCAACTATTATTTTATCAAGGTTTTTATCAAGCTCTTTATACCCCTCAACTTTGGTGCCAGACAATGTCATTGCATCAGTATATTCCTGTGCACTGCATGAAAGGCCTGGCACATATGCCTTTATCCATGATAATGATGTATCCATTTTTATCCTCCATTTCTATGCTGGTATTATATTCCTTATCAGAACTGTTTAAGGAAACGTGTATCATTTTCATATAACAGCCTCATGTCATCAATTTCATATTTAAATAATGCAATACGTTCAAGTCCTACACCAAATGCAAAGCCTGAATATTCTTCAGGGTCAATGCCGCTCATTTCAAGCACATGCGGATGTACCATACCGCAGCCAAGTATTTCAACCCATCCTGAACCTTTACAGAAACGGCAGCCCTTACCGCCACATTTAAAACATGAAACGTCTACTTCTGCACTTGGTTCTGTAAACTGGAAATGGTGTGGCCTGAATTTAATCCTGGTATCTTCACCAAAAAGTCTTTTAGCAAATTCCTGTAATGTACCTTTAAGATCTGCAAATGTAATTCCTTTATCAATTACAAGCCCTTCTATCTGGTGGAATGTAGGTGAATGTGTTGCATCCATTTCATCGGAGCGGAAAACCCTTCCTGGTGCTATCATTCTTATTGGAAGCCTGCCTTTTTCCATTTCATGCACTTGTACAGAAGAAGTCTGTGTACGCAGGAGTATATCCTGTGTAATGTAAAATGTGTCCTGTTCATCTTTGGCAGGGTGGTTTGCAGGAATATTTAATGCTTCAAAGTTGTAATAGTCTTTTTCGATTTCGGGACCTTCAACGACTTCATATCCCATCCCAATAAATATATCTTCTACCTCTTCAAGTGTTATATTGCTTGGGTGGCGGTGTCCCTGTGCAAGTTTTGTCCCAGGAAGTGTGACATCTATTTTTTCGTTTATAAGCCTTTCTTCAAGAATTGCTTTCTCAAATTCCTTTTTCTTTGCTTCAAGCTTTTCATCAATCCTTGCCCTTGCTTCATTCACCATCTGCCCGGCCTTTGGCCTGTCTTCTGGTGCAAGGTCTTTCATGGATTTAAGCAGTGATGTAAGTTCACCTTTTTTACCTAAAAATGCAACTTTAATATCATTCAGCTTGCCAGGCTGTTCTGTTGCATCAATTTGTTCAAGGGCAGCGTCCATGATTTTCTTTAATTTTTCTTTCATACTTTACCTCATTTCCAGGAAATACCTTCCCTTTATTATTTTTTAGTAAACTAAAAAGCCCCTGCCGTATAAACGGCAGGGACGTAAAATTCCGCGGTACCACCCTGTTTCTTATAGCAGCCAGGACACCTGGTTTTACAGGCTGGCAGCCATAAACTCTTAATTATGCATATAACGCCTGCAAAACGCCATTCCCTACACAATAAAGCATAAAACCTGCTTATCTTCAGGAACAGGGCTCCCATGTGAAATTAAACATACAACCCTTTAGGAATGTTTACAGCCAGTGGCATTCCCTCTCTGTAAAGATATACTGTATGCCTTGCCAGGCAATAATACCTGCATGTTCAAAGCCTTTAATTCTAATATTAAAATACTACTTTTATGGTCAAATGATATCCATAATCCACATTGCAGTCTTTGCAGTTAAAGATATAGATAAATATTTTATGCGTTTTAGGATAGCATGTTTTTTTCTGTTTGTCAATATCTGGACACAATACATCACGGCTGTTTCATAAATTTTTAATTGGGTATAAACAGAAGATAATTTATAGTTATCTACGGTTTGCTTTAAAGAGTTTGTGTATATGGTAATTTTTATGTCCTCGCAATTCCAAAGTAATCCTACAGGCAACCCGCTTCCGCTTGGACGGGTTCACGCAACGGCGCATAGAAATCTAAATGTTTCATATAAACATTTAAATTTCTATGCACTGCTAACATTATAGTGTTGTACACATATCGTAGATCAATGTCATTAAGTTAAAGAGATTTACAAAAAATATTTTTATAAACTTCCAAAATGTATATTACCTGGCAGGTTCCAAATGTGCTTCCAATGGATAGCTGTACGGAAGCGGGCTGTCCATGGGACACTTTGGAACTGCCAGGGCATAATATTCTAATCTATTATTTAAAATAAACCATAGATAACTATAAATTATCTTTTATTTATACGCAATTAAAAATTTATAAAACAGAAATGTCAATTTATCTCCCATTTGCTTTAAAATATTATCTTTTCGCAAGTCCTGGTAAAGTAACAGTTTCCACTGTAAAGCCCTTTTTCATATAATACCCCGGCTATTTCCTGCATTTGTAAGTCTAACCTGTGGTAAACACGTCTGCATGGCCATGGCAGCCCTGTAATATATTCTTGCTGCCTTTGGCCAAGTACAGATGTTATTTCGTGGAATTTTTCTAAGTCCTTATTTTGTATTATGCCAAAGTCACAGGAAATATAAGCCTCTTTTTCTTCATGTTTATTGCATTTTTCTGAAATATAGTGAAAAAAATTTTGTTTATTTTCTTTATTATATTCTGTAACTTCCCATAAAATTTCCCTGTAATCCTGCTGTCTGGTTACAGTACCACAGAAACTTTTTCTCCCATATTTATTAATTTTTTCTGTATAAGTAATTTTATCTTGCATAGGTTTAGAACCTGGTTCTGTATCTAGCAGGATTTTTTCTGATAAAAAGTAGTTCCAGACAGTTTCCTGGATTTTCTCAAATGGTACAGGGTATCCAAGGCTGTTTTTTATACGCTTTACTGTATACCCTTTATCAGCAAGGTGGCGTATTGCATTTCCTGCTGCCATGTCAAAAACAAACCCAGATAACGCATTTTCAAAATATTTATTATTCATAAGAAACTTCTATCTAGCCTTAAAAATACAATTATGCTTTAGGATAACACATAAATGCTCAATAAGTTATGGTCCAATCCCCTCTTTGTAAACCTATATCTCTTGTTTCCAGTATACAATTTCCCCAGATTCCAGGCTTTCTTTTACAAGTATTGTCCTCTGGTTGGAAGATCCTTTAAATACAAGTGTTAAATCTTTTTTATCTTCCATAAATTCACCATCTACCAGGACATCAATATAAGAAAGTATTTCTTTTGTTTCTTCCCACTCATTTAACATATAGCCTTTTATATCTTTTTCAAAATCATATCCTGTAAAGCACCATATATCTTTGTCAGGGTATATATCCTTAACTTTCCTTAAAAGTGGCAGAAGCCCCTGCTGGTTACAGTGTTCAAGCGGTTCACCGCCAAGGAGTGTAAGTCCTTTTATATATTCTGGTTCCATATATTTTATAATTTCATCTTCTGTAGCCTCCGTAAATGGCTTTCCATAACCAAAGTCCCATGTTTCAGGGTTAAAACAGCCTTTGCAGTGGTGTGTGCAGCCACTGGCAAAAAGTGATACACGTACACCTGGCCCGTTGGCAACATCACATTTTTTAATTTCTGCATAATTCATTAGATAGCAACAACCTTTCTTTTCCATTACCTGCATATTTGCCTGTTATTTAACTAAAGATGCAGTACCCTTGAACTGATTTCCTTTGTTTTGCCATCATTCCAGAAGTTTTCCCCAAGATAGCCACAAGTCCTTCTTGTAACATTCATTTTATTCTTATCCTTGTTATGGCACTGCGGACATTCCCATTCAAGGTTATCATTTATTATAATTTCACCATCAAATCCACATACATGGCAGTAATCAGATTTTGTGTTAAACTCTGCATACTGTATATTTTCATAAATAAACTTTATAAGGTCTTCCATGGCACTAAGGTTATGTCCCATATTTGGTATTTCAACATATGAAATTGCACCACCAGAAGAAATTTTCTGGAACTGGCTTTCAAACCTGAATTTACTAAAAGCATCTATCTTTTCACGTACATCAATATGGTAGGAGTTTGTATAATAGCCTTTATCAGTTATATCTTTTATAATTCCATATTTCTTCTTATCAATTTCAGCAAAACGGTAACAAAGGCTTTCTGCTGGTGTCCCATACAGCCCGAAGCCTATGCCTGTTTCAAGCTTCCAGGTATCACATGCAAGGCGCAGGCGTTTCATAAGGCGCAGGGCAAAATTAGTTCCTTTAGGGTTTGTGTGGCTTACACCTGTCATAAGTTTTGTAACTTCATACAGCCCGATATATCCTAAAGATATAGTTGAATACCCGTTGTGCAGAAGCCTGTCTATTGGTTCATTCTTACCAAGTCTTGCTATTGCCCCATACTGCCAGTGTATAGGGCTTACACTTGAAAGTGTGCCTTCAAGTGAATGATGCCTGCACATAAGTGCTTCAAAACATAATGAAAGACGTTCTTCTAAAAGCTCCCAGAATACCTCTTCATCACCATCTGCTATTATGCCTATCTGTGGAAGGTTTAAGCTTACAACCCCCTGGTTAAAACGCCCTTCAAATTTATACATGCCGTTTTCATCTTTCCACGGGGTAAGGAAACTGCGGCAGCCCATGCATGAAAATACATTGCCCTCATAATTTTCACGCATTTTTTTAGCAGAAATATAGTCAGGATACATTCTTTTAGCTGAACATTTTATTGCAAGCTTTGTAAGGTAATCATACTTGCCGCCTTTTAAACAGTTATGCTCATCAAGTACATATATAAGCTTTGGAAATGCAGGTGTAACATATACACCTTTTTCATTTTTAATGCCTTCAATGCGCTGTTTAAGTATTTCCTCAATAATCATTGCATTTTCAGTTATATAAGGATCATTTATATCAAGATTTAAAAATAAAGTTACAAAAGGTGACTGCCCGTTTGTTGTCATTAATGTGTTAATCTGGTACTGTATAGTCTGTACCCCTGATTTAAGCTCATCAGAAAGCCTGTCTTGTACAAAGCTTTCTAATACTTCACTACTTATCCCATCCCCGTATTTCTGCCTGTAATGTAATGCATATTTATCATGGCTCTTTCTAAGGTATTTTCCAAGATGCCTTATATCAACTGACTGTCCCCCATACTGGCTGCTTGCGACAGCAGAAATAATCTGTGTCATAACAGTACATGCTACCTGGAAGCTTTTAGGGCTTTCAATAAGCTTGCCATTCATAACAGTACCATTTTCAAGCATATCACCAATATTAATAAGGCAGCAGTTAAAAATACTCTGTAAAAAATAGTCCATGTCGTGAAAATGGATTATTCCCTCTTCATGTGCCTTAACAATTTTTTCAGGAAGAAGAACCCTCTTTGTAAGGTCTTTTGATACCTCACCAGCTATAAGATCCCTCTGTGTAGATGCAATATAGGCGTTTTTATTGGAATTTTCCTCCATAACATCTTTATTGCTGTTTTTAATAAGGCTCATAATAGAATCATCAGTTGTATTGGCACGCCGTACCATTTCACGTGTATAACGGTATATTATGTACTTTTTGGCAA
Source organism: uncultured Lachnospiraceae bacterium (assembly GCA_910586555.1). Classification (GTDB taxonomy): domain Bacteria; phylum Bacillota; class Clostridia; order Lachnospirales; family Lachnospiraceae; genus Butyribacter. The sequence goes on from CAJUJY010000016.1 coordinate 30,386, forward strand.
GTTCAAACTTGCCTTCACCCATAAGCTTTTGTTCAATCATATCCTGGATATCTTCAACCATAAGATTGTCTATATGCTTGTTTTCAATGCCTGCTACAATAGAATCAATTTTTTCACCAGACACTTTTTCATAGTGGCCAACTTCTGCATTTGCTTTTTGTATTGCAGCCACTATTTTATTACGGTCATAATCCACAACCCTGCCGTCACGTTTTGTAACCTTCATGCTATACATCACTGCTACTTAAAATATGGACAAATATACCCATACCAAGATATTGAAAGTTTTCACAAACTTTTCTTGCTGTTTCAACGTGTATGCTTTTGTTAAATTCTAACTACTCACAGGTCTGACGTGTCCAGACACATTGTACACTTTACAGCCGTAAATTCCCGGCTAAGCCACCGGTACATACTTACAAATGCCTGGTTATGCTGTTTTGTAAGTTTTTGCATCTCTCAGGTTAAGGCTTGCGGTCAAGCGGATATTCGCTGTCAGCATGGTATCCACATCTGCATTTGTAAACCCTGTCTGATAATTTTAAATCTTTTTTAATGTTTCCACATTTATGGCAGAGCTTGCTTGACGGAAACCATCTGTCCACAATCCTTAATTCAATGCCGTTTTCACCACATTTCTGTTCCAGTTTTGTCCTGAACTCATAGAACTTCTGTGAAACAACTGCTTTTGAAAGATGCCTGTTCTTCATCATTCCTGATATATTTAAGTCCTCAACTGTAATATAAGACGGCTTGGTTTTCACTATCCCGTTTACAGTTTTATTAATATAATCAGTACGGATATTATTTATCCTCTGGTGAAGACGCTGTACCTTTAAGGCTTGTTTTTGTATATTTTGTCCAGGGACATATCCTGTCACTTGGACGTTCTGTCCCCTGTAGCTTTCCCCTTTCATTTTTTTACTGTGTTCCTTTAAGTCTTCATATTTTCTCGAAAGACTGCGCTGTTCCCTTTTTAATTTCTTTTCTAATTTTTTTATTTTATATGTTTTATTTATATTTTTCTTTACCACCCCGTTACTTATGACTGCAAATTCTTTTATGCCTAAATCAATCCCTAAACCAAAGTTATTTAACTGTGGTTTTTCTGTTTCCTTTTCTTCCACTAAGACTGATACATAATACCTACCTGCTTTAATTGGAACTGTCCCGCTCCTTATGGTATGTGTGTCAGGGTTTACCGGGATATAGCCTTTTTCTTTTATCCTGGTCCAGCCAAGGGTGGGGATTTTTATCCTGTGCCTTTCACACCGGATTATGGTTTTAGCATCTGTTTTTACAAAATACATTTTTACATCAGATTTTTCCTTTTTCTTAAACCTGGGGAATTTCCCCTGTTTCTTAAAGAACCTGGTAAAAGCAGTACATGCATTTTCCATGGATTTTTTTAATGATTTGGAACTTGCTTCTTTAACCCACTGGTATTCCGGGTGAGCTGGAAGGTATTCATTATTAAGCCAGGTACTGAATGTTTTTGCTGTCATAAATTTTTTGCCCTGCCCATAAAGCTGCTTATTATAATGGAGATAAAAATTATAAATAAACCTGCAGGTGCCAACTGTTCTATTTATTATTTTTTTCTGTTCTTCTGTTGGGTTTATTTCTGTCTTGTAGCTCTTTAGCAATCCATACACCCCCTTACCTTGTTCCTGTATTTCCTGTTAAACACATTTTATCATATGTATTTACTTCTGCCTATATTTTCACTAACTTAACAATTCCTCCTGTTTTAAATTTTTCATTAAAACTACGCCTTTTCTATGGATTTTCCTGGCATTTTATGCTTTAAAACATAAAAATACCCTTCCTTTGTACAAAAGGCATACCGCTATTATAGCATTATATAGCAAAAAAGTCCACAAGATATTGTGCATAATATAAAATATACACTACATTTTGTGGATTATTACATTTTTCTAAGTCTTACAACTGTAGAATATTATTGCAGGCTTAATATTGTTATTATGATAATGCAACTCTTTTTGTATCTTCTGACAAATTCATTATTTTTGTTATTTCCTCAACAGGAATCCTGGTATATTCTGATAATTCCTCTTTAGATGGCCTGTTCCCGTTTTTCTCTGTAAGGTATTTTGCTGCTTCATGCAGAAGGTTTGCCCTGGCAAGTACTGCACTTTCCCAGTCTTTTCCAGATGTTTCCATATCTATAAAGCTTTCCATTGCACTGGTTATTTCCATGTTTATTATGCCATTAACAGCCTTATAATCAGGCTCACCATCTTCTTTAATATATTGTGCCCTGTTTTCCTCAATTATGGAAATGCCTGTTAAAAGTCCTACATTTCCCTCAGATATAACCTCATCTATAGATATTGCTTTATTTGTAACTGCTATGCGTTCTTTATACCTGGAAGCACACTCTGTTACATATGCAAGTTTACTTTCAACAAACTTATCCCTGAAAGTCTTTTCACCCATAAGGAAATTTTTTATTATATTACAAAGTTCATTATCATTGGGGACATACAACATATCTACCTCATGCTGGTAAAGCTGCCTGTTATATAAAGCCCTGCTTTCTGGCGTGGTATTTTCTGCAATGCCGGGTGTTTTTCCATGCCTGTTTATTTTTATACCCCCTGCACTAAGATAGCTGTATACTGCTTCCATCTGGGCATTATCCAGTGCCATATTACCAAGGTATTTTTTAATTTCCTCTTCTTCCAGTGTATTTTGTTGTAATGCTGCTATATCCTTTATCCCGCCAAGTATTTCCAAAAACTTTTCCTGTTCTTCCATATGCTAAATCCTTTCTAAAAATAAACTATAATGACAAAAGTACAGGCAGGATAATATTTTTATCCTGCCTGTGGTATTTTATATAACAAGCCTTTGTAAATATTTATGGCTGCATCTGTGCACGGTAATAATTTATAAGGCAGCCCTTTACAATTATATCACGTTCACTGTCTGTAAGCCTTCCAAGTTTTAAATCAAACTCTTCCATTCCATTATTTACAACATAAGCTTTTATTACATCTTCTTTGTTTATAATAGTATTCTTTATATCCTTAATAAAGATATAATCCCCATTTTTAAATGGAAGCTTTTCTTCTTCAAATAAGAATGGAAGCATACCCCAGTTAATAAGGTTAGAACGGTATCTTTTTGTAGCATATTCCTTTGCTATATTTGCAAAACCGCCAAGTACTTTCTGGCATGAAGCTGCCTGTTCACGTGCTGAGCCATCTCCTGGTTTTACTGCATATATAAGGCTTCCTATCTGTGTTTCTTCAGGTTTTGCTTCAAATTTTGAATTAACTTGTTTAAACACTTCCTCTGTTTCAGGACATGCCGCAAATATATCTTTGGCTGGCTTTCCCTCTGTCCTTGCTTTTTCTGCAAGCTGTACTGCTTTAGCACGCCCTACGTAAGCAGGGTCTTTTCGTGAAAGCGTAAATTCAGCAAGCCCAAGCGGATTTGAACGGAATGAAGATGTTTCACCTGAAGGTATAAGTTCATCTGTTGTTGTTACAGGGTCATGTATCTCTGATACAACTTTAAGCACCATATTGTCTGTAAGTGCAGACATAACAGGCCAGTCTTTTATATTAGGGCCAAATTTAATTTCTGTATCTGGCTTAGGGTTTCCAATACCATTATAAACACGGTTTTCATATATTGTACTGTCAAAGAAATATTTTGGTTTATTAAAGTTTACATCAATATCCATTGCTGATGTAAGATATCCTTTATTAGCTGCTGTGGCAGCGATTGAACGTGCATCCATAAGTGCAACTGAAGCAATCTGCCCGTTTGTAACTTTTGAACCCTCCCTGTTAGGGAAATTACGTGTTGAATGTCTTATTGACAGACCGTTATTAGGAGGTACATCCCCTGCGCCGAAGCATGGGCCGCAGAATGCAGAACGGACTGTTGCCCCTGTTGCCATGATATCTGCTATCACGCCATTTTTAATAAGTTCCATAAATACAGGCTGGCTTGATGGATATACACTAAGTGAAAATTCACCAGCACCAATATTTTTGCCACGCAGTATATCCGCAGCATCACATATATTCTCAAATCCGCCGCCTGCACATCCAGCAATAACACCCTGTTCAACATAAAGTTTACCATTATGCACTTTATCTTTAAGCGTAAACTTGATTTTATTATTATCAAGGCTTACAAGTGCCTTTTTCTCAACATCATCAAGAATATCCATTAGATTTGCATTAAGTTCATCAATGGTATAAACATTGCTTGGATGGAAAGGCATGGCAACCATAGGTTTTATTTTTGAAAGGTCTACATAGACCATTCCATCATAATAAGCTATATTGTCTGGTTTTAATTCCTTATAATCCGAAGGACGCTTGTGGATTTCATAGAAGTCTTTAATCTCACTGTCTGTTACCCATATAGATGAAAGGCATGTTGTTTCAGTGGTCATTACATCTATGCCAATGCGGTAGTCTGCTGAAAGGTTTGCAATGCCATCGCCAACAAATTCCATTACTTTATTATTTACATATCCATTAGCAAATACTGCACCAATAATTGCAAGTGCAATATCCTGCGGGCCAACACCCTTCTGCGGCTTTCCAGCCAGGTATACTGCAACTACTCCTGGCATGGCAATATCATATGTCCTGCCTAAAAGCTGTTTTACAAGTTCAGGTCCTCCTTCCCCTATTGCCATAGTACCCAGTGCGCCATAACGTGTATGGGAATCTGAACCAAGAAGCATTGCACCACCGCCTGCAAGCATTTCACGTGCAAACTGGTGGATAACTGCCTGGTGTGGCGGAACATACATGCCACCATACTTTTTAGCACATGAAAGTCCAAACATATGGTCATCTTCATTAATAGTACCACCTACTGCGCATAAACTGTTATGGCAGTTGGTAAGGACATAAGGTACAGGAAATTTTTCAAGGCCTGATGCACGTGCGGTCTGTATTATGCCTACAAATGTTATATCATGCGATGTCAGTTTATCAAACTTTATATTCAGGTTTGACATATCACCAGAAGTATTATGTTTTTCTAGTATTTTATATGCCATTGTACCCTTAACTGCCTCCTCCTTAACAGGAGTGCTGCCACATTCTGCCTTTAATGCCTCTGCTGCCTCTGCATTATCTTCTATAATCTTTGTCCCGTTTACAAGATAAACCCCGCTGCCATAAAGCTTAACCATATTTATGCCTCCTTAACCAGTATAACAGATATTAATTCCAGGTTGTCCTGGTATATTATATTACCTTAATACAAACTGTCCAATCAGCTCTTTTAATGAAGTTGCCTGTGCTGCAAGTTCTTCACTTGTTGCTGATGTTTCCTGTGCAGATGCTGAATTGCTCTGTACTACACCAGAAATCTGTTCAATTCCTTTTTCAATCTCACGCATTGTATCTGCCTGTGAAAGTGCTGTATCGCTTGCCTGTTTTGAAGCATTTGATAAAAATTCAATGCCATTTATAACTTCTTCTAAGGATTCCTTTGTCCTTTGTGTCATAATATTGCCTGCATCAACTTCTTCAAGCGCATTATGTATTAACTCCCTTGTCTTTGCTGCTGACTGTGCACTGTCTGTAGCAAGCTTGCCAATCTGGTCGGCAACTACTGCAAAGCCCTTCCCGGCCTCACCAGCCCTTGCTGCTTCAATAGATGCATTAAGTGAAAGCAGGTTTGTCTGTGATGCAATATCTTCAATTTCACCAATAATATTTTCAACTTCTTTAGAAGCTTCGCTTATACGTTCCATAGCACTGATAAGGTTGTTCATCTCTTCGCTTCCGTGCTCTGCCTGCTTTCTGTAAACAAGGCCTTCTTCATAAGCAGCACCAACCTGTTTTGCAGTATCTTCTGCAGCTATTGTGACGTTTTCAACTGTTGCAGTAAGTTCCTGTACTGCGCCTGCCTGGTCTGTTGCGCCTTCTGCAAGTGCTGTAGCACTCTCTGCAAGCTGCCCTGCACCTGCATCAACCTGGTCTGAAGCTTCCTCTATCTGTATAAGTGTTTCCTTAAACCTTTCAGTAATATGTTCAATGCTGTCCTTTAATCCTGCAAAATCACCAGCAAATAATTCAGGGTCATTTAACTTTGCCATAAAATTGCCATCTGCAAGTGCACTGACGTCTTCATTAATATCAAAAATAATCTGGCTTAAGTCTTTAGCCATATACTTTATTGCAACTGCCAGATCATTAACTTCATCTTTAGTCCCAGGATCAGGAAATTCCGAAGATAAATCACCTTTTGCAAACTTTTTCATTCTTTCTGATACAGCATTTAATCCATGTGAAATCTGGCCAGCAATCATTTTTCCAATTTTAATTGAAACAACCATTACAGAGGCAATAATAATAATAATAACAATAATCATTATAATAGTAAGGACTTTAAGGCTAGTATCAAGGCTGTTGCCTGCTTCTACATTTACTTCCATCAGGTTTGTAAGATCACCATAAACCTCAGTAAACAGTGGTGCAAGTTCATTAGCTGCTTTTGTCTGTGCCTGCGCCCTGTTTGTTTCACTATGTATATCCCTGCCAAGTGCTAATATATCAGCATCAAGTTCCCAGTACTTATCAAGTTCCCCTGACATATGTTCATAGGCTTCTTTTTCCTCTTTAGTAGAAAGGGTTTTTTCCATCTTGGTAAAATACTTTTCAAACTTTTCTTTGTTTTCATCATGTGTTTTAGTATTAAGTTCAACAAATTCTTCGTCGGCATATGCAATTACTGCCCTTGTTGAACTTCTAGTATCAGCAAATGCTGCCATTGCATTTCCTATATCCCCTTGTGAAAAACCATATTGTGTCAGTGCATATGCATAGCGGTTACTTGTAACTACTAATGCAATTAATGCAATAATAGCAGCCACTGCTGCCATCATAGTCACCATAACAAAAGACTTCTGCAACCTTTTTTCTATCCTCTCCTCTTTAAACAATGGTTCCACCTCTATCTTCCATAATATTTTTAGCTGGCCTGTCCAGCCATAAATCATTGTACTATTTTTTTCTGTTAATGTAAAGAAGTTTTTTCATGCCTGTAATAATTGTTTTTTAACAGATGTATTTTATATAATTGTCTTAGCTTGTAATCCCCTGTCTGTTTTCAACAACGGCATAAATACGTTAAAATTTGCATCTTTAAAAATGTTCCTTGATAACTGCTATATGTTGTAGTAGAATTATATTATAGATGGATTTTTTTATCCAAATATTTATATAAGGGGGATTATAATGAAACATTTAATTAGCCCGCTTGACTTATCTGTCAGCGAACTTGAAGAAGTCCTTAATCTTGGACAGGAAATCCTTAAAAACAAAGCAAAGTATTCAGATATATGCAAAGGGAAAAAATTAGCTACTTTATTTTATGAACCAAGCACACGTACACGTCTTAGTTTTGAAGCAGCAATGCTAAATCTTGGTGGTAAAGTGCTTGGTTTTTCTTCAGCAGATTCAAGTTCTGCATCAAAGGGTGAAAGTGTTGCCGATACAATAAGAGTAATATCATCATATGCTGATATATGCGCAATGCGCCATCCAAAGGAGGGAGCACCAACTGTAGCCGCCATGCACTCTAAAATACCAGTAATTAATGCAGGGGATGGGGGACATAACCACCCTACCCAGACACTTACAGACCTTTTTACTATAAAACAGCTTAAAGGACGGCTTGACAACCTTGTAATAGGAATGTGTGGTGACCTTAAGTTTGGCAGGACTGTACATTCACTTATAAATGCAATGGTACGTTATGAAAATGTGCGTTTTATACTGGTTTCCCCAAATGAACTAAGAATACCTGATTATTTGCGCCAGGAAGTGCTTGTTGCTGGCAATATTAATTTTATTGAAACCAATGAACTTGAAAAATACATGCCAGAACTTGATATCCTTTATATGACACGTGTACAAAGGGAACGTTTTTTTAATGAAGAGGACTATATAAGATTAAAGGACAGTTTTATACTTGACGCAGAAAAGATGAAATATGCCAAAGAAGATATGTATGTACTCCACCCCCTGCCACGTGTTAATGAAATTGCGGCTGAAGTTGATAATGACCCCCGTGCCGTATACTTTAAACAGGCAGAATTTGGTGTGTATGTACGCATGGCACTTATTATGACACTTTTAGGACTTTCTTAAATGTTAATATACAAGAAGGTAGTGTGAAAAAACCATATACGAAAGTTTTTTCACAACTCTTGCAAAGCAAGAGTTTGGGATTTGTGCCTGCGGCCCAAAGTCTGCGGGTACTGGAAAGGCATGGGAATTTTTATGTTAAATATAAGCGGATTAAATGAAGGTGTAGTAATTGACCATATACAGGCAGGCGGTGCAATGAAAATTTATGAATATTTAAACCTTGAAAAGCTGGACTGCCAGGTTGCTATTATTAAAAATGCAAGAAGCAGTAAAATGGGGAAAAAAGATATTATTAAAATAGAAGGCCCGCTTGATATAGACCTGAATGTACTTGGGGTACTTGACCACAATATTACCATTAATATTATAAAGGACAACCATATTGCAGATAAAAAAACACTTGAACTGCCAGATATGGTAACAAATATAATAAAATGCAGAAACCCAAGGTGCATTACTTCAGCAGAACAGGAAATACCACACAGGTTTAAACTTACAGACAGGGAAAACAGGATATACAGGTGTGTATACTGTGAATCTAAATTTAAAGGCAATTAAACACTGTTTTGTTAATACCTGGATGCAAAAATCCCCCGCTTTAGAATAAGTGGGGAATTTCTGCTGGAATTAATACTATTTTTTATCTTATTGCATACTTGCTATTGTATACTTACTACTTCATAACCTGCTTCTGTTACAGCATTTTTTAATGCATCTTCATCTGTACTGTCTGTTGTTACTGTTGCGCTTTTTCCTTCAAGGCTCATTACAACATCTGTAACCCCGCTTACGGCGCGCAATGCCTTTTCAACCCTTCCTGTACAATGTTCACACATCATTCCTTCAATAGTAATTTTCTTTGTCATAGCTAAATCTTCCTTTCTTAATGTATTTATATTATTTTTATTAATACCTGCTATATCTGTAATACTTTCTTCATTATCACTATTATCACTGTTACTGCCCTTGGAAAATGTAAGCCTTTTAAGCCTTAATGCATTACTTACAACGCACACGCTGCTAAGGCTCATTGCCGCTGCACCAAACATAGGGCTTAATTTTAAACCAAATGGCAGGTATAAGACACCTGCTGCCACTGGTATTCCAATAATATTGTAGAAAAATGCCCAGAAAAGGTTCTGTTTAATATTCCTGATAACGGCCCTGCTTAGTTTTATTGCATTTGCTGCACTTAAAAGGCTGTCATTCATAAGTACTATATCTGCGCTTTCGATTGCAATATCTGTCCCTGCGCCTACTGCAATCCCAACGTCCGCAGAGGCAAGTGCTGGTGCATCATTAATGCCGTCCCCTGCCATTGCCACCTTATGCCCTTCTGCTTTTAATGAAGAAATTTTCTCTTCTTTTTGTGCAGGCAGCACATTGGCAATTACTTCATCTATTCCTGTTTCTTTCCTGATGGCGTTGGCAGTAATTTCATTATCACCAGTAAGCATTATAACATGTATTCCCTGTTTCTTAAACTCTTCCACTGCCTGCCTGCTTGTTTTTTTAACTATATCCGCAACAGCAATTATTCCTGTTACTTTATTTCCATCTGCAAATATAAGCGGTGTTTTACCATCTTTGGCATAGTTTTCTGCTATTTCTTTAATGCTTGTATCTACAGTTATATTATTATCTTTTAATAATGCCAGGTTGCCAGCATAATATTTCTTACCGCCAACAATCCCTGTAATCCCCTTGCCAAATACTGCTTTAAAATCCTTTGCATCTTCAAGGCTTATGCCAAGCCCGTTACATTTTTTAATAATTGCATCTGCAAGCGGGTGTTCACTTCCGTTTTCAAGTGATCCTGCAATTTTATACAGTCTTTCTTCCGTCATATCCCCAAATGTTATAATATCAGTTACTACAGGCTTTCCTTCTGTAATTGTGCCTGTTTTGTCAAGCACTACTGTATCAACAAGGTGTGCTGTTTCCAATGCTTCACCTGACTTTACAAGTATGCCGTTTTCTGCACCCTTGCCAGTACCAGCCATTATTGCAACAGGTGTTGCAAGCCCAAGCGCACATGGGCATGAAATTACAAGGACAGCTATTGCTGATGAAAGCGCAAATTCAAAACCATAGTCAAGCATAAGCCATACAATAGCTGTTACAGCCGATACAGCCATTACAAATGGTACAAATATCCCTGATACTTTATCTGCAATTTTAGCTATTGGTGCTTTGCTTGAAGAAGCCTCTTCAACAAGCTTTATAATTTGTGACAGTGTGGTGTCTTCTCCTACTTTTACAGCCTTTGCCTTAAGAAGCCCTGCTTTGTTAATTGATGCAGATACCAGTTTATCACCTTCCTGTTTAATAACAGGTATGCTTTCACCTGTAACAACTGACTCATCTACAGAGGATTTCCCCTCTATAACAACACCATCTGCGGCAACAGATTCACCAGGCTTTATAATAAATATATCACCTTCAATCATTTCACTTGCATTTATAGTCTGTGTAACACCGTCCCTTACAACTGTTGCTGTCTTAGGCGCAAGATCCATAAGCTTTGTAATTGCTTCACTTGTCCTGCCTTTAGAACGTGTTTCCAGAAACTTTCCTACTGTAACAAGTGTTAAAATCATCCCGGCAGATTCAAAATATAAATCATGGCTGAACTGGTTTACTGCTGTCATATCACCATGCCCAAGCCCATATATAATCTTATATGTTGCATAAATGCCATATATAATTGCAGCCCCTGAACCAACAGCTACCAGGCTGTCCATATTAGGGCTGCGCCTTGCAAGCGTTTTAAACCCTGTAATATAATATTTCTGGTTGGCAATAGTAATTGGTATTAGTAAAAATACCTGTGTTATTGCAAAAACCCCTGCATTTGCACTGCCATGCAGGTACTTTGCCATATGTGCAGGCATATCAAGCCCCGCCATACTAAAAAACATATGTCCCATTGACACATACATAAGTGGTATAAGGAAAATAATAGACACTATAAGCCTTTTTTTCATGTTTGCAATATTCTTCTGGTAAACATTCTGTACGCTGCCTGGTGTTTTAATATCTGTACTTTTGCCAGATACCACACTCCCCTGTGCACTTCCTTTAACACTTGCACCATAGCCGGCATTAACAACAGCATTTATAATATTATCTTCACTTATAAGCTCTTCATTATATTCTACCTGCATACTGTTTGTAAGCAAGTTTACATTAACCTTGCCTACACCATTAAGTTTTGATACACTTTTTTCAACATGTGCAGAACATGCAGAACAAGTCATTCCTGTAACATCAAACTTCCCAGTCATATAAATCCTCCTGTCTGGTAAAATTATATATCCATAATTATTTCATAAGGTTTTTAAGCAGCCCACAAAGTTCATCGACAGCTTCATCTTTACCTGCCCTTATATCATTACATACACATGATTTTATATGCCTTGAAAGAAGCTGTTTATTAAAACCGTTAAGAGCTGCCTGTATAGAAGATACCTGTGTAAGAATGTCAACACAGTACCTGTCTTCTTCAAGCATCTTTTTTACACCACGCACCTGGCCCTCAATCACACTAAGACGGTTTAACATTTTTTGTATCTCTTTAGTATCCCTTTTAACATGTTTTATATTCTCCTGTTCCATAATTCCCCCGTTTCTATGCAGCCTTGCTTAAACATATTCCCAGTAAATAGCATACCCCCGTACCCTGTTTATTATAATAACAGAAATAATTAGCATTGTCAATAAATATATGGATAATTATGGTATATAAACATAGACACACAAAGCCATGTAACTTATAATACCAGATAAACAGAAAAACAATATAAATAACCAGTACATTAAATTTTAAAACAGGAGGATATAAAATGCTTTTTAAATACAAAGACAATACCTTAGAACCACTGCCATATTATGACTATAAAGATTTAAACGGAAAGGAAAAAGACCTTGAAAACCTGCTTGCAAGTAACCTTAACTGTATTTACGCAGAAGCCGGGCAGCTTATGCCCATATTCCAGGAACGTAACCGCCAGGAAGAACCTGATTTATGTGCACTTGATAAAGATGGAAACCTTGTTATTTTTGAGCTGAAACGGGGAATTGCACAGGAAAATACAACAATACAGCTAATGAGGTATGCCCAGGTTTACGGACAGAAAAAGTATACACAGCTAAACCATATATTTAAAAAATATGCAAAGACATCTGAAGAATTAAAATATGCCCATGCAGAAACTTTCGGGCTTGGAAATGCCATACTTAATGAAGCACAGTTTAATAAAAACCAAAAGCTTGTTATTGTTGGCAGTTCATCGGATATACAGCTAATGGAGGCAGTTGATTACTGGAAATCAAAGCATTTAGATATAGATTTCCTGCCATACCGCTTTTATAAAATTGGCGGGGATATATACTTTGATTTTTTTGCAAAGCCATATGACTTCCATATTAACCCACGTGATAAAAAAGGCATTTTATTTGATACAAACCGCTCACATAATAAAAACTCTGTATGGGACATGTTTTCAAATAGTAAAATAAGTGCTTATGGCAGTGCTTCAAGATATATTAACAGTTTTAATAAAGGTGATTATGTTTTGTATTACCATAAAGGTTTTGGGGTAATTGGCGCAGGAATAATAAAAACATCTTCCCCAAAAGAAAATCCAGGACAAAATGAACTGTACCATACAGTAAACCTGCTTACACCAGCCATAAACACTGAAAAAGACATAAGATATATTTCTGCATCAGAACTATGCAGCCTGCTTGATAAAAACTTTTACTTTGCATCAACAATAAAAAGCCCTTATCTTTCACCAGAAGAGGCAGAATTAGTTATTAAGGAATTAAAAGGAAAATACCAGGTTTAAATACTGGCATACAGAAGTGCCCTTTACACAGATACCAGAAAGGAACTGCCGCAACAGCCCCTTTCTGGCAGCCTATTCTGCTTTAATATAATTAATAAGCATTTCGGTTTCCCTTAATACAAGTGTCCTGTTTCTCTTCCATACATCCCTGAACTCTTCTTTAGGCAGGGGACATGCCGATTTTCCTATTTCAAGTGTAATACTTGGAAGGTTCTTTTTATACATTACATATTCACGCAGGTTGCCAACAGATTTACTGTCACCATTATAACCTGCTGCACTTGTATATCCTGTAATATCACAGGCGAGTGTATACATTTCTGTTATAATTTCTTTAAGAGGCCCTTCATAGTCCCCAAAAACTATTGAACCTGTAGCATGGTAATTAATCTGCCCTTTTACTGTTGTGCTGTCCTTAAGTTTGTTAATAAGTGAAACTATTGCCTGCGTTTCTGGCTCGCTGCACCTTTTAGTACCTGTATAACCCTGGCTTCCGCGTTTCCCCTGTTTTGCAATATATGCATATGGGTAGTTCTTATTAAGGTCAACCCCCCTGGCATTGGCTTTCCAAAGTGAAGGACTATCTGCGCCTGGCATTTTTAAAAGCTTTTTACGCAGTAACTTATTATTTATTGCCTTAAAACCAAACTGTGATATTGCTGCACCATCGGGGTTTGCCATAGGTACATAATGTATTGCAACTTTATTTAACACATCTGATACTTTTACACCATCAAGTTCTTCATTGTAATTCTGGAGGTAATATTCTATCTGTTTCATACATAACTGTGAAGTCATATATTCCCTTGCATGTAACTGGGCAACAACAAGTATTGACTGCCCTGCATACTGGTTGCCAATTACAATGTCGTAAATATTCCTTCCATCTGCGGACTGCCCTATAATATTATAATGAAAACGGTTTCCATAAAGCGCTTTAAGGGCCTCTATATCACTGCATAATTCCTTATAGCTGTAATTTTGCAGGTTTGTATTAATTTCATCTTTAAGGAAAACCCTTATATATGTATAACTTCCATATATTTTTACCTTTTCATTATTATATACAGGTAAAATTTTATAGACGTATTTCTTCCCTATCTTAATGGACTCATCTTTATATTTTGCTTTTCCAACTGTAGCAACCCTTTTAAACTTCCCATTGCCAGTTCTTTTATATACAATAAAGCTTTTAGTGCATTTCCCTCTTTTCCATGAAATATTAACCTTACGGCTTGCAACTCTTTTATATAAAGGATTTAAAGCGTTACCTGGTATACATGCAGTTATATTTTCTGTTTTATCTATAACCTTTTTCTTGCCAAATATAGCTGTTACCCTGTATTTATAACGCTTTCCTGGCTTAATTTTTACATTGTATTTTAACAGCCTGGTTGTTTTTATAACCCTCCATTTTTTAGCACCTTCTTTTTTCTGCCATACCTTATATTTACTGGCAGATTTCCTTTTTGCCCATGAAATAACAAGCTTTTCCCTGCCAGCTTTCTTAACAGTAATTTTAAAAGGCTTTTTATCTTTTACAGGGCCTTTTGTTGGTTTAGGCGTTGGTTTAGCTGTTGGTTTAGGTGTTGGCTTCGGTGTTGGTTTTAATGTTGGTGATGGTGTAACTACAGGTTCTTCTGACGGTTCTGCTGATGGAATGGCAGATGGTGTCACTGATACAGCAGGCCCCGTTATAATAATAGCAGGCCCTGTTGGAATAATGGTTACTGACGGCCCTGTAGACGGGTACACTGTTTCTTCTGCATTATATCCATACAGATGCTGTACTGTCTGTTTTTTAGCCACACTTGTCATAATTTTTGCAGTGGCAGATGGGACGTCTGCCATTATTAATAATAGTGATAATGCGGTTAAAAAACATATTAACTTTTTGCTGGATTTTTTCATATAATTCCTCCAAATGTTTATAATAAAATGCCCTAAGCAGAAAAACAGGTTATACCCTGTCCATATCCATAAAACAAGCATCATATATATTATAAAAACACTAATATATATATGATGCCTATGCTGTTTTTATGAATAACTTCCAATCCCGTTAATGTTTTGCTGCTGTTAATCCTGGTTTAAAAAATTTATATTCCAAGAATCTTTTCTACTTCTTTCTGCATATCTTCTGTTTTACATATTGTATCATGCAGTACAGGAGCTGTACGTATTTCTTCTATTGCTGGTGGGATCTTTGTACCTGACCTTCTGCTTAATTCATCTATAAGCACAAAATCATCTGTCCCTTTATAACTGCTGTCAATAGCACCCATTACACTTGTTGCGAATTTATACGGGCTTGCAGTTGATGCAATTACAGTAACAGTATTGTCATTTGTCTTCTCTTTATAACTATGGTAAACAGCAGATGCAACAGCAGTATGTGTATCAATTATATATCCTGTTTCATCATATACCCTTTTAATTTCAGCGGCTGTCTTTCCTTCATCTGCCCATCCGCCGGTAAAACATTCCATATCTGCCTTCATGCCTGGGGTTAATGTATACCTGCCATCTTTTGCAAGTGCTGCCATAAGGTTTGCAGTTGTTTCTGCATCTTCCCCTGAAATCTTATATACCAGGCGTTCGAGGTTGCTTGAAACCAGGATATCCATTGATGGTGATGATGTAAGTACAAACTCACGGTTCCTGTCATAAACCCCTGTTTCAAAGAAGTCAAATAAAACTTTATTTTCATTAGAGGCACATATAAGCCTGTTGACAGGCACACCCAGGTTTTTAGCATAGTATGCTGCAAGTATATTGCCAAAATTACCTGTAGGCACAACAAAATTAACCGGTTCCAAAGGTTTTACTGCACCTTTTGCAAGCAGCCTTGAATATGAATACACATAATAAACTACCTGTGGCACAAGGCGTCCTATATTAATTGAATTAGCAGAGGAAAACTGGTAATTATGACCTTCCATTGCCTTTGCCAGTTCCTTGTTATTAAACATTGCCTTGACACCATTCTGTGCATCATCAAAATTGCCTGTTATGCCTATAACAGATGTATTAGCACCCTTCTGTGTAACCATCTGTCTTTCCTGTATCCTGCTTACGCCATTCTTAGGATAAAATACAATAATCCTTGTCCCAGGTACGTCTGCAAACCCTGCAAGTGCTGCTTTGCCAGTATCGCCTGATGTCGCTGTAAGGATTACTATTTCATTACTAATATTGATCTTCCTTGCGGAAGCAGTAAGAAGATGCGGAAGTATTGAAAGTGCCATATCCTTAAATGCTATTGTAGCTCCATGAAACAGTTCAAGGTAATAAACGCCTGCTTTCTCTGCTAATGGGGCAATTTCACCAGTATCAAACTTACTGTCATATGCCTTGTTAATACATTCCTTTAACTCTGCTTCTGTAAAATCTGTTAAAAACAGTTTCATTACTTCATAAGCAGTTTCTTTATAGGACATCTTTGAAATATCTTCAAGGGAAACGTCAAGCCCTGGTATCCTTTCAGGTACAAAAAGCCCGCCATCGCCAGCCAGCCCTTTTAAAATTGCCTGTGATGCAGTAACTTTTATTCCTTTACTACGTGTACTCTGGTACAAAAGTTCCATTATTTCCTCCATTCCGCCACATAATGCAGCACTTAATTAATATCTGTATTTATCACTGGCAGTTAAAAAATTATTTCCATTAACTTTATACATATATCCCTGCCATTGGCTGTATTTCCACTATATAGCAAATATGTAAACATAAATCTAACGTATATTATACAATAACATGCGGCTAATTTCAATAACCCATATTAAAAAGTTATATTTGCTTAATAAATTTTTTATTATATTTTACTATTGCTATCTGCCAGCAAAACTATTAAAATTAATAGACGCATTTATCTATATGTGGTATAGAAATCCAGGTTTAATTTAAACAGGCAGGCCCTTATTAAAAGACACTGCTTAAGCATGCTTTTAAGAGCCCGCCTTCCTGTTTATTTATAAAACTCATGGCAGCGGTAGCCAAACAGCCTTGTAAGGCAACTGTCAAACCATGCAGCATTGTCTGAATCTGCATATGCCCTTTCCATAAAATAAAGCGCCCCCTGTGAAGGGTCAGTGCCACTTAATGCATCTTCTACAGCTTTTTTAGTATCATCTGACACACTTACTGTATAATACCTTCCATCATATATAGGCGAAAACTGGTAAGTAGAACCTCTGTGTGCAAAAACTACCTCTTCAACTGTAGATGGAAATGATTTGCTTTTAACCCTGTTTAATACAACATTGGCTACAAGCACTTTTCCCTTATGGTCTTCCCCTCCTGCTTCTGCTTCAACAATTCTCTCAAGTATAGACCTGTCTGAAGCTGATACAGCTACACCACAGCATTTTTTAATACGTGCTGCTTCCTGTATCTGTGCCCTTTTTTCATGGTTATCACTTAATCTCTTTATTCTGTTATAATTATTAACGTTTTCCATAACATTGTTCTCAGGCTGTAATATAATAACTCTTTGTGAAGAAGCATCTTTTACTGGTGCAGGCGCCATTGCCACTGATGCATTGCTGGCAGCCGGCACAAGTGCTGCACTTAAAGCTGTAACTACTGCCAATGCCCCTTTTGTTATTTTTCTCATAATAATCCTCCATGCCGCTTTACAGCCGGCCCCAAAAATAATAGTGTTGAAATATTAATTATCATTAATTATTGTTACAAAACTATTACAAATTATATGAAATTTTTAAACTTTTATTCACTTTATTTACAATTTTATGTAAAAAATTTCGTTTTTCCCGGTTATGTGGTGTATAACATTACACTTTTCCTGTTTCAAAAAAGAACCAGAAAACTGTGTCTGTCCACAAGTTTACTGGTTCTTAATCTGCCATTTCTATATTTTTAACCTTAATATCTTTAAAAAATTTTACTCTTTTTATCTTTGTAAATATTAATAATAGTACTGGTAATGCTTAATAATATAAATAAACTTGTAAAGCAGATCCAGATATCCTTATATGCTGTTTCTGCCAGTTCTTCCCTGAACCCGCTAAACCATATATACACAAATGCTAATAACTGGGACGGCACATAAGCAATAATATATTTTAAAATTAAAGGCCTTACAGTTAATTTTGTACACAGCTCAAATGCCACTACACCAATTAAGATAATAATAGCCCTGTCTAATTCATGCCAGTTACCACTTGGGTCTTCATAAATACCATTAATAAGGTATAAAACACTATTTAATAATGTTGTAATTGTATATATAGCTGAATAACCCAAAATTATATTTATCCACTTTTTACTATCCATTTTTTATATGTTACTGAAAACTTATAGCATGTTTTCCTGTAACTCCTCCTTTCTTAATCCGTTACATATTCTCCTGCCAGCCTGCTTTACCTGCCTGTTTTTGGTATAGGTAAATACAAATGGCTAAAGCTTTCCTTTTTGCATTTTGGACAACAAAGTGGAAAGCATTTTTTGTTTTTCCTTTAGCTGTTTTAATCTTTATAATTCCTGGCACTTTCCTTTATTTTTTTTAAGCTCTGGTTTGCACGCCTGATTTCATTAAATAAAGAAATATAATATATGACTGCCCCCGCCGCATATGGCACGCTGAAAGACCAGAACATATCCTTGTAAGCGTCCTTATGTAGTGGATTAAACTGCCCGGAGAACCATATGGCAAGCATGGCAAGAGCTAATAGTATTATATACTGCACCACAATACAAATTAAAAGCGGATATTTCTGGAAACGGTAGTACTGTGAAAGTACAAACGTTGCCACTAATGACAAGAAAAACATTACCAGCAGGTTTTCCTGGTAATTTCCAAAAATCCCTTGTACAAAAGCTTCTAATACAATCTTACAAACTGAGAGGACTGTATAAATTACACATACAATACCAAAAAAATTATGTTTATTAATGATTTTCATAACATACCTCCTGTATATGCGCTAAAGCACCCAGAAAAGACTTTTTATATGTCCTGTTAAGAATTAATATTTCACCATTATCCATAAGCAGTTTAAGCCGCATATTCAGATCTGTTTTTACCTGGTCTACTTTATAGAGATTTACGGCCATGGATTTTCCAATCTGCACAAAACCATTTACTGCAAAATTGTCCAGGAAATACCGCATACTGCACTCTAACTGGTATACTTCTTTTTCCTGGCAGGCAAAAAGTTTCCTGTCCACAACTTCAATATAATAAATGCTGCCTGGGTGCAGTTTGTAAAAAACATTTTCCTTTTTTCCCATAACACATTCAAAGGAAGAAAAGAAATCCCGGATAATGCCTATCTTTTCTGTTTCTTCCTGGAAATGCACATCAACATAATCTTCATTTAAAGCAGGTTCTTTATAGTATTGTATTTTCATTTTAATGCCCCTTATCTAAATAAATAAGTTTCCACTTCATTGTCCATTTACAATTATAACAAATCCATGGCAGGCCGCAAGATATCAATGCGCATGTTGCAAATAGAGGTGCGTATGCTGCATAAAGGCAAAAGCTGTGGTTAGAAACTCCTTTGATAATCTTATTTTTATATTCCTGTTATTTTAGAAATGATTTCATCAAAAGATATAGGAGCATAATTTGTCCTTTCAACTGAAACACAATAATGGTGGCGGCTGTATGTCTTATATAAAGGGGAATTGTGTACATGGCCGAAAATATTTGCATAGGGCATATTTTCATTTACATATAATGGTTCATGTGATAAAATCCAAAATTCCCTGGTAATTATAGGAAAATCATATACTTCTTTAAATCCTGCCTCCCTGTAATATGCATTAGTATTGCTGTCATGGTTTCCTTTAACAAGATATTTTTCCCCTTTAAGCTGGCTTAGCAAAAGGCTTTCACTGCCTTGTGCGCCAAAATCCCCCAGTATATAAACTGTATCATTATTACTTACTATACCATTCCACTTTAAAATTAATTCCTTGTCCATTTTAACAGCATTTTCAAATGGCCTGTTTTCATACAATATTATATTTTCATCTGAAAAATGTGTATCAGCAGTAAAATATACCATAAAAATACCTCCAGAATGTTTTTATAAAATAATAAAATATGGGCAGATATCCTCATATCTCCCATCTAAAAGACGGAACCCGCCTGGAATAGTTCCAAGCTGTTTAAATCCAAGCCCCTCATATAAACGCCTTGCATATGTATTTGATATTACTACTCTGTTAATATCGTCTTTATTATACTTCCTGGTAAAAATATCCATGATATTTAGTTCCTCCTGTTATCCTGCAAATAATGCAGACCTAAGGCATTTTCTATAATAATGCCTGCCACAATTATACATATATTTACATAATAATAAACCGCTTTTATTATAAAGCGGCTTATATATTTTTGCAACATTATATAATTAATCTAGTTATTCCTGGTTGTTTACCTGTTTTGGTATTTTAATATTTTTGCCATAAGTTCATCAAGATTTACTGGCTTTATAAGATGTCCGTCCATGCCAGCCTTTCTGCACCTTGCAATATCATCTTTAAATACATTCCCAGTCATTGCAAAAACCGGGACGTTTAAAGCATCTTCCCTTTCCAGGGAGCGTATAGCTTTTGCTGCTTCTAAACCGTTCATTCCTGGCATTGTTATATCCATTAAAATTACATTATAAAAGTTTATTTCTGAATCTTTAAAAAGCCCTATTGCACTTTCACCATCTAATGCCATAACAGCATTTGCCCCTCTTTGTTTTAATAATTCACAAATAACCCTTGCATTTATATCACTGTCATCAACAACTAAAATATTCATGCCGTCAAAACGTGCTTCCCTGCTGTTTGTTTCTTCCATATCAAAAGATTTGTCAATACCAAAAGTAATTGTAACTTTTGATATTGTTCCTTTACCCTTTTTGCTGTCAATTTTTATATCACCGCCAAGCAGTTCTGTAAACTGCCTGGCGATTGCCATTCCAAGTCCGTTTCCTGAATATTTTACACTGTCATCTGCCCTTTCCTGTGAAAATGGTTCAAAGATTTCATTAACAAATTCCTCTGACATGCCTATACCTGTATCAGAAATAATAAAACAATATGTGACACTGTTTTTGTCATAGCGTATCTCTTCTGTTTCAAACCTGATTTCACCACCATTATGGGTATATTTAACAGAATTTTCAAACAGGTTTACTAAAACTTGTCCTAAATGCAGTTCATCACCATATACTTTTGTTACTGGCAATGCAGGGCAGTTTGTCACAAAGTTAATTTCCCTGTTATATAACAGTCCTGAAAAAATGCTTATACAGTTATTAATAAACCTGTTAATGTTGAATGGCTTGTTTATAGTATGAAATTCCAGGCTGCCATACTGCACCATGTCCAGTACATTATTAGCAAGTGACAATAAATAACCTGAAGAACTTTTGATTTTATTAAGACATTCCAGAAGTTTCTCCTTATCGTCCATATTTTCCAATGCAATATCTGCCATTCCCATAATTCCAGATACGGGCATGCGTATATCATGTGAAAAATATGCCAGGAACCTGCTTCCAGCATTAATTATTTCATCTGTTTTCATTCTTCTCTCCCCCAATAAATTATCATTAGTAACCTAAAGTGCAGGATAAAATAACAATGCTGTCACTATATTATATATTTACTAAATGCTACCCTTTTCCAATTCAATTTACACATTCTAAAACTACCAACATAATTACTACTGCTAGTTTGTATATTATCACAAATATTTATGTTTTTTTCAAGATTTCATGCATAAATGATACAAAAACATACATAAATGTACAGATGCATAAATATATTTTTTGTACCATTTTTATATTATAAATATCTATAGTAAAAAATACATAACTTCTATGTTCTTTATACTTGCCAAGCTCCATATTTAGTTCTGGGAAATACATTTTTCCAGACATAAAACAACCCCTTTCTTAGACATTTTTTTGCCTGTCAAAAGGGGTCTGTTAAAGTATAACTTTATAGCTGGCTGTCTTTAATATTTTTAACCTGCTTTAAATGCTTGTTTAATATACGTTCACATTCTTTAATGTCAATCGGTTTTGTTATATGTGCATCCATGCCACATTCAAGACAGTGCCTTGCATCATCAGAAAAAGCATCTGCTGTCATTGCAATAATTGGAAGCCCGTGGTCTTTATGGGATGAAGCCCTTATTGCCTTTGTTGCATCATATCCGTTCATTACTGGCATACGTATATCCATAAGTATTGCCGCATAATAGCCAGGCTCTGATTTTTCAAAAATTTCAACACATTCCTTGCCGTTTACTGCCCTTTCAAGGTTTATGTCAAATTCAGAAAGGATTTCATAAGCAATTTCCCAGTTTAAATCAATATCTTCTGCCAGAAGGACATTCTTTCCACCAAAGGATATATCTTCTTCCTTTTTTTCTGATGCCTGTGCCAGTTCCATGCTGTTTATACCAGGGCTGCTATAACATTTTAAATGGTGGTATAATGTTGATTTAAATAATGGTTTAGATATAAAACCTTCAATATCACTTAAATCCCCGTTTGCTTCTTCCACATCATTCCAGTCATAAGCAGATATTAAAAATACTGGTATTTTTTTACCAACTTTCTTCCGTATCTGCCTTATAGTTTCAATACCATCCATATAAGGCATCTTCCAGTCTACCAGCACAATCCGGTAGTCATTACCATTTTTATTGTGTTCCTCTATCAGCCTGACTGCTTCCCTGCCATCAGTAGTCCATTCAGCATGCGCCCCCAGTTCTTCAAGGTTTGCTACTGCACTATGGCACAGATGTTCATCATCATCTACAACAAGTATGTTCCAGTCTGGAAGATGCATGTCTTTTTCTTTTATATCTGCTTTTTGCAAGTCTGCACTTATATGGAATGTACTTCCTTTATCTGGTTCACTTTTAACTTCTATTGTTCCTCCCATAATATCAATAATGCTTTTTGTAATTGCCATTCCAAGCCCTGTTCCAGTAATTTTTTGTACCTGGTCTGTTTCTTCCCTTGTAAATGAATCAAAAATCTTTGACTGGAATTCTTTTGTCATCCCAATACCATTATCTTTTACTACAAAATGGGTTTTTACATAATCACTGCCAATAGCTGATGGCTCCTGCCATACAAAAATATCTATCCTTCCTTCTTCTTTAGTAAATTTCAATGCATTAGATAAAAGGTTTAAAAGTACCTGGTTTAAGCGCACATTGTCACAGTAAACATCTTCTGCTGTAACATCATTAATATATATATCAAAATTTTGTTTCCTTGCTTTAAGCTGTGGCTTTATAATATTAACAATATCGTCCATAGTTTCACGTAGTGACATAGGTGCTATATTAAGTGTAAGTTTGCCACTTTCAATTTTGGACATATCCAATACATCATTAATAAGCCCAAGCAGGTGTTTACTGGACAGCGTTATTTTTTTAAGACAGTCTTCAACTTTCATGCTGTCATTAATATTTCTTCCTGCAATCTCTGTCATTCCTACTATGGCATTCATAGGTGTACGTATATCATGGCTCATACTTGCAAGAAATTCACTTTTTGCCATATTAGCATGAAGTGCTTCTTCCCTTGACTTAGCAAGCATTTCCATCTGCCCGTTTGTAAACCTGTAATATACCAGGAATATTCCGCTAAAAAGAATTATAATGCCAGCTATGGAAATAACTAAAATTGTATTCCTGCTTGTATCAAGTGATGTTACAACATTGCCAAATAAATCATGGGGCATTACTGTTACAAGATACCAGTTAGAATTATCAGCAATCGAAGAACAGTATATATGCCTTAATTCACCATTCGCAGAAACGGTTGCTGCATAATTCTCTTTATTTGACATTGCCTGTTTTAATTCATTAATACATTCTTTTGCAGATTTACCGTTTTTATCACTTACAATAGATTGAAGCCGTTCAAAATAACTGTCCCTGTATGCATCCCCGCTCCTTATTATAAAATCACCATTATAATCAATAAGATGGGTATTGGCATTTGTATCTTCATTTTTAAAAAGGACTTTTTCAAGATTTTCCATTGGAATTGCAGCAATTAAAGCAATGCTTTTAATGCCATCTTTTATATTGTATTCTGCTTCTTTGCCAAATACAAATATTTTATTATTATTATTATCATAGCCACTTGTTATAACAGTTCCGCTGCCTTTAATGCTTTGTATTACTGTATTGTCAGGCACTGAAATGTCTTTTCCATAAATAGTTTCCATATACCCGTCTTCTGTTAAAAAGCCAAGCCATTGAAACCCCCTTACTTCTGCACTGACCCTTAATTCATTCATAATACCAGAATTGTCCATATCTGAATCTGGCGGTGTCCTCTGTATTACCCCTTCAACCTGGCCTATCCTTATATCACTTATAACATGGAACTTCTGTTGTATCTGGCCATTTATCTCTGACATGTAAATATCAGAGATTTCATTAACAGAATCTTTTGTCTTTTCAGATATAAATCTAGCAAGCACAACAAATATCATTATACAAACAATAACCATAACTGCAAAACTAAGCTTTAAAAAACGTATGATTTTTTTGTCCATTTTCCGCCCTTCCCTTTTATACTAACAGTGTCTGTCCATAATATTTGCAAATGCTTTCATAACTTTAGGGTTAAATGTGCCACACTCTCCTCCAAATATCATGTCTTTTGCCTTTGCACTTGAAAAAGCAGCTTTATATACCCTTGGTGATGTAAGGGCATCATATACATCTGCTACTGCTACTACCTGTGCCCATATTGATATTTCATCACCCTTAAGACCGTCAGGATATCCCTTCCCATCCCACCGTTCATGGTGGTGCCTGCATATATCATATCCATAACTGTATATCTCCTGGTCCATAATTGCTGGTATGCTTGAAAGAAGTTCACAGCCTTTAACTGTATGCTGTTTCATAATTTCAAATTCTTCTTTTGTAAGCTTTCCAGGTTTATTAAGTATACTGTCTGGTATGGCAATTTTGCCAACATCATGCAGTACAGCAGATGCAGTGATTTTTTCTATTTCCTCAGGCGGCAGGTAATATTCAGGATATATCCTGCTTACTTCTGTCATAAGTTCTTCTGTAAGTACACAGATACGCTTTACATGTTCACCAGATTCACAATCCCGGAATTCTATTGCTGTAACAAGCATTCCAACTGTGGAATGCATAATGTCATTGATGCGTTTTGTTTGTTCTTTTACTATGCTTTCAAGCTTTTTCCTGTATTTATACAGTTCTATGACATTGCCAATCCTGCACTTTAAAAACTGTGGTATAAATGGCTTCATAATAACATCAACAGCCCCAAGCCCAAAAGCCTCCAGAAGTATTTCCTGGTCATCAGCAGCCGTAATTAAAAAAACAGGGATATTTTTTATCTTCCCGTTTTTATTCATTACTTTAAGTACATCTATACCATTAACATCTGGCATAACTAAATCCAGAAGTACCGCAGATATGTTCTGGTTATTATTAATAACTGAAATTGCTTCCACACCACCAGAAGCCTCTATAATATTATAACTCTCTTCAAATATTTCCCTAATAATTAAACGGTTAATTTCAACATCATCAACAATAAGCACAGTCCCGCTATTATCCATTTTGTCCTCCCATTAATTTTATTTGTAAAGGGTTGTATATCCTTTTGTAAAAGATCCAGTTTTAATAATGGTTTTCTATGCATTTTATTATGCTTTCCTGTACAGGTATAAGTTTTTTAAGTTCTTCCCTTGCCTGTGCAGGTTTCCCTCCCTTAACAAACGTACAATGTCTGAATAACCATTATAAAGAGGTGTAATTAACAGGTTTCCAGATACACCTTTTAATGCATGTGTCTTTTCAATAGCATCATCTACTTCATCATCACCAAAATCTGGTAAAATAATATGTTCCTTAACCGTACATGGAAATTTCTTAATTAGTTTCTCATATATTGAAGCTTTTCCAGCAAAGCGCTTTACTGCATCTTCTGTATCTACGCCAAGTTCCCTTAATTCTTCTAAAAAATCCATAACAAGACCTCCAGGTTATAATCTATATTTTAAGTACATTAACTAATATATTTATTATAAGCGAATAGCATATATTTTTCAATAGTGTTCCATATCCGTTCACGGAAATCAATTTTCAAAAATCTCACAAATCTTGGAAGACTCAAGTAAGCA
>CAJUJY010000017.1 GCA_910586555.1 uncultured Lachnospiraceae bacterium
TATCGTAGTGGGAACGTGCCTGCTACAGAAAATATATAAAACTTCTGCATGTACACAGCTTTTAATATATACAAAAATACAAAAACCAATGCAGGATAACTATAAATTATCCATTATTTGTATTATAGTTTATGAAACGGACATGGATTTTATAGAAAAACCTCTTGACAAAACTGTATATATACTGTATATATTAATATATACAGTATATATACAGTTTACTAATTAACCAGGATAGCAGCTTTAGAAAATAATTATAAAACAACAGGGAGGAATTTTTATGCTTAAAGCAGAACATTTATGTAAAACTTTCTCTAATAAAAATAATACTTTTAAGCTGGATAACATTTCTTTTAACCTGCCTAAAGGATATATATGTGGTCTTATTGGTGAAAATGGTGCTGGAAAGTCTTCTCTTATAAAATGCCTTGCAGGTTTATACAGTCCTGATAATGGAGAAATATTTATAGAAAACCTGCCTTTTTATAAAAATGAGGCAAAAATTAAAGATATACTTGGGCTTGTCCTTGATACAGATTACTATAACCATAATTTTTCTTTAAACCAGATTGGCAGGTTATATGGCAGTCTTTACAGTAATTTTGAATTTAACCAGTATCTTAGTTATCTGGCTAAGTTTAATCTTGATGGCAAAAATAAGTTCAAATATCTTTCAAAAGGAATGAAAATAAAAGTACAGCTTGCATTTGCCCTGTCACATAATGCAAAGCTATTTCTTTTTGATGAACCAGCAGCAGGACTTGATAAACCTTCAAGGGAAGAACTGTTAAAAATCTGCACAGGTCTTGTATCTGATGGTGAAAGAAGTGTGCTGCTTTCTTCACATATTACAGAAGATTTAGACAGGATAGCAGACTATATAGGATATATGCAAAATGGCAGCCTTCTCTTTTTTATTACAAAAGAAGCATTATGTGATAAATTCCACATCATTAAAGGAGAAAAATACCAGTTAAAGCTTATTCCTAAAGAAAAAATTGTATATATGGAAGAGGGAGCTTATATTACAAGCGCAATGGTTGCCGGAGGGAAAAAATACCTGTCTGGTAAAAAATTTGAAGTACATAAACCCTGTATTAGTGAATTTATGTATTATTTTGTAAAAGGGGGAGAAAAAAATGCCAAAAATATTGCAAAGAACTTTATTAACGTTAATAACTAAATATTCCATCTATATACTTTTGTATTATCTGGTTTATATTATTACATGCATTATTACAGGCAACAAACATAATTTCCTGGAAGAAAAGGATATAATGATTTTTATGTTTATTATTTTCCTGGAATTTTTTGATACAAGCATACCAGATTACATATTTATTGCCCCATTTTCAAAAGAGGAACGTATAGGGCTCCAAAAGAAACTTTTTTTATACAGCCACTTTATTATATGGATTATTATTTCTGCTTTTATTTCACTTCCTGGATTAATAACTGCTGCCATAAACGGGAATTTACAAAACATTTTTAAATATATATTTGAAATAGCAGTAATATATCCTATGATATTTACCGCAGGACATTTCAGATACTTTAACATGTTAAATAAGAACCACTTTACATTTACAATAGTATCAATAGATACATTTATATTAATTGGTTCTTCTGTTACTGCTGCTATAATGATGGAAAATACCATTGGTATGCCAGATTATATACTTATGGCAGTTATAGGAGTCCTTGCAATATTTGTTTCATTATATTGCTGTAAAAAACATTTTAAAAATATGCTGGAATTTTATTCTGATTATGAAACCAGGACAGAACAAAAAGTATAAAAAACAGAAATGAGGCGGATATGAAAATATTAATCTCAACAACTAAAAATATGCCTATTTATGAACAAATTACCAGCCAGATAAGAAATGCAGTAATTAACGGTGAATTAAAAGCAGGTGAGGGAATACCTTCTATAAGGGTTCTTGCCAGAGATCTTGAAGTCAGTGTTATAACTACAAAACGTGCATATGAAGAACTTGAAAAAGAAGGTGTAATTGAAGCTGTACCTGGCAAGGGATTTTATATATGCCACCAGAATAATGACCATTTACATGAAAAACAAATAATGGAAATAGAAAACAAATTCCTGGATTTAATAAATGAATGTAAAAATGCTGGAATGGGCCTTGATGATATAATTAGTTTAATAACTATGCTGTATAAGGAACAGTAATATAAAAAGTCAAGCGGATATTCGCAATCCGCTTCGCTACTTGCTCATAACCTCATTGCCGCTTTGCGGCAGTCTGGCAGGAGCTTGAACTCCTGCCAGACTAAGTAAGTCCTAAACCCACCGCTTAAGAAGCGGGGGACTTACTTAATGAGGTTAAACTTTAAAAACTGGCAGAAATGAGGATTAATTATGGAAGAAATAATTATAGAAATACGAAATGCATCTGTAAAATATAAAAATTTTATACTTGGGCCTGTAAATGCCAGAATACATAAAGGCTATATTACCGGGGTAACAGGTGCAAATGGTGCAGGAAAAACTACATTTCTCGAAATGGTTCTTGGCTGTTTTCCTAAAATGCAGGGTAGTATTACAATTAATAATGCCGATGTAATAAAAGAACATGAAAAAGCACTTTTAAAAACTGGCATTATATCAGAAAACAGGCTTTTTTATGAAGATGAAGATGCAGTTAAAAATGAAGAATACTTCTCTTCTTTTTATAAAAACTGGGACAAAAAAATTTATAGAAATATGCTGGAAAAACTGGATATTTCCCTTAGCAGGAATATAGGAAAACTTTCAAAGGGTGAACGTATAAAATACCAGCTTGCATTTTCAGCAGCATATAAACCAGATTTACTTGTATTAGATGAACCAGTGGCAGGTTTAGATCCTGTATTTAAAAAAGATTTCTTTAAAATTTTACAAGAATTTGTTGCAGAATTTAAAACTACAATACTAATTTCAGATAATGTATGGGAAAACTTAGAACAAATTACAGATTATGCTATAACAATAGAAAACGGAAAATGCACATTTAAGGAGGTTTTTTAATGCTTACATTAAAACAGCTTATTATTAAAGAAAATGCAGAAATGAAAGAACGCCGCAAAAAAGAAAGCATAGGATGTTATTATATTTTTTATCTGTTTACAATATTTTATACATTTACATTATTAATTATTTCACTTCCAGAAGATGGTTCTTTAGACAAGTTTTTTATATACCATGTTCTTTGGACAGGATATTTTTCTATATCATTTTTATATGGATATTTATATAAAGTTAAGGAAAATGGGAAATTCCAGAACATATTTATAAAATATAAGTTTATCCCTGTAGACATAAACAAGCTGTTTCTTGCCAAATTTATTATTTTAAGCAGGCATATAATATTACAGGCCCTTCCTGCACAGATACTGGCGGTTATTTTTAAATTAATTTATATCTGTACAGATGGCGGGAAGTTCCTTGATATATTTTTATTTATTCCTGTAATATCAAGTTTTTTATTCTGTTTAATATTTTTTATAATAATGTACCAGGCAAAACAGGCAGCAAAGTAACCTGCCTGTTTTAAACTGTTCCATTCCTATTCATCTTCATTAAGCTTGTTCCAAAGCCTTGCATCAAGCTTTTCTTCATAAGCATCTGCCGCTGCATCATACTCTTCTTCATCTGTTATATCTTCCATTTCAAAATCATCATTTCCTAAATCCCTGATTCTGAAAACATAATATTCTGTAATATTTTCAACACCAGCAGGAATAGCAGCAGCATAAAGTTTATCATTAACTTCATATATCTCATCAATATAAAAATCTTTTTCAACACCATCTTCATCTGTTAATGTAACCATTGTTTCTTCAAATTCATATTCACTGTTTTTATCTGCCATATATAACCCTTTCTTATTGCTTCAACTTTTAAAACTGCAACAAATATTGTAATAAAACTATAATACATCAGAAACACTATAGTAAAAATTTGTTTAAATGTTATTTATTATAAGCATAAAAATACTTGTTTATTTTTTCTTCCGTACAATGCCACCTTTTATCTTTTAATATTATTATAACCCTAAATTTATTATGAAGCAAGCACAATAAAAAATAAAATGTTTATTTTGCCTTATACAAGCCCATGCTTCTATTATATATAAAGTAAACTACAAATAATTTACATTTATTTAAAAACCAATCTCCCATTTTTTGCTTTAGGATTATACACATGATTTTTTACAATATGAAGATAATACCTTATGATGCATTTTTGCACCAGTTCTTAATATTTACTGTAACTGATAACCATATAAGAATGGAGGATTACCATGAGTTTAGATAATTGTTGCACAAGCCCTGGAACACTGGCTATGGCTTCTTTTACAATGCAGAAATGGTGCGGGCTTTATGACTGGGATACTGCACTTAAGGAAGGTACTATTTTTAAAGAATTAAATCTTCCTATATTTTTTGCAGATAAAGGAAGCAGTAATTTAAATACTAATAGTCCTGTATCTGATACTGCACAGCAGGAAAGAGAAAAACTTATGTCAAAGATTTCAGCAGTAAGTTTTGCAATTAATGATTTAACACTTTACCTTGATACCCATCCGGACTGTCCTGACGGAACTCCGCTTTTTTACCAGCTTTCAAAAGAGCGTATGGATCTGCTTGCAGAATATGCAGACAAATATAACCCTTTAACACAGCTTTCAATGGTAACTGCAAACTTAAATGATAATAATTTTGCATGGGCAGACGGGCCTATGCCGTGGGAAGGGGGCTGTGTATAATGTGGGCTTATGAAAAAAGGCTGCAATTTCCTGTTAAAATCAAAAAAACATGCCCTAAAACTGCACAGTTAATTATCAGCCAGTATGGAGGGCCTGACGGTGAGTTAAGTGCATCTATGCGTTATCTTGCACAGCGTTACACCATGCCTGTAAAAAAAGTTGGAGGTCTTCTTACCGATATTGGTACAGAAGAAATAAACCATATGGAAATAATATGTGCTATGGTATACCAGCTTACACGTGATTTAACACCAGAAGATGCTAAAACTGCTGGTTTTGATGCATATTATATTGACCATACTAAAGCACTCTGGCCACAAGCAGCAGCAGGTATTCCTTTTACCTCTATAGAGTTCCAGTCAAAGGGAGATCCCTTTGCGGATTTATTTGAAGACCTTGCCGCAGAACAAAAAGCGCGTACTGTATACGATAACCTTTTACGCGTAATTGAAGATCCCGATGTACGTACACCTTTAAAATTCCTGCGTGCAAGGGAAATCGTACACTTCCAGCGCTTTAGTGAAGCCCTTGAAATGACTAAAAACCAACTTGGCCAGAATAATTTTTATTATTTTAATGCAGAATTTGACAGAAACCATTATAAACCAGAAGAACATTGTTAATACTATATTATAAACACTATAAACTAATACAGGTGAAAGGATTTATCAATGAACAAGCATAAAAATTACCATATGTATGGTATACTTGCTATAATTATATTAATATTGTTAATTATTTTCCTAAGCCTTTATATTGGGCGCAGGACAAATGGCAATTCTTCCACACAGGCAGCACCACCTGTATCTTCACCTGTAACAGATATTATAAAAGATACAGGTGATGATGCAGAAGTATCAGCTTATCTTGAAGAACAAGACACAATTATTTCTGATATGTTAAAGAACATGCAGGTAAAACCATCTGGAAGTGCAGAACTGGATTTCCTTATAAGCCTTATACCACATTCTGAAGCCTCTGTTGACTTGTCAAAAAACTATCTTCTGTTTGGAGGCAGTAATAAAAAACTTAAAAGCCTTGCTAATGAAATAATTGAAGAACAGACAGAAGAAATAGAAGATATGCGTGAATTAATCAGAAAAATCCAGAAATCAGGAATTACTGATAATGAAAGGGAAAAAGGATATCTTAAACTTTATAATAAAATGATGTCCTCACACCAGCATATAACAGAAGAAACAGAGGCAAGCAGTGATGTTGAAAAGGCTTATATAGAAGGAATGGTTATCCATCACCAGATGGCGGCTGATATGGCAGAAGCAATTCTTAAATATTCCTCCCGCCATGAAATAAAAGATATTGCAGAGGATATTTTAGAAATGCAAATGGAAGAAATAAGCCAGATGGAAGAAATTTTTAATAATATGTAATTTATCTTAATCCACAATTCAGCCTTATTAAGCTAGTTCTTTAAAATACAGGCTTCCTGTACAGCAAGAACAGCTTATAAGGGCTTAAAAATCAGAAATAAAATTATTCCGCCTGCTGGCATAAAGCTAAAAATTATCTGTAATGCATATTGTGGATATTGTCTGGCAAGGCAGCATACTTCTATAAAATCTATGGAAATATGCTGCCTTCCAGCTTGTTTAAAATAAAATATTATATTTATTCTGCTTTTATATGTTACTTATTACTTAAAGCTGTAAGTTCATCTAACATTTGTTTAAGCCCTGTTTCCATATTTTCATCTGTAAACTGGCATGTGCCAACCTTTTTATGCCCGCCTCCATTATATTTAAGCATAAGACTTCCAACATCTACAGTACATGTTTTATTAAGAATACTGTAACCTACAGCAGCACTACAGCCTTTGCCTCCGCGCCCGCTTACTATCCATGCAGAAATATTCTGTTCAGGATACATACTGTAAATCATAAAACGGTTGCCTGAATATATAGGGTTTACTCCCCGTAAATCTGATATAATTAGTTTACCGTCTATCCTTGTGTATTTTTTAACCATTTCTTTAAACTTTTCTGTCTGCTCAAAATAAACATCTATGCGCTCTTTAACATCAGGAAGTGAAAGTATCTCATCTGTAGTCATAGTACGGCAGGCATCTATAAGTTTTTCCATAAGCTGGTAATTTGAAATAGTAAACTGGCGCCAGCGGCCAAGACCTGTACGTGGATCCATAAGAAAACCTATTAAAATCCAGCCTTCCGGGTTTTGTACTTCATTAATTGACAGATTGCCAGAATCAACCTTATCAACTGCTTCCATCATATCATCAAACTGTGGGAACTTTTCCCTGCCGCCATAATATTCATAAATAATTCGTGCACATGACGGGGTAATACGGCTTTCACCTTTATACCTGCCTTTAAGCTTCAGCCTTTCATGTTCACTTGAATGGTGGTCAAACCACAGCCCGCATCCCTCTACATATGGAACATTAGCCAGGCAGTCATTTTCATTAACTTCAACAAGACCATCCTGCAAATCCTTAGGATGTGCAAATTTCCAGTTGTCAATTATCCTTGCTTCCTTAAGAAGTGCCCCACATGCAAGCCCGTCAAAATCTGAACGTGTAATTAATCTCATTTTCCTCCTCCTTTTTTAGTAGTTGTTACATTTTATTTATTACAATTCTATTTATGGCAGTAAAAATTTACTTCTGCTTAAAACTATTATTTTATTATAACATAATGTAATGATACCTGCATTACTTTTCTAATTGTCATCAGAATCCACTACTACCGCAGCATCTTTTGACTGTACAGTTACCCACCCATGTTTTAACCTTGCTTCAGCCTCTTTCATACGTATAAGTTTATCTGTAATAGACTTTGACTTTAATTCATTGGCTTTTGCCTCCGCTTCTGCTTCCTTTACTTTAATATCCGCTTCGTTCTGTGCCTTTATAAGTGCTGTTTCTGCTTCAACTTTTGCTGTTTCCTGTTCTGCCATTGCCTGCTGTTTTTTCTGTAATGCAGTAACACGGTTATTAATAGCTTCCTTTAACTGTTCATCAGGGTGGACATCTATAACAGAAGCATCTAAAACCTGTATGCCATATGCATCAACAAACTGTTTATCTAAATAGTCTGTAAGTTTATTATTAATCTCACTGCGGTTTCCAGAATAAATATCCATCATTGAATAATCAGTAGTAATTTCTGAAACCTTAGACTTTAAAACAGATTTTACACGGTTATTTACAATCGTTTCACCATCCATTCCACGGAATTTTTTATATGTATCAATAAGCTTTGTTTCATCAAATTTATAGGTCATCTGGAAACTTATTGCTATGCTTGCATCATCAGACGTTGATACTTTAAATGATTCATCATTTTTACTCCCTTCCCTGCTGTCCTGTGTAAGCAGTAACTGTTCATTGCTAATTGTAAAAATCTTTGCTTTTTTAGTTGGTGCTATAATATGCCAGCCTTGTGACAGTGTTTCATCCTGTACACCGCCATTTACAGAATATACAACTGCTTCATAACCAACAGGTACTTTTTCAATACACATTACCAGGCATATTAATGCAATAAAAATTATTATGCCTGTAATAACTGCCCCGACTAAACCAGATTTTCTCTTACTCATGTTTCTTATCCTCCTCTTTCTGTTCATCACTATCCATAATTCCCATTACATAATCCCATCTTTTCAATACAAACCTGCCAAGCGGGACAAAAATAAAAGAAATAATAAACCATAATAAAACTGCCCCTATTAATATTAATATCCATAATACAGGGTTCATGCCATCTACACTCCTTCCTGTAAAACAGCCATACGGCTGTTACTTATAAGATAATATTATTCTAACAGAAAAAAACGCCTTTAGCAATGGACTATTTATTTTTCCAGACACCACTAAAGGACATTAATATTAAAACTAAAAAGTTTATAATTGAGAAAATATGCAGAAATGCGTTTAATTATATTAATAGGGAAGTTATGGATATTTATAATTAATTTATAACAGCTATAATTTTAAAAAGAGAAAGGAAATATTTATTTTAATTTCCTTTCTCTTAATTAAAACTGGTTTTTATGTATTTATATTGTATATTTTAGCACCCGCATCCGCAGCCTGTACCATTTCTATGTGGTTTCTTCTTGATTGCAAATGATGTAGTACCACAATTACAGCCTGCGCCATTTTTGCATCCACATCCGCAGCCTGCACCATTTTTATTATGCTTTTTCTTTACTCTGGCTGTATCCCTGATAATTTTCAAATTTAACACCTCCTTCCATATAATTTTATTTATTAACTTTATAATACCCAAATGCCCATAAATAATGTAATAAATATTTTCCGTCTGTTTACGGGCACTTGGTATAGTATTTTGCCTGTGTATTATAATATTTTGCGTATTCACCATTTTTTTCTATAAGCTCTTTGTGAGTGCCGCTTTCACACAGTTTGCCATTTTTAAGGAATAATACTTTATCTGCCAGTACCGCAGAACTTAGCCTGTGTGAAATATAAATTATAATTTTATCTTTTGATATCTGCTGGAATAACCTTAAAAGATTATCTTCTGCCACAGGATCAAGTGCCGAAGACGGCTCATCTAATATTAATATGTGCGGTTTATGGAAAAGTGCCCTTGCAAGTGCGAGTTTCTGGTTTTCTCCGCCTGAAAGTACTACACCATTTTTATAAAATACTTTGCCAAGGTTAGTGCCAGCCCCATCTTTAAGGGAACTTAACCTTTTTCCAAGACCAGCATATTCCAGTGCTTTTTTTATTTCTTCCCTTGTATTTTTATCTTTTTTGTTATATTTATCCAGGGCAACATTTTCACCTAATGTAAATTCAAAATATTTAAAATCCTGGAAAACAATTCCAAAAAGGTTTTTATAATCTTTATCGTTAAATTCTGTAACAGGCCTGCCATTTAAAAGTATTTCACCGCTGCATGGCGTGTACAGGTTACTTAAAAGCTGTATAAGTGTGGTTTTTCCTGCCCCGTTTTCCCCTGCGATTACATAAACTTTTCCCTGCTCAAATGTATAGTTTATATTATCTAAAACAAGTTTATCCAGTCCCTTATAACAAAAACTTACATTTGACATTGAAAGGTTTAACGGGTTTTTTACAGCCTGTTCAAATTTTTCTTTAGAAGAAACATTATATTCTTTATTTATCCCTGGCTGCAAGTCCATAAATTCTCTAAAACTGTTAATATATTTACCATTAATATCTAAATCTGCCAGAAAATTAGCAAAGTCTAAAACACTTTCTGAAAACTGGCTTGCAGCATTAAAATATTGTGAAAAAGCACCTATTGAAATTTTACCCCGGAAGGCAAGCCATGCCAGGTAAAGGTAAATGCCATTACTTTTTAAACTTTCAAGAAGGATATTTATTATATTAATCTTAAGGCTTTTATTATATAACTTTTTAAGCCTTATACGCAGTTTTTTTAATGTACTATGGTATTTATTCATAAGCCAGGGAACAAAACCATAAAGCCGCATTTCTTTTGTACAGGATTTATCCCCCATAATATCAATATAATAATTTAATACTCTGGTAAGATAAATATTTTCCTCCCTTTGCGACAACTGCCAGTTCTCCATTTTAATATCTAAAAATACAGAAAAAACTGCAAAAACCAGAATAACTAAAAGCAGTAATATATCTGCATAAACCAGTACTGCCGCTGTTGCAATAATTGATACTATACTTGTAATAGCAGTAAAAAAGTTATCTATTATACCAGTCCCTATTCCTTTATATATTAAATCTTCTGCCATTGCCGCCTTCTGGTGCACTTCTGGTTCATCAAGCTGTTCCATGTCAAGCCCTGCCTTTTTATGGTTTATCATAATTAAAAAATGCATGGCGTAAAGATGCCCGTTTAAATTAATATAACGTTCTGTTATAAACTCTGTTATAGAAGAGCCCAAAAACTGTAATACCACATATACAAGTATATAAAAAACTATTTTGGAAAAAGAATGCCCGCTAACCAGCCCGTCAATTAACAATTTAGGAATAATAATGTCTAAGAGCGGCATAAGCCCGTTAATTATAGCAACAACTGCCTCACCAAGCACATACTGCCTGCTAAATCCAAATACATATTTAAGGAAATAAAGATCATTTTTTATAGATTTAATCATATTATACTAATTAAATTTGCGAGTTCCTGTTCCTGTTTTCTGCTGTTACATTCAAAACTTATGCCGTGCACCCTGCCATTACAACACCTGCCGCCATAACATAATGGAAGCACTTTGCACTGTTTACATTCTTCTGGCATCTGCGTTTTTTTGCCTGCCCATTTTGAATGTTTATAATCATCAATTTCCATAGTTCCATCTTTATATATTTTACCAATTTTATTTAAATCATCATCAAGTGATAATGTGCATTTTAAAACACTTCCATCATAATCTATTAAGTAATTATTATGTTTTGTAGCATAACACACCCTGCTAAAAGGCATTGTCATTTCATCTATTACATCATTTTTAATGCCAAGCTGCTTTATATACGCTGCAATATCCACAGAACTTTCTGAAACTTCATCTTTATCAAGCACTTCTAAATCTTTGTCATTTTCGCCGCCAAGTTTTTTTATACCTTCATAATATACATGAAACCTGTTATCAAAATTTTCTGCAATAAACTGGTAAAACTTTTTTGCCAGTTTTAAAATTTCCTCATTAAAATTTGTCCGGATTGTAACTTCAAAATCATAATCTGTACTATTCATATATTTAAGGTTTTCTATAATTTTATTAAAGCTTCCATTTCCATCTGCACTTTTGCGGTATTTATTATGTGTGCTGTCCGGGCCGTCTATTGTAATCTGGTAATAAGTTACGCCAAGACTGTAAAGTTTTTCAAAGCGTCCTGGTGTAATTAATACACCGTTACTCGTAGCGCCTGCCCCAAATGGTACATTATACTGGTTACAAATCCTTCTTGTATTTTCAAGGAAATATACCACATTATTATACTCAATAAAAGGCTCTCCGCCAAATAGTGTTATATTAACACCTGAATACTTATGCTCTTTTAAAGAGTTTTCAATATATATTATAAGGCTTTTATACACATCCAGGGACATAGCAAGGTTTTCATGCTTTTCATAACAGTAAACACAGCGCAGGTTGCACTGCCTTGTAGTAATTAACATAAGGGAAAGAACCTGGTCTTTTACAACTTCCTGCTCATATAAAAATTGTAAATACTCCAGTTCATCCCTGTCATATTCAACAAGGATTTCTTTCTCATATAAAAGTTTAATTATTTCATCTTGTCTGTTATATAAAATCCTGCTGCCGCTAAATATATCCTCCATTCTTTTTATTTCTTCTGGTTCTGTTATAGATATTATTACACCAGATAAAGAATTATACAATATATATCCAGCCTCTTTTTTATCCAGTATAAAGTTATAATAACTGCTCTTTAATCTTACGCCATCTTCCATATTAACCCTCTGTTCTTAACAAAGCCTGCAAACAAATAAAATATAATGCCTGCTTTACTTACCTATAATACATATATGCAAATGTTGTTATAAATTTTTATAATTTATATAAATAATTTTATAATAAAAATCTTTATTAATCAATTAAATTTGCAATACTTAAACTTTTCTTAAACAATACTTAAACTTATTTTAAACATATGCCATATTTTACCTTGGTTTATTTCCAGTCAGGTAATAAACTGCAAGTGCTGTCCTGTGTGCAAGATTTTCTTTTGCAAGTACTGAAGTTATATAATTTTTTACTGTACCTTCACTTATAAAAAGTTTCTCTGCAATTTCTTTATTAGAAAGCCCTTCTGCTACAGCTTTTACTACTTCAAGTTCCCTTGCTGTATAACCTTCCGGGTTAAATCTGCCTGTTACTGTTTTACTGTTTCTGGCAAGGTTTAAAAGCATGGGAAGAAGGAAGAATTGAAGGAAAGGCAGAGGGAATGATTGAAGCATGGCTGGAACTTGGGATTCCTTAACAGGATATTCTTGAAAAATTACAGAACAAGCTAAATATATCTTTACAAAAAGCAAAAGAATATTTTAATGTATTTTCAGAACAAGTCTGAAAATAGTGGAATATTGTGGCAATACTAACAGCAAAACCAGCTCATTTTTATTTTAATTTTGCTGTTAGTATTATGCCATAGTGTTACAGTTTTGCCCTCCCCTTTTTATATAATTTTATTTCTGTTTTTTACTGGAATTTACTATTACTATTCCGATGGCTGCCAGTAACAGCGCTGCCAGGTTTTTTAATGACAGGAAGCTTTCATTTAAAAACAGTGCTGAAAATAATACGCCAAATACAGGGATTGAAAAACTGTAAACAGAAATTTTTCCTACCGGGTTATATTTTAAAAGCGCTGCCCATATACAAAAAGCGGCCGTTGAAAGCAATGCCATATATATAAGAAGCATGGTTCCTTGTAATGTAAAACCTTCCACCTTTCCACCAGCACATATTCCTGTAATTATTAATAATGCACCTCCAAATAAAAGCTGGTATGCTGTAATTGCTGCCGGGCTTTCAATCCTTGATATTTTTTTAAGTGTAACCGAACTTATCCCATAAGCTGCCGAACATAATAAAACCATACCTTCCCCATTAAAGTTAAAACTTCCCAAAAAACCTCCAGCATTAAAGTTTACAAGTATAACACCTGCAAAACCTGTAATACAGCCTGTTGCTTTTTTTAAAGTTATCTTTTCATTTTCCAGAAAAAAGTGTGCTGTTATAATTGAAAAAAACACATTAGAGGCATTTATTACTGAACCTTTAGAGCCTGTTGTGTTTGCCATTCCTATATAAAAAAATATATATTGCAATGTTGTCTGTAAAATTCCCTGTCCAGCAATATATGGAATAGAAGAAGTTTTTATTTTAACAAATTCCTGCTGTATAATGCTTGTAAATATAAGTGCCATAATACCCGCAAGAAAAAAACGGTAACCTGCAAAAAGTATCTGGCTTCCTGTATCATTTATATTAAATATTTTGTATCCAATTTTAACACATGGAAATGCACTTCCCCACAAAGCACAGCAGATTAAAGCAAGAAATGCTGCTACAGCCTGGTTTGTAAATATATTTTCTTTATTATTTCCAGCCCTTTTCTTCAAACTGTCCAAGATACTGCAAAACATCTTTATATACCACGTCCTTATCCTTTTCATTTAAAATTTCATGCCGCATACTTTTATAATTAATCTGCGATATATTTTCAAAGCCAGCCTTTTCTAGAGTTTTTATGCTTCTTCTGCTTCCCTTATCAAAACCTGTTGCAGCATCCTTTTCTCCCCTTAATGCAAGAATAGGAAGTTTTTTATTAACACTTTTATATCTCCATGCCTGCGCCATATTTTTAGTTAAATGGAATAAATCATTAAATGCCAAAACTTTAAATCCATGCCCACAGTATGGGTCATCAATATATTTTTTAATATTATCTTTATTAGTGCTAAGCCATTCAAGCCCTGTTTCTTGTTCTTCCATACTTTTATTAAAACTGCCTGTTGAAATATTTTGCACAAACTTTGAATAATACCTGGCACCTTTTACCATGCTTATGCTCTTTGTAAGCAATATTCCAAAACCTAGCGCTGCCATGCCTGGGCTGCATGGATAACCTGACAAAATAACAGCCTTATAATTCCATGACTGGCTCTGCATAAGGTTACGTGCAATAATAGTACCCATTGAATGTGCAAATATTATTACTTTATCTGTTATAAACCGTTTTTTAATATAAGAAGTTATCCTTTTCTGGTCTGAAAGAAGGTACTTATATCCGTCCTTTTCTTTAAAAAATCCAAGCTCAGGTG
Source organism: uncultured Lachnospiraceae bacterium (assembly GCA_910586555.1). Classification (GTDB taxonomy): domain Bacteria; phylum Bacillota; class Clostridia; order Lachnospirales; family Lachnospiraceae; genus Butyribacter. The sequence continues at coordinate 14,585 of CAJUJY010000017.1, forward strand.
CACTTTTCCCATGTCCTCTCATATCTGATGAAACAACAGTATAACCTGCTTTATTTAAAAAATGTATAAAATCTTCATAACGCTCCTGGTGTTCCTCCATTCCATGTATAATCTGGATATATCCCTTTACACTACCCGTATTTTCTGTTTCAAAAATATGCAAGTTTAATTTATATCCGTCCTTTGCCTTTAATAATATTTTCTTCATGCTTTATTTATCCTTTCCATTTTAAATACCCTCAAAAATTTCCCCTAAAAACATTTTTATATGTGGAAATTCCTTAAGTGTTATTTCAGTATCTGCATTGTAATCTGGTAGTTCCTTATCTGTCTGTAAAATATAATTATATTCCAGAACATACTTTTTATCTTTAAGATAGTAAATTTCAAGTGCACCTTGTGGTGAAACAATCCAGTATTCTTCCACACCTGCTTTTTCATAAGCCTCCTTTTTATCCGTCCTGTCCCTTTTGGCAGTAGATGGGCTTAATGTTTCCACAATAAACTTTGGAACCCCTCTGTAACAGCCGCCTTTTAAATATTTGCGTCCGCAAATTACCATAACGTCAGGAACTACATAATCATCATTTTCTTCCGGGTTATACATAAAATCCAGGTTTTCCATAAATACCATGCATAAACTGTCCTTTAATCCTGTTTTAATTATAGTGTTAATATTATTATTGATAATCCCATGTATATAATTTGGTGCAGGGGACATATTATAAACAATTCCATTTATCTTCTCCTGTTTTCTATATCCTTCATTTAACAATGCCATACCCTCTCTCCTCTCTGACTACCCACAATACCAGATATAAACCTGTTATAAAAAATATTATTCTTATACCAGGTATTTTAACATATTTTACAGTCTAAAACCATTAAAATATTTACAGGCAGCACAATAATTTTATAAACCTTAAATAAAATTTTATAGAATTATGCTTATGACTGTGGTAAAATAGTCTTGTTGTATAATTAAGAAATATAACTTTTATGGGGGATTATTATGGAAAAATCTATCCAGGCATATAATAAAAAATTAAACAACTATTATGATTCTTATGGAAAGTTAATACAATATCCATCTAAAAGACCAATGAGGATTATTGCTCTTAAAAAAATTACAGAACAATTAAATGAAGGCAGAGAATATACAGAAAAAGAAATTAATGAAATTATCAGCCAGAACATTGCATTTAGTGATATAGAATTAATCCGCAGGGAAATGTACCAATACAAATTTATTGGAAGGCTTAGGGACGGTTCTAAATACTGGGTAGAAAATAACTGGAGAAATATATATTCAGAATATACCATAGAGGATTAAGCAGTTAGAGGTTAAATATAAGAAATTGTAAAACAATACTTGTGATGATATAATTATATTTAAAAAATAATGGCTATGCGTATTTTTACGCAGGAATGGAGGAGAATTATGGATAAATTTGTTGCACCGCTTGGCTGGAATAGCTGGGACTGTTATGGGGCGGCTGTAGATGAAGATACTGTCAGGAAAAATGCAGATTTTATGGCAAAACATCTTAAAGAATACGGCTGGCAGTATATTGTTGTTGATATACAGTGGTATGAACCTGCTGCTAAAAACCACGAATATAATAACTTTACCAGTCTTTGTACCGATGAATATTCAAGGTTAATACCCGCAGCAAACCGCTTTCCTTCATCAGCAGGCGGCAAGGGATTTACAGTACTGGCAGAATATGTACATTCACTTGGACTTAAATTTGGCATACATATTATGCGTGGAATACCGCGCCAGGCCGTGCATAATAACACTAAAATTAAAGGTAGCCAAAGAACCGCACGTGAAATTGCTAAAATGTCAAGTATTTGTGCATGGAATACTGATATGTACGGCGTTGACCCTTCTAAAGAAGGTGCTAAAGAATATTATGACAGCATTTTTGAATTATATGCTTCATGGGGTGTTGATTTTATTAAATGTGATGATATTGCAAGGGAACTTCCACATGAGGAAACAGAACTGGTTCTTTTAAGCAATTCACTTAAAAACTGTGGCAGAGATATGGTTTTAAGCCTTTCGCCAGGGCCAGCACTGCTTGAAAAGGCAGAGCTTTACAAACAGGTTGCTAATATGTGGCGTATTACAGATGATTTCTGGGACAAATGGGATGCACTTTATAATATGTTTGAACGTGCAGAAAAATGGTGTACACATTCTGGTGCAGGGCACTGGCCTGATGCAGATATGCTTCCTATTGGCTCTTTGCGCCAGGATTACGATAAATCTGACAGCACAAAATTTACAAAAGATGAACAAATTACAATGCTTACACTTTGGTCAATTTTCCGTTCACCCCTTATGATAGGTGGTGAAATGACGAAGTTTGATAACTTTACAATGAGCCTTGTAACCAATAAAAACATTATGGAAATGCACAAATATTCCCGCAATTCACACCAGGTATGGAGAAAAGAAATTGATGGTATAGAACATATACTCTGGACAAGCACATGCGCCAAGGGTGGCCTTTACATTGCAATATTTAACACTGGAAATACTGGCAGCAATATTACATTAAACTTTAAAGATGTAGAAACAGATAATGCTAATGTAAAAGAATTATGGAGCGGTGAAGAAATTGCAAAAGGAGTTTCTTCAATAGATATAAGCCTGCCAGAACATGGGGCAAAGGCATATTATTTAAAATAATATCATGATATGTTTCCACCACTTAAAAAGCAAGAGATTTTTTATTAAAAAAGACTAAAATTAGCAAATATAAAAAAGGAAGCTGTCGCATTAAGAAAATACTATATCTTGTATTTTTGCTCTTAGTGAAACAGCTCCTTTTTTTCTTTAAGTTTTTTATATAATTTACTCCGTAATAGTTAATGAAAATTTAGTCTTTTTACCATTTTCATTACATTGGAATACAACTATTGCTTTAGTACTTTTATTATTCTTTAGTCCAGTTGCTTTAATTTTAAATTCTTTACCAGAATTTCCAGATGGTACAACATTTATATAACTCTGTGAATTTTGAGCTACTGTTGCGGTATATGTGCAATCATCTGTTTTTGTGTTTCCTGATGAAATTCCTGTTATATTTACATCAAGAGTTTTACCATTTTCAAGTTTAGAATTTTTAAGCTTATTCCCTGACTTATCATGCACTTCAATTTTTCTAGGTGCTAAAAGGACATTTATAGGGCAACTCTCATATACACCTTTACTTCCAGTATCAATAATCCACAAATATACAAGACCTTTTTCTTTTCCAGCGGCCGTTACCGTAACTTGCCCATTTTTAATCTTTGCCCTTGCTATTTTTGCAGCATCTTTATCTATAATTTTATTTTTTGTTACAACAGGTTTTACAGGGGATTTAGTAATACCTGCAATAACCTTGCCAGCAGAAGGTTTAACAACACCTTTTGCATTAACTGTATAATTATATGAAGCAAGAATATCTGTATAAGCAGTAAATTGTTTATTGGTAGTCTTTGTAGTACCAGTTTTAAACGTCCCGCCATTACCATAAATAATTACAGGAGAACCCGATACAGGACTGGCATAATTATAATTTTTAAATAAATATTTACAAGATGGAGAAACAAAATTTCCTGATGGTGTTGGTAATGGTTTTTCTGAATTAGTATCACCATCTGTATAAATAATTTCCATATCCTTTATAGTACCATCATCACCATTGTATATATATTTCTTTTTATATTTATATGTAGCAGGTTTCGTAATATCAGTTACAATAATATTCCCATCTTTTATAATAACATTAGATAATTCTGAAAAATCATATGCTCCGTTATAAAAACGGTCAGTTTTTAATGAAAGTTTACCATAAGTATTTTTATTAAGTATTAATTTATTTAAATTATTTCCAGTTCCATCAACATTATTTATACCTAACAAGTCTATAAGTTCTGGATTATTACTAAGATCTAATTCTGTTATAGCATTCCCATCATAAGATAACCATTTTAGAAGTTTATTATTCCTGACATCTAAATTAGTCAACATACTTCTCCAACATGTAAGATATACTAATTTTGTATTTTTACTAACATCTAAATTTGCAGATTTACACTCAAAATATAATTTTTCTAGTTCCAAATTATTAGAAAGATCTAATTCCTCTAAATGGTCACCTGTACATGATAATGTTTTTAATAATTTATTATGGCTTATATCCAAATTAATTAAACTGTTGCTGCTTAAAGATAGGGTTATTAATTCTGTATTATTGCTAATATCCAGTTTAGCTAGATTATCATTATAACATTGAAACTCCTTTAATAGACTATTTTTACTAAGATCTATATAAGGAAATTTTCCTGTACAATCTAGTTGTATTAATTTTTTATTTTTGCTTACATCTAATTTTGTTAAATTATCACAACGGCAATATAGTGTTGTTAATTCTAAATTTTTATCAATATCTAATTCTGTCAAATTATTATAACCGCAAAATAGTTCTTTTAAATTTATATTTTGGCTAACATCCAGGGTGCTAAGATTATTATAGTCACATTCTAAAATCTCAAGTGATTTATTTTGACTAACATCTAGTATACTAAGATTATTATAATCACATCTTAAAACTTTAAGTGATTTAAAATATTCTATTCCATGCAAATCTGATATTTTTTCATATTCATTAAAAGCTCTTATATCTATACTTTTAGTGAGATTAATTTCATTATCTGATAAAACATTATCTTTATTTTGATCAATCTTCGTTTTAATATAATTCCTAAATACTTCATCTGGAAAGTTAGTTTCATTAATAATTACTTCCTCTGCTGCCTGTACTATTCCTGTTTTTTCTGGCAATCCTGTTATAGATATTACTATACCAGCTAGAACTCCAAATAATAGATTAAATTTCTTTATCATAATTCCACCATTCCTTTCATCATATTAATAAACAAAAATTTATAACACTATCTTCTAATAATTATCCATATGGCAGAATAGTCATAGAAAATTTAACTTTCTTCCCATTTTCTCTGCAAATAAAATTCACAGATGCTTTAGTTTTTTTATTACTTTGAAAACCAATTACTTTAATTTCAAACTGATTCCCAAAATCTCCATATGGTGTAACTTTTATATAATTTTGTGAATTTACTGCAACTTCCGCAGTATATGTACAATTACTGGCTTCTTTATATTTTGAAACCGTTCCTGTTATGAATACTTTTATTTCTTCTCCATTGAAAACAACAGGATTTTTAATTATATCTCTTCCTTCATCCCGGACTTGTAGTTTTCTGGGTGCTAACTTTACATTGATAGGACAATATTCATACTTTCCTTTATCTCCAGTATCAATAATCCATAAATATACCACACCACCTTCTTTTCCTGTAGCTGTTACTGTAACCTGTCCATTTTTAATTCTTGCTTTTGCTATTTTGGCAGCTTCCTTATCTATAATCTTATTTTTAGCTATAAATGGTCTTGCACTTGACGTAGTAATTCCCACAATAACTTTGCCAGTTACAGGTTTGACAATACCTTTATTATTAATAGTACACGTATATGAAGCAAGAATATCTGTATAGGCAGTAAACTTTTTATTAGTAGTTTTTATGCCGCCTGTTTTAAAAGTTCCACCATTACCATAAATTACAATAGGTGAGCCTGATACAACATCAGTATAATTATAATCATAAAATAAATGTTCACAATTAGCATTTACAAAATTATCCAAACTTATAAATTCATCTGCTTGTACGTAAATAAGTGTAAAATCACCACTATATTTATCATTAGAATATTTATATGTAGCAGGCTTGTTAATATCAATTATTTGAAAAATACCATCTATTTCGGCTATATTAACAAGATTTGATATAATAGTAGAGTTTGCACGAAAATCATGCAGGCTGGTTATAGATAATTTTAATCTAGAAATTGTTCTTGTGCTTAATTCTAAAACTGCCAATGGGTTATGCCCACAGCTTAATGTTGTTAAATAATAATTTTTACTAAGATTTAGATTTATTAACTGGTTTTCTGCACAATACAATTTTTCCAAAGAACTATTTTTTGCCAAATCTAGTTCCATTATTTGGTTATATTCGCAATTTAATACTGTTAAAGTTGTATTATCACCAGTGTCTAAATTAGCTAATTGATTATTTTCACAATATACTTCTATTAATTTTATATTTTTGCTTAAATCTAAACTTATTAGCTTATTATCAGAACAATCTAAAACTTCCAAATTTGTAAAATATGCTATTCCTTGTAAATTATATATCTCTTTGTAATTTAAATTTGTACTACTTACATTTATTTGTTTTACCTCATTAATTTCTGTATCAGATAAAATATTATTTTTGTTAATATCAAAATTTACAGAAATATAATTCCTAAAAACTTCATCTGGAAAATTAGTCCCATTAATAGTTATCTCTTCTGCGTGTACTAGTTCCGTTTTACCTGTTAATCCTGTACTAGAAATTAGGAAACCAATTATAATTCCCAATATTAATTTTAGTTTTTTAACCATAAATTTATTATTTCCTTTCTTTTATTTGTATTAATCTTCATTATCTGCTAAAATAGTCAATGGAAATTTTACTTTTTTACCATTCTGGTCACACTGGAAAGTAACTACTACTTTAGTATTTTTATCATCTTTTACTGCAAATACTTTAATTATAAATTTATTGTTAGAATTTTTATTGGGTTTAACTTTTATATATTCTTGGTACTTGCCATCTACAATAGCTGTATATGAACAGTCTATTGTTTTTGTGGTGTTTGAAACAATTCCTGCTATACATACATCAAGAGTTTGCCCAAGCTCAATCTTAGGATTTTTTAACTTATTTCCTGCTATATCCTGGACTTCCAGCTTTCTAGGTGCCATCTGTACATTTATCGGACACATTTCATATATTCCATTTCTTCCAGTATCTATTATCCACAAATATACCATTCCTTTTTCTTTGCCAGTAGCAGTTACAGTAACTTGCCCATTTTTAATCCTGGCTTTCGCAATTTTAGCTGCATCCTTATCTATAATTTTATTTTTAATTACAACAGGCTTTTTATCTGATTTTGTTATTCCTGCAATAACCTTGCCAGAAGCAGCTTTTATTGTACCTTTGCTATTAGTTGTATAAATATAGGAAGCAGATATATCTGTATAGGCTATAAATTGTTTTGTATTACCTGTTATATTCTTTTTACCATTTCCATAAATTACAACAGCAGAACCCGATATAGGATTTGTATAATTATAATCATCAAATAAGTGTTTACAATTAGAAAGTGTAAAATCTCCTGTAGGATAAGGATTAGGACTAGAAGGATCAATGTAAAAAATTGTAAAAAGAACTTTTTTATATTCCTTTCTATCCCCATTCATATCACATCTATATAAAACATTTTGTAATATGCCAGGCTTTGTAATATCCACTAAATCGTAGACTTGATTAATTGCATAACCATCAGTTATATTAGATATTGGAAACAGCCCAGATTCATATGTTATACCATCATCTTTGCCTGATTCATTATCAAAATCAGAATATTGTTTATCATCAATACCATAATATACAGTTAATGTTTTATAACATTGCCTATTAAGCTTAAGTTCAGTTAAATACGATCCTTCAAATAAACTGTAACAAAACAAACTTTTCAGTAATAAATTTTTACTGGCATCTATTGAAGTTAGTTTATTATAACTACAGTCTAATTCTTCTAGAAATTGATTATTGCTTGTATCTATATGAGCTACTTTATTAAATGAACAATTCAAATCTTTTAACACAGTATTATTACTTATATCCAGTTTAGTCAATTTATTTCCTAAACACTCGATATCTTTTAATACTGTATTTTTACTTATATCCAGTTTACCTAATTTATTATTATTACAATACAGGTTTTCCAATACTGTATTTTTCTCTGTATATAATTCTTTTATCTGGTTGCCTGAACACTCTAAATATTCTAACATAGTGTTCTGGGATATATTTAATTCTGTTATCTGGTTATTGGAACAATCAAGGCTTTTTAACATGGTATTCTGAAATATATTTAATCGGGTAAGCCTATTATCTGAACAAGACAATCCATTAAGATAACTAAAATATTCTATACCTTTTAAATTTGATATTGCATATTCTGGTTCGGCATATTTATTATCTAAGTTTAAATATGTTGTTTCTTTGATTTCTTTATCTGATAATATTTTATTTCCATCTTTATCAATATTTTTTTCAACATACTCCCTAAATAATTTATCCGGAAAACTAGTTTCATTAATTGCTATCTCTGCTGCCTGAGTTTTTGTTGCCCTGCCTGATAATACTGTAACAGATATTGCCAGCCCACATAAAGCTCCTAATATTACTTTATATTTATTAATCATAATACTTCCCTCCTGTTTTATTATTTTTTTCTATTTTGTCTAGTGATGATTGTAATTCCATGCCTGTAAGAAGTGCAAGGATTATCCGTTTATCTTCTTGTTTTAACATTTTTACTTTTAAAACAAAATCTGTTGTAATATCTGATTCTTTTTTATTCATAATCTGTCCATTCATTTTATATCTCCTTTCTTTATCTTTTATATACTTTGTATCTAGTATATATCTACTTTGTATCATTGTCAAGGTTTTTCAGTTGACTATGTAGACTTTTTATGCTACTATCAATTATAAAAGGAGGTTTTTTCATGAATGAACGTATTAAAGAAATAAGAAAAGCACTTTCTCTTACATTAGAAGAATTTGGAAAAGAATTAGGTGTAACCAGATCTGCTATTGGACATATTGAAAACGGGATAAGAAATATTACAGAACAGATGATTTTATCAATTTGCCGTGAATTTAATGTAAATGAAAAATGGTTACGGTATGGCGAGGGGAAAATGTTTGAATCAAACCCTAAAACTGAACTTGAAATTTTTTGTAAAAAGTATAAACTTAACCAGCTTGAAAGTGCTATTTTAGAAAAGTATTTAAATTTGTCTAATATTGAACGAAAGGCAGTATTTAATTTTGTTATGGACATTTTTAATGAACTTAACAAAACAAATATAACTGATAGTACTGTTTTGTCTAACATAAGTCCAGAATATAAGGATAAAACAATAAATTATACTAATAACCTGGATAAACTTAGTATTGATGAAAAAGTAGAACTTTACCGGCAAGAACTTGAATATGAGAAAAAAATGGCGGAAGAATTAAAAGTTTCACAAGGAAACGCTTAGAACTATTTTTAAAAAAATATTAAATTAAATAATAATTATAGCTTTTCTATATATATTCTATATCCATCTTTTTCTAAGATATAATATATATTTTATATTCCAATTCTTATATGTCTGCTAATAGATATTTATATGTTTTTTTATCCAGCAATATAATTATTCCAAATAAATGCAAAATGTAACCAGTTAAATTAATATTGCCATTTATCCCTGCCGATATAACTTATATAAAATACATTTATGTACAGGGAATATTTTATTCACTACTAACCAGGGACGGACACAGAAAGGAAGTGCAATATTATGGCAATATCAATTTTTGCTGCTGCTAATAATAAAGATGGTTTGTTTGTAACAAGCAGACATGCAGCAGAAAATAATAAGGATGCTAAAAATGCAAAGGGCAGTAAAAATGTTTTTGCTGGCGGGCTTAATGTAAACAATAATAACAATATTGAACTTAAGCGTAAACTTGCTTACAAGCGTGCAATGAAAATCCTTACTGATACTTTTGCATCAGAACAAAAGATAGATAATAATATAGAAGGTCTTAAAGCACAGCAGGAGCAGTTAAAGAATGAAACCCTTGAGGATAAAAAAACTATAAAGGGAATACAAGACAGCCGCACACAGGTTATGGAAGCTTATGGTGTTACAGAAGATTCTAAAGAAAATAAGGAATTAGAACTTCTTAGGAAAGAACGCCAGGCAAATGACCCGTTTTCTGGTGTGGAACTTACAGATAGCGAAAAAGAACAGCTTGCTTCTATACATAAAAATGGTTTAACTGGTTATCAGAAAGATATGCTTGAGCTTGATGATAAGGAAGATTTTTACAGGCAGCGTGCCACACAAAAAGCTTCGGCTGCTAATGCAATTTCTGGTGCAATTTCTGATATAGAGCTTGAACGCCTTAAAACCCACCCTGTTGCAGATGCCACAAAAGAGGCAGATGCAATAATGGAAGCGGCTAATAAAGAACTTATTGGCGGGCTGTGGGCAGAAGCTAAAGACCATATTGATGAAAAAATGGAAGAAGCTATGGAAAAAGCAGAAAAAGAAGCAGAAGAGAAAGAGGAAGAAGAAAAGAAAGCAGCAGAACGCAAAAAGGAAAAACTGGAACTGGAAAAACGCATTGCAGAAACAAAACAGGCAGCTTCAAATATTGCAGATACAGAACCAGAAACACCTGCTGGCGCTGATACTACTGTAAGTGTATCAGAAACACAGGATATTATAGAAAAAAGTTCTGACAGCAATACACAGGCTTCCAAAGCAGAAAAGGAAATCCAGAAGCTTGTTGAAGAATTAAACCTGATAATGGAAGACTTAAAAGGTACTAAAGTAGATATGAATATCTGATGTGATATGTTTACATGTTAGTATTGTATCGTATCATATATGTTGTTAAAATACAATATTTTTACTGTAGCTTTTCCAGGTGTAACGCCATTTATCCCACGGTTTAAAAACCGTGGGTTTTCTGGCTGGTTTCTTAAAATGCTGCTGCCTGTTTTATAATATTACAAGTTTTTTCTATATCTTTATCTGTATGTGCCGCTGATATAAACATTGCTTCAAATTGTGATGGTGCAATGTATATCCCATTTTTTAACATAAAACTAAAATATTTTGCATATTTTTCTGTATCAGAGCTTACTGCTGTTTCATAGTCTGTAACCTTTTCTTTTGTAAAAAATATTGACATAAGTGAACCTGCCTGGTTTATGCATACACTGTTTCCAAATGCTTCAATGGCAGCTTCTTTTAATTTTATGGTATTTTCTTCTATCTGCCTGTAAATGCCAGGATTTTCTTTTAATATCTTAAGTGTTTCTATCCCTGCTGTTGTTGCAACTGGGTTTCCTGACAGTGTGCCTGCCTGGTAAACACCGCCAAGCGGCGCTACCACTTCCATAATATCCTTACGTCCGCCATAGGCTGCAAGCGGCATCCCGCCCCCGGCAATTTTGCCAAGTACTGTAATGTCTGGCACTATTCCAAAGTACTCCTGTGCACCTCCGCTTGCAAGACGGAACCCTGTTATTACTTCATCAAATATAAGCAGTGAATTATACCTGGCTGTTATATCCCGGAGTCCCTTAAGAAATCCAGGTACAGGAGGCACTACACCCATATTGGCAGCAACAGGTTCTGTAATTACTGCTGCTATCTGGCTGCCATATATTTCAAAAAGTTTATTTACTGATGCAATATTATTGTATTCTGCGGCCAGTGTACTTTCTGTATACCCCTGTGGCACTCCAAGGCTGTCAGGCACGGACTGTGTTAATGCGCCTGAACCTGCTTTTACAAGAAGGCCGTCAGAATGTCCGTGGTAGCATCCTTTAAATTTTATAATTTTGTCCCTTCCTGTATACCCCCTTGCTGCCCTTACTGCACCCATAACTGCCTCTGTACCAGAGTTTACAAGGCGTAACATCTCCATTGAAGGTATAAATTCCTGTATAAGCTTTGCAAGCAACAGTTCTTTTTCTGTAGGCGCACCAAATGTAAGCCCATTATTGCAAGCCTCTTTTACAGCATCTATAACACGTCCATTTGCATGGCCAAGTATGCCAGGACCCCATGAACAAACATAATCTATATATTCATTGCCATCAACATCATATATTTTTGAACCCTTTGCCTTTTCTATAAAAACAGGGTTCTGGTGTACTGCCTGGAACGCACGCACAGGGCTGTTTACACCACCTGGCATTATTTTTTTTGAATCCCTGAATAAAGTTTCTGATTTTATGCCAGCCATATTACCCCTCCTTAATCCAGCCTGCTGCATCTATTGCATGGTAGGTTATTATTATTCCTGCACCTGCCCTTTTTATTGAAGTTAAATTTTCCATTACAATTCTTTTTTCATCAATCCATCCGTTTAGTGATGCTGCCTTTACCATTGAATATTCACCACTTACATTGTAGGCAGCTACAGGATAATTTGTGCGGACTGACACTTCTTTTATTACATCAAGGTATGCAAGTGCTGGCTTTACCATTATAATATCTGCACCCTCTGCAATATCATTTTCACATTCCCTCAAAGCCTCACGCCCGTTAGCTGGATCCATCTGGTATGTCTTCCTGTCACCAAATGACGGCGCAGACTGTGCCGCATCCCTGAATGGTGAATAATATCCCGAAGCAAATTTAGCGCTGTATGCCATTATTGGCGTATTTTTAAAGCCACTTATATCAAGTGCTTTCCTTATGTAAGCAACACGGCCGTCCATCATATCAGAAGGTGCAATTATATCAGCCCCTGCCCTTGCAAGGCTTACAGACATTTTAGCAAGCGGCTCTAATGTTTCATCATTTAATATTTCATGTCCGGATATAATCCCGCAATGCCCATGTGAAGTATATTCGCACAGGCATACATCAGCTATAACAATAATATCTGGTGCCATCTTTTTAATTTCCCTTATTGCGTTCTGGGTAACACCATAATCATTATAAGCTTCACTGCCAATTTCATCTTTATGTTCTGGTATTCCAAATATAAGTATTGCCTTTATTCCTGCATTTTGTATTCTTTCAAGTTCCCCGCTAAACAAATCACTTGAATACTGGTAAATACCAGGCATTGAAGCAACGGGTTCTTTAATATTCCTGCCCTCTTTAATAAATACAGGATATACTAAATCATCTGTTGTAACTACTGTTTCCCTTACAAGGCTTCTTAAATTATTATCTGACCGTAACCTGCGCATACGTACCATATATTTATAACTCCATTTCTTTTTAACTGTCCTGTTACTTTACAATTTTTGCTATATATTCTATAGAAAAGTTTCTGCCTGTTGTGTACTGGTTTGCTTTTCTATAAATAATTAATTCTAATTTTTTTCAAATGTAAATAAAATATCAAATAAAATATCTAAACTAATCTCTCCAAAATAATATGGTGGAAAAATGCTATATCCCTGAAAACTGGTATTTGTTCTGCCATTGTTTCAATTTCAAACATATTTTTTAACCAGTCTGCTTCTTCTTTAAATTCATTTTTTTGTAGTGCAAAAAATATTCTTACACCATATTTATTCCTGGTAATAAATTTATTTTTAATATAATTATCTAAATCATTATCACTATATTCTTTAATTATACCAAAGTTAGCGGAAACAGCATCTTTATTATTTAAAAGTTCTATAGCTGTGGAAATATTATTTTCAAAAACTGCCTTCTGCATAACCTTTCCAGGTTTATTATGTTTTACTATTGATAGTTCACCATTATTTTTTAATAACCTGTGAAACTCTGCAAAAACCTCATGCCGGTCTTCTATATATTCTAAAACATTATGGCATATAACCACATCAAAACAATTATCTGGAAGTTTTTTTAATTCTTCCACACTTCCTATAACCTGCTTATAATTATTATTACATACCCTGTAACTAAGCATATCCTTATTATGTTCTATAGCAGTTACATTATTATTTCCTGCTAAAAAGTCTGCTGTAATCCCGAAACCACTTCCAAAATCAAGTATATTTTTATCTTTATAATCCAGATGGTTCCAGACTAATTTATAAAAAAGCCTTCCCCAAGGCATATTAATTGTATTCCAGTAATTTTGTATATTGCTTTTCATGTCCATATATATCCCCTGCATATGTAATTTTATAATATAAATATTAAAAGTTATTTTAGTATGTTAATAATACCTTCTGCATTATTCCCTTTTGCCGTTATAATGCTATACTTTATACCATATTCTTCTTTAAGTGCTTTTTGTGTTACCTCTCCTATACATATAAACTTTATGCCAGGGGAAAGTTCTTTTCCTTTATTTTTTAGCAGCCTTGCAAATTCTCTTACACCTGATGCACTTAAAAATATAATGTAATTTAACTCTTCCAGCCTGTCTGCCCCAGGAAGCAGTTTTCCCTTTACATCATATATTTTTATTTCTTTAAAAGAAATACCTGCCTTTTTTAATATATCTGTTAATACCTGGCTTCCTTTAACGGCCCTTGGTAAAAGTATGTTTTCACCAGGGTTTATAATTTCTAAAAGTTCTTTTGCAAGTGTATAAGATGTATATCCTGATGGAATAAAGTCTGCATTAATCCCATAATTTGAAAGTGTTTCTTTAGTACCGCTGCCAATAACTGCAAATTTAACACTGGAAAGCCTGCGTATATCAGTACTGCTTATTTTTAATGCATTAAAGAAGAGTTTTACTCCATTGTTGCTTGTAAATACTATCCAGTTATATTTTTCTATATTATGTATTTCTTCTATAAGTTCTTGTTGTAAACCTGGCATTTCTGATACTTCCATTCTACATACAGGAATACACTCTGTACCAGAAAGAAAAAGACCTTTTTGAATCTTTTCTGACAATGCTTTTGTTGCAACAATCCCTGCTTTTCCTTTATAAAATGCCCTGTTATCTTCTGTAAACCCAGGACTTATATTATCTTTATCCTGGTTATATGCTTTTTTATAAAATGTTTTGTTATTTTTTATTAATCCAGGACTTATATCTTCTTTATCCTGGTTATCTGTACTTTTATAGAATGTTTTGTTATTTTTTATTAATCCAGGTCTTGTATCTTCTTTATTCTGGTTATCTGTATTATTTACATTATTATAAATATACTTGTCTGCTGCTGTCTGCCCAATTACTATTACCGCTGGTGAAAACATTTTGGCAGCTTCCGCTTCTTTTGCAATGTTTAAAATATTTGAACGAACGACTTTTTGTTCTTTTGTAGTGCCTCCTGAAATAACAGCGGCTGGTGTTTTTCCTGGCATTCCTTCTTTAAGAAGGTTATCTGTTATTTCTTTTATATTGGAAAGCCCCATCATAAATATAAGTGTGCCGCCTGCATTTACAAGGGCTTTATAGTTACAGTCTGGCGCGCCGCCTTTTGTATCTGTATGTCCTGTTATTACATGGAAGCTGCGTGCTTCTTCTCTCTTTGTAACTGGTATTCCTGCATATCCTGGTACAGCAATGGCTGATGTAATTCCTGGTATAACTTCAAATGGTATATTGTACTGGTTTAGTGCTTCTATTTCTTCTGGTGCCCGTCCAAATACAAAAGGATCACCGCCTTTAAGACGCACTACAATATTTTCTTTTAATGCATGTTTTATTAAAAGGCTGTTAATCTCTTCTTGTTTCTTATAGTGTTTTCCTGCTTCCTTGCCAGCGTATATTTTCTGGCAGCCTGGTTTTAGCATTTTAAGAAGTTCTTCATTTGCTAATCTGTCATATATTACAACATCACATATCTTTAACTTTTCTGCACCTTTTAATGTTATAAGCCCGCAGTCCCCTGGTCCTGCACCAATAAAATATACTATTCCCAACTTAAACCAGACCTTTCTTTTTTCCATGTTCTATTGCCATTGCTATAAGTTCATCTGCATCTTCCTTGTCACCAGTACCACAATAACTATGCTGTATGCCATGCCCGTCTGCAAAATTCATTGAAGTTTTTATCCGGAGCATTTCTTCACCATCATTAATAAAGGAAAAGCTTATAACACCAAGCCCTGTATTACACCCTGCATTTAAGGCTTCTATTATCTGCCTTTCATTATTAAAATGGAAAAATGTTTCCTGGTCGTTTATATCTTCTGCAATTTTTTTAACCAGAATGTTTTCTTTTGTATCTTCTGTTCTTGTTTCAATAGCTATTATTCCCTGGCCGCCAGCAGGTACCATATCTTCAACATTAAAATATTTATATTCCAGGTCTTTTTCATGGCAAAGTTTTAATCTATTTAAACCAGCAGCAGCAAGTATTATACCATCATACCCGCCATTTCTTAATTTATTTATCCTTGTTTCTATATTGCCACGTATATCTTTAAATTCTATATTATTATGGAAACGCGTCTGGAATCTTCTGCGCAGGCTGCCCGTGCCAATAACTATTGTTTCTTTTTTTAATAAATCTTCATATAAAACCCCTTTTTTTGTTATAAACACATCCCTTGCATCTTCCCTTTTTAATACACCTTGTATACAAAGGCCTTCTTTTAACTTGTAAGGCAGGTCTTTGGCACTATGTACAGCTATATCTATTCTTCCATCTAAAAGTGCTTCTTCAATTTCCATGCTAAAAACACCTTTATTTCCAAAACTTGGAACAGGTTTGTCTTTTTCCTTGTCCCCTTTTGTTTTTATTATTACTTTTCTAGTATTTATACCAGGATATTTTTGTTTAATGGCTTCAATTACAAGGTCTGTCTGTGCAAGTGCAAGCGCGCTTCCCCTTGTGCCTATCCTTATTAAGTCCATATACATTCTACCTCTTTTTTATTTTATATCCCACTTGCCGGAATATTACCTGCCAGTTCTTTTATAAACATTTTTATAACTTGTTCTGGTATTTTGCCGTTATGTTCCTTGCCATATAAAACAAGTTTTTCAAATACCTGCTTTCTTATAATGGCATTATCTGTATTTTCAATTATATATTTCCTGGCATCTGCAAGGTTTACAGCAAGTTCTTTGTAATAATCTGGTATAACATTTTTTATGCTTTTTTTAATATCTGCTGCAAGTGCCGGGCTTGCACCTCCAGTTGAAATGGCAGCAAGCACGGGTTCTTTATGGATAATTGCAGGAAATATAAATGAACATGCTTCTTTTATATCAGTAACATTTACAGGGATTTTCTGTGCTTTGCATATTTTTGAAATATAAAGCCCAAGTTCTTTACTGCCTGCTGCCACTATTACAAAATCCATTCCATTTATATCACTATCTTTAAATGCCTGTTTCTTTATATCTATCCTTTTATTGCCTGCTGCAAGTTTTTCTAAACCTTCACATACTGATATTGCAACAATATGTATATTGGCATTATATTCTGTAAGTATTTCTGCTTTATGAAGTGCAATATTTCCTCCGCCTACTAAAAGACAGTCCATGTTTTCTATATCTGCTATAAATGGAAAATATGCCATTAATTTCCTCCGCCAGTTTCTTTATTATAAATTCTTTCAAGCAGGTCTTTTAACCCATTTGCTGTAAGTGTGCCCTTAAGGTAATATACCATATGGCTGAACCATTTTTCATTATTAAACTTATTTAAAAGCTCCTGGTTTCCTTTTATTTTATTAAGAAAACCACGTATATATATTTTCTTTATTGTATTTTCAACACATTCTTCCAGTACTTTTTTTGCCTTATCAAGTTCACCAAGTTTTATATTAATATTTTCACTGGAAAGTGTATTAAAATAATCTATATCAAGCAGTTTTATATTTAAAAGCTCTGCAAGTGTCCTGTCTATATCATATGGTACTGCAAGGTCAATTAAAAGCTGTTTTTTATCTTTTCCTGCATATTTTAAATATTCCTTATATGTAAGTGTATAATGCGGGCTTGTTGTTGCACTGGCAACTGCACACACCTGGTTTATATATTTATACCTGTCCTTAAAACTGGTTATTTCTGCCAGGCTGTTATTGTTCCAGTAAATGCCATCTTCCTGTTTATGGCTTCTGCTTGTACCTATAACTGGTATATTTTTAGATATTAAATCTTTTGCAACAATCCCGCCAGTCTTACCTGTTATGCCAATAACCATTACTTTTTTACCACTGCCTTTAAACCCGTTTGCTTCAATATATTTACAAATTGTATTTGCTGTAATAGTACCTATGGAAACTGGAGTTGTGGAAAGCCTTGTAATGGATTTTCCAGATTTAGCACAGTTAAGTGCATCCTGGAATATTATATTAAGTTCACCATCTGTATAGCCTGATTTAGCTGCCAGAAGATATGCTTCTTTAACCTGGTGGAGTATGCCATCTTCCCCAAGCACCATTGAATCAAGTCCACATGTAACATTAAAAAGATGTTTTATAGCTTTCCTGCCACCATAAAAGAGACAGTATTTTTTAATATCGCTGTCACTGGCTTTCTTATATAATGAAATATTTCTTGCTACTTCCTCCACAGAATTGCTGCTGCCTGTAAAATAAATTTCGCTTCGGTTGCATGTGGATAAAATTATACCGCCTGTTATAACACCTTTTACAATAAGGTCTTTAATAAAAATATGCTGTTCTTCTTCTGAAAAGGCAAAAGCCTGCCTTTGGGCAAGAGGGGTTTTCTTATAACTTGCACTTATACAGAACATATTTTGCAATCCTTGTCTTTCTTGAATTTTACAGTGCGGAACTGCATTGTAAGAGAATCAAATATAAGAAACTTTCCTGTAAGCAGTTTTCCTGTACCTGTAATATATTTAACAGCTTCCATTGCCTGCAAGCTTCCTGTAATGCCACAGACAGCGCCAATAATTCCTGCCTCACTTCCATTTTTTACCACACCTTCTGGCGGAGGCTCTTTAAAAAAGCACCTGTAACATGGTGCTCCTGGCACATAAGTAAAAAGCTGTCCCTGGAAACGTACCACGCCTGCATGTGAAAATGCTTTCCCCTCTTTTACACATATATCATTAATAAGGAATTTTGATGCAAAATTATCTGTTGCATCTATTATAAAATCATAATCCTTTATTATTTCTTTTATATTATCTTTATCTGCAAATACTTTGTGTATATTAACATTTATGCCAGGATTAATAGCTGTTACTGCTCTTTTTGCAGATTCTGCTTTTGGCTTTCCTATGCTTTCTGTTGTATGCATTATCTGCCTCTGTAAGTTTGAAAGTTCTACAATATCAGGGTCAGCAATACCTAAAGTCCCGGTTCCTGCTGCCGCAAGATATAAAGCAGCAGGCGAACCAAGCCCACCTGCACCTATAATTAAAACTTTTGAATTAAAAAGCTTTTTCTGGCCTTTTATGCCTATTTCTTTTATAACAATATGGCGTGAATACCTTTCAAGCTGCTCTTCTCCCAGTTCCATTTTAGCCCTCATTTCTGTGCTGTCTTAAAAACACCTAAAACCCCTATATAATATAATTATCTATAAACTGTCTGTCCTCAAGTAAATCTGCAACTGTAATATTATCAAAATATTCATTAATGACTTTTTCAAATCCTTCCCACATTTTAAGTGTTTTACACTGCATTGCTTTTTCACACCGGTTTGGCTTTTTTTCAAGGCATGCAACAGGTGCAAATGATCCTTCTGTAAGCCTTAATATTTCACCAACTGTATATTCTTCTGGCTGTCTTGCAAGCTTATATCCCCCACCCTTGCCACGCAGTGATATAAGAAAGTCATTTTTACTAAGTACAGAAACTATAGATTCAAGATATTTTTCAGATATGCCCTGTCTTTCTGCTATATCCATTAAAGTTATAAAATTTCCTGAATTATGTTCTGACAAATCAACCATAACCCTTAATGCATACCTGCCTTTAGTTGATATCTTCATAAAAACACCCTCCTTGCTACGTCTTTGTACGTGTTACATCATTAAGCCACTTGTATGTTTTATACCTCCATGTTGAAACAGGTATTTTTATAACCTCATCACAATAAAGTATAAAAGCTGTTGCTATTGCTGGCAGTTCCAGTATAAACGCTGCTACGGCCCCTGCAAGTATTGAAATGCCCCACATAAATATAAAGTCAAGGAAAAATCCAAACCTGGTATCACCACCGCCCCTGAATATGCCAACAATAAGCGTTGTATTATAAGACTGTGCTATTACATAATATGACATTATAAGAATCATTACTGACAATAATTTCTTAGCATCATCTGATAATACAAGGACTGATAATATAACAGGCCTGGCACATAATATTACTAAGCTTCCAAAAATTCCTGTGCCTATGGAAAGCTTTATAAAACGCCCACCATATACTTTTGCAAGGTCTTTCTTCCCTTCACCTATAACTTTGCCAATAAGGACTGCGGCAGCATTTGCAACACCAAATGCTACAACTGTAGCAAGGTTTCTGCACACTTGTGTTACTGAATTGGCAGCAGTAGCAGCACTTCCAAGATGGCCAAATATTGCAGTCATTGTTGAAAGCCCAAGCCCCCACATAAGTTCATTAGCAATTACTGGTGCAGAAATCTTTAGAAAATCACCTGCTAACACCTTATTTTTCATTCTAAGGGATTTAAAGCGGAATTTAAATACATCATTAAATTTTCTGTCATATATTATAACTATTATAAATTCCACAAGCCTTGCTGCCACAGTTCCAGCAGCAGCACCTATTACACCAAGCTTTGGAAAACCAAAGTACCCAAAAATAAGAAGTGCATTAACTATTATATTTGTAATAAGTGAAAACAGGTATGTTACCAGCCCTATACCAACTTTTTCCATGCTCCGTATGGAATTAAGGTAAACCATAACCAGGGCATTAGGTATATATGAGAAACATACAACACGTAAATACAGGACACCATTAGCCATTACTTCACTGTCATTTGTAAAGAATGACATTAAAACCTGTGGCATTATAAATGCCGCAAGGGTAAATACTACACCTGCCACAAATGCTATTTTAACTGCTATTGCAAATATTGTTTCAATAGAGCCCATGTCACGTTTGCCCCAGTACTGCGCCATTAAAACAGCAGCCCCTGAAGTAACCCCGAAAAGCAAAAGCCCCATAATAAACTGCACCTGTGCACCAAGTGAAGCACCAGACAGTACTTTTTCACCTACTTTTCCAAGCATAACAACATCTATGGAAGAAATCCCCACATTAATAAGGTTCTGTAGTGCCATAGGTATTACAAGTGCTAAAGTCCTTTTATAAAAATTCATGCTCTCCTGTGACATAATATATACTACCTGCTTTCATATTCCAGAAGGAACTGGCAAAGTTTTAATTCTTCCTCTGTATTAAGGCTGTTTATAAACTTTACACTGCCTTTCTTTTTATTGTTATTTAAAAGCCCGGCTTCTAAAAGCCTCCGTTTCATTTCACGTGCAGTCCCTTCGCCGCCGTCAAATACCATAACCTGGCTTCCTGCAATCTTTTGTATTACACTTTTAACAAATGGATAGTGTGTACACCCAAGTACTATGGAATTTATATTTTTATTTTTTACAGGATTAAGAAGTTTTATAATATATTTTTCTAATTCTTCCCCGTAAAGAATACCATGTTCCACAAATTCCATAAGCCCTGGGCATGGAAGCGGCACTATATCAGCCATGTCATCATACTGGTGCATAAGTTTCTGGAATTTCTCCTGTTTTAATGTCATTGGGGTTGCCATAACAACTATACATGAATTATTTTTATAGAGGACTGCTGGCTTGATTGCAGGTTCTATTCCAACAAGCGGGACAAGCGGGTACATTTCACGGAGGCGTGCAACTGCCGCACTTGTAGCAGTGTTACAGGCAACTACTATTGATTTAGCCCCGTTTTCCAGAAGGAAACCCACATTATCTATTGTAAGCTTTTTAACTTCATCTAACGGCCTTGTACCATATGGTGCATGGACAGAGTCCCCAAAATAAATAAAGTCTTCACCAGGCATCTGCTTTACAAGTTCCCTTAAAACACTAATCCCCCCGACACCAGAATCAAATACACCTACTGGCTGCATACACCTTTCCATATAAATCCCCCATTAATGTCAGATAATATCTGTCCCTGCATTACAAACAATACTGTTAGTACCATAGTATGCAGGGCCTGTAATTATTGTATCAGTCTTTATCAATTATTTCTTTATAAAATCCTGAATAATCTTTGCGTCCTTCTTTCATAGCTGCAATAGCTGCCCTTGGATGCTGGTTTAAATGTCCTGTAAGCAGATATGGTATGTCAAATCCCCATTCTACACCAGCTTCTTTTAAAGGCACAATATTATTTTCAATAAACTGGATTACAGGGAATAATTTATACTTAGGGTTTTTAAGAAAACCAAGCAAAAGTTCCATAGGACAGTTGCCTGCCCCGCGCCCCATACCGCTCATGGTTGCATCAAGATATGAAACACCCTGCGCACATGATTCTATTGTATTGGCAAATGCAAGCTGCTGGTTATTATGGGCATGGATTCCAATATATTTATTATATTTCTCACCAATTTCCATATACTGTTCTGCAATAACCCTTATCTGTTCAGGGTATATTGAACCATAACTGTCTACAATATATATGCCATCCACTGGGCTTTGGCCAAGCATTTCAAGTGCAGCAGCTATATCTGACTCCTTAGCATTTGATATAGCCATTATATTGCATGTTGTTTCATATCCCTTTTTATGGGCATCATCTATCATATCAAGTGCAGCAGGCATTGTATTTACATATGTAGCTATGCGCACAAGGTCAACAGGGCTTTCGCTCCGTTCATGTATATCTTCTTTATAATTGCAGCGGCCAGTATCAGCCATAATTGCAATTTTAAGTTCTGTATTATTATCACCAACTATATCCCGTATATCATCATCTGTTGAAAACTTCCACTTGCCAAACTCTTCTGTATCAAACATTTCCTTATCAGCACGGTAGCCAAATTCCATATAATCAACTTTTGCCTTTACATTGGCTTTATATAAATTCCTTACAAAACTATCTGTAAAATTAAAATCATTTACAAGCCCGCCATCCCTTATAGTTGCATCTAATACTTTTATATCTGGGCGGAATGTTAATAAATCACCTTTTTGTGCCATTTTAATGCCTCCTTTGTTATATGCTTTTATTATAACTCTGTAATTCTACCAAAAAAGGGGCTTGTTTACAAGCCCCTTATAGAAAAAACAAATTCAAAGAAGACCCCAAAATGCCGGTTCCTGAATTTTGAGTCCTAGCAATTAAGCCAGGTGGGCAACCGCATCTGTATCTCTGCCTTCCACTCAGAGGAGGCCTGGCATCAATACAAAAATGTAGGAATCCCAATCAACAGGTGTAGGTTCAAAATATCAGGAGTATCGAACACCCCAGGAAGTCTTTCTACAATATAGTATATACATTTTCCGCAGAAATTACAACTATAAATTTTTACTTTTTTTAACCTCATTAAGTAAGCCCTGTAAAATACACGCTTCTTAAGCGGTGGGTTTGATTTACCAGGGCTTACTTAGTCTGGCAGGAGTTCAAGCTCCTGCCAGACTGCCGCAAAGCGGCAATGAGGTTGTTTTGCAAGTGGGCAAGTAGCCAATGCCTGCTTGCAGGCAATGCGGATTGCGAATATCCGCTTGACTATGGCATAATTTACTCATATCCCTCCATTGAGGTACATTCATCAAATTCAAAAAAGAATGTTGTGCCATGTCCTTTTTTGCTCTTAACTGTAAGTGTCCCGCCATGTTTTAGTGCTATCTGCTTTGCTATCATAAGTCCAAGGCCTGTCCCCTTTTCATTCTGTTTAAGCTTTGACTTGTAAAATTTTTCAAATATATAAGGCAGTTCTTCTTCAGATATTCCAACCCCTCCATCTGCAATGCTTATATGGAGTTTTTCACCACTTTTATATATTTCTGTAGTTATAACCCCGTTTTCATATGAAAATTTAACTGCATTATCTATTATTACAAGGAACATCTGGCGCAGGCGCACATAATCGCCAAGCATCATACATGGATCGTCTGCAGGGAAATTTTCTTTAAACTGTATATTCTTCTCTTTGCCTATAACTTTTTCACTGCGGCTTATATCCCCAAATATCTGCATAAGGCTTACAGGTTCTTTCTCAACCTGGAAATCAGGGTTCTGCATTTTAGAAAGTATAAATAAATCACCAACAAGCCTTTCCATGCCCTGGCATTCAGATAACATACGCTGGTACATGTCTTCTATTGCATATGCATCAGTAATAACACCATCATTAAGTGTTTCTGCATAGCCGCGTATAACTGTAATAGGTGTCCTTAATTCATGTGATACATTGGCAAAAAAATCCCTTCTGGCCTGTTCTAAGCCTTCTCTCTCTTTTTCTGCCTGTCCAAGCTGTATGGCAAGCCTGTCAAGTGTAGTTTCAATACGTCCAAGCTGCGTTTCGGGTTTCTTTGGTTTTATTGAAGAATAGTCCCCCCTGGAAATCCTGTTTATATTCCTGCTGATTTTAGCAAGTGGTTTTGACAGATATTGTGAAAATAAAAATGCAACAATAAATGATATTAAAAACGATAAAAGCAGGCTTGATATTATAAGATAAGTTCCCTTGTCAATACCCATTGTCTGTTTATCAATCATGGAAACCATCATAACAACACCACTTACTTCTCCTGTGCTTTTATTAAAAACTGGTGTTGCAACCCTTAATGCTGCCATGCCATATATATCATCATAGCTTGAACTGGAAGAAGTTTTTCCTTTATATGCTGCATTTATTACATCATACATATCATCTGTAAGCACGCCTTCAGATATACCATTAGTATATTCTTTAGCAAGCGGGTTTTCTGCATTTTCATTTGACATTATCCATACATCAGTATTTTCTGCACCTTCTATTTCATCAATATATGTACTGTATTTCAGAAACTGCTCAATATGCCCGTTCCTTTCAAACCTTGATACACGTTTTGCAATTTTTTTACCCTGTTTTGCAAGAAGTCCAGAATGTGAACGTATATAATTCTGCCTGTATAACCTGATAAATATAATGCCTGTAAGCAGGCTTGTAAGCACAAGCACAAATGTAAAGGATAAATATATTTTTGCTACAATATCATTCTTAACCATAAAAAACCATATTTTTTTAACCTGGAAGTTCTTAACAAGTTTATTCCAGGCTTCTTTTACCCGGTAAATTGGTTTTAACCGGCAGGTGTCTTTTAACCAGCAGGTGTCTTTTAATCTACAGGTGTCTTTTAACCTACAGGTGTCTTTTAACCTGTTATACATATACTGCGCCTTTCTGCTTCTTATACATCATTATCATTTATTTCAAACTTATATCCTACTCCCCATATTGTTTTAATGCTCCATGCAGGATGTTCTATTGTGTCAATCTTGGCACGCAGCCTCTTAATATGTGAATCAACTGTCCTGCTGTCACCATAATAATCATACCCCCATAAACTGTCAAGCAGGTTGTCCCTGGTAAATACTTTATTAGGATTACTTGCCAGTGTCCACATAGTTTCAATTTCTTTCTTTGTAAGAGGCACTTTTTTATCACCAATCGTAAAAGAGTATTCTTCAAGGTTTACAGTCATATTATTAATCCTAAGTATTGTGTCTGAATTTTCTGATACCTCTGTTGCAACAAACCTGCGCAACACTGCCCGGAGCCTTGCCATAACTTCACTTGGGCTGAAAGGTTTTACTATATAATCATCTGCACCAATATCTAACCCCATTATTTTATCGTAGTCTTCACCACGTGCAGTAATAAGTATTATTGGCACACTTGATTTCCTGCGGATATTCTTACATACTTCATAACCATCTTTTAATGGCATCATAACATCTAAAAGAAGCGCTGATGGCTTATAATTTTCATAAAGCTTCTCTGCTTCTACGCCATCTTTGGCAACTACTGGTTCATATCCTTCCTTCTTTACATATACAGAAAGGATATCTGTAATATCTGGATTATCATCTGCAATCAAAATATACTGCATACAACACCTCATTTCTATAATAGATACTTTAACATTGCCAGATTATTATAATATGAAATTGCGGAATAAATATGGCAAAAAAAGTAATTTATATGACACTATTCTGACATCTATATTTTTTATTATTTTTAAACAGTATAGTATATGTAAAAATCCGTTTTTTACAATACTGCTATGCTAAATTTATATTTAAGGAGGAAGAAATGCGCAAGATATTACGTATCTGTATGCTGGCCTTATTAATTACTGTAACAGGGCTTCCTTGTAACAAGGCTTTTGCATCATCTGATACTTTTATCAAAACTGCCAGCGGGCCTAAGTATTCTAAAAATGCTAAAAATGCCGAAAAGGAAAAAACAGAGCCTTTCATTAAAAAGGACAGCACTTCTATTTTAACTGGCACCAGCGATATCCTCACTGTTTTTAAGGTACCTGATAACAGCGATATCTCGTATAAAAGCTCAGATGAAACAATTCTTACTGTTACACCAGGAGAAAACAACACTTGTGAATATAATGGCATTGGTGTAGGTACTGCTACTATTACTATTAAAATACAAGAACCAGTATTCCTTTTTGTAACTAATACATACACATTAAAGTTAAAAGTGGAAGTAACCCCAAAAGCCGTAAGTGTTAAGTTCAGGAAGACTAAATACAAGCTTGACATCGGTGATGGCAGGAAACTCCAGTATACACTAAGGCCAAGTATTACAGATGAAATCCCGGTATTTGAAAGTTCTGATAATGATATAGTTTCTGTTTCATCTAAGGGCAGGATATATGCGAAAGCCAAAGGTACAGCATACATTACAGCCACCATATCTAATGGTAATTATGACACATGTAAAATAACTGTCAATTAAACCTTAAAGGTACCAGAAAAACAATACCACCAGCAGCCGGCATCTGCTGGTGGTATTGTTATACCCTGGAATAACCCATCATATGCATATACTCTGTTAAAGCCTCTTTCCATTCTTTCATGCGGTAACTTCCCATTGAATTAAGCTTTTTATTTTCAAGTACTGAATAAGCCGGCCTTGCAGCTATATTTTTGCCTGCCTGGTATTCATCTGTTGTTACAGGCAGCACTTCTATATCTTTACCTGCCTGTTTCATTATTTCACATGCAAATTCATACCAGTTTGTACTGCCTTCACACGTGCCATGGTATATACCGTACTGCCTGTATGGGATAATATTTAATATCATCCTTGCAAGTTCCAATGAAGATGTAGGTGTGCCATACTGGTCATTTACAACTGTGAGCTTGTCCCTTTCATCTGCAAGCTTAAGCATTGTCCTTACAAAATTACTGCCTTCCCCATAAAGCCATGCTGTCCTTACTATAAAATATTTATCACAGTTTTTTATTACAGCCTTTTCACCTTCAAGTTTTGTTCTTCCATATACACTCTGCGGGTTAGTTTTATCTTCTTCTGTATAAGGCACTTTTGCCATGCCATCAAATACATAATCTGTCGATACCTGGACTATCTGTGCCCCCTCCCTTGCTGCGGCAACAGCAAGGTTTTCTGGCCCTTTTGCATTAACCCTTTCTGCATTTAGCGCATCTGTTTCACACTTATCCACAGCTGTATATGCGGCACAGTTTATTATTGTATCCGGTTTATGCGCTGACACAAACTCCTGTACCTGGTTATAATCACATATATCAAGTGTATCTGAATCTGTACTGGCCACTTCTGTACCTGTACCCTCTAAAAGACTTATAAGCGAACGTCCAAGCTGCCCAAAAGCCCCGGTTATTAGTACTTTTTCCATCTCCGGCCTTCCCTCCGTCCTTTAACTTATTTTATTAATACTCTAAAAAGATATCATTTGAAAACCCAGGATATTGTTTATCCTTTTCTGCCAGTTTTGGTTCCTTGCCTGCAGGTACAGGCCACTTTATATCCAGTACAGGATCATTCCACATAATCCCTGCTTCTGATGATGGATCATAAAAATCTGTACATTTATATGCAAACTCTGCTGTTTCAGATAATACATAAAATCCATGCGCAAACCCTTCTGGCACATATAGCATGTTTTTCTTTTCTGCACTTAAAATTACGCCGGCCCACTTGCCATATGTCTTTGAACCCTTTCTTATATCAACAGCTACATCAAAAACTTCACCACTAATTACACGTACAAGCTTCCCTTGTGTATGTTCCTTCTGGAAATGAAGCCCTCTTAAAACCCCTTCTGATGATAATGACTGGTTGTCCTGTACAAATACCATGCCAAGCCCGGCTGCTTTAAAATCGTTATAATTATAGGTTTCCATAAAATAACCCCTTGCATCTCCACGCACCTCTGGCTGTATATGGTAAATCCCTTCTATCCCGCCATACTTTTCAAATATAAAATTTCCCATAAAAAATAACCATGCCTTTCTACTACCCACAGGCACAAATAATGGATTCCTTTATAATAAGAACTGTAAAGAACATGCTTTTACATTTTCCTGGCTGGAATATAAAATTCTAAGACAGCATTTTGTACTGCCTTAGAATCATTTTCCAGCATAATTTATGGCAACAGGCTTACTGGTGAAACCTGCAATCTATTGTTTGCCTGTTAATAGTTATATTAGTATAACTATATCACTATTAGACAGACTTGGCAAATAGTTTTCTTTTTTTTGTCTTATTTTCTTCTTTTTTCTTCTTTTTTGACACTATATGCCCCCTCTCATTGCTTACAGCCGCCTCTGGCATTTCACGCCTTACTTCCTCCAGTATCTGTTTTAAAAGTTCCATCTGCTTGTCCTGTATCTCCTCCTTCTCCCTCATCATATAATCTATCTCCTTCATAATTTTTGTACTTACTGCTTCATATATCCGTTGTTCAGATGCTGTTTCATTTTCATTAACAATACGTGAAACCATATGTTTTAACATATTTTCAAACTGTTTCATCTTCTCTTCACTGCTTTTTTTTGCTGGCTGTGAATTTCCATGCCTTGCTGATTGCAGCGGAACTACATTCTTATCTTGCACTTCTTCCTCCCTTAAAACCTGCTGGTTTAACTCTTCCCTTAACTGGTACACTTCCTGCGGGCTCATATCACGGACCCTTGCAATATCAGGCATAAGAAGCTTTATTGCCTTAAGCTGGAATCCCTGCTCCTTTAAATCCTTTATAGTTTTAAGCGCCTGTATATCACTTTCTTTATAAAATCTGTGTCCTTTCGCATTTCTTTCAATCGGAAGCATTAATTCTTCTTCCCAGTACCTTAATACGTGGTTTTCAACTTCCACCTGCCTGGATGCGTCCGAAATACTAAATCTCTTTTCCATACTAATAACCATGCCTTTCCTGCCTTGCCTTGTTTTTTAATCCGCTAAGTATTCCTCCACAAACTCTTCAAAAAGCCTGAGATCTTCTTTTGAAGCAGCAGCTTCATCCTGCTGTTCTTTCTGTCCGTCATTTTCAAAATACTCATTCTGGTATTTCTTCTCTTCTTCAGGGTGGAGATATTCCTTTTCGAGTTTAGGCTGTAGCACATTTTCAAGGTAATCTGTCATTTGTAGTTTTAAAAGCCTGTACTTCCTATGTATCTGGAATAACATTTCTGATGTTACAAGCAGAGCTATAACAGCAACTGCTGACAGGCTGGCCAAGGCATACCATTCATAAGGCATATGGAAATAAACACCAAGAAGCAGGCATGAAGCCAATACTATAATTACAGCAGTAATGCCATAAATACCTGCATTCTTCCATCCTTCTGCTGAAATGCCAAGAAAACGTATATTATACATGCTCTTGTCCACAATGCATTTAATATTGTGTATTTCACGTTTCAGCTTATATGAAGCAGTAATTTTACCTGCCAGTACTTTCATATGTTTATTCTGGGTATTCCCCATCTGTTCCGCCTGGCAGATAAGCTTATAGTATACTATAGCTGCAATGCTTTTCATCACAATCGTAAGGCAGCCTATAGCTGCCATTGCAAAGACCATATAATAATCCTGCAAAAACTGTTTCATAGTATTCCTCCATTCTGCATATACTATTTAACTGTTCACTACAGCTTTCTTTATATTAAATCTTAAATACATAATTTAACAGTATCCTTTATGTACTATATAATTCCCTGTTCCGGCACCATAATACATAATATGCTTCTTAATGTCCTGTTTTGATATATTCTGCTGTTTTTTGCAGATAGGCGGGGTTATATGGCGCAGAGTTTATGCCTGGGTTAAAAAATAATACAGGTTTAACTTTAATATACCATAAGATAAATAGCTGGATAATTTTTATATTTTTTGTTAGAATATATTCTGGTGTCTTTTTCTAAAGAATGGAGGTTACATATGTATAATGAAATTGCATCTGTTTTTAACCAGATGGGATATGCACAGCTTAAACTAAATGTGGAAGAACCACATGTAAATGTAAAACTGGTTGGAAATGGCATGTCCCCGGAAACTGAAGGGTATGTTATAGTTACATTAGATGAAACTTCTGGCATAAAATATACAGAAGAACAGTTCAGGCATATTTCCTGGCAGATAAGGGAATTTCTGGTACACAAAGGCTGCCACCTGTACCATTTTTTATATATTTTTATCAGTAAAAATACTACACCTCCTTTTAATTTGCAGAATACAGGTGAATGTTTATGGCGGATAGATCCAGTAAACCTTAAGCTTATAGTATATGGCAATGCCCTTCCAATGTATACAGGACTTAAGAAACCTATAGAAGAATTTCTTATGTCCTGCAATATGCCTGGCAACACAGCGCATAATCCATATAATAATTATACACAATATAATAATGTACTGGCAGCACATGCTAATATGACCCTGGTTATTATTAATATTATTATTTTTATAATAACAGACTTTATAACCCCGTTAGATAGTGGTTCTTCATTAACGGACAAGGGTGCACTTTCATGGGAACTTGTTATTAACTGGCATGAATATTACAGGATATTTACATATATGTTCCTTCATGCCGGCCCAGACCATATATTTAATAATATGGTTGTACTGTTGTTTATTGGAAGCTATATTGAACAATATGCTGGAAAGATAAAATATTTAATTATTTATTTTTCATCAGGCATTATTGCAGGGTGTGCTTCAATGGTTTATAATATGGTTGAATATAACTATACACAGTCTGTTGGTGCATCAGGTGCAATATTTGGCTTAATGGGCTCCCTGCTTTGTATAATACTTGCAAACCGCCATAATACACAGGAATTTGGCCTCCGCCGGGTTTTATTTATGGTATTTTTAAGTTTATATGGTGGCATTACAAGCCAGGGTGTTGACAATGCTGCACATATTGGCGGATTTTTAGGCGGATTTTTAATAACTTGGTTTATATTAGCTTTTACTGGTAATTCTAAGAGAAAGGCAGGAATGAATTAATGATAATTGTAAATATTTATTATGGTGGCAGAGGGCTTATTGAAGATCCTGCAAATTTTGTAATAAGTAAGTTAATCCAGGTTCTTGAAGAATTAAATGTACAAGTAAAAAAATATAATCTATATGAAGATATCCGCGGTATTTCTGTACTGCCATCAACTCTTAAAGATGCTAATGCAATAATACTTGCTGCTTCTATAGAATGGCTTGGCATAGGCGGGCTTTTACAACAGTTCCTTGACTCATGCTGGTTATATGGTGATAAGGAAACTATTAAACGGCTTTATATGATGCCAGTTGCAATATCTACAACATATGGTGAAAAAGAAGCATATATAATACTGGTTAAGGCGTGGGAACTTCTTGGCGGCAAAGTATGTGAAGGCATATCTGCATATGTAAATAATAACGTTGATTTTGAAACCAATTCTGATTATGCAAACCTTATAGAAAAGAAAGCAGAAAACTTTTACCGGGCTTTTTCTAAAAAAATAGTATCATTCCCGTCAAGCACTGATGCAGTACTTGATAATGTTGCACAGCCTAAATCAATAGTCCTTACACCACAGGAAAGCGAGCAGCTTTCAATGTATGTTTCCAATGATAAATATGTTAAAAAACAAAAAGCTGATATAAAGGAACTTTCACAGATGTTCCGGGGAATGATGGGCGATCCCTCACCTTATGATAAAGGCCCGTATATTGAAACCCTGGAGAACCACTTCCACCCCATGCCAGGTGTTGCGCTTTCGTTCTCCATAGAAATCGCTGACAAGGAGAGCACCCTTATTATTGAAACTGACAACACTTCATTAAATTGTTATTATGGTGAAAAAGATAATCCTGATATTAAGGTCAGAACTACATCTAAAGTGTTTGACAAAATAGTTTCAGGTGAAAATACTCTTCAAAGCACATTTATGACAGGTGAACTTACAGCCAGGGGTGATTTTAAAATCCTAAGAATATTTGATTCGCTTTTCCAGTTTAAAAAATAAAATTTCTATTAGATATAAAGGAGGAACAAAATGAATAAAAATATTGATGAC
The DNA here is from genome assembly GCA_910586555.1 of uncultured Lachnospiraceae bacterium. Lineage (GTDB taxonomy): Bacteria > Bacillota > Clostridia > Lachnospirales > Lachnospiraceae > Butyribacter. The sequence goes on from CAJUJY010000017.1 coordinate 46,760, forward strand.
AACTGTATTTTCTGTAAACTTGCAAATGGTATAATTCCTACTGTCCCAATTTATGAAGATGATGATTTTAAAGTTATACTTGATACATCACCTGCTGCAAAAGGACATGCAATTATACTCCCTAAAACACATGCTGCCAATATATTTGAACTTCCAGATGAATACTGTGAAAAAATATTTAAAGTTGCCAAAAAATGTGGTGGTGCAATTAAAAATGCATTTAACTATGACGGGCTTAATGTATTGCAGAATAATGGGGAGGCAGCAGGACAGACTGTATTCCACCTCCATGTGCACCTTATACCACGCAATACAGATGACGGCATCACAATTAAATACGTTCCAGGTAATAACATGGATCAGGAACTGGCAACACAAACAGCAGAGAAAATTAAAGAATATATGTAGGGATTTAACTTCCTGTATAGTACAAAGCCAGGCCATATGGCTGTTTAATAAATATATATAATATAAGTAACAGATAATTTATAGTTATCCTGCATTGGGGCTGTGTATATACTAAAGGTTGTGTGCATGCAGCAGCTTTATATATTTTCTGTAGCAGGCACGTTCCCACTACGATAGGCGCACAACACTATAGTGTTAGCGGTGCTACACAACACTATAGTGTCAGCAGTGCATAAAGCCTGTAAAAACCGGGCCTAAGCACTGGCGGCGCTATAGTGCCTTTTACAGAAAATATATAAAACTGTCTGCATGTTACTACTTTCCGTGGGAGGATTAACATTTGTCTTTTATATATGTTTACTTAAAAATTTTAAATATACATATATGGTTTTTGTATTTATTGTATAAGAACAAAATATGCAGCATCTATTAACTGTTATTTATAATAATAATTAATTTATTTGTAAAATCTTTCTGGATTGGTATTTTTTCCACAAAATTTAAACCATATGAAAAATTTTTATATGAAAAATTTTTATGTCCCATGTAAAAGGTATATCTTATACTGTTATTAAGTGCTGCCACGTATGCAAATGTAGCATAATACCTTTAAACCAGATAAATCCACAGGAAATATTCCTATAAGCTGCCAAAACGTATATTACCTGGCCAAAGGCCAAATGTAATCCTAAAAGGCAACTGTACGGGACCGCCGACGTTTAAACCTGGTATTTCCAGGTTTTACGCGCCGTTGCGTGAACCCGTCCAAGCGGAAGCGGGTTGCCTGTAGGATTACTTTGGACTTGCCAGGTAGTAACATTCTAGCCTCTTATTTAAAATAAACCGTGGATAACTATAAATTATCTTTTGTTTATATATAATTTAAAATTTATAACCCAGACATAATCAGGCCATAAATCCCCTTGACCTTTCATTTACATTCATAAAAACTTCGTCTAGTTTTCCTTTCCCATATGTAAGCCCTGCATACACCTGCTGTGTATTCTGCATAACTGCTTCTGATTTATCCTGTTTTGCCACTTCCAAAAATGCACTATGCAGGCTTTCCATAACCTTTTTTATCTCATTAAAACCAGATGGTTCACGCCTTGTAATTGCTGTTACCAGAAGCCCGTTGACATACCTGTATAAACTTGCAAGGTTATATGAAATCCCATAATGGAAGTCTAAGCTTCTTTTAAGTTCACATACACATTCCTGTGCTTTCCTTAAATGTTTTACAGCCCTGTCCCTGTCACCATTATTAAATGCCTGCCCTGCCATATCCATACTATAAGAAAAAAGTTCATAAACTATAACCACAAGGCCGCTTTTATTTGCCTGGGAAATACGGGCTGTATATGCCCTTAACAGTTCCTTGTCCATAAACCTGAAGACCCCTTTCCTATATTCCCTGTAACAGGTTCATAATTTCTTGTGGCTTGTTATTTGCCTGGGAAAGCATGGAAGTAGCTGCCTGTGTTAATACATTAAGCTGTGTATACTGTGTCATCTCATCTGCCATATCAGTATCAATAATACGTGACATTGAGTTAGTCATATTATAGCTTGCTACATCAAGGCTTGATGCTGTGTCTTCAAGACGGTTTGCATAAGCACCAAGTTCTGAGCGTGTTGCTGAAACCCTTGCAATAGCTACATCAACAGATTTAATCGCCATATCTGCATTATGTTGTGAACATACATTTATAAGGCCCTGGCCGTTAAAATCACGTAATGAAAGTGTATTGCATGATACCTCATCAAAGTTCATGTTAAGCATCTGGTTTTCATTACCGCCAATCTGCATTCCCATATATCCTGCATCATATACTTTTAATGTAACTTCCTGGCCTTCTGTTGAACCTGCTGGTGTTTCAGATGGTACTTCAAGCAGCATTTCAAAACCGCCGTTATCTTTAATTGTAATATGGCTTCCATCTGTTGATATTTTAGCATTTTCTGTAAAACCATCACCAAGTGTTATTGCTACATCAGAACCCATAAATAACTGGTTTGGCTCACTTGAAGAATTTCTTACAAGTATCTGCTGGTTAGCACCTGCTGCCCTTGTTGTCATACTAAATGAAGTTCCTGAAAATTCCACATCCAAATCCATTTTGCTGCATACATCAATTATTTTACTTGAAGCAGACTCTTCTGTATCATCTGCGGATATTTCTATAGTTGTATTATTAATATATAATGTGCCAGGTATTGTAAATTCAACATCTTCAGCAACTGCTGGCTGTGGTGCAGCATCTACACTGAACTGGTAATCCCCCTTAGGGACTTCTGTTGATACTTTAAGTGCCTGTATGCCATCTATATTGCTTGTAATTGTCCTTGCTGATGAACCATCAAGAAGCCCTTTGCCATTAAATTCTGTAGTACTTGAAATACGGTCTATTTCATCAAGAAGCTGGTCTATTTCATTCTGTGAAGCCGCACGGTCATCTACAGTATATGTATCATTAGCATTCTGTACAGTAAGTTCCCTTATACGCTGTAATATTGCAGCAACCTCATTTAATGCACCATCTGCGGTCTGGACAATGGACTGTCCGTCTTCTGCATTTCTTCCAGCCTGGTCTAATGCCCTTATCTGTGTACGCATTTTATTTGATATTGCAAGACCTGCTGAATCGTCCCCTGCCTTTGTAATCCTGTATCCTGAACTTAATTTTTCAAGGCTTGAAGAAACCCTTCTTTCATCTTTCTTTAAATTTACATTTGCTATCTGTGCTGTTACATTATGGTTTATTTTCATCTATAATACCACCTTTCATATTAATTATTTATGCCTTTTTCTATATTTTTTATTATTTCTGAAATATAACATGTTGCAATTTTTGCTGCTTTATACAGGCTGGCTGTAGATGCATTACTGCCTAAGTCCGTCTTTTCACCAGGAATACTGCTATTTGCCCTTCCAAGGCTTAATGATATATTTTTAACTTCAAAACCAGCATCTGCAAGGCCATTCTTTAATTCCATGCTTCTTTCTTTAAATGCTTCATAACATTCCCTGCTGTTACATGTTACCAGTCCTTTTACTGTGCCATCTGATATTTTAAATTCTGCGGATATATTTAAATGTAATCCTGGCTCCCCATCTGTATTTTCTGCATAAATCTTTACCTTGCCTTTATCTTCCTGTCCGCTTAATATAGTTACATTCATGTTTGTAACTGTGCCACCAGCAATTACAGGTATATCATAACTTCTTCTGCCTGCCATCATGCCGTGTAACTGTATTCCCCTGCCAAGTGCTTTAAGCTTCATAAGTTCATCAGATGTAATTCCAGGTTCACAATATGACCTTGAAAGAATCTCTTCCATATACTTCCTTGTCTTTTCACACTCTGCTTCTATGCTTTCTTCGGAACCAAGTGCTTCTGCCATATTGTCTGCTGTTTCTTCAAATTCTTTTTTCTCTTTTTCCCCTAAAATATTCCTTCTGCCATAACAGTCTTTTACAGGACTGTAGCCTTCTTTAATCATCTGTATTGCTGCCCCTAAAGATGCAACTGTAACAGGTATCTGCATATTAGAAAGATAGATGTCTGCTTCCGCACGGTTCTGCATCATATCACGTACTTCTTCCGCCTGTTTATCATAATATTCCCTCATAAGTTTGTTTTCTGGTGACCGTGCTTTCATCTCTTCTGCGAATTTTTCAAGTGAAGTATCAAGGATTTTTTCCATATCACCATCTGAAATTTCATTAACACTGTCAGGTGTAATACTATCTATTGCCTCCGAAACAAGCCCCTGGTAATACCTGCTGCCATTATCTTGGCCACTATCCCTGTTATCAGGGTTAAAACCGCTGTCAATCTGCATGGTTACTGGTTTTGTATGGTATACAAGCTCTTCAAGCCTGCCATAATTATTATCAATCTCTACATCAATTCCTTTTCCATTAATGCCCCTTACAGCAGAAAGAAGGTTTCCAAGTGTCATTTCCCTTTTGCTTTGTATAACAGCACCAATCGCAGCACCATCAGTTTTTTCTATATTATTAAGCAGCCTGTAGACACCTATATAACCGTCCCTTTCCTGCTCTGTAATTGCATTGCTTCTTTCTAACTGCCATAAATACCTGCTGTATTTTTCTTCTGGTGTAACCCCTTTTTCCCCGGCAATAACTTTAAGTTCCCTGTCAAGTTCTTCTATTGACTTATTAAGAGGGTTACTGCCCTTCCTTATAATATCAAGTACAACAGATGGTTTCATATTGTCAATTATCCTGTTAAGGGAAGCATCATAATCTTTAACAGCATTAATATTATCCTCTGTAATCTCCATGCTGTTATAACCAAGAATCCTTACTGCCCTTTCATTAGCTTTTGTATCTTCAAGCCCAAGGCTTTGTAAAATACCAGGCACACTTTTCTGGAATGCTTTTTCGATGGAATCACCAAAATTTTTATCAGGCTCTGTTGCAACCTTTTCATAAATTTCCATAAACTGGTTCTTATTTGCTGTTTCACTTACAGCAGCAGCATGGAGTTCATTAAATGATATAAGGTTCATCTGCCTTATGCCCATTCCAATTACTGATGCAGGCGCATTTGCAATATCTGATGTTTTCTGTAAAGCCTCCTGCATAAGCCCAAGTTCCTTATCTGCCATATCTGCTGTTATCCCAAACCTTGACATATAATAGGCATTTTCTATGTCCCTTAACTCTTTTACAATATTTTCAAGAGGTGCAGTTTCTATATTTATGCCTTTTCCTGCCATTATGCCAACTGACTGTATTGTCATCTTAAGGCATATTTCTGCTATATTCTTTTTAGCTATAACTGCCTGTATCTCCTGTTCTGACATTCCATCTATAATATTTTCTGGTATTACTGCCGTATTATTGTTTCCATTGTCTTCATTCTGCATGCCAGCCTGTTTTAAGAGGGCAAAGTTAAGTTCCTGCATGCCATTATCTGCCATTATTTTAATAGCAGTAATTATATCCCCGTCATTTACAGAATTAAATCCTTTAATTATATCTCTTGCAATAATAAACTGTGATGTATCAAGAAGCGCCTGTTCTGCTTTGTTTCCTGCTGCCATTGCCTGTACAATCTGTACAAGTGCTACATCAAGTGTCATATTGTCCTTAATGCCACGCAGTACATCAAGCGTCCTTAAATTATCTATTGTTACCGGCAGGTCATTAGCTAAAAGCCACTTTGCATCATCTGCTGCTGTCTGTTTATTAAGCCCTGCAATATCTATAATATCAAAAATCTGCCCCTTAAGCTGTTCCCAGGCCTCTTCATCATATACAGATAAATCATATGCATCGCTTCCTGAATACTGCCCGTGGTATATATTTTCAATAGTAGGGGACATTCCTTTGCTTATTATATATGATTTTGCATTATCAGACATAAGCCTTGCAGTCTGGCTCATATTAAGGGCTGAAACTACTCTTGATATATTTTCAAGTGTAGCAGGTATATCTGCATCACGTAAAATCTGTGCAATTTGTGACTCACTTTTCTGGTCAAGGAAGCCTTGTTTTTGTATATTTTCAAGCCCTTCTTTTAGCTGCCTGCACAGTTCTTTATTGCTTTCCTGGTAAAACGCTTTCCATTCTTTTTGTTCTTTTACCTTCTGTGCAGCACGTTCAAGGCTTTCTTCATCACAGTTTTCTATACTTCCTTCTTCCTTTTCTATACTTGCATAATCTTCACCTGTAAGGATTGCTATATTTTTAATTGCTTCCTTATCCTCTGCGGCTATCTGCTGGCTTCCTTTTACATTATTGTTATTACTGTAAATACCTGCATCATCTGGCACTTTTGTGCTTGCAAGTGCCCTGCTGTCCTGGTTATAAGTATTTCCAACCTCTTTCAGTACAATATTGTCTTTCGATACGTCCATGATCTGAAACTTTCTTATTTCGCCTTCCGTGGCTTTACGTACTGCGGAATGAGGCACTGCAACCTCTACTCCGTTAAAGCTGATGGAAATCTTATCTGATACCTTTGATATCACTCCTTCAACAACCTGGCCTTTGCTGCCTATTGACAAAAAAGGGCTTTTGCCTGGCATAACGCCTGTTCTTGCCACCTGGCCTGGCTGGTGCATAATATCCTTAACATTCATAGACTTCTCACCATATATGTACCTTTCTAATTTATATATGCCTACAACCAACTATATCTATTTAATTGTTTCAATCCACTTGCGGCAGTTAGGAGCAAGACAATAATGTGAATTGCCTCATGGCAGCAGGGGATACCGCTTCCGCTCCGCCCACTGCTGCTGTTATAATTGTTCTTGGCAATTCCTCCCCTGGCTAAGAGGGAGGGGAATCCTTGCTGTTAATTATTAAATCGGCATATTAGTAAAATATCTTTAATAGTACATAAAAAAGGGCTGTAAAACCCCTAAAGAAAAAACCGCCAAAACCATAAGATTTAAGCGGTTTTTAGTATAATATACACATAACCAGTATAACTAATGGTAATTATATTCCACATGTATTCCAGGAATATATGCTGTCCTGCATTACTTATAATCCAGTATTAATTCTGTCCTTCTTCTTGTACTTCCTCTTTACGTATTTCTTTTGTCCTTATTTCTTTACATATGCTGTCTATAAATTCCTGCAAATCCTTCTGTCCTTCATCTCCTGCAAAACGGCTTCTTACAGATACTTTCCCTGCTTCCTCTTCCTTTGCACCAACCACAAGCATATATGGAAGCTTATCAAGCCTGGCTTCACGTATTTTATAACCAATCTTTTCAGAACGGTGGTCTGCTGTTGCGTCTATGCCATTTTTCTTAAGTTCTGCAAGAACTTTTTCTGCATAATCTTTAAATTTCTCTGATATAGGAAGTACACGTACCTGTTCAGGGCAGAGCCATGTAGGAAACTTTCCTGCATATTTTTCAATAAGCCATGCAAGTGTACGTTCATAACAGCCCATTGATGTCCTGTGTATAATATAAGGACGTTTCTTATCACCATTTTCATCTATATAATACATATCAAAACGTTCCGACAGGAACATATCAAGCTGTACTGTAATCATTGTGTCTTCTTTGCCATATACATTCTTTGCCTGGATATCAAGTTTGGGCCCGTAAAATGCAGCTTCCCCTGCTTCTTCTGTATATTCAAGCCCTATATCATCAAGAATTTCACGCATTGCACCTTCTACCTTGTCCCATTCCTCTGCTGTCCCAAGATATTTATCTGTATTCTCAGGATCCCATTTAGACATACGGTAAGTTACATCTTCCTCAAGTCCAAGGGTTTTAAGGCAGTATCTTGCAAGCTCAACACAGCCCTTAAATTCATCTGCAATCTGTTCTGGTGTACACACAAGATGCCCCTCTGAAATAGTAAACTGGCGTACACGCGTAAGCCCGTGCATTTCCCCCGAATCTTCATTACGGAAAAGTGTTGATGTTTCACCCATTCTATATGGAAGGTCACGGTATGATTTTTGCCTTGCTTTGTACACATAATACTGGAATGGGCATGTCATTGGACGCAGTGCAAATATATCATTTCCTGAAATACTGTTTCCTTCTTCATCTTCATCATCTTCACCAAGAATAAACATTCCCTCTTTATAATGCCCCCAGTGGTCTGAAATCTTATATAAGTCAGACTTTGCCATAAGTGGTGTCCTGGTTCTTACATATCCCCATTCATTATCCTCAAGGTCTTCAATCCAGCGCTGGAGTTTCTGTATTATCTTAGTACCTTTTGGCATAAGGAGCGGAAGCCCCTGTCCTATAACATCTACTGTTGTAAATAAATCCATGTCACGTCCAAGTTTATTATGGTCACGGTTTTTAATATCTTCAAGATATTCAAGATAATCCTTAAGATCCTGCTTTTTATCAAAGGCCGTCCCATAAATCCGTGTAAGCATCTTATTATGCTCATCACCCCTCCAGTATGCGCCAGAAGAAGAAATAAGTTTAAATGCCTTAACCTGCTTTGTACTCATAAGGTGTGGCCCTGCACAAAACTCTATAAAATCCCCCTGCTTATAAAATGTAAGTGTATCTGTATCCGGGTGTTCTTTAATCATTTCAACTTTATAAGGTTCTTCCCTTTCTGTCATAAGCTTTATGGCTTCCTCTTTAGACAATGTATACCTTTCCAGCTTATCTCCTTTTTTAATGATTTTCTTCATTTCATCTTCAATATTATCAAGTTCTTCCCTTGAAATACTTGGCATGTCAAAATCATAATAGAAACCATTATCTATTGCAGGCCCTATTGTAAGCTTTGCACCAGGATAAAGGTTTTGCACAGCCTCTGCCATAATATGTGCACATGTATGGCGGTATGCCTTTTTACCGCCTTCACTGTCAAATGTAAGAATATTTAATTCACAATCCTTGTCAACTATAGTGCGCAAATCAACAACCTGCCCGTCAAGTTCAGCCGCACATGCCATCCTTGCAAGCCCTTCACTAATATCTGCTGCAATATCTATCACAGGCATTGCAGAATCATACTCCTTAAATGAACCATCTTTTAAAGTTACTTTCATATTTACCCCCTGCCTTTCTTAAATTTAGTATACTTTCCCCAAAATGGAAAAGTAATAAAAAAAGCCCCCTCTGGCAAAATGCCGGAAGGGACGTTACATACAAGTACCGCGGTTCCACCCTGGTTCAACAGAATAAAATCCTGTTGCTGCTTATAATAACTATAACGGAGTTACCGGGCCGGATTGGGGCCACTCCAAGGTAGTCTTGGGCTGTAGTACAATAAGATGTTTCCAGCTTCCCATCTCTCTCTATAATTGCAGCCATACAGCTTACTCTTCTTATCAACATGTTGTGTATTATTAATTTATTGATGTATTTTATATTATAAAAAAGGATTTGTCAAGATGGAATAACGGCCGTGCACGGAAATCAATTTTCAAAAAGTTAAAGATAAGATATAATGAAGGCATGGAT
>CAJUJY010000018.1 GCA_910586555.1 uncultured Lachnospiraceae bacterium
CCAAAATAAAATCAAAGTTTTTTTATTTTCCTATTGACATTTATTAGCTGGACTTATGTTTCTTTCATTTATTATATATGTTATATATAATTAATAATTCTTTATAAGCCATTTAATCCTCTTTTTAGTTAGTTTTATTAATATATCGTTATACACCAGCGGATACATTGTACCACCTTCAAATTCACTAGATTTTTCTGCTGCCTTTTTATCCCTTTTCTTTATCCATGCAAGTTCAGACTTTTTAAGTTCTTTCTGATCTTCCTGGTTTAACTTGCCATAAATATCATTATAAACATAATTTAGTTCTTTGTCCCAAAGTTTAAATTCTTCTAGTGATTCATGGTTCATTTCCTGCTGTGGCCCGTTATATTTAAACTTTTTATTACATTTTTTCTTTAATTTGTTAAAACGTTCCATATAACCAGAATTTGCATAAGTTTTTGCTGGTGCTGCAGATATAGTTAATAATGATATAACTATTATACTTAAAATTGCTAAAACCTTTTTATTCATATTATTATTCCTCCAATTATTTTATACTTTAACCTTAGCCTGGCAGGATAAATTTAAGCTTTTATTGTAAAAACTGGCTCCATCCTGGCTACTGGTAATGCCATATTATGCCCTGTGTGTACATCTATTACTTTATCAATATCCTTATAGGCATAAGGTGCTTCTGCCCGTACCTGTTCTTCCCATTTCTTTAAAATATCAGCCCTGCCTTTTAAATCAGCCCGTGACGGGTCTATAGGTGTAACAATATGGAATTTTTCTATAAATTTATAAAATTCTTCATCATTGCCTTTAATTGCTTCACCACGGGACTTTGCCCGTCCTGCACCGTGGCTTGCACTCCACAATGTTTCTTTACTGCCAAGTCCTCTTAAAATGTAACTAGGGCTTCCCATAGAACCAGGTATCATTACAGGTTCACCATAACTTGCAAATTCTGTGCCCTCCATCTCTTCATAACCACCAGCAGGACATGCACCTTTACGGTGGATATAATAATTTTCCCCGCCAGACTGCTTTTTCCATATATAATTATGTGGCGCATCATAAACCAGATCCATATTGCAGCTTCCAAGCACACTGGTAAAAACATCCTGTATCATAAGTCCAAGGAACAGGCGGTTAGCAAATGCAAAATTTGCAGCATTTGCAGAGGCCTGCCAAAAACGGTTCCATGCATTATGTACAATAAAGTCTTCTGGTATAAGGTATATCTTATTTTCAGGGTGTTTAATCCCTGCCGGGTAAATATCCTGGCAAAGCATGCGGTTTATAAGCCCGCTATGGTGTCCTGCTGCCAAAGAGCCGGCATGTATCATTACTGTAATAGTGCCTTTTTTAATATTCCAGGCATTAGCCGCCCTGCCATCATAAATCTTTGTAACTTTTTGTACTTCAAGGAAGTGGTTACCACCGCCAACCGTCCCAATCTGGCCATCATATGTTAATTTTCCATAGCTGCCAGTAAAGTCTTCAAGCCCTTCTGCAAGGTCTGTATTAATGCTTCCATGAAATACCGTACGGCCAAGCCATTTTTCCTGGACAGAAGGCTGGTAATACTTCCAAAGCCCGCTTTTATTGCTGTCATTACTAGTTTCAAGTATTCCCAGAAGACCATGTAAAAACATTGCCTGGCGCTGCCTGCCTGTCATTGGGATCTGCCTGCCGCCTTCAAAAAATATATAACGTGCTTTTTTTATTAATTCAGGAAGCTTTTCATAAACTTGCCCTTCTGTAAGGCCTGTTGTATAAAAACGCATACCACAGTTAATATCATTTCCCATTGCCTGCGGGACTACAAAACCCTTTGTCATCATTACCATACCGATTGGGATTCCAGAACCTTTGTGGAAGTCAGGGGTTAAAATAATTTTTTCAATTCCAGGCATGGCCTCTTTTTCAAAAAACTGTACAGCTTCAAGACTTTTTAATGTTTCCTCTAATCCTGCCATCTGGTGTAATTCTTCAACTGCATTTTTATCTGGCAGTACGCCGTCTGGCAAATAACAGGATATTACAATATCCCTGTCTTTATATTTAATATTATGTATCATAATAATCCTTTACTGTATTATCTGTTGCCTGCTTCTTTGTGAACCACCCATCACCTAAAGGTAATGGACTTCTAAGGAGCTAACGCTCCTATTTAAGAAGTTTGATATTTAAGTTTCCATCTGTCACTAGGCAATCCTTTAGTTAAGGGGGTTAATTGCCAAAGAGCAGATGGCTGGCACTGTTTTTACTTATGGTATGGTTCGCCATTTATTATTTTATATGCCCTGTAAACCTGTTCTAACAGTATCACCCTCATTAGCTGGTGTGGAAATGTCATAGCCGAAAAACTTATCTTTTCATCTGCTATTTCCAATATTTCACTGCTAAGCCCTGTTGAACCCCCTATTATAAAAATAATATGGCTTGTCCCCTCTATGCCTAGATTTTTTATTTTGTCCGCAAATTTTTCAGAAGGCATCTGTTTTCCATTAATTGCAAGTGCAATTACATAAGCATTACTTTTTATGTATTTTTTAAGCCGTATTCCTTCTTTTAAAAGTATTATTCCTGCCTCTTTTGCACTTGCATTTTCAGAAGTTTTCTCATCAGCCACTTCTGTTATTTCCAGTTTACAGTATCTTGAAAGCCGCTTTTTATACTCAAAGACGGCATCTTCAAAATATTTTTCTTTTAGCTTTCCTACTGCTAGTATTGTTATCTTCATAGTTATCTTATAACCTCTTTTTCTGCTGTTTCCTTTATAGCAGTTTCTTTATGCAGCCTGTCTGTACCTGTAAATTCCCCTTCAAGTGCAAGGCTTATACATAATGCCTTGTCTATCCTTAAAAGTATTTCATCATCAAGATGGCATACCTTTTCCCTAAGCCTTGATTTATCAATAGTCCTTATCTGTTCAAGCAAAATTACAGAATCTTTAATTATATCATACTTTTTAACTTCCAGTGCAACATGTGTAGGGAGTTTTGCTTTATTCATTTTAGATGTAATTGCAGCACATATTACTGTAGGGCTGTGCCTGTTGCCCATATCATTTTGTATAACCAGCACAGGCCTTATGCCTCCCTGTTCAGAACCCACTACTGGACGTAAATCAGCAAAAAATATATCTCCACGTCTAATATTCAAAACGTTCACGCTCCAATTCAATATTTTCGAGAAGCAAACCGTTTCTTACCGGCCTATATATGTATTTTTAATCTTCTCTTTCCTATCTTTTCCATATTTTAAGATAAGTATTCGTAAACGTTTATATTTTTATCCCGTAAATACTAATTTACTGTAAATTGGAATTAGAATGGCTAAAGTCAGATATCTGCAACCGGAGAAATAACAGGTTTTCCATCTTTGCCTAAAAGCGGTGTCATTCCTCCTGCATTTGCAACTTTACGGAACACATAATTCACACCTGTTTCTGTGTCTAGAAAAATTTGCACAACATCCACAGTTCCTTGTGAATAAACCATCTTAAACCGTTCTTTCTTTGTCATTTTATTTCCTCCATAAATTCTAATTTATATAATTGTAAAATAAAGGTTAATAGTCTGGATAATAGTCCTTTGTCCCTGCAATTTTTCCATTTCTGTAATATACCCTTGGAACTCTTTTTCCTATATCACATACAAATTCATAATTAAATGAATATGACATTTCTGCTAATTCCTCTATGGAAATATATCCATCCCCGTCATGCCCTGCTAATGTTACAATATCCCCTTCATGTACACCGCCTATATCTGTTACATCCACCATAAACTGGTCCATGCATACCCTTCCAATTACAGGTGCACGCTTTCCATGTATTAATACATGTCCCCTGCCTGACAGTGCCCTTGGGTATCCGTCTGCATACCCGGCGGGTATGGTTGCAATTTTTGTTTCCCTTGTAGTTGTAAATGTACCTCCATACCCTATTTCACAGCCTGCTTCCACTGTTTTTACAAATGACACAAAAGCTTTAAGCTCCATTGCAGGAATTAGTTTAAGGCGGTCTTTTGCCACTTCACCTGAAGGGTACATGCCATATAAAGATATACCATACCGTACCATATCAAGATTAACTTCCTGCATTTCTATAATACCTGCACTGTTTGAAACATGCTTTACTGGCAGTTCTATTCCTTCATCTTCAATACGTTTTACAAATGACATATAACGTTCAAACTGTATCTTAGCTTTTGTCTTGTCTTTTTCGTCCATTCTTGCAAAATGTGTAAAACAGCCGTCAACTGAAATTCCTGGAAGCCCTGCAATTTTCTTAATTGTATCAAGGCTTTCATTATCCTGCTTAAACCCAATACGTCCCATTCCTGTATCAAGTGCGATATGTATATGTGCCTTCTTGCCTGCTTTTACTGCTGCTTCTGACATTTTTAAAGCCATATCATACTGGAATACTGCTGTTGTTATATTATAATCTACCATTGAACCATACTGTTGTTCTGGTGTAAAACCAAATATTAATACTGGCTTTGTAAAACCGGCCTGTCTTAGTTCAATACCTTCTTCAAGTATTGCAACACCATAAGAATCAACTATGCCATCAATAGCGCCTGCTGTTTCAACTGCACCATGCCCGTAGCCGTCAGCTTTAACCACTGCCATTATTTTTGTGCCTGGCTTTAAAAGTTTCTTTGCATTAACAACATTCTGGTATATTGCATCAAGGTTTATCTCTGCCTGTACCCTGTAGTACTGCTTTGCTTTTCTTACTGTTTCCATATTTATACTCCGTTTTTACCTGTTTTATATAAAGTGCGGGCTTTAAATCCTGTATAAAAAATTTTATAATATTTTGCTGTAAGGCTAAAATGGCAGTATATAAGGCAGCTCTTCTATAATATCTGAGGCCACCATTGAATACCTGTTTCTTTTACCTGCGTATGAATCTGCTGCCATTCCATGTATAAATACAGCAAGTGCAGCGGCTTTTAACGGTTTCATTCCCTGTGCAAGAAGACCTGCCATAATACCACAAAGCACATCTCCAGAACCCCCGGTAGCAAGTGCATTGTTTCCTGTTGTATTTATATAAACCGTGCCTCCATTTGAAACAACAGTCCTTGCATCTTTTAAAACAATAGTACAGCCGCTTTTATGGCCTGATACATAATCTGTTATATTTTCCTTAATATCATTTAAATCTGCACCTGTAAGCCTTGCCATTTCTTTTAAATGTGGTGTAATTATAAAATTCCCTGTAAGTGCATACCTGTCTATACCTGTGCCAGAAGGCATAAGATATGGCAGTATATTTAATGCGTCTGCATCCATTACAACTGGTTTGTCCCTTACTTCTAATACCTCTTTTACAAGCTTTCTTGCATCTTCTTCTGTTCCTGTACCTGGCCCTATAGCAATTACATCTGCCCATTTTATGCTGTCTGTTATTCCATCTGTATATGTTCCTGTTATAGCTTCTGGCAGATAAGCCTTTATTATATCCACATTCTGTGGTGCAGTTGCCACCCTTACAAGCCCACATCCTGCCCTGTATGCTGCCTTTGCTGCAAGGCAGCATGCACCGCTCATGCCAGCGGAGCCAGCTACTACAAGCACCCTGCCAAAATTCCCCTTATTGGTACGTGCTCCCCTTTCTGGCATAAGAAGCGGCAGGTCTTCCTTTTTATAAGTATAAGCCTTTGGTGATACTTTTTTAACCGCTATTTCTGGAAATCCTATATCTGCTATTGTTACATTACCGCTGTAAGATGCCCCTGGAAATAATACAAGCCCCCTTTTGCTGCTGCCAAATGTTACAGTGTGGCTTGCTTTTACTGCACAGCCATATATATGCCCATTATCTGCATTTATGCCGGACGGGATATCAACTGATACCACTTGCGAAGGCTGTGAATTAATCCAGTTTACCCATTTTAAATATTCTCCCTCAATATTCCTTGAAAGCCCCGTTCCAAATAATGCATCTATAATAATATTATATTCATTATCCCCTGGCTTTGTGATAAACCTTAAATTAAGGTTTTTGGCGATATCGATTTGTATTTGCATCTCTTCTGTTGCTTTATCCTTATTTCCAACAAGAAGTATGCTGGCATCAAAACCAGCTTCTTTAAACATCCTTGCACATGCAACACCATCACCGCCATTATTGCCCATGCCGCAGATGGCAAGTATTTTAACTGTATGTAAATTGTGTATGCCATTGCCATTACATGCAATGCATTTTTCTTTAATACATTGCATAACAGCCATTGCTGCCTTTTCCATAAGTACAACAGATGGTATTTTTATTTCCTGTATTGATATGCTGTCAATTTTTGCAGCTTCTGCTGCGTTTAATATATATTCCAAAAATATGCCTTCCTTTTTGTTTAATATTCTGTTATAACATAAGCTATTGCAGTGCTTTTTGTATCGCTTAATGAAATATGTATATAGTTTATGCCAAGACTTTTTGCTGTTTCCATTGCCTTGTTATGTAAGAGTACATATGGTGCGCCAGTTTTAGTCCTAAGTATTTCAATATCTGATGGCATAAACTTTGTAAAACCTGTACCAAGTGCTTTCGCTACAGCTTCTTTGCCTGCAAAATTACTTGCTGCCCGGCTTTTTCTTTCTTCTATAAGTTTCTGTTCCGCTTCTGTATAATATTTATTTAAAAATGATCCATTCTGTATTGCTTTAAATATCCGTTCTGTTTCAACTATATCAACACCTGTTCCCGCAATCATAATAAATCCCCGTTTTTATTTTCTTCAATATTACCCTTCCATACATGGTGGTTTTTATCAAATACTTCCACTACCTGTGCACCTAAAAGGTTATGCATGTATTTATACATTTGTGTATTGCGCATTTCCATATCCTGTTTTTCAAGGATTTTATCTTTAAGTGCATTTCTTGCTTCTTTTATCCATTCTTCAATTTTTTCGATTTGTTCTGTATTGGAAGTAAGCTCACTATAACACACTTTCATTGCTTCAACAAGAAGTTCATTATTAGCAAGCTGTATCTGGGCAGGCATTGCCCTTTGTATTTCTTCTGCCTGGCTTATCTTATCATTAAGGTCTGCCATAAGTTTCTGGTTTTTTTCCTGCTTCTTTATTTTAAAAAAGCTGTCAGGTTCATTGCCATCTGTCATATTATATACAATATTATCCATAATTGCCTTTTTAGCTTTTTCATATTCCTTAATATCATTGGCAGCCTTTCCCTGTTTTTTTAAGAGTTCATTTAACCTTTTCTCACAGCTTTTTATTTCACTTGTCTTACGGTATTCAGGAAAAAGTTCATGCCACTGCGGGTCTAATACAAGCAATGGTACTTTTTTATTTTTAAGCGCCTGCAAATACATATAATCATTATTAATATCCTTCTTTTTTTTTCTAAGCATGCACCAATCCACTCCTTATACAATAATCTGAAGCCTGCCTGGTCTTATATCCTGCATCTACTGCTACAGAAAACCAGGGCCCTTTAAGCATAGGGATATCACTTGCAGAATTTCCAAATACAGCAATTTCATCTGGTTTATACCCCATTTTATTACATATATGCATTATACCTTCTTTTTTTCCTGCCATAATACTAATTATTTGTATACAGCCATCTTCAATTATAACATTTATGCCTTCCTTTGTGCAGTGCCTTTTATTACAAAAGCCAAACTTTTTTGCTACAGACATTGCCATTATATCCCTTTTGCCAGAAGGTATATTTTTATTCCTGTTAAATGAAAGGGTAATTTTATAAACTATATCCTTTTCACTATAAATATGTAACAGATATCCATGCTTTAAAGCATCTTTTTTAAGCTGGTTTATATATTTATATTTTAAAGGAAATATTTTCTTATGTAAATCCCCTTTTTCTGTATGTGTTATTAAGAGCCCGCCGTGCGCAAATACCCCTCCTGATATTATATTTGCTGCTGGTGCGGTTTTTCTTAATGCATCTTTATATGGAAGTGAAGTTGCAAGAAATATTTTGCTATGCAGGGAAAGCCTTTTAAGCAGTTTTTTTGTATTTTCTGTAATTATGCTATCCCCGTTATTAATAAGTGTGCCATCTATATCGAAAAATACCGCTTTCTTATATTGTGGTATACGGAAAGCAGGGTATGGGTTAAAGAAAACCAGTTCCGGAATATCCTGGTTACAATAAGATAAATAACAGCTACATTCTTTTCTTATACAGGCTTTGCCGTCTTTACCTGGAATACAGGTATTACACCGCCTTACAGAACCATCTGCTTCTACAAAAAGGCTGTCCATACACCTGCTTGTATCAGCTTTGTAATGCTTAAGCCCCGTTTCAAAATACTCATCAATTAATGTAAATGTTTTAATTTCTTCTTCTATATACCTGCGGCCAAGGCCATCCATTTTATTAATCCATAAATATACATCTTCTGGAAGCTTTTTTCTAAGGCTAAGTATGCTTTTTTCCTGTCCTGGGACTCCTACTGTACCCACACA
Source organism: uncultured Lachnospiraceae bacterium (assembly GCA_910586555.1). GTDB lineage: Bacteria > Bacillota > Clostridia > Lachnospirales > Lachnospiraceae > Butyribacter. Next base: position 8,469 of record CAJUJY010000018.1, read on the forward strand.
GTATAAAATGCCATATGCAGAAAGTTTTCTGCACTGGCTTAAAAACTGGCTTTCTGTAACCATCTGTGGGTGGAATGTACACCAAAGCCTTAATTTATTAATCCTGCCATTGTTCTTTTCAAACCAGCCAAGCATACGGTCTATATTAAAAGAAAGGTTTGTCTGTGCACCTGCTGCTTCAATGTAATTGCTGCATGTAAGACGTGCAAGTTCCCTCCAGTAATATTTATATATAAGTGCTTCACCATATGGTACAATTTGTACAGCACATTTGTTTTTCCCTGCACATATCTTACTGGTAATGGCATCCACAAAACTTACAAGACTTTCCTCATCTTTTAAAAGCCCTTTCCTGCTGCACTGGGGCTTTTTTGAAAACGGGCAGTAACTACATGAATAATTGCAGGAATCAAGACTTCCTCTGTAATACCACTGGTGTATATTATTATATAATTTAATATTCCCCATTGGTTCCATTTTCCCATCTCCCCATCCTGTCTTTTACTTCACCAGAAATAAAGAAAGGCCCAAGGTAATCAGACAGTGCAATTCCCTCTTCTGACAATGTAATAAAACTGTCGTCAATATATGCATATCCTTTTTTGCACCATTCTTTTATAAATGGAAAATCTTCTTCTGCACTGCTGTTAAAATGCATGGTGTAGTCTTTTCTTAAAATGCCCTTGCCAAATAAAATATGTTTTACTGCATAACGCCTTTTTAATTCATCTTCTGAAAGTATATAACCATGTTTTACCTGAAGGAAATCTTTCTGTTTTATATAGCTGTTTAACTGTTTTATACACTCTGCATTGCCTGTTGCATAAGGAGTACAAAAATGCAGGTTACCTATATAGCTTCTTCCGCCACAGCCTATTGAAACTGTATTGCCAAAACCACAAAGTGAAGCACTATCCTGTACATCTGTATTTTTTTTAAGTACAAACCGCCTCATTGACTGCTGCACATACCCGTTTGAAAGCAGGAAGTTTCTTGCACACTTATAAAGTTCCATTGTATTTTCCAAAGGTTTTATGCCCCTCTGCCACAGGTATGTCCCCTTTTTGACATAAAGCGGGTATACAAACATTTCTTCTGGTTTAAATAAAACTGCCTGTTTTAATGATTTTAAAAGGGTATCTTCTGTCTGGCCTGGGATTCCATAAATAATATCTATATTTACACATAAAAACCCTGTTTCATTAATAAGTTCCAGTGCTTTAATGGCACGCTCTGGTGAATGGAAACGGTGCAGGTTTTTAAGTTCATAACTGTTAAAACTTTGTACACCTATGCTTATCCTTGTTACACCGTTTTCTTTAAGGATTAAAAGTTTTTCTTTATCTGTCTGGTTAGGTGAAGTTTCAACATTTACAGGCACTTTGCCATATTTTATACCAAAATATTTCTCCCCAATTACAAATAACTGTCCAAGTATATGGCCTGGAAGCAGAAGCGGCGTGCCTCCCCCGATTGCCATATTATTAAATACAGTACCTTCTGGCAGTGCTTCTGAAACCTGTTTTGCCTGTTTCTCCATTGTATATACATATTCTTCTATAAATGGCTGCTTTTTCTCTGCCCCTGCAACTGAAAAAAGGTTGCAGTAGCCACATTTATACTGGCAGAATGGTATATGCATGTAAAGGGTGTTTTCCTGTCCTTTTATATCTTTAAGCCTGTCTGCAAGGTTAATTCCTGTAAGGCTTCTGTAAGCTGTTTTATGTGGGTAGCTGTACATATATTGTACATATGGTTCTTTTATATCCGTGGCACTTACTGTTTCCTGGTTTTTAGTAGTTATTTTTATAATATTATTTAATGTCATAATATCTTTATCCTCTTTAGCTGTATTCTTACTTATTATAAAATGTTTATATGGCACAGTGTTTACTAAAGGGTGGTCTATTCCGTGGTACCATATTCCATCTTCACCATAACATGTCCCGTGGTCTGAACAGCATATAACAAAAGTATCCCCAATATCTGCAAATCCTTTAAAAAGCCTTCCAAGCTCGCCATCAACATAGCGCAGTGCCATTTTCTGTGCCTCTTTGCTGTCTTTTTTGCTGCCTGTATAGAAGCCAACTGGATAATGTAGTGCAGAAATATTTATATACATCATTATTTTACTGTCTGTGCCTGCCTTCTGGCTGTTATATTTTAAAAGCTGTTTTAATGCAAAATCCACCTGGTTTTTGGCAGAATCTTTTACCTTGCAGCCAAATGACGGATTCCAGTAACTATGCTGGAAAAATGATGGAAGTACACTGCCTAGCGCTGTCCTTTTATCAAAAAAGCTTAAGCCCCCTATACAGTATGTTTCATATCCCCTGTTACAAAGTTCTTCTATCCATGTGGCATGTGAAAATAAAAAAGCTCCCTCTGGTGCTTTTCTTCCCATTCCAATATCCTCTGAAAAAAACAAAGTTTCCCTTTCTCTCATTTTATTTATTTCACAGTCTATTGGAAGAAAACCTGCAAACATTGCCTGGTGTGACGGATATGTAAAATTCCCTGGTGCACTGCACTTTCTCCACTTGCCATAACTGTTTAAAGCAGGCGTTCCCCCACATGCTTCTTCTTCATATGCTACATCAAAACGCAGCGAATCCATACATATAAATAAAATATTACAACTTTTTGTTATTTTATCCATATTTGTTTCCTGTGCCATATAAATCCCCCGCTTCCTGTATATGCTGCCTGTTTTATTCCATGCCAGAAAGCAGTTTTAACTGCCCGTGGTATATACTGTTTCCTGAATATATATCCTGGTAAATTAAATCACCCTGCCCGTTTATTTCAATAATCCGGGGCTTTTTACTTCCCTTATCAAGCATTACATCTATTCCTGCTACATTAAGCCCTTTAAAAACAGTAACTGCCTTCTGGCATATTTCTTCTATCCCTGTTATTATATTTCCTGGAAGTTTTAATTCCTTAAAATCCAGTGCCTGGTTATTAAGATGCAGATTGGTAACAGGCCCTTCTGACTGGCGTGCTACTATATATGCAATGCTTCCAGCCTGGTATACAACACGCAGGTCATAGCTTTTGCCATTAAAAGAATCTTTAGGGTACCATTTTTCAGCTATAACACCTGTTTTATATGGTGTCCCTTTTCCTGCAAGCACATCAATTATATTTATAATTTCTGTACTGCTGTTAATGGCATAAAGTTTCTTTGTATTGTAAAGCCTGCCATTTTCAAGGCGGCAGGAAGTATAAAGCTTTAAACTTTTACCATGCGGGTTTAAGCGTAAAGCCATAACCCCTGCTGCCCCTGAATAATTTACTGGCTTTACAAATACAGAATACTGTCTTTTATCCTTCATGGTATCTATTAACTGCATACCTGAACTTACATTTTCTAAAACCATTTCTGTTGCAGGAATAGAATGTTTAATAAGCTCTTTTTTAGATTCCCTTTTATCAAGTACATTTAAAATTGCACCTGGTGTATTTAAAAACCTGCAATTACATAAGTCCATGCGTTTTAGTATATCCTGGTAAATTAAAAGTTCCCTGTGCATTATGCCAAGATCTGTAATTTTATAAGAGGGCGGGTCTATTTTTACAGCCGCACCCTCTAAAATACCATAATTAAAATCCGCAAAAACCTCTTCCCATCTAATAACTTTTATAAAAATACCCTGCGCATCTGCTGCTTTTAAGAAATATTTTGTTCTCTTTGAAATTTTATCACCAATTAAAATTACCATATTTTAATCCACCTGTAAAAGTATATAAAAAGATATAAGTCCTATTCTGTAAGCATAGGATAATAGTATACTTCGTCTTCCCACTCATCTGGTTCATTGTCTTCATCAACATCAATTTCTATATCAAGGTCATCTGCAAGGTCATCAAGCTTATCCATTATGTCATCTGTCATATAGTGGTAATGTAAATCTACCTTTTTAATATTTGGATAATCTTTAATTTTATCCACAATAAGCTGGCCGCCTTTGTCTGTAAGTGAACCATTGGCAAGGCTTAAGGTTTCTATCTGTGAAATATACTTGCTTGCAAATACAAGTTCTGCAATATCATCTTCCATATCACTGTCTTCAATGCCAAGGTATTTAAGGTTTGGAAAGTCTGAATTACTAAGCAGCTTTTCTATAGTTTCCTTATTACCGTCAAATCCATAATCATCTATACCAAGATATAAAACCAGCCTTTCAAGTGAAGGAAGTTCTGCTTTTGTAATGCTTTCAATTACACTTGAAGGAAGGCCGCCACATATAATTTCTAACCTCTTAAGGTTACTATGTTTTATATCACCAAGTACAAGTCCTGAACTTCCTTTTATACGCATTGATTCAAGCTGCGGCATTGCTTCCCAGAGTTTTGAATAATCCCCCTGGATAATCCATGAAACTTCACAGGCTTCAAAGTTCATATCCCCTATAAACAAGCTTTTAATATGTGAAAACTTGTCCTTATTTTCTATTATGTCATCAATTATCTTCTGGCAGGCATCTTCCCATGCATCACCCCATGAACCAATCACTATTTCTTCTAATTCCGGAAACTCTGAATCTGCCATAATATCAGCAACCATTGTATCCGCGCTTTTATCACCCTCCTCATAATCATCATAATCATACTCATAAAATTTACTCTTATACATAAAATACCTCCTTTAAGTTTTTATATATGAATATTTTACCACTTTATAACCCACTTGTACATACATTTCATAAAAATTCCAACAGAAAATGCAACATATGTTTTGTGACTTTTTACTAATGGCAAAAATTTGACTGCCACTAAACTATACATTGTTTGCTTATGAATCTGTTTATGCCTATAATATTTATACAAATTTATTATATATAGAAAGAGAGGAATAATGGTTTATGGATAAAAACATAGGGAGTATTATATTAAGCCGCAGGCAGTCTAAAAATATGACACAAGAGGAGTTTGCTTCTAAGTTAGGTGTTACACCACAGGCAGTAAGCAAATGGGAAAGGGGAAACGGGCTGCCTGATATTTCTTTAATTGGTGGAATATGTAACATCTTAGGCATTAATGCTAATATATTGCTTGGAATTAAAAGCGGTATTGCAGAAAATAATGATATTACTGCTGAAAGTGAAATTAAAAACAATATGGCAGCAGAACCTTTAGTACTTGAGTTTGGCGAAAATCTTATCCCATGCATTATAAAAGGTTTAGAAGAAGGCTGTTTAAAAAATTTTGTTAATGAAAAACGCAAAGAACTGGCAGCAAACACGGGAATGTTAATGCCTTTATTAAGGTTTAAGGACAATACATGCCTTGAAAAAAATTCTTACCGTCTTTTATCCTATGACAAAGAAATTATTACAAGTAAATTAAACGGTATTAATAGCAATTCCTATAAAGAAATAATTATACAGGTAACTACAGCATGTAAAAATAATTATGGAACAATTATTAACAAAAATATTGTAAAATTAATGATTGATAATATAAAAGAAAAATTTCCTGGTGTTGCAGACGGGCTTGTACCTGAAAAAATCCCATACATTAAAGTAGAAAGAAATTTACAGGAAATTATAAAACATGGAGGGGATATAAGGGATTTAATCCATATACTTGAAGAACTGGAAGAAAATATTACTGCCATCCCATAATATAAATATGTTGTTATGCATGGCTGTTTCGTAAATTTATAGTGCAAAGAAAAGATAGTTTATAGTTATCTACGGTTTATTTTAAATAGGAGGTTAAAATATTATGCCCTGGCAGTTCCAAAGTGTCCCATGTACAGCCCGCTTGCGCTTGGACGTCACACGCAATGGTGCATAAAGCCCCTATGCTTCAAAGAAAAAACTTCTTTGAAGCATTTAATACAGGACTTAAGCACCAGCGGTCCCTTTACAAATCTACAGCTTGTTCATTGGAAGCACATTTGGAACTTGCCAGGTAATATATGTTTTGGCAACCTATAAAAACATTTTGTGCAAATATTCTTAACTTAATTACACATTACGATATGGCTACACACGTAACAATGCATAAAAACCTAAATATTTCACAGAAACAAATGTTTCTGTGAAACATTGGATACCAGGTTTAAAACGGTGCAAAAATGCTTTTCACATATGACATAAAAATTCTCCACATGGTTTAAGTCCTATGGAAAAATACCAGCACAGTATCTTTTTTACTGGGTGTAATTAAGTGCAGTAAAACTATCGGAAATATTTTTATAAACTGCCAGAATGTATATTACCTGGCAAATTCCAGATGTGATCCTAAAAGGCAACTGTACGGGACCGCCGGCGTTTAAATCTGGTTTTTTCAGATTTTATGCGCCGTTGCGCAGACCCGTTCAAGCGGAAGCGGGTTGACTGTAGAATCACATCTGGAATTGCCAGGACATAAAAACTGCTGCATGTACACAGCCTTTAATATATACAAATAACAGCATTTGCCTATATATGGTACAGGCAAGTAAAACAGGCTATCAATATAGGATAACTATAAATTATCTGTTGTTTATACGCAATTAAAAATTTATGAAGCAGACGCATGTTGTTATAAACTTTGCCTTGCAGCCTATATCCTGATATTGTATAATAGGACATGCAAAAATTATAATGCACTGGAGAGTGCTTTAATTTAAGAAAGGTATGGTTATTAATATGGATTTTAATGAAGCGTATGATAAACTTGCAAAATACAGGCAGGAGCATGTTTTAAAATATTTTAATGAATTAAGCAGTGAAAGCCAGAAAGCCCTTCTTGGACAGATTGCATGTACTGACTTTTCTGTTACAGCAAATGTTACAGGCGGCATTAAAGAAAGCCCGCGTGGTGTTATTACCCCAATTAAAGCAATGGTTCTTGATGAAATTGAAGCAAACAGGGAAGAGTTTACAAAGACAGGCCTTGAAATAATCCGTGCTGGCAAGGCTGGTACAGTCCTGCTTGCCGGCGGCATGGGGACACGCCTTGGCTCTGCTAATCCAAAAGGAATGTATGATATAGGGATTACAAAACCTGTTTATATTTTCCAGCGCATTATAAGAAACCTGCTTGATGTTGTTGATATGGCAGGCACATGGATACACCTCTTTATAATGACAAGTGATAAAAACCATGAAGTTACTACTGCGTTTTTTAAAGAACAAAATTATTTCACATATAACCCGGACTATATCCATTTCTTTAAACAGGATATGGCACCTGCTGCCACATATAAAGGCAAGGTGTATATGGAAGATAAAGATAAGATTGCAACTTCGCCGAATGGCAATGGCGGCTGGTATTCTTCAATGCAAAATGCGGGCATTACAGATTTTATCCATAAGGCAGGTATTGAATGGCTTAATGTATTTGCTGTTGACAATGTATTACAGCGTATTGCAGATCCTTGTTTTATTGGTGCAACAGCACAAAAAAACTGTGCCGCAGGTGCAAAGGTTGTACGCAAGTCAGACCCTGATGAAAAAGTAGGCGTAATGTGCCTTGAAGATGGACGTCCTTCCATTGTTGAATATTATGAACAGACAGAACAGTTACGCAATACAAAAGACGAAAATGGTGAACCTGCATATAATTTTGGTGTAATTTTAAATTATCTTTTCCATGAAAAAGAACTTGAAGAAATATGCAATAATATACTGCCTCTCCATATTGTAGAGAAAAAAATCCCATATATGGACGAAAATGGCAATTTTATTAACCCTGTAGAACCTAATGGATATAAATTTGAAACTCTTATACTTGATATGGTGCACATGCTTGATACATGCCTTCCATTTGAAGTTGACAGAAATAAGGAATTTGCACCAGTTAAAAACCAGACAGGAATAGATTCAGTAGAAAGTGCCAGAAAACTTTTAAAAGAAAACGGCATCAGCTTATAGAAAGACATTATATAAAACACTTTTAATATAAAAACAGCCGGCTGCTTTATATCTTAAAAGCAACAGGCTGTTTTATATAATATTATAAATGTCAAACGGATATTCGCAATCCGCTTCGCTACTTGCTCATAACTTGGCTGAAAGTTTTTCATTAAAATATTCATCTGCTACCATTTCAAGATAAGACTTGTCAATTTCTGGATAATTTAATTGTAATTCTTCATTAATTTTTGATATTATAATTAATTCATTCTCTTCTTCTGTAACGCTTTCATCTTTCCAGCTTTTTACAAGCCCATCTGTAATATTTTTGCCAAGCCAGAGTTTTATCTTGCTTGTAAGGGTTTCCTCTTCTGCAATCTGCCCTTTAATTTTTTTGGACTTTATAATTGATGAAAAACCATAAACAACAAAAGACATAAACATACATAATAAAAGTATTAATACAATTTCATTATATGTTAGCGGGATAACCTCAAGCCTGCACAATATAAGATATAAAATTCCAATTAGTCCAAATATAATAAATGTAATCCCTGATGTTTTAACATCTTTATACTCATCGGCTTTCCTTATATAAGTCTTAGAAGCATTATTTAAAATGCTATTCTGTGTACTGTTTACATTATCTTGTCTGGAATTTCCATTAACATCTTTTATTTTATCCTGTTCTTCCTGCAAAGCCATAATAAAACCACTTATAAGCTTCCTTGCTTCTTTTTCCTGGCTTTGTGGCACAGTTACTATATAAATGCCATCTTCTTCTTCTAACCCTGTATTTCCAATTTCTGAAAATTGCAGGTATTCCAGAAGCTTTAAAGCAGTTTTTTTATCTTCTGTTTCATATAAATTTACTGTTGTAAAACTATCTCCTGTCCCTTCTTCCAGTTTTGAACCACATACATTACAAACTGTAATTCCTTCCTGGTATTCTGTTTTACAAACCGGACACCACATGCTTTTTCCTCCTGAACTTGCAGGCATTTATAAAAACTATATCTAAATTACCTTACTGCTTCTTTAACCTTTGCAGCCTTGCCAATCCTGCTGCGGAGATAGAATAATTTAGCACGCCTTACTTTACCTTTGCGGACTACTTCAATCTTATCAATAATTGGTGAATGTAATGGCCATGTTTTTTCAACGCCTACACCATTAGAAAACTTTCTTACTGTAAAAGTTTCCCTTATGCTTCCGTTCTGCCTTTTAATAACTGTACCCTCAAATACCTGGATACGTTCCCTTGTGCCTTCAATAACCTTGGCATATACCTTTACTGTATCACCAACTTTAAAACTAGTAATTTCCTGCTTTAACTGTGCAGCTTCAATTTCTTTAATAATATCATTCATCTGTGTGACCTCCTTATTTATTCTGATGTTCTTAATACTTATGTGCATATGCATCTGTAACAGAGGAACATCTCTTATACACAACGTTTAACATTCTACCACAGGCTGCCATTTATTGCAAGCATTATAAATACATTATTTCACAAATCTGCCTTTTTATAACGCTTTCTGTTGTTTTAATAATTCAAAAAACTCTTCTTTTGGCATAGGTTTTGCATAATAATACCCTTGTACCTGGTCACATCCTATGCTTTGTAAAAGTTCTATCTGGTCTTTTGTTTCTACGCCTTCAGCAAGAAGCCCCAGATTAAGTTTTCCAGCCATTGAAACCACCTGCTCCAGCAAAAGCCTTCCCTTCTTTGAAACCATCATGTTTTCTATAAATTTCTTATCAAGTTTTATAACATCGAAAGGTGTTTCAAGAAGGATATTTAATGAAGAATATCCGCTTCCAAAATCGTCCATAAGCAGTGTAAACCCTTCTTCTTTTAATTGGAGTGCCTTAAGGCTTATCTGCTGGTTATCTGCGGTTTCTGTTATTTCAAGTTCCAGTAGTTCTTTTGGTATGCCACTTTCTTCTATCATTCCAGAAAGCATTTCTATACACTCATTATCACGCAGGTGTATCCTTGATACATTTACAGAAACAGGACATGTATTAATGCTTTCATCTATGCACTGCCTGATAAAATGGCATGCTTCTTCCCATATATAATAATCTACCTTTTTTATAAAACCATTTTCTTCAATAACAGGGATAAACTGGTCAGGATAAATCATGCCACGTCCAGGGTGCCTCCATCTTACAAGTGCCTCTGCACCTATAATTTCATTTTTGGCAATGCTGTATTTAGGCTGTAAATACATCATAAACTGCCTTTCTGCAATAGCTGCCTGCATATTTTCCTCAATGAACTTCCTGTTATAAAGTGAATCCTTAAACTGCTCTTTATAGAATAAAATATTTTTTAATACATTATTTTTAGCAGCTTTTCTTGCCATAGCTGCCCTGTCTTCCATCTGGCGCATTTCCATTTTCCTGTCTTCTACTGTATACACACCATAAGACATCTGTAACCGGACATCCCTGTAATAACTAATCCTGCTGTCAAGCTCATGTATGAAACTAATAAGTTCTTCTTCACTATCATACTCTGTCACTATCATAAATACATCGCTACGCAGGTTTATAAAAAACTGCCTGTCATTACATATTCCGCTTAACTGTCCTGTAATAAAATCTAAAATTTCATCTCCGAACTTTTCACCATATAAATCGTTTACAATTTTAAACTTGCGTATATCAAACTGTATAAAAGCGGTTTCCTTAGAAGATGAATAGAGAAGGTTGTTTACATTCCTCCTGAAATGGCGCAGCATGCCAATGCCTTTAAGCAGGCTTTTCATATCTTCATCTTTAGGTATGTCTTCTAAGCTTATGTTGCTTTCTGTTATATATTTAATATGTTCCTTAAGCATGTCCTCTAATATATCAATACTTATATCCAGGGCTTTAGGGCACTTTTTAAGGATAAGGCCCTCTTTACGTATAGTTGCCATTCCAGTTGGTTCTGATATATCCATGCCTAAAATATCACGGCAGTTTACATTGCCTCCCATCTGCTTTGTAAAACGCTTTATAAATTCATCTGTCTTTTTATTTACATATAGTTCCAGTTCCCTGTCCTGTGAATCATAAAAACCAGTTGCCATTCCAATAACAAGCATTGCAGCAGTAATACAGCCGCATATGCCACCCTGGCGCATACCTCCTCCAAAACATGCACTTATTTTAAATGCTGTCTTTAAATCTAAACCAATTTCTTCTGCAAATGCACCAAATAACGCCTGGGAACAATGGTACTGCTGCTGGAGCAGTTGTTCTGCTTTTTCCTTATGTGTCAATAAAACACCCCATTTCCAATGCAAGGCCGTAAAGCCCTGGCATATTTTAATATTATTACCGTTGGTTAAACCCTGTTTTTATTCTAACATACTAAGGCTGTTTTGTGAACGGGCAAGCTGCCAGTACCTTACATGTTTACAGCAATTAAGAACTGCTTACTGCCGCTTTAAAAGATGCAGTTTATCTGCAAGCACTGACATTCTCCTTCCAAATGGGAACTCGTACAGTTCCTGCCTTTTTAACCCCTGTAATTTAAGGACAAGGGCAAAGTATATAAACACTGCTGCCATTACTGCTGGTACTATTGCAACATAGATCTTATGTGTAAGTATAAAGAAAACATAGTAAACAGCAAGTGTTGCAACCCCCATTATAAATGAAGCTATAAGCGGCACACAGAAAGTTGTTGTTACTTCCTGTTTATACCCAAGGTATTTCTTAAGGGATATGCCATTTAAAACACATACAAGCACAGGATATGTCACATTGCCGGCTACAAGCGCAAATACCCCCATATCTGTCCATATAAGAAGCCCTGCTACTATACCTATATGGATTACAAGTGATACCAGTGAATGTATAACAGGAAGCCCCATTTTATCTATACTTTGTAATACCCCGTTTGTAACAGTTGAAAGTGCGTAAAATATTATGCAGACTGAACCTGTTATAAGCATAAGCCCGCCTGTCTTGTAATCAGATGACGGGAACAACAGTCTTATTACAGGTTCTGCAAGCACTGAAAGCCCCATTGCAGATGGAAATGCTATAATCATGTTGAATTTTACTGCCATTGATACTTTATTCTTTACAATATCTGTACCGCCTGCTGCAAATGATGTTACAAGACTTGGTATCATTGAAGAAGCGATTGCTGAAGAAATGGCTACAGGCACATTTACAAGCAGCCTGTATTTTGTGCTGTATATTCCCTGCATTGTGCTTACTGCCTTGTCCGAAATTCCTTTCATTCCCATAACCCCGTTAAAAAGAGTTACATCTACAATGCCGCTTAGCTGGTAAACGGTCTGGCTTAATATTATAGGTATAACTGTAATTGCAATTATCCTGAATGACTGTGCAGCAGAAATAGTTTTGGAAGTTTTATCCCTGGTTTCTTGTTTTACCATAATAGGTTTATAAACTAAGTATATAAATACCAGGATTATAAGTGCAACAAGTGCACCTGCACATGTACCAAGCGTACCGCCTGCTGCCCCCCATGCTGGCAGCTTGTCAGAAGCACTGTGCGCACGCATAAAAAAATATGCAGCACCAACACTTACAAAGGCATTGACAACCTGTTCAAATATTTGCGAAACTGCTGTAGGAAGCATTGTTTTCCTGCCTTGGAAAAGACCCCTTAATGTACCCATTACAGCTACTATAAATATAGTAGGTGCAAGAATCTTTAATGGGATTGCTACACCGTTGTATTTAGAGAAAAACTGGTGTTCAAGCCATTCTGCACCAAAGTAGACAAATAATGCAGCACTGCCGCCTGTAATTACAGATACAAGCATTGAATACCTGAAAATCTTATACGCATTTTTATACCTTTTCTGCGCACATCTGGCAGATACCATTTTAGATACTGCCATAGGCATGCCATATGAAGATATTATAAGAAGGATATTATAAATCTCATAGGCAGCCGAATATATGCCGTTGCCCTCATCTCCTATTATATTTGCCATAGGTATACGGTAAATCATGCCTATGACCCTTACCATTATAGATGCTACAGCCAGGATACTGCCCTGTTTTAAAAAACCTGCTGCGGTATTTTCCTTTGAAGAAGCCATAATGCCCTCTCCTTCCTAATCCCTGGTTATCCCAAGTGCATTTAATATTTCTTCCTGTTTAGCTTCCATTACCTTCCTTTCACCTTCTTTTATATGGTCATATCCCATAAGGTGCAGCATACTGTGCGCCGCCAGGAAACATAACTCCCTTTTTAATGAGTGTCCATATTGTTCTGCCTGGACTTTAGCGCGCTCTAGTGATATAACAATATCCCCAAGAAGCAGTTCACCGCTTTCAGGATTGAAATATGAAACAACTGCTTCTTCATCTTCAAGTATTGAAAAATCTGCCGGGGGACTGTACTCTGCCATTGGGAATGATAAAACGTCCGTGGGCAGGTCAATACCCCGGAAGTCCCTGTTAAGTATACGTATCCTGTTATCATCAGTAAATGTAATATTTACTTCACATTCATATGGGCAGTTTTCTAATTCTATAGATTTTAAAATAACCTTTTTTAATAATTTCCCATAATCAAAACCAATATCATAATCTGTTTCCTTCTCCATTAGTATTGTCATGCCAGATCCATGCCTTTCCTTATAAATAATGTTTTTCTTAAGCTTTTTCTTTAAAAGCGTTATTAATATAAAACTCCATAAACTTTTCTTCCTGCTCTTTATTTATCCCTGAATTATCAAGAATCCCCCTGCCCATCCTGCCATTAAATATGCTTTTTACCAGCCTTTCATCTGGTATCTGTGCCCTTTTGCCTGTCCTTTCAAAATACTCATCTGCTGCAATTATGCCCTCACTTAGCATTACAACTATGGCTTCTGGTGTCTTAGGATTTAAAATGGAATCACCATGCTGTTTTATTATATCTTCGAGCTGCACTGGAAAACCATATTCTTTTGCAATATGCCGGCAGGCTTCTTTATAATCTTCATCACCATAGATTCTTCCTGCTTCATGGTAAAAGCCCCCTGCCATAGCAAGATTTTTATTATATCCTGCAAATTCTGCCACTTTGCCTGAAAGTTCGCCTGTACGGACAGAATGTATATATAAAGCTTCTGAATACTGTTTTATCCTCTGCATCAGTTCATGTCCTGGATCTGCAAGGTTAATTAACGTTTTTTCATTATAGCTGTCCCTTTGCGCCTTTGCACTTTTCCTTTTAATGCAGTATGTAACCCACGACACAGCTAAAAGCACTGTATCACCTGCAATACAACGGAATAAAAAATTCCTGCATTTCCATGCCTGCTCCAGGCTAAGGCCATTTAAAACCATTAAAATAACAAGTGTTAATGAAATAAAAATAACTGCTGCATATAAAAAAAGCCGCCGTTTTTTAACTTCTGAAACAACAAGGGCAAGAAGTATTCCAAGTATTGCATAAAAAATTATTATTTCTGTATTTTTTCTTGCATCTGCTGAAAGTATTAAATACTGTAACATAAGCAGAAGGTGGCATGACACAGCATGTCCCATTCCTTCCCTTACTGCAATTACTGCTACTGCCACAATCCATATAGTGCCAATATCTGTAATCCCTGTTAATGCTACAAGCAGGTTTGATATGGCAAAGCTTATAAGAAATATAAAAGGTGATGATACAGCTTTTAACATCCTGCCGCCCTTAAGCCCGTAATAATAGACAAATACCATTGCGCCTGTTATTGAAACTGCGGTATTTTTTAATATGCCAATATAATCCATGCCACATAAAAAACTGCCAAGAATTGTACTTAATATTACTTCTGCATAAATACAAAACCGGAATACTGCGTTTTTTCTAAGGCTTTTTATCTTTTCCATACCAGTACCACTCACATTTCCTTTGTGCTTTTTTACTTTATTTATTTCTTCTTTTCCTTTGCCTGTTTTCTGTTTCCCTGGCATCTTTTGCTTCTCTTTTCCTCTGCTGCCTTTTCTCATAGTCATCATAAGCCATTACAATCTGCTGTACAAGCGGGTGGCGCACAACGTCCTTATTTGTAAGGCGCGAAATGCCTATATCCTCTATTCTTCCAAGGACTGCAAGTGCATGTTCAAGCCCTGACTTTGAATCAGGCGGCAGGTCTTTTTGTGTAAGATCCCCTGTAACAATTACTTTTGATCCAAAACCAATCCTTGTAAGGAACATTTTCATCTGTGCAGGTGTTGTATTTTGTGCTTCATCAAGTATTATAAATGAATTATCAAGTGTACGTCCTCTCATATATGCAAGAGGTGCAACTTCTATAAGTCCTTTTTCAACATTGCGCAGGTAACTGTCAGCCCCCATAATCTGGTAAAGTGCGTCATAAAGCGGCCGGAGATACGGATCAACCTTGCTTTGTAAGTCACCAGGCAGGAAACCAAGCTTTTCACCCGCCTCTATTGCAGGCCTTGTAAGTATTATCCTTCCTACATCATCACGCCTGAAAGCCTCTATTGCCATTGCCATTGCAAGATAGGTTTTGCCTGTACCAGCAGGGCCAACGCCAAATACTATCATTTTTTTACGTATAAGGTCAATATATTCTTTTTGCCCTGCTGTTTTAGGCTTTACAGGTTTTCCTTGTACTGTGCGGCATACAATATCCGAATCAATTTCCACAAGTTCACTTTCCCTGTGCTCTACCGCAAGCGAAAGTATATAATTTACATTTTGTTCTGTAATGACATTTCCACGTTTTGAAAGTTCCATAAGCTGCATAAGTATGCTTTCTGCCTGTTTAACACCTGCTTCACTGCCCACAAGCTTTACTGCACCATTACGTGCAACCATTGTGACATTTAAAGACTTCTCAATCTTTTTAATATTTATATCAAAATTACCAAATATATTTCTCTCATGTTCCACTGGTATTTCTATTAAAGTTTCCATTATTGCCATTTATTATCATTCCTTTTTGCCATTCAATTTATTGTATATAACTTGTTCTTTCTGTACCTTTACATCAGAATATGCAATATAACGTCCTCCTTCTTTCCTTACAAATAACCTTGCATCCATAATTTTATAACCATTATTCTCCTGTTCTTCAAGATAATACCCAAACCTTTCATTTAAAATTTCCTTTGCTTCTTCTTCCAGGTACATTGCATCAGTATATTTTACCTCTGCAAAACACTGGCGCCAGAAATATACAGGAAATCTTTGTGATAATTCCCTGAATATTTGTCCACCTTCACGAATTATATCATATTTTTTGTAAGTTTCCAAATTATTTAACGGATTATAGAAAAAAACATTTGAAACAGGTGTTATAATATTATATAAATATTTCTTCCTGCCTGTATATTCTTTCTTAGAATATTTTTCTATAAGTTCATCTTGATATTTTTTAACACTTTCTATAACAACTTTTCCTTCTGCCCTTACGCGCCTTTTCCTTATAAGTTCATCACCATCACCTATAATTTTATCAATGCCTGAAATAAGTACTTTATTCTTTTTTACTTTATCCCCTGCCCTTACCTTAGCTGTACCCTTGCTTGTAACAATAGATATTACAGTGCCTGCATCTTCTGCTACAAGGTTTGCTGGTATTTCTTTCTTTTCTTTCTCCTGTACAAGCTGTGCCTCTTTTAATTTTATTAAAATCCGGCTTCCACGCAGTTCCACGGAAACCCAGCTTATATCTTCAAAACTGTGCCTCATGTCTTCCCTTATTGTATTACACTCCACATCTTTTACTGCCATTCCCCCATATACATTATGGCTGTCCAGGTATTTTAACAAGCTTTCCCTTGTATGTAATGACTGGCCTTCTATTGAAATCCCCCATATGCGGCTTGAAAGGAAAAATAAAAGGCATATAAATACACAGACACCAATAAAAAAGCTAAGCCTTTTGCGCACCAGGTCTATTACAAATGGAAAACCTGACCTCTCTTTAACAACAGCCCATACTTTACATTTCCTGGCAATAGGACGCAGCCTATAGAAATCTTTAAGAAAAATCCGGCAGTACAGCATATCTTCACTGTCATCATATCTTATAAGCCATAATTCAATGCCATGGTTGCGGCAGAGATTTACAAAGCGCCTGCTTCCATACCCTGTTACACGTATTAACAGATATCCTTTAAACCAGCCTGCCACTTTATGTACCATATTTTAAACAATCCCCCTAGTGATACTCTATTGATTTTATATTGCCTGTCACACACATTCCATCTTCCCTGAAATATGCAATAACAAGTTTTTCACCAATTATATGTATCCTGCATGTTTTGGTCTGTATCCTTACAATACAATCCGTATACTCAATAATGCTCCTGTAATTCTCAACACAAAACCTGTGTGTGCCATATCCTGTAAGGACTGGTGCTTTTGCAATAATGTCTTCTGTCATATTCATTTTTCTTGAAATCCGCTCTGCTATAACTGGTTCATTCATTGATGGCTTTACCGCAGGCTTTTTGCTATGTTTATGTACAGATGGCTTATTCCTGTCCTTTCTAAGCATCTGTTACCTCCTGGCAATAAAAAAACTTCTTACTATTCTATGCTAATATACAGGCATCTGTTACGCCAATAATACATTCCCTTGCTATCTTAAAAAATTATGGTATAATTACCTGTAAAGCTCCTAAATATTTGTAACGCTCATTCTATTATATTATAGAAAGGAATATGGTAATTATGCATGAAAAATACAACAAAGAAATTTTAAACCTGATTAGAAGCATGCAAAATATAGACTATATAAGCCCAGAAGATATACCTGGCATTGACTTATATATGGACCAGGTTACTACCTTTATGGATGAACACTTAAAGTCTTCCAAACGGTTTGATGATGATAAAATACTTACTAAAACCATGATTAACAACTATACCAAAAACAACCTTCTTCCACCTCCTGATAAGAAAAAATATACAAAAGAACATATGCTGCTTCTTATTTTTATATACTATTTTAAAAATTTCCTTGCTATAAATGATATTAAAAGCGTGCTTGACCCCATAACAAAAAAGTTCTTTAAATCTGAAAAAGGGCGCAACCTTGATAACCTGTATAATGAGATTGTAGAACTTGCACAGGAAAATGTCGATTCACAGTTACGTGATATTATACGTAAGTTAAAGAAATCCAATGAAATATATTCAAATGTAAAAGATACCGAAGAACAGAAAATATTATCACAATTTGCATTTATATGCATGTTAAGTTTTGATGTGTGGGTTAAAAAGAATATAATTGAAAATATAATAGATGATACACTTGGAAAGAAGAAATAATATAAACTTCTTTTAAAAAATTAACGGCGTCCAGGTTTTTAACCAGATAAAAAAGAGGCTGCTGCCATATAAATTTTTAACCTGTTCTGGCAGCAGTCTTTAATTTTAAGTTAGCTGTTTAATTTTTTTTAAGATAACTGTACAGTTTATCTGCTGAAGTGTTTATTACCAGTTCTTCTGGAAATCCTGCTTTTGCAATTACTTTTTCTGCCCTTTTAAAGTTACCAATATCTTCTTCTACATGTGCATCGCTTCCAATTACTACAGGCTGCCCGTATTTTTTACAGAATTTAAGCATTTCCAAATCATTTTTTTCCGTGTCCTTGCGGAATCCTTCCGGGTTAAGGGAAGCATTATTTATTTCAAGAAGCACATGGTTTTCCTTTGCAGCAAGTACAAGTTTTTCCATATCAACAGGAAACCTGCCATCATCAGGATGGCCTATAATATTTACATATGGGTTTCTTATTGCTTTAATATATGCATCCAGGTTATCTTCTTTTGTACTGCCATTATAACATGGCGGGTGTATGCTTGCAATGCATATATCAAGCCCTTTTAATATACCTTCATCTAAATCAAGAGTTCCATTTTTATCAAGTATATTTAATTCCGCACCAAAAAGCAGCTTTACACCGTATTTTTCACGCCTTAATGCCTTAAAGTTAAGAAAATACATATAAGTACACGAACCTGGCATTGCAGGTGCATGTTCTGTAATTGCAAGCAGCTTAAGACCTTTATTTGTTGCACTTTTTGCCATTTCATTTATAGTATTATAAGCATGTCCGCTTGCTATTGTATGCGTATGTGTATCAAGTATAAAATCCATAATATCCTCCCCCTGTATAAAAACTAAGCAGATATCCCAAATCCACATTTCAGGTAACCTTTAGTTTTAAGTAATCTCTGGTTGCAACAAGATACCAAATACCTGGCTGCCCACAAAACAACCTTATTGCTGCTTTTAAAGCCTGGATTATATATTAAGCCCAAGCTGTGCTTCCTGTTCTGCCTCCTGTTTAAAGTCTTCTATCTTATCCGGGGCTATGGCTGGCAGCCCTTCAACCGATTCTATCCCGAAGTTCCTTAAAAATTCTTCTGTAGTTGCAAATAATACAGGCCTTCCTGGTGCATCAAGCCTTCCAGCTTCACATACAAGGTTATATTCTACCAGTTTATTAACTGCATGGTCTGATTTTACACCACGTATATGTTCTATTTCTATCTTTGTAACAGGCTGTTTATATGCTATAATTGACAGTGTTTCAAGAAGTACATCTGTAAGTACATGCTTTTCTGGCACATGGGCAATCTTAACCAGAGTTTCATACATTTCTGTCTTTGTGCACATCTGGAATGAACCATCAAGTTCAATAATCTGTATGCCCCTGTCTTCTGCAAGGTACTTGTCCATCATATTCCTTATAACACGCCTGCATGTGTCCAGATCCTGTCCTGTAGCTGCTGCAATCCTGTTAGTGTTTACAGCTTCACCCATAGTAAAAAGTATTGCCTCAATCCTTGCTTCCAGCTCTGAAAGTGTCATAAAATCCCCCCATGCTGTGATACCTTTTTATATGTAATCCAGATTTCATCAAAAATATTTTCCTGTTTTATTTCAAGTTTTCCTGCTTTTATAAGTTCAAGTATGCCAAGAAATGTAACAATTACAACAGTTTTACCTGTATCTTTCCCAAGCATTGCCCGGAAACTGAAGCTGCCATGCACACTGGCATACTCTTCAATATAACGTATACGTTTTTCAAGGCTTACAGTTTCTTTTTTAATCTCACCGAATTTACTTCTTACAGGATCAGTCCTGTCAATCTGCTTTTTCATTACACTATTAAAAACCTGCTGTAATTTATTAAGCGTAATGCCTGCTAAAAGCTCATTTATATTAACTTCTTCTTTATAGGAGGCTATTTCTTCTGGGAGGGTTTTTTCCTTAAAAAGCTGCATTGATGCACCAATTTGCAAATCCTTAAGCCCAAGTGCTGCATATTTATATGTTTTATATTCTAAAAGCCTTTCTACAAGCTCTTCTCTTGGATCTGTTTCCTCTTCCCCTTCTTCTTTACTTGCAGGAAGCAGCATTCTGGATTTAATTTTAAGCAGTGTTGCTGCCATTACAAGAAATTCACTCATTATGTCTAAATCTTTTTCTTCCATTTGGGAAATAATATCCATATACTGTTCTGTAATTTCAACTATTGGTATATCAAAAATATCAATTTTATTCTTTTCTATAAGATGCAGCAGCAAATCAAGAGGCCCGTCAAATACATCAAGCTTTACAGGAATACCCATTTTTCTACTCCTTTATTATAATATTAGCCGGAGAAGCTTTATACAGCCATAGTGTATTATATCAAACATTAAAGCTAGTATAAATATAAGTTTTATTATGGAATCTGCCTTTATTATATGGAGGTAATGCTTTGCAGAAAACCCTGCTATTACAAGTCCCATGTCAAATGTGGATACTGGGAACATATTTGCAATAAACATATCAAAACTAAGGATTGCCATATACTGCCAGAATATAGAAACAACACGGGCAGTACTGCCCCCTGCTTTAAAAAATCCAGCCATTCCAAGGCAGCCAGTTTTTAATACAGCTATGCTTAAGAAGAATACCGACAGTAAAACCATAAAACCAGTTATCCCAAGTACCATATTAGTTTTTTTATCCCTTATCCTGAATAAATGTGGCTTAGAAACAGGAACAAAGCATGTTGCTGAAAGCAAAAGGCCTAAAGGATCTATATATTTCCACACAGCAAATATGCTGCTGTTATGGCTTACTGCCTGCCTTTGTACCTTACGCACAAAAAGATATACTATAGATTTTATAAGTTCATGTATTACCATTATTAAAGCTGCTGCAATAATACATATTGGAATTTCTAATGCAATCTCTTTCACCTGGCACTCCTTAATTTATAAGTTTTACTTATAATAGTCAAATACAAGCCCGTACATTTTTACTGTATCACCTTCTTCTATCCCCATTTCTTCAAGTTCTTTAATAATTCCTGATGTACGGAGGAATTTCTGGAAGAAATTAAACCCTTTTTCAGAATCAAGGTTTGTATATCCAAGCATTTTTTCAATACGCGGGCCTTCAACAACATATATTTTCTCCTTGGTATCATATTCTATTGTATATGGTTCATCAGGAAAATCCATGTTATCTTCTTTATATTCTTTTTCAAATATAACCTGTTCCCTGCCTGTTTTATCAAGAAGTTCTTTAACATAGTATAAAAGTTCTTTTACTCCCCTGCCGCTTACTGCGGATATTGGAAATACTTTTATACCCTTTGGTTCAAATTCCTCTCTTAATAATGTAATAACTGTTTCCTCTTCTGTGCCATAGAATACATCTGTTTTGTTAGCAGCTATAACCTGCGGCCTGTCAAGAAGCCCCCTGTTATAGCTTTCCAGTTCATTATTAATTATATTTATATCATTTAAAGGATCCCTGCCCTCTGTAGACGCTGCATCTACCATATGGATAAAGACCCTGGTGCGTTCTATATGTTTTAAAAAATCATGTCCAAGCCCTGCACCGCCTGATGCGCCTTCTATAAGCCCTGGTATATCCGCAATAATAAAACCATCTGTATCTTCAAGATCTACAACACCAAGTACTGGCTGCAATGTGGTGAAATGGTAATTTGCAATTTTGGGTTTTGCATTGCTTACACGTGACAGAAATGTTGATTTGCCAGCATTTGGAAAGCCAACAAGCCCCACATCAGCTATTGTTTTAAGTTCAAGTACTACATTAAGGCTGCGTCCTGGCT
Organism: uncultured Lachnospiraceae bacterium; assembly: GCA_910586555.1. GTDB lineage: Bacteria > Bacillota > Clostridia > Lachnospirales > Lachnospiraceae > Butyribacter. The sequence continues at coordinate 30,401 of CAJUJY010000018.1, forward strand.
TTCCAGGCTGTGCATATTTAGGCACCTGCATTGTTGGGGTTGCATAGTGCATGTTCCCCTTGCCTCCCCTGCCGCCTTTTAAAACCACTTCCCTTTTACAGCCATAGGACATATCAGCAATTACCTTCCCTGTTTCTGCTTCCCTTATAACAGTCCCTTCCGGTACTTTTACAACAAGGTCTGCACCATCAGCACCATGACACCGTTTTTTGCTGCCTGGCTTCCCGTCACCTGCACAATATTTCCTTATATGCCTGAAATCATTAAGGGTGTTAATTCCTTTATCAACTTCAAATACCAGGTCACCACCTTTACCGCCGTCACCACCATCAGGGCCTCCTGCTGCAACATAAAGTTCACGCCGGAAGCTTACATGCCCGTCACCGCCTTTGCCAGAACTTATAAATATTTTAGCACTGTCTGCAAACATATTCCACCTTCTTCCTGCCTGCATTACACAAGTTTCTGTTATATAATAAACGGGGCTTTGCAGCCCCTTAAATTCCATGTTATAACCAGGATAAAAGTTATTCAGCTTCTACTGGATACACAGAAGCCTGCTTTTTATCCCTTCCTTTTCTCTCAAAACGGAGTATGCCGTCTTTTAATGCAAATAATGTGTCATCACTTCCACGGCCTACATTTACTCCTGGATGTATTTTTGTACCACGCTGCCTGTAAAGAATATTACCTGCAAGCACAAACTGCCCGTCTGCCCTTTTTGCACCTAATCTTTTTGACTCTGAGTCCCTGCCGTTCTTGGTAGAACCCATCCCCTTTTTATGGGCAAATAACTGGAGATCCATTTTTAACATATCTTTACGCCCCCTGCTTTCTTTTAATCCTGATTTTAATATATTTTTCCCCGTACTCATCTTGTATGCCCTTAAGCCCTAATACAAGTGAGTCCATTAAAAGCCTGGCAGCTTCACTGGCAGGCTCTGATAAAATTTCAAATGAAACTACATCTTTTTCCTTATGCACAGCCCCGTTAAACTGGTCATTTGTAAACTGTTCTATTGAATTCATTGTATTGATAACCAGCACTGATACGGCTGAACATACTATATCACTGCCAGATGCTGCAAAACCAGCATGTCCCTCCATACGGAAGCCACAGTAAACATTGTTACTGTCCTGGTAAATTATAACCTTTATCATGCTACTGCCTTATTATAGTTAAATAGCCTGCATTAAGCATTAATCTTTTCAATCTGGACACGTGTAAAACTCTGCCTGTGGCCATTCTTTTTATGGTATCCGGTTTTTCTCTTATATCTGTAAACTATAACCTTCTTTGCACGGCCCTCTTTAACTACAGAAGCTGTAACTGTTGAACTGGCAGCATCAGCGCCTGCCTTTATTGTCCCGTCATTTACAGCAATAACATCATCAAAAGTAACTGTTTCCCCTGCCTTTGCATTAAGTTTTTCTACATCAATGATATCACCTTCAGATACTTTGTACTGCTTGCCACCTGTTGCAATAACTGCGTACATGTCTGCACCTCCTATTTATCATTTACCCGCTAGTTCCGGTGCCTGCGGCTTCCCACAGGACTTTACAAAACCTCACTAAGCGGCATACTAATGTAGTTTAACATTGCTTCCTGTATTTGTCAATAAGAATTTTTAACAGGAAACTCTTTTATTTAATTCCTGTCTGCCAGCAGTTTTTTAATCTTCTGGCTTGCATCCATAATCCCGCTTAAACTTATGTCATGGTTTAATGTATTTATAACAAGGGATATATAGCTGCTTAAATCAACATTATGGTAATAATTTTTATTTTTAATTATATCCGGGCAGTAACACAAGTTTGTTGTATAAATTTCATCAAAAACCTGCTGTCTGTAAGCTTCATCTAAGTTATCTGCACCATTTGAAAAAAGCCCGAATGTAGCACATATAATGATTTTACCAGCATTTCTTTTACGGAGTTCTTTAGCAGTTTCAAATACTGTACGTCCTGAAGCAATCATATCATCAACAATTACAACATCTTTGCCATATACATCATTACCAAGAAATTCTATTGAAACTACAGGGTGTATTCCATCTACAAGCCTGGAATAATCCCTTCTTTTATAAAACATTCCCATGTCAACACCAAGAAGGCTGGCATAATATACTGCCCTGCGCATTCCGCCCTCATCAGGGCTTATAATCATAAGATGGTTTTTATCTGCCTTTATTCCAGGATTATTTTTAAGAAATGCGCTTATAAACTGGTAAGATGTAAATAAATTTTCAAAACTGATTGTTGGAATTGCATTTTGTACACGGCTGTCATGTGCATCAAATGTTATAATAGTATCTGTACCCATTGCTGCCAGTTCCTGTAACGCCTGTGCACAGTCAAGGGATTCATTGTTAATGCGTACATGCTGGCGTCCTTCATAAAGATAAGGCATAATCACAGTAATGCGCCTTGGATGCCCGCCACATGCCATAATAACACGTTTAATATCCATAAAATAATCGTCAGGTGACATACATGAATTGCAGCCACGCATTTTATAAGTATTGCTGTAATTGGTGGTGTCTGCAATAATATAAAGGTCAGAACCACGTATTGACTTATTAATAACCGCCTTGCCCTCACCTGTGCTAAACCTCTGGCACTCAAATGGAACAAGATATGAATCCGCATCATATCCTGGCACTTTAAAAGCAGGCCTGCCACTGTTTAAAAGAACTTTTTTCCTCCGGGCAGTAATTAAACTGTCTATTTTCATGCCTAATTCATTCTGGTTTCCTATAGATATAATTTTAAGTGGTGCAAAAGGCATAGCTTCCATAATTTACCCTCTTTCCATTTTTATGGTATTTTTATGTTTTAATCTTACCATATAAGAAAATAAAAAGAAAGCGGAAAAAACAGCAAGTAAAACCTTGCTATGCCAGCAGATGTTTTTCTTATTCCATGTTATAAGTTTTAACAGAAATTTCTTTTCCATCACTTAACATTGTTATTGCGCCTGCATCTTTTGTTGCTGCCCATCTGCTGCCCGCTTTTTCAAGCCTTTCTATAAGTTCTTTATGTGGGTGTCCGTAAATATTATTTTTCCCACATGATATTACTGATATATCTGGTGACACCCTTTCTAAAAACTTTGCAGGTGAAGAATTTTTAGAGCCATGATGTGCCACTTTTAACACATTATAGCTTACAGGCAGTGTTTTATCTGTATTAAGGTTTTCAATAAGGGCATCTTCCCCATTGCCTTCAATATCACCTGCCAGAAGAAAAGACGTATTTTTATATGTGATGCTTAACACTGTTGAATAAGCATTAGCGGAAACTGCATTAAATCCAGACTCTGGATGCAGGCATTTAATGTAGAAACCTTCGTTATTTGATATAATATCACCTGTTTTTATATAACTTATATTTATATCATGGCTTGCCGCAAGGTTTATTATATCATAATATGGCTTTTCTGCACAGCCAGGAGCCGGGCGTGGCACAATAAAATTACCTGCCTGTATTCCCTCACCAGACTGTAAAAATATTTCCCGGAGTCCTGAAATATGGTCTTCATCAGAATGTGTCATTATTATATAGTCAATTTTTCTTATGCCATTATATTTAAGAAATGGAATAATCCTGTATACGCCTGTTTTATCTATACTGCTGCTGCCACCGTCAACAAGATAAGTTACACCCTTATTATCCTGCATAAATATGGCATCTCCCTGGCCTGTATCAAGAAATGTTATGCTAAAACCTGCCTGCCTTTTTGTATAAATAATAATATAAAAAGCAGCCAGAAGCATTACAGGTATTACAGAAAGCTTTATATCTTTAATCTTTATAAAAACCAGGTAAAACACAAAAGCCAGTATTATAAAATAAACTGCTATCTGCCATGCCGCCGGCCTTCCAGCAATTATTATATTTAATGGAAGTTTTAATGCCATGTGGCAGGTTATTTCATAGATATCCAGAAGAAGGCATGTGCTTCCAAGCAGGAATTTTGCTGCTGGCATAAATAAGAGCCCTAAAAGCCCGCCTGCTGCCGCAGTAATTACAATTAATGGCATAAGTGGGATTACAATAATATTTACAAATATGCTGTATAATGGAAATTCATAATAGAAATATAATATAACTGGAAGTGTTATAACCTGTACAGAAAGGCTGGTTAAGAATAAATCTTCTATCTGCCCATATATAAAATATAAAAGATACTTTAAAGACATTAATAAATATTTTCCTGTTTTAACTGGCATATGCCCGTCTTTATCTTTGGTTTTTAGAAACTTCTTAAATCTTTGCATATATTCCATGCGTTTATTATACCAGTGCATATTTATGCAATTTTCTGTGTAAATCTTTTTTAAAAGAGGGTAAACCAGGGCAATTCCAAGTACTGCCCCATATGAAAGAAGAAAACTGCATGAAAACACCGCAAACGGTTTCTTAAGAAGTATAATAACTGCACTGGCACAAAGTGCTGAAAGTGTATCATAACTTCTGTGTATAAGTGGTGCTATAAGCATAAAAGACATCATTATTACAGCTCTTTGTACAGATATGCTATAACCTGCAAGGCAGCCATAGGCAAATAAAAAAACAATAGAAAAAATTACAGGAATTATACGTGCTGCATCTGCAAGCACAGATGTTATTTTTATATATTTTAATGTATTTTTCCTGTTTTTATATATAGCCAGTTATTGTAACTGCCAGTATAATAATGCCCTTAAAAAATTTATATACTGCCATTCCAAGTATTGATATATGCAGGCCGCTTATTGCAAGCAAATGGCTTATTCCGGCCTGTTTATAAATGTTTTTTATATCAATGTCCATAACTGTTTTATCCCCAAGAAGCATAGCTGTTGCAACACCACATTCTTTCTCCGGGAGGGCATTTTTATAAACATTTGCCAGCTTTTCCTTTATATCCATTATACATGCCAGGAATTTATAATAAACGCTTTTACTGTTTCCTGAAAGAATTACAGAACCTGCATTTGCTGTATAATAAATATTTTTCTCCCTGAAATATTCTTTCTGGTTAAACTGCCCTGGATTAGAAGGCGTTTCCAGTTTAAAAATATCCCCTTTTATTTGCAAATGGTTTCCTGGTTTAAAAACCATTTCTTCCTTTATATATACCAGTATATTTTCCAGCCTGTAAACTTTTTGTATACCTTTAATCTGTATATATACATCTTCCAGGTATAACAAACTGCTGTTTTCCTTTTCCTCATAATTATATACCACGCCTGTTATATCTGCTTCTGCCTTATCTTTAAAAGCATTTTCCATTATATAATACCTGGCATCATCATATTCTGCAAAAAAGAACCTGTAAATGCCAAATAATATAACAAGCATGGTAAAAATCCATACTGCTGGCCTTTTTATATAATCATCCTCCTTATCTTTATTTTGCCAGTTTATTGTTGTACATCTGATGAAACTGATACCCTTGAAAGCACAAGATCCAGGTTTCTTTCAAATGGTTCACCAAAGCTTACAGAGGAACTGTATTCAAGAACCTGTTCACCATCTATACTGAACTGCACCTTATTTACAGTTGCAAGTTCAACAAGTGTATTTACAACAGAATAAATAGCAACATCTGATGTAACCTGCTTACGTTTATTTAAAAATTCAGATGAAAAATCTACATAACATGTATTTTCCCTTACTGTTATTTTATTAAGCCTTGTGCCATCAGGTATTGTAGGAAGCACATCTTTCTTATTGACACCTTCAATAGAATATGGCCCTTTTATAAGCTGTTCAACTGCAAGCTGTTCTAAAGGTATTGTTGCATCATATGTGATTTCTACTGGCACTTCAACAAGTGATGTCCCTTTATAATCCGAAAAGTACATATTAAGTGTAGTATTCTGTTTATAACTTGTTTCACCGCCTGTATTATCAATAAAATCATCTGCCCTCATAAGCCCTACAGCTTCCATATTAGATGTAGTAAGGGGCTGTCCTGCAACATAAAACTGTATATCTGTTATTCCAGGTATCTGGCACAATGTTTTAACAACTGCGGCTCTTCTTAGTATCTCTGGCACACCTGTATAATTACCATATGATGATGTGAAATAAAGCGAAAGCCCACCCTCCCCAGACAGGACATAGTTATCTATGGCAACATCATCTGGAATTGCCTTCTTCATATATACGCCATCCGGCTCTTCTGACATTTTGCCTAAAAGTTCTGTAACAAGCCCGTCTGTGCTCTCAGATAACGGGCTGTATTTTTCAAATAAAACCTTTGTTTCATTGGTATCAGTGCCAAATATATAATACCCTTCATAAGCTTCATCACCTTTTTTCTGGCATGAAGCAGTTAAAGAAACAGCAGACAATAATATTATACAAAACAGGAATTTCCTCATAAACAGCCTCCTATTGTGCAAAATCCAGGTTATTCCCTATATCATTTATAAAATTACAGCAAACGGATATAAATTTTAAAATAATTCTAAAACAATAAAAATGCTGCCAGACAATTATTGTATTTTAACTTTGGGAAAATAGGCTTATCCATTTTATTATTTGCACTAAAAAAGATTATAGCATGGATATTTTTATGGTATATAATTCAGTGGTATCCTGACTGTAAATGTAGTGCCCTCTTTTTCTTTGCTGTAAAGCTTTATTGAACCCCTGTGCAAAAGCACAGCATTTCTTGTAATTGAAAGCCCTAACCCTGTGCCGCCTGTTTCCCTTGACCTTGCCTTGTCAACCCTGTAAAATCTTTCAAATACATTATCCTGTAGTTCTTCTGGTATGCCTACCCCTGAATCCTGTATTGTTACAAAGAAAAACTTGTGGTCTGCATTTAAAGTAACCCTTACCCATCCGTCATCATAATTATATTTAATGGCATTTTCAATAATGTTATTTAATGCTATTGATATTTTAACCTCATCAACATCTGCCATTACAGGCCGGTAGCTTTCAAATATAAGCTCTATATTGCGCTTTGCTGCTATTGGCCGCAGGCGTTTAAGAAGCTGTTCTAAAAGATCATTAACACTTATATTGGAAACCTGCATAGAAGCACTGTTTTTATCCATTTTAACCATTGACAAAAGGTCATTGATTATATGTGTCATTCTTTCAATTTCTGTAGTTATGTCACCTAAAAATTCCCTGTATATTTCCTCTGGCATGCCTTCCTGTGAAAGGAGTGAATCAGACAGTACCTTCATTGAAGCAAGAGGTGTTTTAAGTTCATGTGAAACATTAGAAACAAACTCCTGCCTTGAAATCTCCTGTTTCCTGATTACCTCTGTCATCTGGTTAAAAGCTTCAGAAATCTTTACAAGTTCAGAATATCCATGCATATCAAGTTTTATCTCCATATCACCCTTTGACAATCCATGAATTAAACTTGTTATCTTTTTTAAAGGGGTGGTAAGCATAAGTGAACACACAAATGAAAGTATAATTATAATAAGCGCAATGCCAAGAAGCAAAAAAAACGTCCTGTGTGATACTTCACGTGAAATATTTTCCAGGTTTCTTATGGAATAGCTTATTACAATTACACCACAGGTTTCATTAAGGGAAGGATCGGTTATAGGCATTGTAAGCTGCATATAACCACCAAGATCATTAACATATTTACTTTCACTGTTTCCGCTGAAACATTTAACTACTTCTGTAGAAATAAGTGTCTTACCTTCTTCAATTCCATAAGTGTCCTTTACTATCTTTAAATCCTTATTGGCTATAATTATACGGCCCTGGTATATACTAGCTATTTCATCTGTTTCACTGTCTACACTGCCAGAATCATTCCCTGAAAGATAACCTGATGAAACAACAAGGTTAGAGATAACCGTGCCACATGACTGTAATTCATCAGTCCTCTGTGAAACCATCTGTGTATCATATGTATTTGTTATTATGGCAAATAGAAATATTATAGGTACCAGGCCTGTAAAGAGCAATATCCCGAATACCTGCACACGCATACTTCTAATGTTATATAGCAGACTGCTCCATACGTTTTTCAAAGTATTTCCTCCATACAGATTATGCCAGGTACAAGGTTATTTCTGGAAATAATAACCAACACCCCATTTGGTATGGATAAACACAGGACTGCTTGGTGTTTCTTCTATCTTTTCCCTTAAACGGCGGATATGTACATCCACAGTCCTTACATCACCTGGATAGTCATATCCCCATACAGTATTTAAAAGCTCTTCCCTGCCATAAACTTTATTTGGATGTAACATAAGCAGTTCTAACAGGTCAAATTCCTTTGCTGTAAGGTTTACTTCCCTGTCATTAATATAGCCCCTCCTGCTTTCTATATCAATGCGCAGCCCGTTATATGAATAAATCTTTGGTGGTTCTTTCACTTCTGTGGCAGAACTTCTTCTTATAATTGCTTTAATGCGTGCTTTCACTTCAAGTATATTAAAAGGCTTTGTAATATAGTCATCTGCCCCATATTCAAGCCCTAAAATCTTATCCATGTCATCACCTTTGGCAGTAAGCATTATTACAGGCACATTGGAAAATTCACGTATCTGCTGGCAGACCTCAAAACCGTTAAGTACTGGCAGCATGACATCAAGCAGTATAACATCATATTTATTTTTGCTGATATAATCAAGTGCCTCCTGCCCGTCATATGCACAGTCAACCTCCATTCCATCCTGCTCCAGGCTGAAACGGATTCCTTTAACAATTAATTTCTCGTCATCAACTACTAAAACTCTCCTGGCCATTATTTTCCATCCTTCCATTTATACAGTAATCTGGTCTTTTATCTGGTTAAAAACGCCGTCCTTAATTCCAGTGACATTCTTTATGTCTTCAATGCTTTTAAAACTATTTGATAAACGGTACTCTATAACTGCATCTGCCTTGCTCTCCCCAATGCCTGGAAGGGCCATAAGTTCCTCCCTTGATGCAGTATTTATATTAACAAGGCCCTGTTTTCCATCTGGCCTGCTAATATCTTTATCCTGGCTGCCATTACCTTTGTCTTTTCTATAAGAAGACGCCTGTTTCTTAGTGAGGACAGTTACCTGTTCCCCGTCAGACAGCGCTTTTGCAAGGTTTATGGCAGAACATGCCGCAGATTTTTTGAAACCGCCCGCTGCGTTTACAGCATCACAGACCCTCTGCCCGTTTAAAAGGCTGTATACACCAGGGTGCTTTACTGCACCACATATATACACAGTTATTTCATCTGCTGCTGTTAAAACGCTGTTTCCATATTCTGCTTCTTTACTATTGCCGCCATTATCTTCCTGGCTGTCCTGTACTATGCCTTCTGCTGCATCTGTAACATTTACAGGCCCGTTAATAAAACTGGCACTTGTACCACCCATGCCTGGTTTTAAATAAATAATTCCTGAAAATATTATAAATACAGTACAAATTGCAATTATTATAAATTTTTTCTTTTCCATACATAACCCTCCACAATATTTTATGGAAGGTAATAAAGCCCGTTCTTTTAGTTGTAAACCATTACTATTTAACATAATAACCAATTAAAATAATTATTACAATAGGTACATTTAAAAAATTTATTACATTTTAATTAAATTTCCTGCATATCATATCTTTAAATCTTTCCATTTAAAAACAAGGATACCTATAACCATTATAAGGGCACCTATAAGTTTAGTCCACTGGAAAGGGCTTTTTTCTACACCAAACATTCCAAAAAGTTCAATAAGGTATGCGGAAATTATCTGTGCAGTTATTATAAAAAGAACCGATTGTGCAGGGCCAAGCGTATTCATTCCAATAATTACTGTATATGTTATAAATGCACCTATTATTCCACCTGACAGAAGATAAACAGGCCTTGTTGAAACCACTGCTAAAAAGCTGCTTTCCCTGCCTGTTACAAACCATGCCACAATGCATACCACAAATGCTGTAATCTGTACAAACGCTGCGGCAATCCATATTCCTGTCTGTTTCGTAACTTCTGAGTTAAAAACACCCTGTACACTCATTAAAATACCTGATATTACTGAAATAACCATTCCCCACATAACTAAAACCTCTTTTCTGTATATAATCCATATACCACACTTTTTCTGGCATAAATAGCAAAACGCATAAATTCATAAGCGGATATATCTGTTTGTGAAAAACGCCTGCCTGTTAAATACCATCTTTTAAAAATTTTTATATCCAAAAAAGCCAGTTACTTACTGGCTCTTTTGTAATTTATATTACAGAATATTTCCAAAACAGTTTTAATTATTCAGTTATCTCTTAAAATACACATGTATTAATTTTGTTTTTTAAACTTTTCTGCCCCTCTTTTTCCATAAGGTTCATGTAAAATCCTTTTAAGTATTGCATACATTTCATCAATATGTTCTTTTTCTATTATTAAAGGAGGTACAAACCTTATTATATTACTTCCAGCAGATATTAATATTAAATTATTTTTTAAGGCCTCTGTAACAACCTGGTTTGCAGGTATATTAAGTTCCATGCCAAGCATAAGACCCATTCCGCGTATATCTTTTATAATAGCATTATTCTGTTCTTTAAGTGTTTCAAGCTTTTTCTTAAGATAAGGCGCAATTTCATTAACATGTTTTATTATATCTTTATCCTTATATATTTCAAAAACTTTGCAGACAGCGGCTGTTGCAAGCGGGTTGCCGCCGTAAGTCGTGCCGTGGTCCCCAGGGCACATTGCCTTAGCCACTTCTTCACTTGCAGCAAATGCGCCTACAGGCACACCACATCCAAGTGCCTTTGCCATTGTTAATATATCAGGCTTTACGCCATAATGCTGGTATGTAAACATTTTACCTGTACGTCCCATCCCACACTGTATTTCATCTAATATTAATAAAATCCCTTTTTCATCACAAAGCTTCCTTACACCTGTTATAAATTCCTGTGTTGCAGGGTAAATGCCGCCCTCTCCCTGCAAAGTTTCCATTATTATGGCACATGTATCTTCTGTAACAAGTGCTTTTACACTTTCCAGGTTATTAAACTTTGCAAAAGACACACCGCCAATTAACGGCTCAAAAGGCTCTCTGTAATGTTTAGTGCCTGTAACAGAAAGTGCCCCCATGCTTCTTCCGTGGAAAGAGTGTTCCATTGCAATTATTCCACCCTTGCTGTCTTTATTTTTTAAATATGCATACTTCCTTGCAAGCTTTATAGCACCTTCTATTGCTTCTGTCCCACTGTTGGTAAAAAATACCCTGTCAAGCCCTGTGGCCTCTGTAACATAACCTGCTGCCTTAATTGAAGGCTCATTAAAATAAAGGTTTGATGTATGTACCAGTTTATCAATCTGGTCTTTAAGCCCTTGTTTATACTCTTCATTACTATACCCAAGTGCAGAAACTGCAATGCCTGCCCCCATATCAAGGTATTTACTGCCCATATCATCATAAAGGTAAACGCCTTCACCCTTTACAAATAATTTACTCCGGTTATATACATGTATAAAATGCTTTGAAATTTCATCTATATCCATAATAATCCTCCATTCCTGCCATAGCAGCAAACCTAAGCAGACAGCCACAGCCAGCATTGCAAACATGCATTGGTTTTCTATATATCCTCATTAAAATAACGCCCGCTGTCATCACCAATTATGGCAGTGCCAATACCCCTTTTAGTAAAAAACTCAAGCAGCAGGCAGTGTTCATGCCTTCCATCAAGTATATGCACCCTGTTTACACCTGAATTAACAGCATTTATGCAGTTAATAACTTTAGGAAGCATGCCGCCGCTTATAATGCCGCCTTCTATAAGTTTATTGGCTTCATTTAAATCAAGTACAGATATAAGTGATTTTTTATCAGCAGGGTTCATGCATACCCCTTCCACATCTGTAAGGAATGCAAGCTTTTCAGCACGTATTGCAGCAGCTACTGCACATGCAGCATCATCTGCATTAATATTATAAGTATCACCATTAGCATCCATACCTACAGGCGCAATTACAGGTATAAAATCATTTTCAATAAGTGTATCAACTATTTCTGTGTTGACTTCCTGTATATCACCTACATAACCAATATCTTTGCCACCTGGCATTTTTTTAACAGCTTTTAACATGCCGCCATCTTTACCACATATGCCAACCGCTTTTACACCAAGCTTTTCTACCATCTGTACAAGGTTTTTATTAACACGGTTAAGAACCATTTCTGCAATTTCCATTGTATCCTTGTCAGTTACACGCAGCCCGTTTTCAAATTCTGTTTCCTTTCCTGTCTTATCAAGCCACCTGCTTATCTCCTTGCCACCGCCATGCACAATAACAGGTTTCATTCCAACAAGTTTTAATAATGCAACATCTTTAATTACACTTTCTTCAAGGTTTTTATCAAGCATTGCGCTGCCGCCATATTTAACAACAACTTTTTTATTATTAAAATCACGTATATATGGAAGAGCCTCTATAAGGGTTTCCGCCTTTTCTGTAATTATATCAAAATATTCTTTCTTTTCTTCATCACTCATAACAAGACCTCATTCCTGTTTTTATTTTCCTGTTCTTTTTACTTTTCTGGCAGGTTTTTTGTTGTTTTAAGGAAACAGCGGAACTGTTTTAAGCCCTGTATTTTCTTCAAAGCCAAACATTATATTCATATTCTGTACTGCCTGTCCTGCTGCCCCCTTAACAACATTATCAATAGCCCCCATTATAATAATACGCCCTGTACGTTTGTCTATTTTAAAGTTTATATCAGTAAAATTGCTTCCCTCTACCCATCTTGTTTCTGGAAAGACATTTTCACCAAGTACACGTACAAAATATTCATCTTTATAATATTTATCATAAACTTCTTTAACTTCCTGGTATGAAAGTTCCTTTTTAAGCTTTGCATATGATGTTGCAAGTATGCCCCTGTTCATAGGTACAAGATGCGGTGTAAAATTAATAACAACATCTTTTCCAGATGCATAAGAAAGCTGGTCTTCAATCTCTGGTGTATGCCGGTGTGTGCAAACGCCATATGGTTTTATGCTCTCATTTACTTCACAGTACAGGTTCGCTGTTTTTGCACCACGCCCGGCCCCGGACACGCCAGACTTTGCATCAACAATAATAGTATCCATGTCAATAAGCCCTTCTTTAGCCAGAGGGTATATTGAAAGCACTGTACATGTAGGAAAACAGCCAGGGTTTGCTATAAGCCTTGCACCCTTTATATCTTCCCTGTTCACCTCACAAAGCCCGTAAACAGCTTCTTCTATAAGTTTTGGGCTCTGGTGCTTTATACCATACCATTCCTCATACTTTTTTACATCTTTAATCCTGAAATCTGCACTAAGGTCAATTACCTTTGCCTGTCCTAAAAAACTTTCACATAAATGTGCACTGCAAAAACCTTGTGGTGTTGCAGTAAAAATAACATCTGCACATTCTGCAAGCTCCTTAATATCTTCACCCATACAGGCATTATCTGCAATCTGGAACATATTTCCAAATACTTCACTATACTTTTTATCTATATATGACCTTGAACCATACCATACAATCTCCACTTCCGGGTGCTGTAAAAGTATACGAACAAGTTCCTGTCCTGCATAGCCTGTAGAACCAATAATCCCTGCCTTAACCATTAAATACACCATGCCTTTCATAACTGCAGATAATGCCTGCAATAGATTTATTTAGGTCTTAAACCATTTTACGCAATGCCTATTATACAGCTAAATTTATATTTATGCAATAGAAATTTTATTTTTTTGTAAAAATATGCAGAAAACTTGTGATTTATCCCAATGTTATAAATATTTATTCATAATAATGTATATTTATAATGCATTGGGCAGTAATCTGCCACCTGGATGTGTTATAAGTTTTGCGCTGTATTATTTTATAATATAAATGCCAGATAATTTATAGTTATCCTGCGTTGGGTTTTTATATGTTTTTGCATATATTATATATTTTGTACATGCAGCAGTTTTATATATTTTCTGTAGCAGGCACGTTCCCACTATGATATGCGCACAACACTATATATAGTGTTAGCAGTGCATAAGACCTGTAAAAAACCAGGTCTAAGCACTGGTGGCGCTATAGTGCCTTTTACAGAAAATATATAAAACTGCATGCATGTTCTTACGTTCCAGGGGAAATATTTTATCTGTGATAAGAAACCTGCTGTATGTTTAAAACTGGCAGGCAATAAAGGACACAATATACGCTGGCTGTTATCTGTAATCTGTATTTTTTCATAAAGCTTAAACTGTGCTAAAAATTTTTATGTACCATGTAAAAATTACTTTTCACTGTCTTAAACCTGGTATCCAATGTTTCTGCGAAACATTTATTTCTGTGAAACATTTGTTTCATAGAAGCATTTAGATTTTTATGCGTTATTACGTGTGTAACCGTGGAGTAATACCATTAAGTCTAAGGGTATGTAAAAAATATTTTTATAAAATGCCAAAGTGTATATTACCTGGCAAGTTCCAAATGTGCTTCCAATGGACAGATGTACGCAACCGCCGGTGTTTAAGCCCTGTCTTAAATGCTTCAAAGAAGTTTTTTCTTTGAAGCATAAGGGCTTTATGCACCGCTGCGTGTAAGTCCAAGCGCAAGCGGGCTGTCCATGGAACACTTTGGAACTGCCAGGGCATAATATTTTAGCCTCCCATTTAAAACAAACCACAGATAACTATAAATTATCTATAGTTTATACACAATTAAAAATTTATGGAACAGACATGGAACACATATCTTATATTCTTGTTTTAAAAATAATTGTGTGATATCATATATATTACAGGTGTCTATAATTTTATTGTGTTATAGATTATTTTTACATAAATTATAATATAAATGGAGGTTTTTGATATGGATAATAGCAATAGGGCTATAGCCCTCCACAAAAAATGGAGAGGAAAGATAAGCACAGTCCCTAAGTGCCATGTAAATTCAAGGGAAGACCTGGCTATTGCCTATACACCAGGGGTTGCTGAACCTTGTAAAATTATTGCAAAGGACAAAGAGGAAGCATATAATTATACAATTAAATCAAATACGGTTGCTGTTGTTTCTGATGGAAGTGCAGTTCTTGGGCTTGGCAATATAGGGCCGGAAGCTGCAATGCCTGTTATGGAAGGCAAGGCCGTTTTATTCAAGGAATTTGGGGGCATAAATGCTTTCCCGGTATGCCTTGCTACACAGGATACGGAAGAAATTATTAAGACAGTTATAAATATTGCGCCTGCATTTGGAGGAATTAACCTTGAAGATATTTCTGCACCAAGATGCTTTGAAATAGAGGAACGTCTTAAAAAAGCACTGGATATACCTGTATTCCATGATGACCAGCACGGCACGGCTATTGTTGTACTTGCGGGCATTATTAATGCCATGAAGGTTACTAAAAGGACAAAGGAAAACTGCAATATTGTTGTAAATGGCGCAGGTTCTGCGGGCATTGCCATAACTAAGCTTCTTTTAAGATATGGTTTTAAAGATATTGTAATGTGCGATAAATCTGGTATTATATCTGCCTCTGCACCTGGGCTTAACTGGATGCAAGAGGAAATGGCAAAGGTTACAAACATTTCTGGCAAAACAGGAAGCCTTGCTGATGCCTTAAAAGGTGCAGATATTTTTATCGGCGTTTCTGCGCCTGGAATTGTTTCGGAGGAAATGGCGGCATCAATGAATAAAGACGCAATTATTTTTGCAATGGCAAACCCTGTTCCTGAGATTATGCCTGATATTGCTAAAAAAGCCGGGGTTAAAATAGTTGGCACAGGACGTTCTGATTTTCCTAACCAGGTAAATAATGTTGTGGCATTTCCTGGAATATTTAAAGGTGCACTGGAAGGACGTGCTTCCCAGATTACAGAAGAAATGAAACTTGCTGCTGCTATTGCAATAGCAGGCCTTGTAGATGACAATGATTTAAATGAAGACAATATTATGCCACAGGCCTTTGACCCACGTGTTGCAGATGTTGTATCAAATGCGGTAAAGGCACATATAAACTAATGAAACTATGGGGAGATAAGCCTTACTATTCCCTTGACTATTATCTTAAACAGGCCTT
Organism: uncultured Lachnospiraceae bacterium; assembly: GCA_910586555.1. GTDB lineage: Bacteria > Bacillota > Clostridia > Lachnospirales > Lachnospiraceae > Butyribacter. The sequence continues at coordinate 46,432 of CAJUJY010000018.1, forward strand.
TGGCTGCAAACTATATAAAATAGCCCTTGATGGCGGCATGACATGCCCTAACAGGGATGGCACTATAGGCACTGGAGGCTGCATCTTTTGCAGCAATGGCGGATCAGGAGAGTTTGCAGCGCCAAGACAAGATTCTGTATCAAGGCAGATAGAACAAGGCATTAATATTATTAAAAAACATGGCAAAAAAACAGGGGATAAATATATTGCATATTTCCAGTCATATTCTAATACTTATGCACCAGTTAGTTACTTAGAAAGACTTTATTTTGAAACACTTGCACACAAAGACATTGCCATAATGTCCATTGGTACACGTCCAGACTGTTTCAGTGAAGAAATATTTGCCCTTATTGGAAAATGCAATGAAATTAAACCTGTATGGATTGAACTGGGATTGCAGACTATACATGAAGAAACTGCACGTCTTATAAGACGCGGCTATACGCTTGATGTATTTAATAATACTGTAAAGGAACTTAGGAAACGTAATATTTATATTGTTGTACATATTATACTGGGGCTTCCTGGTGAAAGTGAAGATGATATTATAGAAACTATACATTACCTGAATAAAATGGATATACAAGGCATAAAATTACAGCTTCTTCATATACTTAAAAATACAGGGCTTGTCCATATGCAAGATAAAATACATATTTACTCCGAAGAAGAATATATAAGGCTTGTGCTAAGGTGCATAAGTGAACTTTCACCTGGAATAAGCATACACCGTTTAACAGGTGACGGGCCTGGAAACTTGCTTATTGCCCCAGAATGGAGTTTAAATAAAAGACATGTTTTAAATGCTATTTCGCATGAACTTAAAAAGTCAGGTGTATACCAGGGCATGTTGTTAAAATAGCATTACCAGAAAGAGGGATTTTATGACATCAGAATCATTAAAACTGTACAAACTGATAATTTTATATTTTTTAAGCAGGACAAGGCAGCCTATGCCAAATGCTATTATTTCTGATTTTATACTTGTTAATGGTTATACAGATTATTTTTCCATACAACAGACACTGGCTAACCTTACAGAAGACCATATGATTGAAGCAGAACAGACACATTCTGCCTCTTACTATGTTATAACACCGTCAGGCCAGGAAACCCTGGGGTTCTTTGGAAACCAGCTTCCTGATGACACTAAATCCCAGATAGACAATTACCTTAGTGAAAACAAAGTAAATATTGTACAAAATACTACTATACATACTGATTTTACACAGATAAAGCCTGGCGAATACCTTGCCAAAGTTTCTATTGTTGAACGCGGAAGCGTTATACTTGAACTGGCCCTGAACCTTCCTACAGAAGACGAAGCAATACAGGCGTGCAAACGGTTTAAGGAAAGAAACGAAGCTATTTATGCTTACCTGCTTAAAAGCCTTACTATGGATTAAAACACTAAAAGTACAAAACAAGCAGTTTTTGCCAGTTATTGTACTTTTAATGTTTTACAAGATTAATACTTATTGTTAATCCTGTGGGTATTATATTTTATAAGCTGGAATTGCCAGTCTGTTTTTTGTAAATTACTTTTACAAATTTCTTTTTACCGCGCTTTAATACTATGCCTTCTGCCCCTATTTCCTCTTTTTTAACTACTGCTTTAACATCATCTGCTTTTATGCCGTCTATTGTAACACCCCCCTGTTCCACATTGCGGCGGGCTTCTGCATTTGATAGTGCTAACCCTGCTTTTACAAGAAGTTTTAATATTCCAATCTGCCCTTCTTCAAAATCATTGTCTGTAAGCTCTGCTACTGGCATATTATCTGCATTGCCGCTTGAGAAAAGTGCCCTTGCACCGTCTTTTGCCCTTAATGCCTCTTCTTCTCCATGCACAAGTTTTACCAGTTCAAATGCAAGTATTTCTTTAGCCTCATTAAGTTTGCTTCCCTCCCACTTATCCATTTCATCAATCTGTTCTAATGGAAGGAATGTAAGCATACGCAGGCACTTTAAAACATCTGCATCACTTACGTTCCTCCAGTACTGGTAAAAATCAAACGGGCTTGTTTTAGCAGGGTCAAGCCATACAGCGCCTGACTGTGTTTTACCCATCTTATTGCCTTCGGAATTAAGCAGCAGGTTAATTGTCATTGCATAAGCATTTTTACCAAGCTTGCGGCGTATAAGTTCTGTACCGCCAAGCATATTGCTCCACTGGTCATCACCGCCAAACTGCATATTGCAGCCGTATTTCTGGTATAATGTAAAGAAGTCGAAACTCTGCATTATCATATAGTTAAATTCAAGGAATGTAAGACCCTTCTCCATACGCTGTTTATAACATTCTGCCGCAAGCATACGGTTTACTGAAAAATGCGGCCCTATTTCACGCAGCACTTCCATATAGTTAAGATCCATAAGCCAGTCAGAATTATTTACAAGCAGTGCCTTATTGTCTGAAAAATCAATAAATTTCTCCATCTGCTTTTTAAAACATTCAATATTGTAATTAATTGTTTCTGGCGTCATCATCTGGCGCATATCAGTCCTGCCAGAAGGGTCACCAATCATGGCTGTCCCGCCGCCAATAAGTGCTATAGGTTTATTGCCAGCTTCCTGTAACCTTTTCATAAGGCACAGTGCCATAAAATGCCCCACATGCAGGCTGTCGGCAGTAGGGTCAAACCCTATATAAAATGTTGCCTTTCCATTGTTAATTAATTCTTTAATTTCCTCTTCATCTGTCACCTGGGCTATAAGCCCACGTGTTGTAAGTTCGTCATACAGTTTCATAATAATCCTCCATTCTGTTTCCTTTATATCGTATAGTCCCTATAGAAGAACAAATAATTCCATTAAAATAAAAAAGTCCTTTTATCTGCAAATAATACAGATAAAAGGACGGAATTACCGTGTTACCACCTTTTTTTACAACAGGCTCACGCCTGCTGCCTCTATAAGATACTATCATATCCCTGCATTGTAACGTATGCATAAACGTCTAAGCTTACAAAACATTATTCCTGTGGAACAAATGCCCTTCAGCCCGCTACTCCGGGATGTATTCACATACAGGCCATGCTGCGCCTTCCACCACCCGGCTGCTCTCTCTAAACTTTACCCTGCTGCTACTTCTTCCCTTCAATGTATTTAAACTGTCTATGTGTATTCTAACTAAAAGAACCTGTTTTGTCAAACAAAATATAAATAATTTATAACTTTTCCTGTATTTCTATCCACTCATCAAGTGTAAGCGGGCGGTATCCTGAAAATACAGTAAAACAGTTAATCATATTACATGGAATATTAATGCCGCCAGATGTACTTTTCCTTGTTTCTGCCACAAAACGTTTTACATTCTGGTAATCGGCTGTATTGTGTACATGGCCATAAAGCATATATGTTTTATCACCTTTATACTGGCCGTTATAGCATATAACAGGATAATGGCTTAAAACCACTGTCCTGTTATTATCCCTTAATTCCGCATATGGCTTTATCCATTCAAAAAGTGAAACATCAAACTTCTTATCATGCAAAAACCTCATATCATGGTTGCCTGCAACAAGGTATTTCCTGCCATTTAACTGTTTAAGGATATTATTAACTTCTTCCCCTTTTAAAACAGATAAATCACCAAGTATTACTACTTCATCTTTTTTCTTGCGCACAATTTTATTCCATATGGAAACCATTTCACTGTCCATCTGTTCCACGCTGTTAAAGTCCCGGTTATCTAAAATCCTGGCCCTGTCATGCCCAAAGTGGCAGTCTGCAATATAATATCTCATTTTTAGAAACCTTTTGGATATTTACTCTGCCATCTCCATGCATCTTCACACATTTTATCTATATCCCTTTTAGCTTCCCATCCAAGTTCTTTCTTTGCTTTTTCAGGATTAGCATAACACATATCTATATCACCTGGGCGTCTTTCTGTAATTTTATATGGAATCTTTTTACCACATGCTTTCTCAAAATTATGGATTATTTCAAGCACACTATAGCCTGTGCCTGTGCCAAGGTTATAAGTTACAAGCCCTGGATTAGAAGTTAGTTTTTCAAGCGCTTTTATATGCCCTTCTGCCAGATCCACAACATGTATATAATCACGTACCCCTGTCCCGTCAGGTGTATCATAATCATTGCCAAATACATTTACAGCTTCAAGTTCCCCTATGGCAACCTTAGAAACATATGGCAGCAGGTTATTAGGTATACCGTTTGGATTTTCCCCAATCTCACCACTTTCATGTGCACCTATAGGATTAAAATACCTTAAAAGTGCAATGTTCCAGCTAGTATCTGCTTTGTATATATCCCTTAACATATCTTCAATAATAAGTTTTGTCCTGCCATACGGGTTAGATACTGACAATGGGAAATCTTCACTAATTGGCACACTTTCCGGCTTGCCATAAACAGTTGCTGATGAACTGAATACAAGTGATTTTACATTATATTTTTCCATTGCCATAAGGAGGTTTATAGTACCTGTAATATTATTATTAAAATATGCCAGTGGTATTTTACATGATTCACCTACTGCCTTTAGCCCTGCAAAATGTATAACTGAAGAAATATTTTCTTCTTCAAATATATTCTGTAAAGCTTCCATATTTAACAAATCAGCCTGGTAAAATTTTACACTTTTACCTGTTATTTTTTTAACCCTTTCTAAAGACTCCATGCTTGAATTAACCAGGTTATCAATTACAACTACACCATATCCGGCATTAAGAAGCTCCACAACTGTATGGCTTCCGATAAAGCCGGCACCTCCTGTTACCAAAATATTATCCATTTCTGTTCCTTTCTTCCATAACCAGGCAGAAACCAAGCGGATATCCGCAATCTGCCTGGCTGCTTGCTTATAACCTTATTGTTATTTTATTGCGTTTTCTTTTAACTTGCTGGTTCCTGTTTTGGAAAATCAACTGTGCCAAATTTTGTATATTCACCAGCCCATGTTTTTGTCCTGCTGTTTCCTTCCTGGCGGATATAAATTACCTGGCCATCTTTAAGGCCGCTTAATGTTAATGATGCTTTTGCCTTTAATGCCTTTGCACTTGCATTATTCCCTGGTTTTTCTTCTTTATCCATAACCACAATGCGGTAGCTGTTATCACTTGTATTTGACAATACAACATCATATCCTTTGCTCCCACTCTTATATTCTGCATTTACAAGTACAGTTTTTGTGCCAGAAGAGCTATCACTATTTGTAATAGTTACATTTTTAATACCGCCGCCGCCCCATTTATACAGGCCGTCTGATGGTGCTGCTGGTTTTGCTGCAATTTCATCATTACCAGCAGTATCCAGTGTATCAGGTTTTTCTAATGGAATACGTGTCCATTTTGAAGCACATTTCTTCTTTGAAGTATTTGGCTCAGTACGTACTTCTAAAATACCTTCTTCAGAAGTACCTGGCAGTAATTCATCTACTGTGACACCTTTTTTTACAGAAGTGTTTTTAGTAACGCTTCCAGGAATTACCATATCCCCGTCTGAAATTGTTACAATACGGTATTCAGATAACTTTGGAAGTGTTAATGTACCTGCATTATACTGTACAGAAACTGACGGCCCGTTAGCCTGTTTTGCAATATTAAGTTTAGTTTCCTTTCCTGGAAGCTTTGGTGCATCATACACTTTTACTGCCTTATCAGTATTGTTTGCATCATAAGAGTTTCTTAAATCAATATCTGTAGTTTCAGTAACCCCTGACAATTCCCCACCTGGAGTCCTTAAATATAATGTTGCACCCTGGTACTGGAATTCCCCAAACATACCTTGTGCTTTGCCATCTGTAAGCTGTTTGGAAGCTTCTGGCACCTGCCAGTTACTATATACAGTCCTCCACTCATATGCACTAGCAGCCTTTAAATTCTGTTTATTGGCTCCGGTTTTAATATCTAATTCCTGTGTAGCCCCATTATAAGTTACAACAGAAACCTTATCCGTTGCTGGTATCCTTACAATAACTGGCACTTCCATATCATCTGTTTTAACTGCTATAAAATTATCTTTAACATTGCTTAATTTAGATAAATCAATTTCAGCCCTTGTACTGTCCCCTAACTCATAAAGATTCCATGCAGATACTTTAAACACTACTTTACCTGCTCTTTTGCTTCTTGTTGCTGTACCAAAAAACAGTTCCTTATCTTCACTGGTATTCACATACATTTTCTGGCTAGTGCCACTTACCTGTATATCAGAGGCATTAACAGAAGCAGAAGCATTATTTGTCCCTGCGCCTGCCCATGCTGCTACTGAACAAACGGCAACTGCTGCCAGCTTTAATTTCTTTCCTGTTTTCATAACATTCCCTCCTATCATATAAAACCAGACAGCTTTCTTTATAAAAAGCTATGGTTTATTATTAAAAATATGGCATACTAATATTTGTAGAAAATTAATATACACTAAAATTATGTAATAAATATGGCATATTACACCATATTTTACAAATTTTTATAATTTAAATATAAAAATACTTTTTTATAAAGCTGGTTCTTAAGGTATCTACACGTCCGTTTCATAAACTTTTAATTATATATAAACAGGAGATAATTTATAGTTATCCTGTGTTGTTTTTTTGTATTTTTGTATATACTAAAGGTTGTGTACATGCAGCAGTTTTATATATTTTCTGTAGCAGGCACGTTTCCACTACGATAACGCACACAGCAGTGCATAGGGTCTGTGAAACTACCAGACCCAAGCACTGGC
>CAJUJY010000019.1 GCA_910586555.1 uncultured Lachnospiraceae bacterium
CTATGATACAGGATGGTTCGGATTTTGTATAGGTACATGCTATCCACCGTTTACCAATAGATAATTTATATATATTTAAAAAGACCAGTATTTTTACTGGCCTTTTTGTAATAATAGACTTTTTATACAGATATTGCAGAATATTTCTTCAGGCTGGCATAAGGAATATTGCCGCCAAATAAATCAAGTGCGCTTCCGATTGTGAAATTAACATTTCCCCTGCCATGCTCTTCTATATATGCAATATCTTCTATTGAATGTATGCCACCTGCATATGTTACTTCTTTATTACAGCCAGCAAGTATTTTTATAACATCTTTTTCTATGCCCGATGCCATGCCTTCTACATCAACAGCATGTACAAGAAATTCATCACAATATGCACCAAGCTTTTCCATAAACTTCAAATCCAGTTTTTCCTTTGTAACCTTCTGCCACCTGTCTGTTACTATATAGTATCCATCACCTGTATAGCGGCAGCTAAGGTCAAGCACAAGTCTTTCTTTACCTGTAATGGCAGAAAGTTCTTTAAGCCTTTTATAATCTATAATGCCATTCCTGAATACATAAGATGTAACTATTACATGTGATGCACCCATATTAAGGAATTTTAATGCATTATAAGCATTTATCCCGCCGCCTGCCTGCATACCGCCACTGAATGCCTTAAGTGCTTTTTCTGCCTGTGCCAGATCTGCTTTATAATATGGGCTTTCCTCTGGGTTAAGTATTATTACATGGCCTCCCTTAAAACCGTCATTTTTATACATGTTTGCATAATAACCTGCATCCATTCCTGATATAAAATTATCTGTTGCAGTGCTGCCAGTATCTTTAAGGCTTGAACCAACTATTTGTTTAACTGAACCATTATGTATATCAATACATGGCCTGAACTCCATTTTCCCCTCCATAGTATAATTATTTAAAACGTGATGTTATTTTCTCTGCCAGTTCATGGTATGTATCATCTGGTGATACATCATATGTGCCTGAATGTATAACACTGCTGTAACCATTATCTATAAGGTATTTGTCAAATGCCTGTGCGTCATCTATTATACCCATGCTTTCCAGCTCTTTGCTTACCTTGCCTGCCCAGTCGCCATCATTAATTGTAAGCTGTTTTTTGTCGTCTTCAATATCCTTTTTTATCTTATTTTTTTCATCTTCAAATTGTTTGCTAATGCTTTCCTTTGAAGGTTTCTTTGTAGAAGACGGGGCTTTAGTGCTTTTTATGCTGTCTGGTTCTTTACTGGCTGCCGGTTTGCTGGAAGCTCCAGGCATTTTACTAACTGCTGGTTCTTTTGTGCTGCCTGGTTCTTTACTGGCTGCCGCCGGCTCTTTTGTGCTGTCTGGTATATTTGTTACTGCTGCGGTGCCTGAAGGCTCTGTGCTGCCTTTAGCACCTGGTGTTTCTGTTACTGGTGGTTTTTCTGTTTCATTTAATACTACTTTCTGGTTATTGCTTTCAAATACCATTCCAAGTTTTTTAGCACGCGTTATTGTAGCTGATTCTGAAGTCCTTATGGAAAATGATATGCCAAGTACTGCCGCTGTAAATAAAATCCCTGTACCAAATCCCCTTAAAAATGATTTTTTGTTCATAAATAAATCCTTTCATATGTCATAGGCAAAAAACCACTACCTTCAGGTGATGAAGCGGCAGTGGGAAGCCTTGTAAATTTTTACAAAAAACATTATTTTATACTATAATCTATACATAGAGAAAACCATTGGGCGTAATTGCGCTGAAAGCACTCTTTGTATATTGAAAAGACAACAAAGTTTCAGCTTGCCTTATACATATCTATAACAAACTTTACTTCCCCCTGGCCTATACTAAGCATTTTAGATATTTCAAGTATTGTATGCCCTTTCTTATGAAGGGAAATTATTTCATCACTGTGGTCAACATGTTCAATGCCAGCCTCTATTGCTGCCGCCTCTATATCACTTATGCCCATATTGCCGTAAAGCCTGCGCAGTGACTTTTCACGCCTTTCCTGTTCTTCAATTTTAGCTATTTCAGCATCATACATAGCAGCATGTGTATCATTATCCTGTTCTGGAATCACCTTAATATCTTCCACCTCTTTATATATGTCTTCTTCTGGCAGCACTGTTTCTGCACTGTTTACAGTACTTGTGCCTGCCATCCCTGCATATAACAGTTCATCTGGCAGCCCGTCATTATTATAAACTGGCTGCACCACACTATCTGCCACAGGCTTTATTGCAATATTTCCAGCTTCTTCAAGCCGTTTTTTATGTTCCTGGTATTCCTTTGCAAGTTCATCCCTTATTTCAGCTTTTAATACATCAATATCATGTACCAGTTCTTTAATTTCCTTTTCTTTTTCATTTAACATATCATATAAGAAAACGGTTTCAGAATGGTTATTTTCCATTTTATCTAAAATCTGGCCTGAATACTCACTAAGCCCCATTATTTTCTCATTTAAGATAGTTCCAAGCTGGCCACTTGTATTGTTTAAAGTTTCATCTGCCTTTGACTTTAAGTCTTCACTGAACTTATCAAGGGCTTGCTTTGCTTCTTCTGTAATATTTTTAAGTTCTTCCCCATCATTTGCATCTGTGCTTCCTGCACTGCTGCCATCTGCTGCCTTAAAACTTAAAAATACTGCTGCCAGGCCTATTATAACTATTACTGCTTCTAAAATTGCCATTGTATTTCTCCAATCTTAATTAACACATAGTAAAAAACACACTGTTACCGCCATAAGGCGGCAGCAGTTTATATTTTCATATCAAAAAGCCCTCCCCGGAACGGGGTTACTGCCCTTTCCTGTTCCTTTGCTTCTTCCTCTTCCTGCTTTTTAGAAGCCTTTTTTGCCTGTTTTTTCTTTTTCTGCCCGCTATTTTTTTCTTCGTTTTTTAGTTCATCATTATCCACGTCCCTGCGGCGCACAGTTGTTTCTGACTGCTGCCTGACCGTATTCTGGAACTGTGTGGCAACCTCCTGCTGTTCCTGGCTTATACGCGTCTGCTCACCTGTCTGTATCTGTGATACTTCCTGGGACTTTGGAGGCATTGCAATGTAATCGATTGTTAAAGACATATTAAATTCCCCCTTCCTTTATATTCCCCTTATACGTATATCAGCACCTTCGCGCACAAATGCACTATGTTGTGTTTCGGTGTGTATATAAGTAACAACATTGGATATGGTTAATTTTACACCAGGATATGCTATATCTTCAACTATTATTTTACCACCGCCAGAATTTTTCTCAAGTTCTGCCTCAAGGCTTTCATATTCTTGTGTATCTGCTTCTATCTGTGCGTCTATTTCCTTTATTCTTTCACTATTGGATTTAAGTATTTTCATTTTATCGTCATCAAGTTTCCCTTTGGTTTTAAGCCTTTTTTGTAAAATCTGCAAATTCTGCATTATTTTTTCTTTCTCATCACTTAAAAGCTCTATATCCTTTTCAATCGCATGGTAACGGTCAATTACTGTAGGGTCAACACCAACTTCAAGGTCAGTCTGTGTACCCATTGATGAGCCTGCGGTCTTTGTTTCAATCCTTGTTGCAGATCTTACCTTGCCGCCTGCAATAAGCCCCCTTTTACCATGTACCTGCACATTATCCTGTGAAACAACATCACTGTGCATAATGGCATCTGTAATAATTTTGCCTCCGCTTGTTACTTTAGAACTTTCTATAAAGTTTGATATAATGTCACCTTCTGCCTGCATATTGCCTTTGCCCATGCCCTGTATTCCCCTTTTAAGGACAATCTTGCCTCCTGCAACCAGTACAGCACCCTCCACAGCACCATTAACTGTTATATCACCTGATGCTTTTACTGTATAACCTGTAAGCACATTCCCTTTAACCTCAACACTGCCATCATAATCAATATCCCCAGTTGAAGGGCCTACATCAGCAGGGACTTCATAAACATTTGAAACAAATACTGTATCTTCTACAAGTGTCACATTTCCAGAAACATCAGAATACATCTCAAGTTTATCATCTGAAAGGTGTATGTTTTTACCATGTTTTAGTGAAAGATGTGTAACTTTTACAGGATTTAACGGGGCTCCAAATACGTCTATGCCATCTTCCCCCCTTTCTTCAGGCGTAAGCCTTGCAAGAAGCTGGCCTTCCCTGACACGTTCAATCATGTCAAGTTTATGGAAATTGACGCTTCCGTCTTCTGCCATCTGTGGCATGCTTGTCTTATCTGCATCAAAGAAATATTCAATGCTTGCATTCTTTCCCTGTACAGGAGGTTTAGCTTTTGCTATAAGTATATCAGTACAGTAAAGCCTGCCTTTAAGGGCAATTTCTATATTTTTTTCAATAATCCCATATTTAATCCCGTTTTGTTTTATTAATTCCAGTGCATCTGCTTTACTAAGCCTTTTTCCTTCATTTGAGGGCGGATAAAGCCGGAGTTTTGCCATATGCCTGTCAGGGCTTGCCATAATAAGGGCATATTCATTTTCTGGCAGCCTTGTACCATCAATAACTTTTACATAAGCATTAGCTTCTTTTGCTGCTGCACTGATAAATTCTTTAATAAGCGAAAGATCTATATCGTTATACTGTTTCTTGACAAGGTATGTTAAAATATCGTCATTTTTTAATGGCTGTCCTCCATTGGTGGCAGGATAAGACTTAAGGTATATCCCGTCATTTTTATGCACAAGCTGGAAAAATGCATTTCTTTTCATTCATATGCCCTCTTTCTATTCCAATATGATATAAGCACAAACAATAATGTCTGTGCTTATATGTTCCAAATTCCAAATACTCCCATGTTTTCTTTTCCAAGTTTTTCTTTCATTTTTTTCAGTGATTTTGTGTGTAACTGTGAAACACGTGATTCCGACACACCGAGTATATTGCTTATTTCTTTTAATGTCAGTTCTTCAAAATAATAAAATGCAATAACTTTCTGCTCATTATCATTAAGGCTGTTTATTGCTTCAGAAAGCAGGCGTTTAAGTTCCTGGCGTTCAACTACTTTCTCCGGCTGTTCAAATCTTGGCTTATTGCCTGCCTCAACCCTTACTTCACTGCCCTGTTCAAGATATTCGTCAAGTGAAACAAGACTTGCAACTTGTGTCTGGTTAATAAGGCCTTCTAATTCCTGCCCTGATATACCAAGCATTTCTGCAAGTTCTTCATTAGTTGCATTACGCCCGTTTTTTGCTTCAAATTCCTGTACTGCCTGGTCAAGTTTCTTCTGCTTCTGTCTTAGTGTCCTTGGTATCCAGTCCATTTTCCTTATCTGGTCAAGAATTGAACCCCTTATACGGAGGCTTGCATATGTTTCAAATTTAACACCTTTTGTAAGTTCAAACTTATCAATGGCATCTATAAGCCCAAATATACCATATCCTACTAAATCATCATATTCAACAGTATATCCAAGATATATACCAAGCCTTCCTGCCACAATCTTAACAAGCCCTGAATACTCTATAATTAACTGTTCCCTTATCTTAGGGCTTCTGGTACGTATATATTCTTCCCATAAACGGTTTCTGCTATTTTCGTCCATAGAACAGCTACACCCTTTCTAACAGTTTTTATGGATTATTTTCAAACCCGCCAGAAGATAAGTCTTCCCTGATGTCAATATCTTCCTGTTCTGTGCCTGTTTCTGTTTCTTCATGTTTCATAACTGTATTAATATCCTTAACCTGCCCTATTATCCTTTTTGCAATGCATCCTATTATGTAAAAAATTATTAATGTTGCTAAAAGGACTTTTAAAGCATAGACTGTTTCTATATCCCTTACTATACATACAATGCATACTACTGCCCCTGCTAACAGGGTAACCACCTTTGGAATAAAATCTGTTTTCACAAAAAAGCCTCCCATAATGCCAATTATATAGTCCTTACTGATTTTCCTACTGCTTTTATTACAAAATCCCCAGTTTCAGGGTAAAATTCAACTGTACGTCCAAAATTAAGCCCTGTATCTTCTGCCAGTATACGTATACCAAGTGAACTTAACTTTGCTTTGACAGCTTCTACATTACGCTGTCCGACTTTTAACATATCATTGTTGGAGCTGAACGCAAACATTTGTGCCCCGCCTGCAATCTTAGCTGTAAGCATCTGCCTTTTTGCACCTGCTTTAACAAGCATCTGTATTAACTGGTCTATCCCTGTATCTGCAAACTTTGCCTTATTCTGGTTTTGTCTTACTTTAGTACTGTCCGGAAGCATAACATGCACTAATCCCGCTATCTGTGTAGTCTTATCATATAAAGCAACACCTACACACGAGCCAAGCCCAAGTGTAGTTATTGCATCTGGAGAATGGCATATATTTAAATCTGCCATTCCGACTTTAATCATATTTGCCATTTCTCATCACCTATACCCCTATACTTATATAGCCTGTTACATTCCCAGGGAATGAAGCATCTTCTTATATGACTCGATAGTAGGTATAAGTATAAAATAACCACTTATATCTACATCCAAATCCTTAAACCTGGACTCTATCAATAATGCTTTATCCCCCATCTTGCCAAATTCAATAGCTGGAACGCTTAATATGGCTCCTGCCATATCTACTGCCAGGTATGGTACAGACGAAGTAATAAGCATATTTGTCAGGGAAGAGATAGATGATAAATATGAACCTGCAATAATATTGCCTATTTCTTTTAATGCAGACTCCTCTATTTCATTAAAACCTCCCGTAGACGGGGATGGCGGCTGCCCACAGCCCATAAGCTGGTTTACAAGCATATGGGCTGCGGAACTTTCAAGGACAAATAACATCATGCCATCAACATCACCTTCAAGGGAAAGTAAAATACCTGCAACTAAAGTTTCTGCACCACCAATAATTTCTGCAAGCTCACTAAATTCAAGCATTGCAACATTAGGGACATTCATGTCGATACGTGCATTAATAAGCTGTGACAACGCAGTAGTTGCATTGCCAGCCCCTATATTGCCAATCTCTGTCAGGACATCTAATTCTAAAATTTCACTATCTTGTCTTTGCATAATAATCCCCCATGCCGCACCATTGCGGCACAAATAATTATAAAAACATGGTATGTTTATACCACATCTTTACTCTCCCTGCCAACAATTACAGCCGAAATATTAAGTAAGGAAATAAGGCCATTGCCATGCTTGCCTACACCACTCAGATACTGTATTAAATCTGAAGGGTCTGATGTGGTCGCTTTATCTATAGAACTGCCAGTTAATGTAACTACTTCCTTTACTTCATCTACAATTATGCCTATTGCAGACTGCTGTTCAAGTTTAATTATAATAATACGTGTGGCATTTGTATATTCATCAGGCTTAAGGCCAAATTTAAGGCGCAGGCTCATTACAGGTATAATTTCACCACGCAGGTTTATAACACCTTTAAAATAGTGTTGTGCTTTAGGCACCCTTGTAATCCTCTGGTTCCTTACAATATTATCAACATATTTAATATCTATGCCATACTGTTCTGTCCCAAGGCGTACTACTATATACTGCTTGCCTTCACTAGCTATTTCAATATTTTGTACGTCACTTATTTCTTCCATTGCTCCTACCTCCTTATACTAGTGCATTTACTTCAAGAATTAAAGCAATTTCGCCATCTCCAAGGATTGTAGCACCGCCTATCATTTTACTACAGTTAATATAGCTGCCAATCGATTTAATAACAATTTCCTGCTGCCCGATAAGGTTATCAACAACAAGCCCTGCAAGCTTATTACCCTTCTTGACAATTACAACTGTAAGGCTTTCTACCTCGTTGCTGCTTGCTTCAATATCAAGTATCTGGTCAAGGCGTATAAGAGGAATAACTGTTCCTCTTAAATTAATTACTTCTTTAGTCTGTACTGATTTAATATCAGATACAAGAACATCTTCTATCGTTTCAATGCTCCCTAATGGTATAGCATACTTTTCAGTGCCAAGTTCAACCATAAGTGCCTGTATAATTGCAAGTGTAAGCGGAAGCCTTATTATAAAGCTGCTGCCCTCACCCATAACAGATTTACATTCAATATTGCCGCCAAGCCCTTCAATTTTGGTTTTAACAACATCAAGGCCTACACCCCTGCCTGATACATCTGTAATCTTTTCTGCTGTAGAGAAACTAGGCCTGAACAAAAGGTCTATAATTTCTTTATCAGACATATTTTCTGCCTGTTCTGCTGTAATAGTGCCTTTTTCAATAGCCTTGTTCCTTACTTTCTCAACATTAATGCCTGCACCATCATCACGTACTTCTATATTAACATTATTGCCGTCCTGGTATGCATCAAGGTAAATATTACCTATTTCTTCTTTGCCAAGTGCAATACGTTCTTCATTGTCTTCAAGCCCATGGTCAGCAGAATTTCTTAACAAGTGCTGGAGCGGATCGCCAATTTCATCAATAACTGTACGGTCAAGTTCTGTTTCTTCACCAGTCATATGGAGTTCCATTTTCTTGTTAAGCTTTTTGCTTAAGTCCCTTATCATACGCGGGAAGCGGTTTACTACATTCTCGATAGGCACCATCCTTACCTTCATAACAGATTCATGCAGGTTTGTGGTTACACTTTCAAGATACTCTATCTGTTCATTAAATGCAGCATCACTCTTTGTATCTTCTTCTGTGGAATTTATTGACACAAGGCCGTTTTTAGCTATAATAAGCTCACTTACAAGGTTCATAAGCACATCGAGCTTTTCAATATCTACACGGACGGTACGGCCAACCGCAGGTTTAGCTGTTGTTTTCTTAGCTGCGGCAGGCTGTGCGGTTCCTGCTGGTTTTGTAGCTGTTTTAGCTGCGGCAGGCTGTGCAGCAGCTTTTGGTTTCTCTGGTTCTTTTGGCTCTTCCTTTACAGGTTCTGGTTCTGGCTTTGCCACAGCCCCTGGTGCATCATCAAGTATAACTTCAAACGGCCCTACTACTGCTTCTTTTACTTCTGAAACATTTTCAACTGCCGCTTTAACTTTCTCAAGGCTTTCCTTTGTAAAGTATACAAGGCTGAAATCCATATCAAACTTTTCGTCCTCAATATCCTGTACATCAGGCACAGCCTTTATAACTTCACCAAGTTCCTCTAATGCTTTAAATACAAGAAATGCCCTTGCTGCTTTAAGGATACATGTTTCCTGTAAATAAACTGTCAGGCCGAAAATATTCTGGTTCTGTGCTTTAGCCTTCTCAAATGTATTCTTCTCAAAATCTGTAATATGTATGCTTCCATATTTCGCACCGCCCTTTGGTACACTGCCTCCCTGTGGCGCTGCCTGTTCTGCTGGTTTTGCTGCTTCTTCACTGCTTTTCCCGGTTGCTGCATCTGCTATGCTGTTAAGTGTATTTATAATCTCTTCATTATCCTCTGTACCCTCATCGGCGGTTTCAAGTATATTGGCAAGATAGCTTTCAAGGGCATCAAGCCCACGGAAAAGCACATCTACCAGTTCTGATTTAACGGTCATATTGCCGCTTCTTACTTCCTGGAACACATTTTCCATATCATGTGTCAGGCGCTGCATGCGCTTGTAACCCATTGTTCCTGCCATACCCTTTAATGAGTGTGCAGCACGGAAAATCTCGTTAATCGTGTCCATATTCTCAGGTTCCTGCTCTAATATCATAAGCTGGTCACTAAGAGTCTGTAAATGTTCCTTTGTTTCATCAATAAAAATCTCCAGGTACTGGCTTACGTCCATTTATAACACCCCCACGTGTTTTGTAATAGCATCTGCAATGCCCTTTAAAGTAACTACTTCGTCTACTGCGCCAGTGTCAGCAAGTGCTTTTGGCATTCCATACACTGTGCAGCTTTCTGCATCCTGCCCGATAACATAGACTTTATTAGTCTTTTCAAGCTGGAGTATCCCCTGGGTGCCGTCTGCACCCATGCCTGTCATTACAACACAGGTTATTTCATCAAATGAAGTTTCCATTAAAGACTCATACATTATATCAGCACATGGTTTAAGCCCGTTCCTTGCTGCTTCTTTCCTGACAGTTACAATATGTTCCTTGCGGTTTTTCTCTGTAAGGCGCATCTGTGAACCGCCTTTTGCAATATAAACAGTCCCCTTCTTTAAGACATCGCCGTCTGCTGCTTCTTTAACATTGATTTTGCTAAGTTCATCAAGCCTTTTGCTAAGGGATGATGTAAAACCTTCTGGCATATGCTGTACAATAAGTACTGGTGCATCAAGGTTTGCCGGGAGGAAAGGTACTACATACTGCAATGCTTTAGGGCCGCCTGTAGAACATGCCAGTGCTACAAGTTTCTTTGCATTCCTGCCCGCTGGTACCTTGGAGTGGTTAGTCCTGTCAGAAACACCGCCAGGCCCTACACGCATGCTGTTGTCAGCAGGTTTCTTTGCTGGTGTGCCAGTTCCAAAGCTTCCTGTATTTGTAAGACTTCCAGGCCTTGTAACAGAAGTCCGCAGTCTTTTTTTAACATCTTCATTGGAAGTTTCAGAAGTGCGCAGGCCGATTGCAGCATATAACATTTCAACAAGCCTCTGTCCAAATGAAGGACCTTTTGCTTCTGAAAGGCTGTCAGGTTTTGTTATAAAGTCAAATGCACCTAATTCAAGCGCCTGTATAGTTTCTTTTGCGCCTTCCCTTGCGATTGTGCTTACTATTACAACTCTTTCCTTACGCCCTTTCCTGTTAAGTTCCCTTAGAAACTCAATACCATTCATCTTAGGCATGTTAATATCTAAAACTATGGCATCAAACTTATCACCAGCTTCTAATATCCTTAAAGCATCTTCACCATTAACTGCATATTTGTCATTATGTAATTCTTCATCTGCATTTATTATATCAGACATAGTTCTTCTCATAAGTGCAGAATCATCAACAATCAAAATATTTTTCATTATATACCTCCCGGTCTGTGTTTTTTAAATTTTCTGTCTTTCAAGCCAGAAACCAAAATGTATAATCTGTTCACGTTGTTGTTCTGTTATTCCAATATATTTAAGCCTTATGTCAAAAATATGTTTTACATTAACAAGTTCCCCTGAATATACTACCTCGCATATTACAGGAAAAGCTTTTTTATTATTATACCCGCCAAAATTTAAAATACAAAACAGATACTCCCCTTTCTTAAATAACTGTTTAGAAGTAAACCTTATTCCTCCGCCGCTTATATCAGATAATACTTCCTGTTTAAAACCATGCAGGTTTGCAAGGCTTTTTTTAACTTCTTCCCACTCTTTATTAATAATATCATATACCTGTTCTTTCTGCAAAACAGAATATGCAAAAAATGAATGGCATGGATATCTCTGGTAACGCCTTCTTTGTACTTTCTGTGCTGGCGAAACTATCCTTATTGTATAGTAACAGTTCCCATCCTCACTGTTTGCTGAAATATAATAGGCATTGCACCTGTAAACTTTATTTAAATTATAAATATCAATAATATAACATTCATGTTTCTTAAGTCCTGTATCTTCATCAGCACTGCCAGTACCTGTAACAATAATTTCTGAATCGGACAATATCCTGTAAAGCTGGCAGCAGCATACTTTATTCTTTTCCATGCTGTCAATTTCTGGCTGGAAAAGACATTTATAAAATATTACTTTGCTTTCGTTACTTAAAAGTTCTTCCAGCATATAAACCTCATTTCTGTGCCAGGACAAACTATCTTTTATGGTTTCTAAGTATTTTTGTGAATATGCCTGATAACCCGCCTCCTGTAGAATTACTTATACGCCTTCCACTCCTGTTTTCAAGTATGGCAGCAAGCTCCTGTATTGCCCTTGAAGAAGGTGCATTAGGAAAAGCCAGCGAAACTGGCCTTTGTTTCATAACTGCTTTCTGCAAAAAGCTGTCATAAGGCACAGCCCCCATATAATCCATTTCCATGCCTAAAAACTTCCCAACCACAGAGTCCAGTTTATCAAAAAGTTCCCTTCCTTCTTCACTGCTTTGTGTCCTGTTGCCAAGCAGGCGTATCTTTAGGGAATCTTTATTATAACCTTCCTGGGTTTTAAGTGTTTTTAATAATACATAAGCATCAGTAATTGATGCTGGTTCAGGGGTTGCTACAAGCAGTATTTCAGCACTGGATAAAATCATTTCCATAACATTGTCTGAAATCCCTGCACCTGTATCAATAATTATAATATCTGCTATGCTGTCAAGCTGGTACATTACATTTACCAAAATCCTTAACTGGTCACCATTAAGGTTTGCCAGTTCATGTATTCCTGAACCGCCTGATACAAACCCTATATTGCCAGGGCCTTTTGTAATAATTTCACTTACGTTCCTGCCCCTGAATATAACATCTGACAAGTTATAATGCGGCCTTATGCCAAGCATAACTTCTATATTGGCAAGGCCAAAATCTGCATCAAGTATAACTACCTTCTTCCTAAGCCTGCTAAACTGTATTGCCAGGTTTAAAGATATATTTGACTTGCCTACCCCGCCCTTACCGCTTGTAACAGTAATAACCCTTGCAAGGTGCTCCTGCCTGTTTTGCTTTTTAACTAAATTCCTTAACTGCTCTGCCTGGTCCATCAGCCATTTCCTCCAAGAAGCTGTTTTGCAATTTTCTGGGCATCAATTTTACTTATATCATTAGGAACATTCTGTCCTTCTGTAATATATGAAAGAGGCGCTCCTGTCAATATATGGATATTAAATATATTTCCTATCTTATCTGTTTCATCAAGTTTCGTAAAGATTAAATTATACTTGCATATCTCTGAATATATGCCAGTTATCTTTACAAGATCCTGGTACTTAGTTGTTGCACTTAATACAAGGAATATTTCCCTTTCATTCTCAGGAATGGTTTTTAACAGGCGTACAAGGTCTTCCTTCTGTTCTTCATTATTATGTGAACGTCCGGCAGTATCCACCAGTACAAGGTCATACCCCCGCTGCTCCTCTTTAAGTTTCTCCATCTCCTCTGCTGCATATACAACATTAAGCGGTATGCCAAGAATATTGGCATAAATCTTAAGCTGTTCAACTGCGGCAATCCTGTATGTGTCTGAAGTAACAAGTGCAACACTGGATTTATTAGCAAGCTTCATCATTGAAGCAATTTTTGCAATCGTAGTTGTTTTGCCGACACCTGTAGGCCCTATAAAAAATATATACTTTGTATGCTTTGTCTTAAGGTCAATAAGGTGTGGCTGGCCTATTTTTAATACAATCTTCTGGTATACACCTGCAAGTATATTGTCAAGTGTTGTATTATGCCCAAGTGTTCCCTCTATTTCTTCTATAATCTGGTTTACATAAGATTCTTCAACCTCATTCTGCATAAGCTGTTTACGTATCAGGTCAAGATAGGCCTGGTTTTTATCAACCACCCTTTCTTTTTCATCTTTTTCCTCTTCCCTGCTTAATGTCATCTGTTTTTCAATTAAATCCTGCAATGTATTAAGCTTCTGTTCAATATCACTGCTGTTTTCTTCTTTATCTGCACTATCTTCCGGACTGTCTTCAAGAATCTGGCTGCTTTTTAAAAGCCTTTCCCGTTCTGCTTCTTTCTGGGCTGCCTTAGAATCAGGGGCTGGCGCAAACTGTTTTTCATTAAGCGCCTGTTGAAGCTTGCTAAAATCGGGTACTTCTTCTTTTTTTGCAGGTGCTTTATCTTCCTTCTGGATATCATCAATAGCAGCCGTTACTTCAAATGATGGCTTCCTGAAAAGTTTCAATATGCCATGTGGTGTTATTTCTTTAGTATTCATAATTGAAACACTTTCACCAAGATCTGCTTTTGCAAGCGATATGGCCTCTTCTTCTGTTTTTCCAATATATTTTTTAATAATCACTATACTGTCACCATCCCTATAGATTGTAATTCAACATCAGGTGCTATCTCATTATATGATATAACAACCAGATCCCTGAACTGCTCAGATGTAATCTTTTTAAAATACATACGTACAATAGGTGAAGTTACTATAATAGGGTTTTTGCCCAGTTCCTCCATTTTATCCACCTCATCCCTGACTGAATTTAATATATCCTGCATTTTCTCAGGTGCAAGGTTTATATATGCACCCTGTTCTGTCTGTTTAACAGAACCCATAATTTCCTGTTCTATCTTAGGATCAAGTGTAACAACACTTGTCATTTCATTAGAAGGGAAATATTTATTTGAAATAGCACGTTTTAAACTCTGGCGTACATATTCAGTAAGCACATCAGTATCCCTTGTAGTAGTTGCATTATCTGCAAGGGTTTCAAATATTGTAACAAGATCCCTTATTGAAATCCCCTCTTTTAAAAGGTTCTGCAAAACTTTCTGTATCTCACCGACACCAAGCAGTTTAGGCACAAGTTCTGATACAAGTGTTGTATTGGCTTCCTGTACATTATTAATAAGGTTCTGTACATCCTGCCTTGTAAGCAGTGTGTCAATATTGTTCCTTACTACCTCTGTAAGATGTGTTGCAATAATTGATGGCGGGTCAACAACTGTATATCCAAGTGATTCTGCACGCTCCCTCTGTGACTCTGTAATCCATATTGCTGGAAGGTGGAAAGATGGTTCAAATGTAGGGATACCCGTAATTTCTTCTTCAACATACCCTGGGTTCATAGCCATATAGTGGTCAAATAAGATTTCCCCTTCACTTACTGGCACACCTTTTATTTTAATAAGGTACTGGTTAGGGTTAAGCTGTATATTATCCCTTAAACGTATCATAGGTACAACACAGCCAAGTTCAAGGGCAATCTGCCTTCTTATCATAACCACCCTGTCTAAAAGGTCACCACCCTGGTTTACATCTGCAAGTGGTATAATCCCATATCCAAATTCCAGTTCTATAGGGTCAACCTGTAAAAGTGACACAACATTTTCCGGACGCCTTATCTCTTCAGCAGACTCCTCTTCTTCACCAACTTCTTCTTCAATAGATGCTTCTTCGATTGATGCTTCAATAGCCCTTCCTGCAATTATAAATAATATTGCATATATAAGGCATAAAACTGTTGACAGCGGTGTAACAATACCAAGAAATGCCATGCTGCCGCCAACTATGTACAATACCTTTGGAATTGAGAAAAGCTGTTTTAAAAGCACATTCCCAAGGTCTGCTTCTTTAGATACTTTAGTGACAAGTATACCAGTTGAAAGTGATATAAGAAGTGAAGGTATCTGGCTTACAAGCCCGTCACCTATAGTAAGTATTGTATATTTGGAAAGGGCATCTGTAATTTCAAGCCCCTGCATTACAACGCCAAGTACAAGGCCTCCCACAAAGTTTACAACAGTAATAATAAGGCCTGCCATTGCATCTCCCTTAACATACTTTGTAGCACCGTCCATTGCACCAAAGAACGAGGATTCATCTTGTATTTTCTGGCGTCTTTCTTTTGCCTGTTCATCATTAATAGCGCCTGTATTCAAATCAGCATCTATAGCCATCTGTTTACCTGGCATTGCATCAAGTGTAAACCTGGCTGTAACTTCAGATACACGTTCTGAACCTTTATTTATAACAACAAACTGGATAATTACCAGTATCATAAATACAATTACACCTACAACAAGGTTGCCACCGCCTACAAACTGGCCGAAAGTTTCTACAACATTGCCGGCATAGCCTGTAAGCAGGATATTTCTTGTAGATCCCACATTAAGGGACATCCTGAACAATGTTGTCATAAGCAGCAGTGTAGGGAATGATGACATACTAAGTGCTTCCTTAGAAAAAAGTGCATTAAAAAGTACAATCATTGCTACACTTATATTAAACAGTATTAGTATATCAAGTAATAAAGTTGGAATTGGCACAATAAGGAATATAACTGGTACCAATATGTATAATCCAAGAAGTAAATCCTGCCTTTTCATCAGAAAACCATACCTTTCATAATTTACCTTTTATATTATAAACATAAGCAAGAATTTCTGCAACCATCTGGTATAGTTCAGGGGGTATCTGTGCCCCTATATCTACATTATGGTAAAGCATCCTTGCTAATGGTTTGTTCTCTACTATTTCTATATCATTATCCTTTGCAACATCTTTTATCTTTGCTGCAAGAAAATCTGCACCTTTTGCAACAACTACTGGTGCTTCATATTTTGTCTTGTCATAAAGTATTGCAACAGCAAGATGTGTAGGGTTTGTAATTACAACATCAGCTTGTGGCAGGGCATTCATCATACGCCTTTGTGAAGCCTGCTGCATACGTGCCCTTTGCTGGCTTTTAATCTTAGGATCACCTTCTGCATTCTTAAACTCATCTTTAACTTCCTGCTTTGTCATCTTCATGTCTTCATGGAACTTCCACTTGCGGTAACGCCAGTCTGCTACAGCAATTATAAAGAAAATTATGCTTATCCTGATTCCAATATCTATAACTGTATTGCCTATAAGCTCTATTGCCTGGAAAAGCGTATAAGAATACATATTAAGCACCATTGCCCATTTATCTTTTAAGAAATCATATACTATATATGTAAGCACACCTATTTTAACAAGTGAAACCAGCAGGTCTACAATTTTATCCTTGGAAAAAAGACGTTTCATGCCACTTATAGGATTAAATTTATTAAAATTTGGCTTCATTGGTTCAAATGAAACCTGCCATTTTACCTGTACAAGTTCAGATACAAAGACTGTTATAAATGAAAATACCAGGAATGGAATTAATGTAACAATTATAATCTGGAATACACTGCCCATAAGTGAACATGCAAGCTGTAGTGTAAATTCATTATCTGTGTATTTTGTAATGCCTGAATACAGGTAATTATATCCCATAAGGAAGCGTTCACCTACAAAACCAACAAATATTTTTATTACTATAAAAAATATTAACAGCGATGAAGCTGTAGTAATCTCTTTACTTTTAGCTGCCTGTCCTTTTTTACGGGCATCTGAAAGCTTTTTGGCGGTAGGTTCTTCTGTTTTTTCACCGCCATCACCATCTTTGGCAAAAAGCTGTAAATCATATCTGAATGAATACATAAAATCCCACCTTTTATTTACCCTATATATCATAACCTATTTATTAAGAAATATCAATAGCCGCCACCCGCACTATGGTTCAAGTGCTTTAATAAACATTCCTGTAAGTTCTTTCATTTCCTGGAAAATAAAATCCACAACACCAGGCAGCATTCCCATTACCATAAAAAGTATAAACAACCCCACAAAAAGTTTAAGCTGCATACCTATTACAAACATGTTCATCTGGGGCGCAACTTTAGCAAGCACACCAAGTATTACATTTATTATAAAAATACATGTAAATATTGGAAGTGCTACCCTTATTGCTATAACAAAGTAATCTGAAACATATTTTGTTATAACCTGCAAAAGCCCTGCATCTATATTTGCCCCGCCTATTGGTATAAGCTTATAGGACTCATTTATTGCATCAATTATAAAATAGTGCATGTCTGACACAAGGAAAAGCAGCATAAAAAGATGTGAAAGAAAATTCGCTGTAATTGTTGACTGTATATTTGAAACTGGATCAAACTCCATAGCCATTGAAAGACCTAATTCCATATCTATAAAATGTCCTGAATAATTAAGTATATAAAGACAGAAACCAGATCCAATCCCTATTACAAGCCCTGTAATAGCTTCTTTCATAACAAGTGCACTGTACCCGAAAAGTCCTTCATAGTCTGCATTAGTATAGTCCGTTGTGTTAATAATAATAATTGACAAAAAAAGTGCAACTGCTGCTTTTACTTTTAAGGGAACTGAATTATTGCCAAAAAACGGGGTAACTGAAACTATTGAAGCAACCCTTACAAATACAAGTACCGCAAATTCAAGGTATTCTATTGTAAAGTTTAATTCCACCTAAACCCCCGCCTTATCTGATATATTCTGGTATATTAGAAACAAGGTCTGTAAAAAGCCCTGTCATATTATTAAGCATCCAGCTTCCACATAATACAATTATAAGCATAATAGCAAGGAACTTTGGCACAAATGTAAGTGTCTGTTCCTGTATTGAGGTAATTGTCTGGAATATGCTTATTATAAGGCCTATAACCAGTGAAACAAGCAGAAGCGGGGCGGCTGTCTTAACTATAATCCATACAACCTCCCTTGCTATATCTATTATTACTCCTTCTGACATATATCCCCCTCCTTACATTTAATAGATTTATATACAGGCAATTTAATGTTTACTTAAATGTTGCAACAAGCTGCCCTATAATTAAGTTCCACCCGTCTGCCATTACAAAGAGAAGTATTTTAAATGGCATTGATATTGTAGTAGGCGGGAGCATCATCATACCCATTGACATAAGGGTGGACGCCACTACCATATCTATTACAATAAAAGGCAGGTATAGTACAAAGCCTATAATAAATGCCATTCTTAGTTCACTTATTATAAATGCAGGAATTATTACTGTAATTGGAAGCTCTTCATAACTTTCTATGGTTTCCCCGTCTGTTTCATTAATATTCATAAAAAGCTCTAAATCTTTATCCCTGGTCTGTTTTAACATAAACCTTTTAAGTGGTTTTACACCTGCTTCTATTGCATCTTCCTGTAGCATTTCACCCGACATAAACGGCTTTACGGCAGCTTCATTGACTTCTGAAAATACTGGTGCCATAATTGCCAGGGTAATAAAAAGCGCCAGACCAACAAGCACCTGGTTAGGAGGTGAGGTCTGTGTGGCAAGTGCAGTCCTTATAAAATGCAGCACCACTATAATACGTGTAAATGATGTAACCATTATAAGTATTGATGGTGCAAGCGATAAAATTGTAAGCAGTATAAGTATCTGTAAAGTTGCTTCAAGATTAGTGCTTCCTGCATTAGAAGATATAGTTAAATCCAGCGTATTATCATCTACATCAGGCTCACCATCAATTTCTTTACGTGTAGTAGAATCAACACCCCTGGCACCTGCATATGAAGGCTTTGCCACACTGAAAATAATAAAACATGCACAAAGCATTAAAAAAATATTTAATACTGGTTTTTTATACAGATGCCTTAACCGTGTGCTTATAATATCTTTATTTTTTCTATTATCACTATTTATATTATTTTCCATTTTTTTTATTATCATCTTTCATTTTTCTGTTATTAATCATTTGTCCCATAACGTCTTTAAATGATGTATTATTAAATTCTGTTTCATGTAATTCCAAGTCCTCATAAGAAAGTTCTGTAAGTTTAACTATATTATCTTTTGATGTCATAATTGAAACATACTGGCTGCCAATTTTAACTATATATATTATTTTGCCTGGGGCTACCTGGTATGACTCAACTACTTTTATATTGCCATAACCTTTTTTAACCAGCCCGGAATTAGCATACCATTTTGTAAAATAAAATGCTAACACAAGCACAGCTATAAAAACTATAAATAACACTATAAACCTAAAAATACCGGCGGTTGCAGAAAATTCAGTTATTAAAATCCTCATATCTACACCTCCGGCTTTTTATTTAAAAGTTCTTTATTTTGTTATTTCTGTCAATCTTATGCCAAAGCTCTCTTCAATAACAACTACCTCACCTTTGGCAACAAACTTGCCATTAACAAGTACATCTACAGGCTCACCAGCAAGCTTGTCAAGCTCTATAATTGTACCTGGTGCAAAATCCAGTATTTCCTTAATAGACTTATTAGTACGTCCAAGCTCTACAGTTACTTCAAGAGGAACGTCCATAATAAGGTCAATGTTCTCCTGCTGCATAAGCGGGCTTACACCTGCATTAAATGGCTGGAACTGTGCTGTCTGTACATTTACATTCTGCACAGGCATCATATATGGCTGCTGCATTACAGGCTGTCCCTGCATCATCTGCTGTCCAGGCATCATGGATGGCTGCTGCATCTGCATCATGGATGGGTCTTGCATCTGCTGTCCCATCATCTGCTGTGGCTGCTGTGCCATGGCCTGTTCTGGGGCTGGCTGTGGCTGTACAGGCTGTGGTGCAGGGGCGGCTGGTGCAGGTGCTGGGGCTGGTGCAGAACCACCCATTGTATTATTCATAAACTTATTATAAAGTTCCCTTGCAAAGTCACATGGATATAACTGCATAATCTGGCTGTCCACCAGTTCACCAATCTTCATGTCAAATGATACCTGTACTATCTGGTCTTCAAGGAAATTAAGTATCTCAGCATCATCAATAGTATCATTTAAATCTACAAGGCTTGCTGATGGAGGGCTGATATCCACCTTCCTCTCAAGCATTGATGAAAGTGAAGTTGCCGCTGAGCCCATCATCTGGTTCATGGCTTCACTTATTGCACTAAGATGGAGTTCTGAAAGCTCACCATCTGTATTAGTGCCATCACCACCCATCATAAGGTCTGTAATAATTTTAACATCATGTTCTTTTAAAATAAGTATGTTATTGCCATCAATTCCTTCTATATAAGAAATATGTATAAATACACATGGCCTGTCATACTGTTCTGACAGTTCATTAATAGTTACATAAGAAACCCTGGGTGTAGTAATAGTAACCTTATTATTTAACAGGGTAGATAATGTAGTTGCCGCAGTGCCCATATTAATATTGGCAATTTCACCAACCGCATCTCTTTCAGCTTCAGTTAATAACTCTTCCTGCTGTGCAGGTGTATCATCAGAAGATGCACCGCCACCACCTGTTAATGCATCAATTTCTTCTTGTGATAACATTCCACCATCCATAGTCTATTGCTCCTCCCTTATAATTGATGTAACCCGGACAGCATATGAATCCATTGTTGCACCCGGTAATGCAGTAAATTTCCTGATACTTCCCACATAAACATCAAGTTCATCATCTACTTTAGTATTCAGTTTGATTATATCACCAATCTGAATATTTATAAAATCATTTACAGAAATAGAACTTCTTCCAAGCATAGCCCTTACAGGTATTTTAGCCCTGTCAATTACAGCTTCAATATCTTCACTGTATGCCCCTGCATCATGCTGTTTCATGCTTGAATACCAGTATTTTGTATTTAACTTGTCAATAACAGGCTCTACACATGCAAAAGGTATGCATATGTTCATAAGGCCTTCTATTGTACCAATTTTAATACTTAATGTTACAATCGCAGTCATCTCGCTTGGGGATATAAACTGTGCAAACTGTGAATTGGTTTCAATACGTTCAAGCCGTGGTTCAATAGTAACAACACTTTCCCACGGGTCAACCATAAGGTTGGTACATATATCCAGTATTTTCTCTAATATAATAAGTTCAATTTCTGTAAACTCCCTGCTTTTGGCAAGAGGTGCGCCTCCTCCCCCAAGCATACGGTCTACTATTGTAAATCCAATATTAGTAGCCAGTTCAATTATAATATTGCCCTCCAGAGGAGCAAAATTAACTACCCCTAACAGTACCGGGTTAGACAATGCATTGGCAAATTCCGAATAAGTATTCGCTTCTGCATTAAGTACTTCAACCTGTATATTCTTACGCAGATATGCAGGCAGGTTAGTAGATAAAAGACGGCCATAATTTTCAAATATAATTTCCAGTGTCCTTAAATGGTCTTTAGAGAACTTGGAAGGTCTTGCAAAATTATAATTCTTGACACTCTTTTCAGGTGCCTCATTAAGCTGGTCAGCATCAAGTTCGCCATTACTTAATGCATTAAGCAGATTATCTATCTCTTCCTGAGATAAGGTATCTCCCATTCTTTTCACCTCACACCCGGACAAATGGATACAAAATCCGGTTTATTATAACAGGAAGCCAAAACTCCCCCTTCTGCCATGTATAAACAAAGCACTAGCTAATAATAACATATTTCCAGGACAAATTAAAGTACAAATTGGATTACTGGTGCATAAAATTCTTTAATGTAAGCTCAACTACACACTTAGTTCCAAATTTTTCCCTGATTTGTTCAAGTGATTCCTTTTTAATAAGTTCTTCTGAAATAGTATCATTAGTTTTTGACTGCATTACAGAACGTATTATATCAGTAATTGTTGACTGGTAAGAAGCAATGGTTTCTGTTTTAAAGTCACCATAATCATCTGATTTTTTATTAACACCAACTGTAAAACCATCAAATAGCGCATAATGGTCTTTTTTATCAGAAGCGCTTGCACCAAGGTTTACTGTCTGTTGTGCCTCAAATGCCACATCAGTGTATTCTATATCACTTACTGTATAATCTTCTTCTGCTTCTTCATCATCTGGTTCAATCTCCAGGTCTAAAATAGATGCTACTTGTGTAACCAGTTTATTGGTTTTCTGGAATGCTGGCATCATTACAAAGAATAATATTGCAGTTAAAACAACATTGACTACAGTTAAAGCTGTAATAATAATACTAAAAATATTTTTTTTCATTGTTTACACACCTTTCCTTAATGGGTATTGCTATATATTTTAATCTCTACACGCCTGTTCCTGGCCCTTCCCTGTGCATTGTCATTGCTTGCAACAGGAATAGTTTCGCCACGTCCTGACGCTTCAAGGTATTTAGGTTTAAGTCCTTTAACATTTTGCAGGTATTCTAAAACTTTTGTAGCCCTTGCAGTTGACAGCCACAGGTTACTTGAATAAGCTGCATTTCTTATAGGCACATTATCTGTATGTCCTTCAATCTTTATTAGTTTGCCAGAGTAATTTTTAAGTATATCACCAACCCTGCTAAGGACTTTTTTCGCCCCGTCTGGTATCTCTGCACTTCCTGATTCAAATAACAAATCACCACTAAGTGAAACCATTACATACTGGTAGCTGTCATCTATTGACACATCTACAGAGTCTTCAAGGCGTTTCTGCTCTGTCTGCTCTACAATTTCATTATATAACTCTTCTGTCTGGTTCTTCTGCTGCTTCTCAAGCTCCTCTGCAAACTCTGCAAGTGGATCATTTTCAACATCAGATTCACTTGCCTTTCCCATGTCAGAATAGTATTCATCAAGGTTATTAAGCTGTGTGGCACCACTTGATACAAGCACGCCGTCACCTATAGCCTGTGCACCACCGCTGAAAATGCTGAAACTGTTAGACAGTGATGCAACAAGTTCTGCATATTTTACCTCATCTACATTAGACATTGAGAACAAAAGCACGAAGAAACAGAGCAAAAGGTTCATAAGGTCGGAAAAGGTATCTTTCCATCCATCGGTTTTTATTTCCTCTTCTTGCTTCTTTGCCCTTGCCATTAAGCCTCACCACCTTCAGGAGCGGCATCTTCACCGCCTTCACTCATTGCATCACGTACAGCCGGTGCAAGGAATGATTTAAGTTTCTCTTCTATTACACGTGGGTTTTCACCTGCCTGTATTGATAAAAGCCCTTCTACCATTATTTCTTTCATCTTTATTTCATCAGCATTATGCATTTTAAGTTTAAATGAAATAGGAATACATATCCAGTTAGAAAGCAGTGAACCATACAATGTAGTAAGAAGTGCAACCGCCATGTTAGGACCAATCTTAGACATATCTTCCATGTTGTAAAGCATGTTTACAAGACCAACAAGAGTACCAATCATACCCCAGGCAGGACCCATGCTTCCCCAGTTAGCCCAGAACATAACTTTGTCA
The DNA here is from genome assembly GCA_910586555.1 of uncultured Lachnospiraceae bacterium. Lineage (GTDB taxonomy): Bacteria > Bacillota > Clostridia > Lachnospirales > Lachnospiraceae > Butyribacter. The sequence continues at coordinate 23,500 of CAJUJY010000019.1, forward strand.
TTATGCCTTTCATCTATGGCACCAAGTTCAGTATCCATAATATTCCTTACAAGTTCAGGGTCAGTACCATCAACTATAAGCATAATGCCTTTCTTTAAGAAGTCATCTTCAATATTATTAGCAGCTTCTTCAAGGGCAAGCAGCCCTTCTTTACGGGCAACATTTGATAAGTTAATAATGTTTTTTATTCCCTCAGCAGGGTCAATATTATGTACTTTCATTGCAAGCCCTATAGACTTAAATGAAGATAAAAACACTGGAAAACTCTTTGTCTGCATCATCATACAGCATACAGAACCACCGATAGTAATAAAGACAGATGTCAGATCCCAGAAGTGCTTCATAGCTGCTGCACCTTCATCACCAGTAACAATACCAAGCACAACCATGACAGCACATACAATCATTCCTACAATTGTCGTAATATCCACAACTTACACCACCTTATAATTTAATAGTAAGAGCATATATACACAAAAGCTGTGTATAATATTTATATATAATTTCTATATTATTCAATAGAATTACATTCTCTCTTAAACAATTTTACTAAATTTTTCACGTTCTGTCTACTTTCTTTTACAATTATTTTTTTCCCGGTGGTCAACGTGATAACCGTATCGGGTGTTTCTTCAACTGTTTCAATTAAATCTGAATTAATTGTCACACCAGAACCATTTAACCTGGTAACATCAATCATTAAAAATAACCCCCTTTCCCCATGCCCCTTACTTTTGTAACTTTATAAAACTAATAAAATTCTTTTCCCTTTCTGGTTAAAACAGCCGGCAATAAATGTGTGTGGGCTTCAATTACTGCCGGCTGGTACTGTTTTTTAATCTTAAATAACCAGATAACTCCTAATAACTAAGTAAAACTGTTATTAACGTTTAAGGTTTACAAGTTCCTCAAGCATTGAATCTGTTGTTGTGATAATACGTGAATTTGCCTGGAAACCACGCTGTGTTGTAATCATTGTTGTAAATTCTGATGCAAGGTCTACATTAGACATTTCAAGCGCACCTACTGTAAAGCTTCCGGAAATGCTTACTGCTTCGCCTACACCGTCAAATGTGCCAGAGTTAAGTGACTGTGCAAAAAGGCTGTCACCGATTGCTTCAAGGCCTGAAGGGTTGTTAAATGTTGCAACAGGAATCTGTGCAAGGCATTTCTTAGAACCATTGTTATATGTACCATAAACAAAACCATCTTCATCAATAGAAATACCCTTCATTTCACCTGCTATATTACCTGCACCAGCAGCTTCTTCTTTATCACCCTTTGTATATGTAATATTAGATGCTGAAGAATACTGGGTAATGGAGGAAACATCAATCATAATACCACCAGTGCCATTGTCAGTATTATACTGGTCAAATGTATTATCAACATAAGCATTATTTTCACCTGGATCAATACTTAAAACAAAATTTGTACCTTTATATTTTGATGTTTCAAGAATACCACCATCATTTTCACCAACACTTAAAAATTCACCATTGCCTTTGTTAAAATTAATTGTTGCAGGGCTATCACCACCTGTTAATTTTGTAAACTTACCTGTTTCAGAATTTATTGCTTCTTCCTCTACAGTGTATGTTGCCCCACCAAGTGTAACACTTACACCAGTTGCTACATAATGTGTACCACCATCATCACCATCATTTGGCACTTCCTTTACAAAGATTGAATTGCCATCCTCATCCATAACATCACCAAGATATACATTATATGATGATATCTCAACCTCATCACCACCTGCATCCGCTGCTTCAGTTGGTTTAACAATAAGAAGTTTAGCTGTATATAATGCACCAAGTTTATCATAGAAGCTTACTGTTGCAACAAGCCCGTTATCTATTGTAACACTGCCGTCTTCTCCTGTAATTGGTACAAGGGCTTTATCAGCTTTATTAATATTACCCTGTAATGTAACATTAGTTGTTGCTGTAGGCGGATAATAAAGGTTATCTGGTGACATTACTGTAAGATCCCTTACTATATCCCTTTGTACTTCACCTTCAGCATTTGCCATCCAGCCCTGTATTGTTGCATTATTTACTGTAGAATAAAGTGTACCATTAGTATCTACATTAAGCGCACCTGCTTTTGAAAAGTATGTAGCACCGCCTGATTTTACAATAAGGAAACCATCACCATTAATAGCGATATCAAGCGCCCTGTTTGTTGAAGATGTGCCGCCTTGTTCTGTAATATTGGTAGTGATTGATGCTACCTGTGAGCCAAGGCCTATCTGTTTTGCATTAGAACCTGCTGCGGCTGTAGCTGCATCAGGGCCTGTTGCTGGTGATGTGGTCTGGTAAAAGGTATCAGCAAAGTTTACGCTGCTTCCTTTAAAACCTACTGTGTTTACGTTTGCAATGTTATTACCAATAACATCCATCCTTGTCTGGTGTGTCTTTAAACCTGCAACACCAGAGTAAAGTGATCTCATCATAACTTTTTTCCTCCTTAATTACACAGGAATACTTAAACTTATCTGCCATTCAAAGTTCTGTGCTTCCTTGTAAGGTCCAGCACCAAATATTCCATTAACTAATTAATAATACAGTTTAACCTATTACAGCACCATCTATATTGGTAAAGATGGAGTCTGCTGAATCGCCTACTGCCGTAATTACTGTATTATTCCTGACATTAACTATAAATGCCATATTGTCAACCATTACTAAAGACTCACGGATTCCCTTCTCACGCGCCTTTGTAGTTAAATTTTCCAGACGTTCCATCTGCTCCGCAGACAGATTAATATTCCTTGTAGCAAGCCTCTGGTTAGCATGCTTGGAAAACTTTAAACCCTCTGTCTTTTCAGACTGCTTATTATCTAATATTTCCTGAAATGAAAGCGCAGGCGTGGCGGAATGGGTAATACCTTTTTTCTGGCTGTTTAAAAGCCTGCCAGCCATCTGGTCTATTGATGAATAATTTTCATTAAGTTTATTCACAAAAATCACCATACCTTTCCAATGCCTTAAGAATTTAATTCCCAGGCATAAATCTTTTAAGCCCTTGCTTTTCAAGAATTATAAAAAATCTTTTACGCCTTTACTGTGTCTTTTCCTTCTGTCCCTGTACTCTCCCCAGTGCTTCCGGAACCTTCTGTACTGCCAGAATCACCACTTTCTGTATCACTGGTACCAGGGTTTTCAGGTTTAATACCTTTAATTATAAGTGTTACATCATCATAACTGACAGATTTGTTAGGATCGTCAAATGCAAATGCTACACTATATGTACCTGCATCAAGTTTTTGGAATACTTTCTTATTAATTGTAAGTTTGCCATCTTTGTATACCACATTAGCCGGGTCAACAGTTAATACTGGGTTATTATTTGAATCAGTAATTACAACACCCATGCCTGAAGCCTGGTACTCATCTTTACCAAGTGATACACCTTCAATTACAACATCCTGTGAATCATGGTGAAGGTATGTAATTACCTGTTCTTTTACAGATGGCATCTTCTGTGCGATAACATACATTTCATCCCTTACTTCAACGATATCATCATATTTAAATTCTACACCGTTTATTGTAACATAAGCGTCGCCATCTTTCATAGTGACAAAATCAACCACACCTTCTTCTTTCTGGTTTTTTCCAGTTGAAGAAGTAGTTTCTGCGTATGCATATTTCCCAACAAGTGTAAATGCTGATGTATGCTGTGTTACATCCATCATGTTCTGCATATACTCAAGTTCAGAGAATTGTGCAAGCTGTGTTACATATTCTGTATTATCTGTTGGTTCTAACGGATCCTGGTACTTCATCTGTGTTACAAGAAGCAGCAGGAAATCATCTTTGCCAAGCTGTGAACCAACTTTTCTCTCTTTTGACTGTGAACTTTCAGATACATCTACCTTTCCATCAACTACGTCTGCTATAGGACCCATCTTATCCCTCCTTCCATTACTGTTATGCTGTAAAGTCTATGCTGCTTCCATTATCAAGTCTTTTCCCTGGCTGGCTCTTAGATACCTCTATGCTGCTATCTGCCTCTTCATCACCAGATCCGCCAGAAAACCTGAAACGCCTGCCGTTTCCTTTGTCAAATTCTTTCTGGTTCTGTGAATCTGCCTGGCTGCTCTGTGAAAATGCAAAGTCTGATACTTCAACTTCAACTGCATCAACTTTAAGGCTTCTGCTTTCAAGTGCTTCACGCAGTGAAAACATCTGGCTCTGTAGTGCCTCTTTTGCCTCTTCAGACTGTACTGTAAAGTTAGCTGTCATAACACCATGGTTTGATGTAACTGATATTAACACCTTGCCAAGGCTTTCAGGATTAAGCTGTAACTGCATGTTTGTCATTTCCTTGCCCATTGTTACCTTAATCTGCTCTACAACCTGGTTTACAATATTAATCATTGTCTGCATATTTGCCTGCTGTGGCATAGCCTTATCCTGTACATCTGCCGCTGCCTGTGCAAGATTTTGTATAAAACCTGCCTGGCTGTTAAATGTTTCCTCATGTACTACAGGCCTTGCCTCTGTCTGTGTCTGTGTCTGTGTACTTTCTGTAAATGTGCTTTCTGCCTGGTTTCCTGTACCCTGCTTTAAACCTGCCTGGCTTCCTGTTGTATCTGCACTTTCCCTAGCTTCTTTTCCAGGCTGCAATACACCATCTTCCTGGACTTTATCTGTATCTTTCTGGACTGCATCCCCTGAAGTATTTATAGCTTCTTTTGTTACTGTAAACTGTACAATTTCTTCCTGCCCTGCTTCTGCCTGTAAAACTTCACCACCAGCATACTCTGCTGTAACAGGTATATCTGCCTGTGTAAGGCCTTCCTGCCCTGCTGCCATGGCATTGCCATCTTCTGGCATCTTAAAGCTGCCATCTGCAATACTTTGTAGAAGTTTTGCAAAGTTATCTTCTGTCATTCCTGTTAATGCTTCAATATCAATATCTGCAATAACATCTGCCAGATTGTTTAACTGTGACATCATGGACTCATCCATAAGCAGGTCTGTTACATCTGATGTATTATTAATATACATTATAAACTGCTTTAGGTTGCCCATATCAAGCAAATCTGTGTATGACATTGAAAGTGCTGCCATTATCTCTTCAAGTGCCCCGTCATCAAGGCCTGTTATATCCTTTACAGCTTCTTTTACAGCCTCACTAACTGCTGTTACTGCCATGCCTTCTTTAGAAATGCTGCTTTCCATATCTGTGCCAGGCGCATCTGTATTTGCAACAGAATCTGTACCTGCCATATCCTCCCCAGGCTGTTGTGCCATATTGCTATTATCTGGCTGCTTATTTACTGTATCTGCCTGTATGGTATCTGCTGGCTGTTGTGCATTATCCTTAACCTGGCTTTCTGCTTTTACAGTATCTGTCTTAGTATTTCCTGCACCAGTATTATTACTGGTATTTAGGAAACTGTCAAATGACTGTGCCCCCTTTAATTTACCTTTTGTACTGCTGCCATTTGGAACCGCAGGATACACCTGGCTGCCAAGTGTAACTGCATTAACTTCCTTCATTAATCCACCTCCTTAAATTAAAATAATATTTATATGTAAACAGCGGCTTATATATAGCAATTTATATAAACTGCTGTAAACAGCATCTGCCTTTAGTTACTTTCCAGTAGATATTTTTTTGGTAATCTGTGCGGCATATTCATTATCTAATTCCTGTATAATTGCTGCTGCCTGTTTTTCAGTCATATTTTGTAAGATATCACAGATAAGGTCTAAATCCTCGTCCATTTCTGCCAGTACCTGTGCAGCTTTTGAAGCTTCCATATTTGCATAATATGTAGCAAGTTCCTTGGCTTTTTCATTATATCTTTCACGCTGCATCACCTGGCGGTAAATCTTCTCTGCATTTTCAGGTTCTATTGATTCATAATATGACCTGTATTCTGAAATATCAGGCGCATTGTCATTAAAAACTATTTTTTCATTAAATTCTTCTACTTTTTTATCAAAATCATCCATCTGGTCTTTATACTTCTGGAGATTTTTAACCTCTGCTTCAAGGTTTGCTATATAATCAGAGTTGGCAGCATTAGTACCTCCCTGTGCCTCAAGCTGGCTTTCCAGTTCTTTAATGCGTTCATTGGCAGATTTAAGGGTTGTGTAAGCATAATTATCTTCTGACGCCTGCATCTCTTCAGAAGGTGCTGGAAGAATTTTATTAATTACAGGAACATCTTTTAATACTGGATAAAGTATATTGCTCCCAATCCCCCCAACATCAAGCTTTATAAGAAAAGCAAAGACTGCAAGCCAGATTAAAATAATAACTAACACAATAATTGCATTAACTAACTTACTTCCTCCGCTTTCATTTTCTTTTGTCTTGTCTTTTTTTGCCATTGTATTTAATCCTCGCTTTCCCCGGCGCTCCGGAACCGGAAACTTACAAGCTGGTCAATTTCTTTCTGTTCCTGGGCATTTAACTCTGCTTTAAATTGTTCAAATGCCTTTTCTTTAAGCTTCTCATATATCTTTCTTTCTTTCATGGCATTATCCAGCTTTGCACGCGCCTTCGCAACTCTTTCCTCCTGCTGCCTGATTACAACAATCTGGAGTTTTATATTATATTTTAAATTTTCAACACTGTCCTCAAGTCTTCTTATACTTAATATAACCAGCCTTCCATTTACTGCTTCCAGAAGCTGCTGTTCAAAACCACGCCTTCTGTTTTCAAGAAGTACAAGTTTATGTTCCTCTTCCCTGAGCCGCATCATTTCCATGCCATATTCAGCTTTTGCCTGGTCTTCGAGCTTTGCCTTTATAGACAATATGCTTTCCATTTTGAAAATAAACTTTGCCATAATATTCCTATGCCGGGTTTTCCTCAAAAATAGCCCTTAAATTTCTGACGGTATCTTCAAAACCGGCTTTCTCATAAACATCCTGCATTAAAAACTCATTAACTGCATCTATTTTAGAAAGTGCATAGTCAATATTCTTATTAGAACCTGGTTTGTATGCACCAATATTTACTAAATCTTCCGCTTCCGAATATGTAGCAAGTACATTATTTAGTGTACCGCTTGCTTTTTTATGTTCCTTGGAAGTAATGCTGCCCATTACACGGGAAATGCTTTGTAAAACATCTATGGCAGGGTAATGGTTCTTCTGTGCAATTTTACGGTCAAGTACTATATGGCCGTCTAAAATGCTTCTTGCGGTATCTGTAATTGGCTCATTGAAATCATCACCATCTACAAGTACCGTATAAAGGCCTGTAATAGAACCTTTGTCAGAACAGCCTGCCCTTTCTAAAAGCTTGGGCATCTCGGAATACACACTTGGGGGATATCCCCTTGAAACAGGCGGCTCACCTGATGCAAGCCCTATCTCCCTTTGTGCCATTGAAAAACGTGTAAGTGAATCCATCATAAGAAGTACATCTTTGCCCTGGTCCCTGAAATATTCTGCTACTGCTGTAGCTGTCATAGCAGCCTTTTTGCGGATAAGTGCCGGCTTATCTGATGTAGCCACTACCACTACTGACCTTTTCATTCCTTCAGGGCCTAAATCCCTTTCTATAAACTCCCTTACTTCCCTGCCACGCTCCCCTATAAGGGCTATAACATTTATATCTGCTTTTGTATTTCTTGCAAACATTCCCATAAGTGTACTTTTGCCAACACCGCTGCCCGCAAATATGCCAATACGCTGGCCTTTCCCAACGGTTATAAGTCCGTCTACAGCCTTGACACCTAAAGGAAGCACTTCATCTATTATTTTTCTCTTTAAAGGGTCTGGCGGCTGTGCGTCAACCGGGTAAGCAGCTTTTGTGTTTAATACAGAACCATCTATAGGATATCCAAGACCGTCTAAAGTCTTGCCTAAAAGCCCGTCGCCCACATGGACTTCAAGTGGTGTATTCGTATTCTCCACCCTGCTTCCAAGCCCTACACCTTCTGTCTTGCCATATGGCATAAGCAGTACCCTGTCATCACGGAACCCTACTACTTCTGCATTGATAATATGGTTTGTGTCTTTTGTTATAATATGGCACAAATCATTAAGTCTTGCAGACGGCCCTATAGACTCAACTGTAAGACCTACCACCTTTGACACTTTGCCAAGGCATTTCTCATATGACTGCCCCAGAAGCATGTTATATTTTGATAAGTCAATACCATGCATAAAAATACCCATGCCTTTCCAGTACCCGCAGACTCCTTGCCGCAGGCACAAATAGCAATGAAAAACGCTGTTTTTGCGTTTTTCCAAGAATGTAAAAGTTTACATTGAAAGCATCCTTATCTGGTCACGCAGGTTGTCAAGCTGTGCATCAAGGCTGCAATCCACAATTTTATTATCAGTTTCTATTATACACTGGTTTGCAGAAAGACTTGTATCTTCTGTTATATCAAGTTCTGTATCTTCTTTCAGCTCTTTGGCAAAATAACTGCGTTTTGAAGATACCATAGCTATATCCTCTTTAGATACACGTATCACTATCCTTTTAGACTTTTCAAGGTTATGGAGTGCATTATCTATAAGGTGCACTATAACATCTTTTTTGCCTTTACAGACAGCGCCTGTAAGTTTCTCTACAAGTGCTGCAACTATAGTTGCAAAATGTGGTTCAAGTTCTTTCTCCTGCTGCCTTAGCCCGTCTAACTTATTATTGTACTCTTTATTTAATGCTTCTTCCTGTTCCTTTAATAACTGCCTGGCATAGTCCTGCCCTTCTGCAATACCCTGTGCCTTGCCCTCTTCATATGCTTCTTTTTTAATATTTTCTGCCATATCATTAGCTTCTGCTATAATTGCATCTGCCTGTGCCCTGGCTTCATTAAGAAGTTCTTCACTTCTTGCAGAAGTTTCTTCTGAAATCTTCTGTCTTTCTTCGTCAAGGACTTCTTCCATATTTATTACATTAAGCCCGCTTGTAAATTCCCCGCCTGCGCTGCTGCTTATATCTGCTAACTGCCTGAACTGGTACTCTTCTGCCTCTATGTCATGCTGTGAATATATGCCAGGTATAAACTTTTCTATACGGCTGTCAGAATCAATTACACAGTTCTTTCCTTCAGAGGTATTATTAAAATACACAGATTTTATAAGATTAGACAACTATCTCGTCACCTCCGCCTCTTGAAATAATAATTTCAGCAGAGTCTTCAAGCTTACGTATAATATTAACAATCTTCTGCTGCGCCTCTTCAACATCTTTAAGACGTACAGGGCCCATAAAGTCCATGTCTTCCTTTATCATTGTAGCAAGACGCTTTGAAAGGTTGTTAAATATAAGGTTCTGTACTTCTTCATTAGAACCTTTAAGTGCAACTGCAAGCTCATTGTTGTCAACTTCACGTAATACACGTTGTACAGACCTGTCGTCCAGTGAGAGGATATCCTCGAATACAAACATCTTCTTACGGATTTCATCAGCAAGTTCTGGATCTTCAATTTCAAGGCTTTCCATAATATGCTTTTCTGTACCACGGTCTACAGTATTTAATATTTCTACGATAGAATCTACACCACCAACAATGGTGTAATCCTGGTTTACAAGTGAAGCAAGTTTCTGTTCCAATACTTTCTCAACCTCTTTAATGACGTCAGGTGAAGTCCTGTCCATTTGTGCTATACGCTTGGCCACGTCTGTCTGTTTCTCTGGTGCAAGTGCTGATATAATAGCCGATGCCTGCCCTGATGACAGGTATGACAATATCAATGCAATCGTCTGTGGATGCTCATCCTGTATAAAGTTTAAAAGCTGTGAAGCATCTGTTTTACGTACAAATTCAAACGGCCTTACCTGGAGTGAAGCTGTAAGTTTTCCAATAACGTCCTTTGCACGTTCTGCACCAAGTGCTTTCTCTAACAAATCCTTGGCATATGTAATACCACCCTCTGCAATATACTGCTGTGCAAGGCAGACTTCATAAAATTCATCAAGTATTGAATCTTTTATTGCCGGGGATACACTTCTGGTATTAGCAATTTCAAGTGTAAGCTGTTCTATTTCATCTTCTTTTAAATGCTTAAATACATTTGCAGATTTGTCAGGCCCAAGTGCAATAAGCAGTATAGCCGCTTTCTGTACCCCGCTGATATTTTCCTTTGCCATGCCTTTTCCCGCCTTTCACCTTAATTCCAGTCTTCATTAAGCCAGTTCCTTAAAAGCTGTGCAACAGCTTCAGGGTTCTCATCAACAAACTTCTCAATCATCTTCCTTGTTTCTGATTTCTCGCTAAATTCTATATCATCAAGTGACTGGTTTTCTTTAGTTGTAGCTAAAAGCTGTTCCACTGAAAGCTCCGGCTCTTCGTCTGCTGCCTTTACAGGAGCTGTACCACGGAGTACAACGAATATAAGCAGGGCAATAATAAGGACTGCCAGGATTATCATAAGATAATCTGAAATTCCCCTGGATGTTTCTGTTTTTTCTACAAACTTTGGCACTTCATACGCCAGAATACTGATATTGCCTTCATCTATACCTGTAGCCGCCGAAATAAGCGCAATTTCCTCTGCTGTTGGCTGGACTGCATTCCGGTTATTGTTTTGCGCCATAAATTCTTCAAACGTTGTGCCATCAAGTGTGCCATTAGTTTCCATTTCTTCTTCATCATATACTATGTAACGTGTTGCAACAATGGCTACCGAAGAAATGTCAGTCTGTATTGCAGGCTTTTCCTGCTTTATGTTTTCTATTGTTTCATTGGTAAGAATATCTTCAAGTTTTTCTATAGTAACAGAAGAATTGGAATCCAGGCCAGTACCTAAAGGATAATCTGTGTCATCATCATTGGACTGTGTGCCAGGTTCACCATTCGGGGAACCTGATGTCCCTGTAGCTTCATATCTGTAAAGTTTTCCAGGGTAACCATTTTCCATTCCTTCATTAACATCATATGACTTCCTTAAAGTTTCAATCTTCCTCATATCAAACTGTATAGCATCTGTGCCAACTTCTATAGAATCATAATCACAGTTTAACAAAAGGTTGATAATATTCTGTTTCATGGTCTGGCGGAGTTTTGAAACATATTCTGAACTGCCTCCTGCAAGTGCACCGCCAAGCCCGTCATCAAGCGAGCCGTTAAAAATATTATGACCCTCATTGTCATTTATAACAACATGGGCAACATCTGTGCCTACTGCATTGGCAAGCCAGTATGCAAGTGCTTCTGCCCTTTCAGTAGTAACTTCTTCTTTATTTTTATCACTTACATCAATTACTGCTGTAATAGATGTAGCATTTTTATCTGAATCTTTTAACACTTTGTATGATGTTTCTGGTACATCAATAAAAACATCAGCATCATCTATAAATGAATACTTTACAAGTGCCTGTTTAATTTGTGACTGGAGTGCAAGTATTCTTTTCTGGCTTTTTTCACTCTCTGTAGTAGACATTGAATTATCAAATGCCTTGTCCCATGTATAACCTTTATCTACAAGGCCGTTATCACTCATGGTATAAAGCGCATTAGTCATATCACTATCTTTAACATAAAGCGTAAGCCCGTTATTTGATGCTTTATATCTTATGCCTGCACCTTCAAGTGCATTTGCCATTGCATTGGCATCATCAAGGTTTTCAAATGCCTGGAACATTGTCCATGACGGCCTTGAAACAAACCATGCAGTAGCACCTATGGCTATAAGCACTACACATATTACTGATATAATTATAGTCTTTTGTTTGCCCGTGTACCTGCTCCAAAACTCCTTAAACTTGTTTGGAATTTCTTTAATTCTCTCTTGCATAGCTAAGCTCCCCTAATAACAGTTAAGATTTTAGATATTTCTATATCTGAAGGTTCATTATTTCTTTATATGCACTCAGGAATGCATCCCTGACTGCAACCGTATACTGGAGTGATACATTAGCTTTTTGCTGTGCAATCTGCAAATCATGTATGCTGTCTGTTTCACCAAGGGCAAACTTTATTTCTTCTTCTTCTGCCGCATTACTGTATGCGTTTGCCTCACTTATAAGGTTTAAAGCCGAATCAAACACAGTGGAAAATGCACTGTTTCCTTCCCCGGACTTAACAATTAAAGGGTCTTTGCCATCTGCAAGTGCAGATGAAATTACAGGCGTTTTAAAATAATTATCAAAATCCACACCTGGAACTGGTGATAAATCCATATTATTAGCCTCCATCCCCGCTGCTTATGCTGCGGTATATTTTTTAACTCCCATCTTATTTTATTTATGCTTTGCCTATTTCAAGGGCTTTAAGCTGCATATTTTTTGATGCATTAAAGGCTGTTACATTAGCTTCATAAGAACGGCTTGCATCAATCATGTCAGTCATTTCAGTAACTGTGCTTACATTAGGGTACATAACATACCCTTTTTCATCAGCATCGGGATGGGATGGGTCGTACACAAGACGCCCCTCTGTACTTGTATCTTCAAAAATTCTTTTAATTTTAACACCCTGGCCAACATGCCCTGTTGCATTAATCAGGGCTTCATCAAAAGAAACATAGGCTTTCTCCTGGAAAATAACTGATTTCCTCATATAAGGATTGCCGTCTGCATCCCTTGTTGTATTTACATTGGCAATATTTTGTGATATAATATCCAGTCTTGTTCTTTGTGCTGTCATACCCGTAGCACTTATATCCATAGCAGAAAAAACGCTCATAACCCCTCCTGTCAGCTTGTCTTCATAACACTTTTAAGCCTTGTAAACTCTTGTGAAACTGAATCAAGCATTGTGTAATATTTCATCTGGTTTTTGGCAAGCTCAGCATTCTCTGTGTCTATATCAACATTATTGCCGTCAAGCCTGTAACTGGCTGTCCTGTAATCTGTATATGTAGTACCTGATAATACTTCAAGATCAGCGCCTGCTACATCATCATCAAGTGAAATACCACCTGAAACCGCACCCTTAAGATATACTTCAAAATCTACATCTTTCCGCTTATATCCAGGTGTATCTACATTAACTATGTTATTAGATATTACACCATTCCTGGTCCAGCTTGCATCTGCTGCTTTTCCAAGTACATTAATATAATTAAATGCTCCTGTTGATACCATACAATTCTCCTCTCCACAATTTTATTATACAAATTCCAGATTTTTACATAACTTTATCTAGTACATTTGCATAACAATACACTTCTAATTATAAAGATATTGCTGTCAAATTACAAGTATCTATAAAAATTTTTTTCAACTTTTCGCCGGTTTTGTAACAAATTCTTCCATTTTGTATGCCACTTATAATGTGCATAATACTATAAAAAACTGTTTAATTACATATGTTTTTCTTATAGTTTATTACCTATTAATATGCTTTTGTAACTTATCTATATTATATATTATAATTCATATCCTGTGGCATCAGGATTTTTCCACAAAACAGGTTATTGGCTATGTGTATATTAGTACCTTTTACACCAGCAGATTTTGTTTCTATAATGCCTGCACTTTCGCATTTTTTAAGTGCATTAACTATTACAGACCTTGTAATGCCAACCCTGTCAGCAAGCCTGCTTGTTATAAGTGTACCATCACTTGCACCGCCAAGTTCATCAAGCACATATGCCATTGCCTGTACTTCAAGCCTTGACAATGTTTTAACAGCAGATTTTATATCCATTTCCTTCCGGTGTTCTTCTGAACATTCTTCTGACTTTGCGCTCTGCATTGCAAGGCCTATTACAGTTGTCCCATATTCTGCAAGTATTATATCATCTATTGTAAACTGTGTGCCATACCTGTATATAAATAATGTACCAAGCCTTTTTCCTGACATTATTACAGGCGCTGCCATTGCCTGGCATCTTTCTGCGTCTTCCCAGTCAAGCCCCATAGCCTGTAAACTGGCATTTTCTTTTATGGAAAGGATACCCATAAACCTTTCATGGAGTGCCCTGTCTATATAGCTTCCATGCCCAATCCCTTTAAACTGGGGGATTATGCCAATCCCTTCCCTTTCCCAGATACCAAGGACTTTACCTTTGCGGCTTGCAAGAAGCACACAGGCTTCAAGTGCATCTGACAATACTTTACATAAATCATTAAAATTTAATTTTTCTGTTTCCTGCTCTGTAAGCAGGCGGTTTATTTTCCTAGTCTTATCAAGTAATTCCAGGCTCATTGTTTTTCTCCATTATTTCTATTCTGGTATGGTATTTTTACTGTCCGTCTTCTGGTGTTTCTTCCTTTGCCTTAAAATAACCACACTGGTTATCCATACATACAATTTTATTGCCTTTTTCCACCATAGGCCCGCCACATTCCGGGCACTTTTTGCCATATGGTTTCTGCCATGACATAAAGTCACAGTCCGGATAAGCAAGGCAGCCGAAGTAACGCCTTCCTTTTTTAGTCTTTTTTATAACTATGTCCTGGCCACATTTAGGGCAAGGTACACCTGCTTTTTCAAAATACGGTTTTGTATTACGGCAGTCCGGGAAGCCAGGACATGCAAGGAACTTGCCATGCGGGCCGAATTTAATTACCATGTTCCTGCCACATTCTTCACATACTACATCTGTAACTTCATCTTCAATTTTAATTTCTTCAAGTTCTTTTTCTGCAATAGAAACAGCTTCATGTAAATCGGGGTAAAAGTTTTCTACAACTGTCTTCCAGCGTACAGAGCCATCTTCAACCCTGTCAAGAAGCCCTTCCAGATATGCTGTGAAATTTACATCGACAATACTTGTAAATGATTTTTTCATTATGCTGTTGACTACTTCACCAAGTTCTGTTATATATAAATTCTTTTGTTCTTTGGCAACATAGCGCCTGTTAATTATTGTTGAAATAGTAGGTGCATATGTGCTTGGCCTTCCTATGCCAAGTTCTTCTAATGTTTTTACTAGTGATGCCTCTGTAAAATGTGCAGGAGGCTGTGTAAAATGCTGTTTTTTCTCAAAATTCCCTGCCTTCATAATAACACCTTTAACAAGGTTTTTGGGAAGGATTTTCTTCTCAATTTTATCATCATCTGTCTGGTATACATTTAAATATCCATGAAATACAACTTTAGAAGATGCAGCAGTAAACCTGTATTTGTCTGAGTCTATTTTTACAGATGTGGTTTCATACTTTGCAGGTGCCATCTGGCTGGCCATAAACCTTTTCCATATAAGCTGGTAAAGCCTGAAGTAATCCCTTGATACAGAATCTTTAACCTGTGCCGGGGTTAAATCAATATATGCCGGCCTTATTGCTTCATGTGCATCTTGTATTTTTTTACTGTCTTTCTTCTTAACTGTACCACTTGTAACATATTCTTTGCCATAATTTTCTTCTATATATTTTGCTGCGCTCTTTTGTGCTTCTTCTGAAATACGTGTTGAATCTGTACGCAGGTACGTTATAAGCCCTATTGTGCCATGCCCCTTAATATCCATGCCTTCATAAAGCCCCTGTGCAAGACGCATGGTTTTCTGTGTAGGGAAATTAAGGGTTTTAGCAGCTTCCTGCTGCAATGTGCTTGTTGTAAAAGGCAGTGGCGGCTTCTTGCTGCGCCCCGAAACCTTTACATCAGAAACTTTAAATACCCCCTCTTTTATTGCAGAAAGTATCTCTTCCATCTGGCTTTCTGATTCTATAACAGTCTTTTTAGACAGTGTACCATAAAAATCTGCTATAAGCGGTTTTTTATCCCCAGAAGGTGTAAATTCCCCTGAAAGTGTCCAGTACTCTTTTGGAATAAATGCATTTATTTCTTCTTCCCTGTCAGCAATTATCCTTAATGCAACAGACTGCACACGCCCTGCACTTAACCCTCTTTTTACCTTTGCCCAGAGTACTGGGCTTATCTGGTAGCCAACCATTCTGTCAAGTACCCTTCTTGCCTGCTGTGCGTTTACAAGATCCATGTCTATAGTCCTGGCATTTTTAATAGACTGCTTAACAGCATTTTTTGTAATCTCATTAAATGTTATACGGCTTGTATTTTTATCTTCAAGTTTAAGTGCTTTGGACAAATGCCATGATATTGCTTCCCCTTCACGGTCAGGGTCAGTTGCAAGATATATTTTATCTGCTTTTTTAACTTTCTTGCGGAGTTTTGCAAGAAGCTCACCCTTGCCACGTATTGTAATATATTTAGGTTCAAAACCATTTTCAATGTCAATGCCTAGCTGGCTTTTTGGCAAATCCCTTACATGACCATTAGATGCAACTACTTCATAAGAACTTCCTAAAAATTTTTTAATAGTTGTTGCCTTCGATGGAGATTCCACAATTACAAGATTCTTTGCCATTACTGCTTCCTTCCTTTCAACCTGGTAATATACCTGCTGTAACCAGATGCTTTTTTATCTTATATTCTTAATGCATAATAATTATTACCTGCCATAACTACAAACTGCTTTAATTCAAGTTTTGCCAGTATGCTAATTGTATGCTGTATGCTAAGTCCTGTTTTCAAAGCTATTTCTGATATATGTGCAGGTTCCAGACTTAAACTAGCATACACTATTTTTTCTGTCCTTTCAAGCATAACATCAACTTTTTTCTTACGCCCTTCTGTACTACAATCATAGAACAACCCCAGTGAATCCATTATATCTCTTATATTTGTTACAAGTGCAGCCCCATTTTTTATAAGCTCATTACTTCCATAATATAACTTGTTGCCAATTTCTCCGGGAAAGGCAAAAACATCTTTTCCCTGTTCAATACCTGCTTCTGCTGTTATTAATGAACCACTTTTTTCTCCTGCCTCAATTACAAGTATGCCATCTGAAAGACCGCTTATTATCCTGTTGCGCATTGGGAAATTGCCAGCAAGTGGCGGCATCCCTGGCGGATATTCCGAAATTATGCCGCCACTTTCCTGTATAAGCATATATTCTTCTATATTCTGCCTTGGATAGCATATGTCCACACCACACCCCATTACTGCAAATGTCCTTCCTCCTGCTACTGCCTGTGCTGCCCTTTGTGCGCATACATCAACACCCCTTGCAAGCCCGCTTACTACCTGTATGCCGTTCTCTGCAAGCTGCCTTCCAATTTTACCTGCTATTACACTGCCCATATATGACACATTCCTTGCGCCAACCACCGCTACAGACTTTTTACTGTTATCTGGAAGCTTTCCTTTATAAAACAAGCTGTATGGTGCATTATATATTTCCATAAGCCGGCCAGGATATGTATAATGCCCCTTATATGTAAATCTTATACCTTTTGCTTTTAGTTTTGCAAATTCCTTTAGTATAATTTCTTTATTTCTTCCTGAAGTTATAGATAAAACATCTTTCCCATTTATGCCTTCTGTATTTGCAAGTGCCATATTTCCTGCATTAAATATTTCTTCCTCACAGCCAAACTTTTTAAGCAGCCTGCTTCTTTTTATATTTCCTATGCCTTTTATGCATGACAGCCAGTACACATAATGTATATGTTCCATTTCCATTGTTATTCCACCCCCTGTCCCCAGTATTTGCTGTTAATGCCCCTGTAACACACAGCTTCCATAATATGTGCTTTCTCTATAAGGCTGCTGCCTTCAAGGTCTGCTATTGTACGTCCTGTTTTTAAAATCTTATGGTATGCCCTGGCACTTAAAGATATGCTGTTTAATATATCTTTAAGCCATTCTTTTGCTTCTATGGATAATATACAGTATTTTCCTATATCCTGCGGGTTAAGGCGGGAATTAAACATAAAACTTTCATTCTTATACCTTTGCTTTTGTATATCCTGCGCTGCCTGTACACGTTTTTTTATTTCTTTTGATGTCCTGCTGTTATTGTTTACACAGGTATCTATGCCAGAAAAGTTTACAGGGACTGTTTCAACACATATATCTATCCTGTCTAATAATGGCATGCTTATCTTCCCAAGATAATTTTTAACCTGCAAAGGCGTACATGTACATTTCTTTTTATCTGGATAATAACCACACCTGCATGGATTCATTGCAGCCACAAGCATAAATTTTGCAGGATAACGGCATGTACCGTCAAGCCTTGCCACATTAACATACCCATCTTCTAAGGGCTGCCTTAAAACCTCCAGTACCTGTCTTTTAAATTCTGGCAGTTCGTCCAGAAAAAGCACACCTCCTGAAGCAAGACTTATCTCCCCAGGTTTTGGATACCTGCCGCCACCTGTAAGGGCTGTCTGTGTAATTGTATGGTGTGGTGCTCTGAATGGCCTTTCTGTTATAACAGGGCTTTCCTTTGCAAGAAGCCCTGATACACTGTAAACCTTTGATATCTCCATACATTCATCAAACTGTAACCCTGGCATTATGCCAGCAATCCTTTTTGCAATCATTGTCTTGCCTGTACCTGGCGCACCTGCCATAAGGAAATTATGCATTCCTGCAACAGCAACTTCTGCTGCACGGCACGCCATGCCCTGTCCTGATATATCTGCAAAATCTAAAATTTCACTATCTCCACCAGATAAAGGCATCTTCCCAGAATATAATATATTTTTTTCTTTATTTGCAGAAACAGGCATTTCTTCATTGTTTAAAATAGTTACTATTTCACTAAGATTTTCTGCACCTATAACGTTAATACCTTTTACAAACATTGCTTCACTTACATTCTGTTTTGGTACTATAACATGCTTTATTCCATGTTCATAAGCAGTATAAACCATAGGAAGTACTCCTTTTACTGCCTTGGATTTCCCATCAAACCCAAGTTCCCCTATAAATACTATACTTCCAATATGCTTTTTACTAGCTGTCCCAAATGCCGCAAGTATTGCAACTGCAACCGCAAAATCATATCCTGTCCCATCCTTGTATATGCTGGCAGGCGAAATATTAATCGTAATCTTTTTAGGCGGGATTTTAAACCCGCTGTTTTTTAAGGCTATATACACGCGCTCCCTTGCTTCCTTTAACTCTGGTGACAAATGGCCCACAAGTGCAAAGCAGGGCAGCCCGTTTGATATATCAGCCTCAACATGTATTATACGGCCTTCAATTCCCTGTACCATGGCTGAATAAGCTTCACTAAACATAATATGTTTCCTTTCCACTCACGCAGCAGATTGCTTCCCGTTAATTATAATATCACATATGTTTTATTTAATCAATTCTTTAATGTATAACA
The DNA here is from genome assembly GCA_910586555.1 of uncultured Lachnospiraceae bacterium. Classification (GTDB taxonomy): domain Bacteria; phylum Bacillota; class Clostridia; order Lachnospirales; family Lachnospiraceae; genus Butyribacter. Next base: position 42,525 of record CAJUJY010000019.1, read on the forward strand.
GGGCATAATAAAATGGGCAAAGCATATGCCTTGCCCATTTCCTGGCTGGTACTTCCAGCTATTAATTCCTGTCAATAACCTTTTTGATTTCTTCCAGGAATGTATCTACATCTTTAAATTCACGGTAAATTGATGCAAACCTTACATAAGCAACTGCATCAAGTTCTTTTAACTCATTCATTACAAGTTCACCGATATAACTGCTTGGTATTTCCCTGGCTTCCTGTTTAAACACTTCTGTTTCAACCCTGTCAACAAGCATTTCCATCTGTTCTGCTGTTACCTGGGTTTTATAACATGAGCGTAGTACACCCTGTTCAATTTTAGTCCTGTCATAAGCCTGGCGCTCCTTGCCTTTTTTTATTACCATTAGAGGAATAACCTCTACTTTTTCATAAGTAGTAAAACGCTTATTGCATTTGTCACAATGCCGCCTGCGCCTTATAGATGTATTCTCATCTGCTGGACGGGAATCAATAACCCTTGTATCATCTGCACCGCAAAAAGGACACTTCATAGCCATTCCACCTTTCATAGTCTTTATGTTCTTAAATATTTAATTAATTAAGAACACATTAATGATAACCTATAAATATCCTTTTTGCAAGCTTAATCAAATTTACACTTCTGTTTACATTTTTCAATATCAACATCTACAAGTATAACGTCTGTGCCTATTCTTTTAACACATTCATAAGGTATTATATACTCATGGTCACGCCCAAGTATGCCAAATACCTTGCATGGGCCTGGAATTACCAGATTTAAGATACGCCCTGTTTTTACGTCGAAATCTACATCACATACATTGCCAAGCCTTTCCCCGTCACATATATTTATTACTTCCTTCTCACGCAGCTCACATACCCGCATAAGACATTCCTCCAGACAGGATTAATTCTTAATACCAGGTATATGTGCATTTACCCTAAATAATTCTTCATAGAACGAAGAGCCTTCTTTTCCAGGCGGCTTACCTGCGCCTGGGAAATATTTATTTCCTCTGCCACCTCCATCTGCGTTTTTCCTTCAAAATACCTCATATTAATAATCTTATGTTCCCTGTCAGAAAGATGGTCAATCGCTGCTTTTAATGATATCTCCTCTATCCAGTTATCTTCCTTGTTTTTTTTATCACTTATCTGGTCCATAATGTAAAGTGTATCACCGCTTTCGGCATATACTGGTTCATATAATGATACCGGGCTTTGTATTGCATCAAGTGCAAAAACAATATCTTCCGGTGCAAGTTCCAGTTTTTCTGCAATTTCTTCAACTGTAGGCTCCTTATCACTATCTTTCATCATAAGTTCTTTGGTATAAATAGCCTTATATGCTGTATCACGTATAGAACGGCTTACCCTTATGCTGTTATTGTCACGCAGGTAACGCCTTATTTCACCGATTATCATTGGTACAGCATAAGTAGAAAATTTAACATTTAATGTTACATCAAAATGATCTATTGCCTTCATAAGCCCTATACAGCCTATCTGGAATAAATCATCAATATTTTCACCTGAACCTGAAAATCTCTGTATAATACTTAAGACAAGCCTTAAATTTCCCTTAATAAACTGCTCCCTCGCACTTTTATCGCCTTTTTGTATTTTAACAAAAAGCTCTTTCTTCTCTTCATCTGTAAGAAGTGGTAATTTCGCTGTGTTTACACCACAGATTTCTACTTTATACATTGCCATTTTTATCCTCCACACTGTGATGAATACTTTTTTAGGTCTTATAAAGTAGGATTTACCATTTAATAAAATCTTATTCCATTTTCATAATCTCCTTTTTAAGTCTTTTCATAATCTTTTTCTCAAGCCTTGATATGTAAGACTGGGAGATTCCCATAATGTCTGCCACTTCTTTCTGTGTACGTTCCTTGCCATCCTTTGTATTAATACCAAACCTCATTTCAATTATAACCCTTTCACGTTCACTAAGCTTATCAAGTGCCATTCTAAGAAGCCTTCTGTCAACTTCATCTTCAAGGTTTTTTGAAATAACATTTTCATCAGTGCCAAGTATATCAGAAAGCAGAAGTTCATTGCCATCCCAGTCAACATTAAGAGGTTCATCTATTGAAACTTCAAGTTTTACTTTATTATTGCGCCTAAGATACATTAGAATCTCATTTTCTATACATCTTGATGCATATGTTGCAAGCTTTATGTTTTTCAGGGGGTTAAATGTATTAATTGCTTTTATAAGCCCTATTGTCCCTATAGAAATCAGGTCTTCAACACCTACACCCGTATTATCAAATTTTTTAGCTATATATACAACAAGGCGCAAATTGTGTTCTATAAGGCAGCTTCTTGCTGCCTGGTCTTCTGTACTGCCAAGTTTATCAAGTATTTTCTTTTCTTCATCTACCGTAAACGGTGCCGGGAGTATCTCTGCTCCCCCTATGTAATGTATGTCCCCGCCCTTATTGGGCCATAAAAGCCCCCGGAATTCAGGCATCATTCTAAACTGGAACCTGTTTGACATTGATATCTTAAGCATCGTGTCCTCCTTCTGCCATAGGCTGATTATTTAAAATCATCTGTATTTCTTTATCTTTGCAAATATTGCCACTTACTGCTGCCAGAAAGTTTTTTCTGGTACTCCCGTCCTTAAACTGTAATAAATCAAGCCTGTATGCCTCTAACAGCCCGTCACCTCCTATTGAATGATAGGGTATTAAAAGCGGGTTTAAATTTTCTTTAAGCCCCAGGCAGTCTGATAACTCTTTTGATATCACAACCACTGGTTCGCCCGTATACGGGCTTATAAGGTGGTTTCCTGTATCATATAAAGCTTTTATCTCATGTTTCCTGCCATTATGTACCAGTGTGGCATTTACCACGCTTCTTTGCCTTAATTCCTGTTTTAATATGGAAACCCTTAATAAACGGAATAATATATAAAGCATAAATACTGATATAAGCAAAAATAGCAAAGAAACCTCCTGGCGTCCTTGATACCTGCCATAAAAACCTTTTTTTTGGAATATTCCTTTTAACATAAAAAGCATTCCTGCTGTAAATGCTGATAATAAAACAAAGTTAAATATTATCTTTAAAAACTGCCTTAAACTCCCTGGCCTGTATGCCTGCCACACCAGCAGTGCAAGTCCGGAAACCGCTGTTAAAAGTCCTGGCAGTTTAATCCCGTAATTATAAAGATATGTAGTTATTACTGGTAACGTGGCACAAACTGCTGATGCAAATATCCACCTTTTAATACTGGCTGGCTCATTTATCCACCAGGCTGTTACATACAGCAGGAATAAATTCATAATGAAGTTTAAAATCCAGTATAAATCTGCATAAAAACAGACTGCCATACTATGCCTTCCTTTCCAGGCGCGCCAGACAGGTTATTTTTGCTATAAATAAAGTATACCTAATATTACTCACGAATAATGTCAAAGTATAGTATATAAAAATAAAAGTCATACTCTGTCTTACGACAAAATATGACTTTTCTAATAAAGATCTAATATTATAATAATGATGTGTTTTTATATAGTACTGGTTTGCTTGTGCTTAATATAACACCATCATCATCAATGATTTTTATTGTAAATGCATCTGTTTCATCAATATCTGGTTCTTCTGTACTTCCAGCAGTGTCTTCACTATTATCCATGTTGTCTGTATCTTCTGCATCCGTATCCGGTTCAAAATTAACCTCTTCTGTTACAAGAAGGTGTTTTTCATCAATCCATTCTGTATCAAGCAGGCTGCTATCAAAATAAACATTTGCATACGGCGTAAACCCTGTCCCTGTAACAATATAAATTTTTCCTGTATCTGTAAAGTTTATATTGTTTATTATATCTTCATTACCTGTAATCCTTCTAATTTCTTTTATATCCTGGATTTCTTCAATGTCTTTAAAAGATATTTTATCTGTCCCCATCTGCATATCAGAACTTATAAAAGGATTTATTCCATTATAAGCATAATTTTCACCATATAAAAGGTCATAAGAAAGCATTGATAACCCTTTTGTATACCCTGGTTTTTTATAGCCGGCCTGCTGGTGGTACTTGGCAATAAGCCCTTCATGTATGCCTGCCTGCCCTGAAATATATGAATATAACTGGTATGAAGTTAAATCCTTATCCTGTTTTTTAAGTCCAAAGTTATTCCATGTAACATACTGTGTCTGGTATAAATCACCATTAACAAGTTCTTCTGTAGTAAGCCCGAGGCTTGGAAGATGGTCACCATAAAGCACAAGCAGCGTTTTCTCATCACGTTTCCCAAGTTCCTTAACAAGCCTTCCTATCATATTGTCAACCTCGGCAATCTGGTTTACATAATAGGTATACTGCCCTTCCATTCCCTCTGGTGCACCTGTTACATTAAGCGGGTATTCTTTATCCGTGCATACATCATATTTCCCGTGGCTTTGTACTGTAATGCCAAATGTAAAATCTGCACCCTTTGTTGAATCAAGCGTTTTAATAATTTCATCTACAAGGATATCATCATTGGCCCATCCATTGTCATTCTCTGTAATGCCATTCATATATTCCATAGAAGTAAATGTATCAAAACCAAGGCTTTCAAATACTATATTCCTTCCATAAAATGTTGCATCATTATTGTGTACACCGTGGCTTTTATATCCAAGCTTTGCAAGATTATGGCATATGCTTTCTGATGTGGTATTCTTCAAAATAGTTTTATATGGATACTCGCATACACCAAAATCATGCTGCCTTATTCCTGTAAGCACTTCAAACTCTGTATTTACAGTGCCTGCCCCGACTGTTGGCACTGTAAGCAGCCCGCTTGTATAATCTTTCTGTAACTTGTGGAATACGGGTAATGGATCTTTTTCACATTTTAAACCTTTTACATAGGAAACATCAAAGAATGATTCAAGCTGTATAAATATAATATTTGGCAAACCATCTTCCTTAACTGTGCTTTTCTGGTCTTTAATACGCCCTGTTACAGCCTTTACTGCTTCTTCACTGTAATCATCTGGCTCTGCTATGCCAGTATCAAGCAGGCTGTTTGTAAAACAGTATACAAAACCATAATTTTCATATGCTTCTGATATATTTGTATAATTCGTTGATAATGCCTGCACTGAACTGCTTGAACTTTTTATAAACATGATTATAACTGTAATGGCAGCTACTGATACAAAAGAAATAACAATACTTTTTAAATTCCTGTGTTTATGGTATGGTGCTTTCCTGTAAAGACATGCCAGGCAGAATGTAACAAGGCATAAAGCTACAATTACCATGGCTATATTAAGTATACTGAAATAATGCCCTGACACGCTTATAGCGCTTTTTATAAGTGTAAAATCTACTGCTGAAAACGGGGTAACCCGGAAATGCAGTATTATAAAATTAGCTATCCCAAACAGCAGCCACACCGCTGAAACTGAAACAAATACAAATATTTCGCGTTTAAAGAATAATGCAAATGACAATGTAAGAAGTATTATTAATGTATTAAAACAAAATAACAAAGGGCTTCCTGCCATATATCCAATACCTGCAACTAATGATTTGCGGTTAAGCGACTCTATTACCAGCCCAAGAAGTACAGGTACAATAATATAAAAGGAAATATGTTTAATTATACCTTTACTCTTACCCATATCAAGCATATGCCACCTCATTTCTGGAAAAATGCCATTATACATGGTTTTAAATATGCCATGCTTTTATTGTCAACGACAATTATACCACTTATTATAAAAAATAAAAGCATTAAATGGCTGGAATATTCTTAAAATTTTGTGACAAAGCTTAATAAAAATTTATTCAGCCTGTCATGCTTTTATACACCCTTGCTACTTTTTCAACAGGCCCGTGGGCAACAAGCCTGCCACTGTCAAGTATAATAGCTTTATCACAAAGCCTTTGTACCTGTTCCAGTGAATGTGACACAAAAAGTACCGTCACCCCCCTGTCAAACATGCTCATAATTTTTTTCTCACACTTGGAACGGAACTTTTTATCACCCACTGAAAGCACTTCATCAAGAATAAGTATATCTGGTTCAACTATTGTTGCAATAGAAAAACCAAGCCTTGATTTCATTCCTGATGAATAATTCTTAATAGGAACTTCAATAAATTCCCCAAGTCCTGAAAAGTCTACTATTTCATCAAATTTATCATCAAGGAAACTTTTATTATATCCAAGCACTGCCCCATATAAATATATATTCTCCCTGCCTGTATACTGTGGGTTAAAGCCAGCACCAAGTTCAAGAAGCGGTGCAACAACACCTCTTGTCTGTGCCCTTCCAGTTGAAGGTTTTAAAACTCCTGACACAACTTTAAGGAGCGTACTTTTTCCAGAGCCGTTAAGACCAAGCACGCCAAGCCTTTCACCTTTTTTAACATCAAAACTTACTTCCTTAAGCGCCCAGAACTCATTATATTTTAAATCTCTTTTTAATATTTTTATAAAATATTCTTTAAGGTTATCCACATGTTCCTGGTTTAAATTAAAACGCATGCCTACATCTTTAACACTAATAGCTACATTTGCCTTCAAAACAGCCTCCTAAATCCTTACAAAATATAACAAAAGCCCAAAAAACACAACAATTCCTGATATATCTGGTTTCTTTCTGTATTTACAAAAACCCGCACAAGATAACAATGATTATACATGTAATATAAATTTATCCTGGTTTTTATAAAACAGTATAATTCCAGCTACAAGTAAAACCACCGCTATAACTGCTGACCTGGCAAAATACACCATATCCATTGGCTGCCCATATAATACAGAATTACGGAAGTTAGCTATACACATATATACCGGGTTTATATCAAATATCCATGCATTTCCAGTATTAGCTACCCTCTCTGTTGAATAAAAAATTGCTGATGCATACATTATAAGCATTGTAACTACTGACCATATATATTCTATATCCCTGAAAAATACATCAAGTGTTGCAAGTATTAACCCTATGCCAAGTGACATAATTAACAGTATAATTACAGGTATAACTGCTTCTAGTAAATACACCGTAGGCTTTACCCTTAAAACTGCACCAACCCCTACAAGTACAACAAGTGATATAAGGAATGTTATAAAATTAGAAATAATTGCTGATATAACATATATATATTTAGGTACATACACCTTTTTAATCATTGCTGCATTGCCACTAATTGCCTTAAGCCCTGCTTTTGTTGAAGATGAAAAAAATGAAAACAAAAGGCGCCCGGAAAGTATAAATACCGGAAATGTCCTGTCATCGCGGCCAAAAAGCGTACCAAACACGATTGTAAGCACAAACATATTTAAAAGCGGCTCAACTAACGTCCATAAAATACCAAGGTATGAACGGCGGTACTTTAATTTAATATTTTTTTTCACTAATTCATATAATAAATATTTATAATCCAGAAAATTCTTAATATACTTTTTTATTGCCATATTTACTCCATATACTTATAATCCAAACCTGTTTTTTACTAATTTAGCCACTAAAGCCTTTTACTTCCAATGATTATATCATACACAATTAAAAAGTCAAATAAACAATTTACCGGAATTTATTAATAAAAAGCCCTTTATTCTGAATCTTTATGTAAGGACTTCTACTTTACATAAATGCTTTTTTGTTTTTCTGTTGTAACTGATTCCAACAGCAAGAATTTTTCCTGTATATTTAGGATTTTCCCCAAGTTTACCTTTAAAACGCAATGCATAATTTTTATTTTTAATCTGCTTTATAGCGTCCTCTGGTGTACAATCTATCTTTAATTCTAATATAATTGCATCTGCACCTTTACATTCAGGATAAAAAATAAAATCCACATATCCTTCTCCTGCCTTACCTTCACGTTCAACATGGTATCTGTCCCTTGCTGCTAAATAAACCAGGTTTACCACTGCTGATAACTCTATTTCACTATTATATGCAAAAATTGGTGATTCTGTATCATGTGCAAATTTCAATATATCTGCCATTGTCTGGGTATCACCAGAAAGCGTAGCTTTAAGCATTTTTTCAGATTCTCTTGCCAGTCTGTATACATATCCAAGTGTTTCTTTAGACATTAATAATTTCCTGAATTGTTCCATAATTTCCCTGTTTGGAACAAATACTTTACCATTTTCATAAGCCAGAAGGCCATAAACTACCATTGCTGAATAAATTTCATCTTTAGTATCCAGCTTCATTGAAGCAGCAGTATAATTTTGTATTTCTGCCTCAATTCCCTCTTCTGCCATCATAAGTACAAGGTCATCTCTTACAGCTTCAATATTATTCTTTATATAATAAAAAATTTCATCATAAGGCCCGGAACTTGTCCAATAATTTCTAATCTGGTTATCAGTTAATGCACATACTATAGAACGTGGATTATATACACTTTTCCCTGCTGCTGTATGGTAACCATCATACCATATACATAATTCATCCCTTGTTATCCTGGTATCTTTTGTATTATTTTTATATATTTCATAAAGAGCATCAACTTCATATTCCAAAAATCCAAAATATTCTGCAAACCTTTCTGATATAGCCATATCATATTCAAGAAACATATTTAATTCTGAACCACTAGAATATTTTGCAACAGGAAGTACTCCTGTCATATATACAAGCTCTGTATATACCTGGTCTTTTAACAGATTTTTCAAAAACAGCAAATATTCTTTCTGCTGCCCAGGTGAAATAAAAAACATATGGAAAACTGCATCCCATTCATCTATAACAAATATAAATTTATGTCCTGTTTTCTGGAAAATATACAAAAAATTATCCCATACTGCTGCTTTTATATTAATATCCAGTTCTGTATAAGCTTCTGCCAGGTCACTATTAATGCCATTCTGTATACGGGTAATATATTGCATATAACTATTGCAATCCCTTGGAATCCTGCTAAAATCAATAAAAACAACATTATGGCTATTTAAATGCTTCATACAATTTATATTCTGGCCAATTAACAAATTACTAAATATACCTCTTCCATCTGTTCCTTTGCCAAAAAACGCACTAACCATATTTGCCATTACGCTTTTTCCAAACCTGCGTGGCCTGGTAATGCAAAAATATTTGTTCTTTCTCCCAATAGCTGGAATAAGTTCTTCAATTAATAAAGTTTTATCAACAAAATATATATCAAAAAAAATCTCTTTATAAGCTTCATATGGAACAATACTATTTAAAAATATTCCCATAGGCACACCTCTTTCCATAAAAATACCCCATTAATTCTTTATATTCATCTTGTGCTGCCACAAAATTATCTATAAGATATCCTTTTTTATTTTCAAATTCTTTAAGCCCTCTGTAATAATAAAACTTATACTGTTCATTTATAATAAATGGAATTATATTATGTCTAAGGCACTCCTTAAACATTACCAGGCGTCCCGTCCTGCCATTGCCATCCTGGAAAGGGTGTATTTTTTCAAAATTATAATGGAATTTTGTAATATCCTCAAATGTTATATTATTTTTCTGGTTATAACCATACAGCAGTTTTTCCATTTCTTTTTTAACTTTTGCAGGAGAGGTTGTTTTTAAATCCCCAACCATATTTGGACGTTGTTTATAATCTCCTGTTTTAAACCATTCCAGGCGGTCATCTGAAGTACCAGATTTTAATATATAATGAATTTTTTTAATAATATCTTCTGTTAAAATATCTTCTGCACATTCCAGAATATAATCAAAACACCGGAAATGGTTTACCGTTTCTATAATATCATCAATATTAACAGGTTCTTTTAAAAAGCCTATTGTATTTGTTTCATAAATATAACGGGTCTGGTCTTCTGTTAATGTGCTTCCTTCAATATGGTTAGAATTATAAGCCAGCTTTATTTGTGTCTGGTGGTATATCCCGCCTTTTAATTTTATTTTCTTTTCTTCCCTTAACCTGTAAAGCAGTGATATTTCACCATTTCCTTTATTCTCCAATACTTCCACCTCCTGTAATATTATAACACATTATAACACAAAACGGTTATGGCGTAGGAACTGGTTTTATATGTTTATCACGCCCGTTTCATAAATTTTTAATTGCGTACAAACAAAAGATAATTTATAGTTATCCAAGGTTTGTTTTAAATGGGAGGTTAAATATTATGCCCTGGCAAGTCCAAAGTAATCCTACAGGCAACCCGCTTCCGCTTGGACGGGTTCACGCAACGGCGCGTAAAACCTGTATGCTTCAAAGAAAAAATTTCTTTGAAGCATTTAAGCCAGGTTTAAACGCCGGCGGTCCCGTACAGTTGCCTTTTAGGATTACATTTGGCCTTTGCCAGGTAATATACGTTTTGGCGGTTTATAAAAATATTTTTTGCGTATCCCTGGACTTAATAGTATTACTCCACGGTTACATACATAATAGTACTTAATGACAGCGCAAGAGTACCTTTTACATGGCACATAAAATTCTTCCAGATAAATATAAAATTTTATTAAAAAGCTAAAATACAAACAAGAAGACTTTTAATTCCCAAAGAACGTAGTAACGTGCAGACGGTTTTATATATTTTCTGTAAAAGGCACTATAGCGCCACCAGTGCTTA
>CAJUJY010000020.1 GCA_910586555.1 uncultured Lachnospiraceae bacterium
ACCTCATTGCCGCTTTGCGGCAGTCTGGCAGGAGCTTGAACTCCTGCCAGACTAAATTTCTTTTGTTGATTCCCTTATTATAAGTTCCCCTGGCAGTACAACCTGGCGGTTGTTTCCGCCTTTCTGCATTATTTTAAACAAAAGATTAACTGTTTCTTTTGCAATTTTTTCTACAGGCTGCCGGATTGTTGTAAGCGGCGGATTATAAAATTCCCCCGCTTCCAGGCCGTCAAACCCGGCTACTGAATAATCTTCAGGGACTTTTTTGCCATCTTCAATAATTGCCCTGCATGCACCAATCGCAAGGCTGTCTGCTATTGCATAAACGGCTGTAAAGTCCTGTGTCCTTCTAAGAAGTTTTTTCATAAGCCCATAGCCTGTTTTCATTGAATAATTATCTACACTTTCATCCATATGGCATTCAAGGTTTTGGTCAGGTTCTATGCCATTATCCCTTAATGCCTGTTTATATCCCTCATACCTTAACTTCCCTATACTGTCATCTTCTATATCTGCTGCCAGTATTGCAATATTCCTGTGCCCAAGGCTGCACAGGTAGTTTACAATTTTATAGCTTTCACCATAATCATCAACTGTAACAAAAGACCAGCTTGCATTACCATTCCACCTGCCATCTTTCCCCTTTCCAGCAAGGTATCCAGATGTGCTAAGCACAAAAGGTACATCAAGCTGCCTTATTTTTTCTTCAGAGTGTGTTATCATGCCCCCAAGAAAAATAATGCCTTTAAGTTTTTTTTCATTGGCAAGTTCCAGGGCTACATTTAATTCATCTTCATTCTGTTCAACACGCTGCAATATAAATGTATACTTCTTCTTCTGTGTTTCATGTTCAATTATTTCTATCATCCTGCTAAAAAAAGGGTTTGCAATACCTTTTATAAGCACAGCAACAGACTTTGATTTTGTACGTTTTAAATTCCTTGCACTGTTATTAGGAATATAATTATGTTCTTTTATTACACGGAGTATCATTTCCTTTGTTTCCGGATTTATGTCAGGGTGGTTATTAATAGCCCTTGAAACTGTGCTTACCCCCACACCGCACACTTTCGCAATGTCCTTTATTGTTTCCATACTAATACTTTATTCCTGCTTTCCTCCTAAATTTTTAGAATTTAAAATCAAAAGACTGCCCAGGTATCTGGACAGCCTTCTGGCTTTATTATTATATTGTTCTGCCGTATGTTACAGCCAGACTTCTAATCCTGTCTAAAATCCTATCACCAACAGAATTTTTTGTCAATCTCCATTCCCAGTTATTCCCTAATACAGAAGGTGTATTAATCCTCGCACTGCTGCCAAGGTTTAAATAATCCTGCATAGGTATAATACAAAGATCTGCCACACTTGACATTGCGAGTGAAACCATTCTCCATGAAATATTTTCTTCATTTATATACTGGTTATCAAGATAATCTTTTATAAATATTTTGCAGCTTTCACTTGTATCATTATACCAGCCCCTTGTTGTATTATTATCATGTGTCCCTGTATATACAACACAGTTTCTGGTATGTGTGTATGGAAGGTAATTATCTGCTTCCCTCTCATCAAATGCAAGCTGTAATACTTTCATTCCTGGGAAACCTGTGTTTTCAAGCAGTTTCCTTACAGAATCTGTTACAAATCCCAGGTCTTCTGCAATAATGTTAAGCTTTCCAAGGTTTTTTTCTAGTGTTTCAAATAAATCCTTTCCTGGGCCTTTTTTCCATGTGCCATTTACTGCATTTTTATCGCCATAAGGAATAGAATAATATTCATCAAAGCCACGGAAATGGTCAATCCTTACTATATCATAAAGTTTAAAACAATGTGCAATCCTGTCTGTCCACCATTTATATCCCGTTTCTTTATGGTATTCCCAGTTATAAAGCGGGCTTCCCCAGAGCTGCCCTGTTTTTGAAAAACCGTCCGGGGGACATCCTGAAACTGCCTGTGGAAGATTGTTACTATCAAACTGGTACAACAAAGGCTCTGCCCAGGTATCAGAACTGTCCAGTGCTACATAAATTGGTATGTCACCAATTATTTTAATATTATTTTTATTTGCATATTTATGGAGATTATTCCACTGCTTATAAAATTCATACTGCTGGAACTGGTAAAACTCTATTTCACTGGCAAGTTCTTTTTTGGCTTTTTCAAGTGTCTTTTTATCCCTGTTACGGTACTCCTCCTGCCAGTTTAAAAAACTTTCCCCGTCATTTTCTGTTTTAATTGCCATATAAAGACAGTAATCATCAAGCCAGAAAGCATTTTCACTAATAAATTCATTATAGTCTGCACCGCCTTTAAAGCTGTTAAATGCCTTTCTTAGAATTACTGTCCTTGTAGTATATAAATTACCATAGTTTACCCGCTCTTCGTACTGCCCGGAATCCAGCATACTACAGTCCTTTTCTGTAATTAAGCCTTCTTTAACCAATGTTTCCAGGTCTATAAAATATGGGTTACCGGCATAAGAAGAAAAAGACTGGTATGGGGAGTCCCCATAACCCGTAGGGCCAAGGGGCAGGATTTGCCAGTAGCTTTGTCCTGCCTTCTTTAACTGGTCTATAAATTCATAAGCTTCATGTGAAAAACAGCCAATGCCATATTTTGAAGGCAATGCGGATACAGGCAGTAAAATACCACACTCTCTCATAAAAATCCCCTTATTTTTATATTTTTCTAAAATACAACTACAAATTTCCTGGTGGTGCAGATATACAACACCACCAGTTCCATGGTATTTCCTGGCTTTTAGCCCTTAACAGCACCTGCTGCAACACCCTTAATAATATGCTTCTGGCAAAGCAGGTATACTACAACTATTGGTACGATTGCAAGAACTAACATACCCATCATTGCACCCATATCTACAGAACCATATCCGCCTTTAAGGTACTGTACTGCAATAGGTATTGTCTGGTAATCACTTTCCAGTACAAGCAGCGGCAGCAGGTAGTCATTCCATACCCACATTGCATTAAGTATTGCTACTGTAATTGCCGTAGGCTTAAGTATTGGAAATACTACTAAAAAGAATGTCTGTATTGGTGTACATCCGTCAAGCATTGCTGCTTCTTCTAGTGAAATTGGGATTGATTTTACAAAACCTGCAAACATAAATACTGCCTGGCCTGCGCCAAACCCAACATATACAATAACAATCCCTATAGGGTTTCCAAGGTTTAGCATATCAGTAACCTTAGATAATGTAAACATTACCATCTGGAAAGGTACAATCATTGCAAATACAAATAAATAGTAAAGCACAGAAGAAAACTTGCTTTTTACCCTTGTAAGCCACCATGCTGTCATAGATGTAAGCACAACAATTAATATAACTGCAAGCACTGTAATTATTGCAGAGTTAAGTGCTGCGGAGAAAAATCCCGTTTTAGCAAGCCCGCCTATGTAATTAGACAGTCCCGCAAATGTTTCACCACTTGGAAGTGCAAATGGCTGTTCACTTATATAAAGTTTGTTTTTAAAAGAGTTCATTAAAACTAACAGTATAGGAAAAAGGAATATAACTGCCAGTATTATAAATACAACTGTCATAATAATGGCAGCAGTTTTTGAAACCTCAATGCCTTCTGCCATATCATTTTTCTTAGCTTTCCTTGCCATTATTCCTCCACCTCCCTCTTTCTGGTGATATATAACTGCAACATTGAAACAGCACCGACAATTATAAAGAATACAACCGCTTTGGCCTGGCCTACGCCTTCCCATCCGTTCCTGTTATAGAAAGTTGTATAAATATCCATTGCAAGGCCTGCTGTTTTCCTTGATGGCGCACCTGCTGTAAGTGCTAAGTTCTGGTCAAATAATTTAAATGCATTTGTAAGTGACAAGAACAGGCAGATTGTTATAGAAGGCATTGCCATAGGTATAATAACCTTAAACATTGTCTGTGTCTTAGTAGCCCCATCAATTTTAGCAGCCTCAATCAGCTCACCTGGAATATTCTGTATTGCAGCAATATAAATAATCATCATATAACCTATTAACTGCCAGTTCATAAGTATAACAAGTCCCCAGAAGCCATACTTTGCATCACTTGTAATTGTAACATCAAAATTTGCAAGGACTGCATTAATCATAAGCTGCCATATATAACCAAGTACAATACCGCCAATAAGGTTTGGCATAAAAAATGTTGTCCTGAAGAAATTTGTCCCCTTAAGCCCTCTTGTAAGGCCGTAAGCGATTGCAAATGCAATTACATTTATTGTTATTACAGATACTATTGTGAACCTTGTTGTAAACCCTAATGCATTTAAAAAGTCTGCATTGGAAAATGCCTTTATATAATTTGATACTCCTGTAAACCTTGCATTTGTAACTGTAGTAAACTTACAGAAAGATAATACAATGCCCATAAGAAACGGGATTATAAAGAATACTGTAAATGCAAGCAGTGTCGGGAGTACAAACACGGCAAAATACTTTTTATACGCCTTTTGCATAACACTCCTCTTTTCTGCGCTTCCTGTATTTTACAAAACCTGTGCCGCAGCGCTTAAACACAGGTTTTGTGCCTGTAAAACAAATCCTGCTTTTATCCGGCAATAGCTTCTTTCTCTGATTTCCATTCTGCTTTACAGTCTTCTACCACTTTATCCCAGTCTTTATTTCCTGTAATATACTCTAAAAGCGAAGCACCAAGGTCATCTTTAAATGTCTGGCTTGGCATGCTTGTCATAAAGTTCCATGATACTGTATTTAAAGAAGAATCGTCCATATAACGGATTACTTCTTTGGCTAATGGGTCTGTTGGGTTATCAGCATCTTCAAATGTGTTAAATGGTGCAATAAAACCAAGTTCATTTGTTACAGCTTTCTTTCCTTCATCAGAATTAAACAGCCATTCAATAAACTTAATTGTTTCTTCCTGGTCTTTCTTTGAGGCTTCACTGTTTACACTAAAAAAGTTTTCTGTACCAATGCATATTCCCTGGCTTTCTTCACCCTGTATGCCAGTGTAAATTGGAAGGAATTTAATTTTATCTTCCTTAACAACATTACCGCTTACCTTGCTTATATCACCCCATGCCCAGTTACCATTCTGTACCATTGCAACTTTGCCAAGTGCAAATTCCGACATAGAATTTTCAACTGTCTTAGAGCCTAACATAGAAGGCTTTGTACATGAATTATTTACATATAAATCTAAAATATTCTTATATTCCTGGTTATATTTAAAATCTATTTCTGTCTTGTCACTTGCATTGTCATCTTTGTACTCATAAAAGCCAGGAAGGTTAAAAAGGTGTGTCTGCCATCTCCAGTCTTCACCAGGAGTAAATGATGTAGAAGCAAATACGCCATCAATTCCAAGATCACCCTTCTTAGCTGTCATGTCTTCCACAACTTCCTGTAATTTCCCAAAGTTATTAATTTCTTCTATTGAAGCAGCCTTAGCACCATCCAGGGCAAAATATTTATCCATTATTTCCTGGTTATAAATAATGCCATAACCTTCTACTACGTATGGTATGCCATAAACACCATCACCATCTTTTACTGCCATATCCTTATCCTTTAACCATGAATAAAGGTTAGTACCTGATAAATCCATACAGTAATCTTTCCAGCTCTGGTATCCGACAGGCCCGTTAATCTGGAACAATGTAGGGGCATCTTTCTTTGCAATTTCTGATTTCAGTGTCTGTTCGTATGTCCCCGAAGCAGCTGTCTGTACTTTTACTTCAATCCCCGTCTGTTCTGTATACTTTGCTGCTATCGCTTTCCACTGGTCTGTCTGCTCAGGCTTGAAACTAAGGTAATAAACACTGCCCTTTGCATCCTCACTGCCATCATCCTTGCTGCCGCAGCCAGTTACAGCACCTGCAAGCATTGTTGTAACAAGCATCATGGAAACTAATTTACGTCTTATCATTCTTCTTTTCCTCCTTCTTTAGAAAAAAATTAATTGGGTTTTGTGTACTTTTTCTGGCCGGAAACCTAAAACCTGGCTTATAAAGTACTATTTTTATGGTTTACAAGTTACATTTTTTAAGCTTTAGTTTTATGCCGTTTTGGAAACGTTACCGGTGTCGTTTTCGGCAACGTACCCGGTAACGTTTCCGATTGTGAACCCATTATATATCCTGACGAATAAAAAAGCAATCCCTTTTTTTCTTTTCGTCATTTTTCATATAGAACCATTTATTTTTTATGCAATATCTACAAAACAGATGTGCTATTTATTTAAAGTCCTTAATCCAGTATTTCCATAGATTGCAATATATATATTTTCCCCAAAACCGCATAAAAATTCACCTGTCAAAATAGGAATAAGTATGCTAAGCTGCTGTTTTCCCTTCCTACATCTAAAACGCCCTGCAAAAACAGGCTTTTTCTTTTTTATAACAATTTTTTCCATAAAGGTTATATAAAAACTTATTGTAGAAATATATCATGTATGTTATTATAACTAATAATAAAAATCTTAAAAAATATAAAACCATGAGAAGGATTATTTATGAAAGCTTATTATAGTGATGGACGCGGACGGTATGGTACAGGTGAGGATTATGAATACTTCTATAAATATGATGATGAAGATGGAAAACCAGAAATCCATACAAGCAGTGACGGTTTATGGACATATGATTTCAACCCTCCTGGTAACTGTCCTGGCGGAATAGAAATTTTACGTTACAATGGCTGTGAAACCAATATACAAATCCCTGGAGTTATTGATGGTAACAATGTTGTGTCCCTTGACAGCACATTTGATGGTTTTTATGAACTGGAAAGCGTTATTGTGCCTGAAGGTGTAACTTGTATTACAGGGGCTTTTTATGGCTGTGAAAACCTTAAAAAAGTTACACTCCCCCAAAGCCTTAAATCTATTGTATATGCATTTAACTGCTGCTTTTCCCTCGGAAATATTGATATCCCGCCAAACGTTACAGACTTTTCAAATGCATTTGAGGGAACAAAAATCCAGAGCTTTGCCTTTCCACAGGGCACAGATACAATATCAAATTCATTTTCTGCCAGTGGATATATTAAAAAAGTGTTTATACCAAAAAGTGTAATGTATACAGATGAGGCTTTCTGTGACTGTGAAAACCTTTCAGAAGTTATTATAGAAGACGGGGTTTCAAATATTGATGACTATACATTTTACCACTGTACATCACTTAAAGAACTTTACATTCCAGAAAGTGTAAAAACCATTGGCCGCCTTTCTGTTGGATATATGGAGATAAGGGAGTACACAGACGCCCGCAAAACTGGCTTTAGAATAAAGGGTGAAAGCATTGTGCCAGGGTTTAAAATAAAAGGTGTTAAAGGCTCTGGGGCAGAATGGTATGCCAAAGAACATAAAATTCCTTTTATCCTTGTATAAAGAAGAATAAAAACAGAAAAAACTTTTATACTCATATGGAAACTATATAGGAATTATATTTTTATAACCCTGAAAACCTGTATATCCCGGGGTACCGTAATAAAGGCTATGATTTTACCATTACATCTTCTACTGCTTATGACCAGAAGTGGATTCCTGGCCGTAATATTTTTAGCAGTATATCACGTGCAGTAGATACTATTTTTTCTAATTACCTTTCAAAGCCAAATGTATCACAGCCGTTATTTACACAGTACTGTGATGGCAGGCAGGTATCATGCCCTGACTGGATGCGCCAGTGGGATTCTAAGTATCTTGGTGACCAGGGGTATTCTGCCATTGAAATACTAAGGACTTTCTATGGAAATTCAATTTACATTAATACTTCTGAAGAAATATCAGGAGTACCTTCTTCATGGCCTGGTTTTAACCTTACTATTGGTTCAAGCAACAGCAAGGTTAAACAGATGCAGTACCAGTTAAATGTTATATCAAGGGCTTACCCTCTTATACCTAAAATATCATCTGACGGGATATATGGGGAGCAGACAGCAAACTCTGTAAAAGTGTTCCAGAAAGTATTTAACCTTCCACAGACAGGAGTAGTGGATTTTACTACATGGTATAAAATTTCAGAAATATTTGTTGGTGTAAGCCGCATTGCAGAAATAGTATAATTTTTTATAATATATCTTCCAGCACAAACCCCTGGCAGGAATTATTTTTTATGTCCGCCAGGGGTTAATAATGTCTGCTTTTGTTGCAATGGATTTAAAACTTTTGTACAGCTTGATATTATTCATTTGCAATGGTAAAATAAGACAGTGGGAAACCAGGAAGTTTTTCACAATGCAGGCAAATCCTGCTATATAGATTTATGCCTGCACCGGAGAATATGCAGGTACATAGAAAGGCATGGTTATTTTTATGTTAAGTGGAAACTTGCTGGATAAGATGAAGGCTGGAACCCGGTTAACCGTAAAAGAACAGTTCCAGCTTGTATTTTTTCTTAGTATCCCTGCAATTATGGCACAGGTTACTTCTGTTATTATGCAATATACAGATGCCTCCATGGCTGGAAGCCTTGGTGCAGATGCATCTGCTTCTATTGGCCTTGTATCAAGTTCTACATGGCTTTTTGGTGGTGTATGTGGTGCAGTGGCATCTGGTTTTTCAATACAGGCAGCACAAAGCATTGGAGGAGGAAGGACAAAAGAAGCAAGAAGCATTATGCGCCAGTCTGTTATTACTGCCATAATAGCAAGCCTTGTCCTGGCAGCAGCAGGTACAGCAGCAGGGATAAACCTTCCAGCATGGCTTGGCGGTGCAGTAAAGATACAAAGTAATGCAAGGGTTTATTTTATAATATATGTACTGTCTTTGCCAGCTATACAGCTTAACAGGCTTGCAGGAGGGCTTTTGCAGTGCAGTGGCAATATGAAAGTACCTGGAATCCTTAATATTTTAATGTGTATTCTAGATGTATTTTTTAATTTCCTTTTAATTTTTAAAACAAGGCATATATACTTTTATGGGCTTAAAATTATAATTCCAGGCGCTGGCCTTGGTGTAGCTGGTGCAGCACTTGGGACAGCATTTTCACAGGTTTTAGTAGCAATACTTATGACAGGCTTTTTATGTTTTAAGTCAGATGTTTTTAAAGTAAGGCGTGGTGAAAGCTGGAAACCGCACAGGGAATGTATATTAAGGGCAATAAAGCTTGCACTTCCTATCGGATGGGAAAACCTTATGATGTGTGGTGCCATGGTAGTTTCTACAAGGATAGTTGCACCACTTGGTTCTGTGGCAATCGCTGCCAATTCATTTGCTATTACAGCAGAAAGCCTCTGTTATATGCCAGGGTATGGCATAGCAGAAGCAGCAGCGGCCCTTACAGGGCAGTGCATAGGCGCAGGACGGAAAAAACTGGCAGCAAGGTTTGCAAAACTGGCTGTATGGTTTGGTATTATAAGCATGTCTTTAACAGGCGCAGCAATGTTTTTTGCAGCACCTGCAATGATGGCACTTTTAACGCCAGATCCGGCAATACAGAAGCTTGGTGTATCAGTGCTGCATATAGAGGCATTTGCAGAACCAATGTATGGTGCATCAATCGTTGCAGCGGGTTCATTCCGCGGGGCAGGTGATACACTAATTCCAAGCATAATGAATTTCTGTAGCATATGGTTTGTACGCATCACACTTGCTATAATATTAACAGGCAGGTTTGCACTGAAAGGCGCATGGATTGCAATGTGTATAGAGTTATGTTTCCGTGGCATTATTTTTATGGCCCGCCTTTATAGTGGAAAATGGATTACAAAAACAGGCGCACTGTCTTAAAAAACAGGCGCCTGTTTTTATAAGCACCAAGCGTTTCTAATATCCGCCTGGCTTATTGTATCCTTATCCAGTAACTGGTATTATATAATCCGTTGTTGTCTTTGTCTGCTTCACTATCCCCAGTATCTGCATTATCCGTATTGCTTATACTTTCCCCAGTATCTGCATCTTCATTATTATTGTTATTATTTGGTGCCTGGTATTCTATGCCAATCTGGTATTTACCTTTACCAAGGCCTTCTAACGGGATGGAAACAGTATAAATATGTTTTTTAAAAATCTGGGTAAGCTGTGTTGTATCATCAAAGTGCTGTATAAAAACACTTTCATCATTATACAAAAATACTTTCTGTACTGTATGGTCTTTACATGATATCTGGAGAATGTTCCCACAGAGTGAAAATGAAAGTTTCTTTTTTATGTTGCCAGGCAGAAGGTTATCCTGGCTAAAACCAGGAGGAAGGCTTCCAGAGGCAGGGCCATACAGCCTGCCAATATATAACGGCTTTCCTTCTTCTTTTACAGTGCTTGTTATATCAGCAAGGTTAAAATCAAGGAACTTGGCAACAAAAAAATCATTTTCACATGAAATATCTGTAACACATTCATTAGTATCATAATTATAGCCAAGAATTTTAGCACGGCTTTTTATTTCATCATCTTTTATATTAGCACACATTGCATAAATACAGTTATTCTTCTGGTCAAATTCAACATTTGAACGTGTAATTGAAAGTGGTACAGGAATAAACTTGTCCATATGTGCGGACATATTAGTTTCATTAATGGTAAATACCATTAAATTAGACTTCTCTACATTGTCAAAATATTTTACAGGCCTGCGGTTTGCCGTATGGTTGTCAAAAAATGCAATCTGGACTTTTTTACAGCCATTTTCAATGGTACGTCCAAGGATTTTAACCCCGTGCTGCTGGAAAAACCATTTTGTATCTTTACCAGGTGTTAAAACTTTACCAGCCTGCTTTGTATTCTGGTAAAAAACAGGATTGGCAAGCAGCCATACTATTTCATTAGCCTTAAGGTCTATTTTAGCTATTGTGTGTATATTGCGGTAAGAAGCGATTACAGCATCTTCTTCAGGAATATATTCAAATGAATTTACATGCGCCCAGTCATACCTTGTTATATATGTTTTGTCAAAAAGGCTGTTGGCATTTACTGACCTTAAAACTTCCCCTGTATCCTTATCAATTTCGTCAATAGTATTTTCCATATAGTTATCATCCATTGAACTTGTTGCCATAAGTATATTACCATCATTTTCTTTGGAAACTGCCCAGTGGTGGAAACCTGATTTATGGTAAATATTCCTGTATATGCGCCCGGTTAAATCTGTTTCATATGCAATAACTGAATGTGCATTGCCATAATTAGGCCTGCGCATCCTTTTATCAGGCACAAGCAGATGGCCATTGGAAAGCATATGCACACCATAAGGGTGTACAGGCATTGTAAGGTACCAGCGTATATTGCCTTTACTGTCAAATGCATAATTAACACTGCTGTAACCGCCTGTGGCCATAATAAAAGGCGCAGTGCTGCCACCATGCCTGGTAATGGAAAGGCTGTTACGTAAAACTTTGCCTATCCTTGAACACCGTACCCGTATTATACTGCTTTGCAGTTCATTATTATCCTTGTCAAGCAGGTAAAATGTTATGGTGTTTATACAGCCTTCATACATTCCAAGTACAGGAACCTGGTGTTTTGTAGTAAATGTTTCATCACAGTTTGTATAATCACCTGAACCCCTGCGGCCTTTAATTGTATACTTTACCTTGCAGGGTTCGCTGGTATTAAACACCATAAGCCCTGTTAATGGTGAATATCCAAAAGGGTTAGCAATAAACAGGGCATTATAAAACTTGTAATGCCCTTTATTAAGTATATTTTCTATAACAATGTCTTTCCTTCTGCATATATCAGCAGAAGGCCTTATCTGTTTCTCAATATTCGATGAATAATTTCTTCCATCAATATATGGTTCATTTATTTTTAACGCTTCATTCTTAAGCCATTCTGTATCCTGGATATTTACATTGTACAATAACTTCTTAAACCTGGTGGTTATACGTTTTTTACCTGCCATTTGTGGGCAATCCTCCTGATTATATCAATATGTTTTTTCAAGAATACCGCTGGCATTCTGCCATTGGCAAACCAGATATTATAAAACATTATATTCCCTGGTTTATAAATAGTATCCCAGACTTTATATTATAAATGCCTTATTATTTATAGTTTATGCCATTTATAGTGACAGGCAGTGTTTAACACCAGAATACACACGTTTTATGCAAAACAACACAAAACGGCATCAGAAAACCCGTACCACTGGCAAAAACAAGCCAGAAAACACTAGATTTAACAAGCCGTGTAAATAACAATGCCCTCTATATTATTGTAAATTGTCTTCTATAATTTATACATTTAATACATTGACATGATAGAATTATTTTTTGTCAAAATTAAGGTTATTTTGTGGCATATTTATGTTCTGGAATAATATTGAACATATATTTACATTATGGTAAAATTAACCATGCTGGCAGAAAATTTTATTGCCATAATAATATGACTGGAATGGAGGTTTTATATGGAGTACCGCAGTGTTGGAAAATCAGGTTTAAAAGTAAGTGAAATTGCATTAGGAAGCTGGATGACAGAACTTGCAGGGAGTGAAAAAATGCAGGTTGCAGAAGAAACAATAAGGCTTGCATATGATAAAGGTGTTAATTTCTTTGACTGTGCAGATGCCTATAGTGGCGGGGAGGCTGAAAAGTTCCTTGGAAAAGTCCTTAAAGATTACAGAAGGAGCAGTTACGTTGTATCTTCCAAAGTATTCTTCCCTATGGGGCCAGGGGCTAATGAATGGGGGCTTTCAAGAAAACATATATTTGAAAGTATAGACAGGACACTTAAAAACATGCAAATGGATTATATTGATTTGTATTACTGCCACAGGTTTGATACTACTACCCCTATGGAGGAAACTTTAAGGGCATTAAGTGACCTTGTTGCCAAAGGCAAGATTTTATACTATGGTGTAAGTGAAGAATGGGGAGGTGCAAGGCTTGAAGAGGCACAAAGGATTATAGAAAAATACGGGCTTTATCCAATGGCTTCACTACAGCCCCAGTATAATATGGCAGACAGGTATATTGAACATGAAATAATGGGCATCTGTGAAAAATATGGCATAGGCATTACACCATTTTCACCACTTTCACAGGGGCTTCTAACAGGCAAATATAAAAAAGGAAAACCTTATCCAGAAGGCTCCAGGGCAACACACCAGGCAGATAAACAGGTTAATAACCTTCTTACAGATGAAAACCTTGATAAAGTTGAAGCTTTAAGCAAGATTGCAGAGGGCATTGGAATTACAATGCCAGTACTTGCACTTGCATGGATTTTAAGGAAAGATATTATAAGCAGTGTAATTACCGGTGCAAGCAGGCCTTCACAGCTTGAAGGCAATATCATTGCAAGTGGTATAAAGCTCTCACAGGACGTAATAGAAGAAATTGATAAAATACTTGGCTTTGTACCATTTGAAAGGCATGTAGGGTAAAGAAAGGAGAAGGTAAAAATGCCATTTATTAATTCAAAAGTAACTGTTAAAATGACAGACAGCCAGAAAGAAGCTGTTAAGAAAAGACTTGGTGAAGCTATAACATTAATTCCAGGAAAGTCAGAAAACTGGCTTATGGCAGGATTTGAAGACGGGTATGATTTATATTTCCAGGGAAATAAAAACGGGGAAAGCGCATTTGTGGAAGTTAAAATATTTGGTTCTGCAAGCAGCAGTGTATATAATAATATGACTTCTGTAATCTGCAATATACTTAATGAAGAACTTAAAATACCAAAGGACAGGATATACGTAAAATACGAAGAAAATGCCCACTGGGGCTGGAATGGAAGTAATTTCTAGAATATAATGGTGCCATAAACCAGAGCAGGCCCTTTAAACCCATGCTTTTTAAGCGGCGGGTTTAAAGGGCTTGTTTGTTTTTACAAAAAACCTCTGCAAATATTGTTAATTATTTTTATTCTATTCTGTTTGTCCTGCCAGTATCTCTGCTGCCTTTACTATAGCATCTTTTATGCCAGCAGGGTTTTTGCCGCCGGCCTGTGCCATATTAGGACGCCCGCCGCCGCCACCGCCGACAAGGGAAGAAATCCCTTTTATAAGATTGCCTGCATGTGCACCTTTTTTAATTGCCTTATCTGTTGCCATTGCAAGCAGCGAAACTTTGCCTCCTGTATGTGAAGCAAGGACTACAACACCTTCACCAATCTTTGCTTTCATTTTGTCACCAAGGTTTCTTAGCCCGTTCATATCCACATCAGGCACTTCCATTGCAAGCAGTTTTATTCCGTTTATTTCCTGTATCTGGCTGTCTGCATCATCTGCTGCACCACTTGCAAGTTTTGCCTTAAGCTTTTCGTTCTCACTGTGGAGTGTTTTAATTTCTTCCTGCATGGATTTTATTTTTTTAGAAAGCTGTAAAGGTTCTGACTTAACGGCACGTGAAGCTTTATAAAGTTCATTTTCAATATTGTTAAAATATTTTATAAGACCTGTGCCTGTAAGTGCCTCTATACGCCTTACCCCGGCTGCAACCCCGCTTTCTGAAATTATCTTCATATATGAAATAACACTTGTGTTTTGTACATGTGTGCCACCGCAAAGCTCTGTACTGAAATCCCCCATGCGCACTACTCTTACACTGTCACCATACTTTTCACCAAACAGTGCCATAGCACCAGTTTTCTTAGCTTCTTCAAGGCCCATTACATCTGTCCTTACTTCAAGCCCTGCCGCAATCTGTCCATTAACCAGGTCTTCGGTCTTTTTAATTTCTTCCGGGGTCATTGCCTGGAAATGTGAAAAGTCAAAGCGGAGCCTTTCTGAGTCAACATATGAACCAGCCTGTTCAACATGTGTGCCAAGTACAATGCGCAGTGCTTTCTGCAAAAGATGGGTTGCACTATGGTTCTTAGCTGTAGACATACGTTTTTTCCTGTCTACTTGCAGTGCTACAATATCACCCATTTTAAACATGCCATTTGTAACCACGCCTGCATGCCCTGTTTTGCCGCCCTGGAGGTTTATTGTATCAGTTACCTGGAACATGCTTCCATCATTTGCCATAATAACCCCGGTATCTGCCTGCTGCCCGCCCATAGTTGCATAAAACGGTGTCTGGCTTGTAATAATTGTGCCCTTGTCACCATCTGCCAGTGCCTGTACAACTTCTGTTTCTGTTGTTAAAGCTGTAATTACTGACTCAGATTCCAGCATGCCATATCCTGTAAATTCTGTTTTAAGCGAAGGGTCAAGCTGCTGGTATACTGTTTCTTCTGCACCCATGTAATTAGTGGTTTTGTGTGCATCATGGGCTTTTTTCTTCTGTTCTTCCATTGCAGCCTTAAAACCTGCTTCATCTACAGAATAACCCTTTTCCCCAAGTATTTCTGTTGTAAGGTCAAATGGGAAACCATATGTGTCATATAATTTAAATGCATCTTCACCAGAAAGTTCCTTAACACCAGATTTTTCTAAATTTTCCTGCATTTCATTAAGGATGCTAAGCCCCTGGTCTATTGTTTTATCAAATTTATCTTCTTCCTGGGAAAGCACATTAAGAATAAATTCCTTTTTTTCATCAAGTTCAGGGTAACCGTCTTTTGATTCATTTATAACTGTCTGTGCAAGTTCTGCCATAAATTTATGGTTTATGCCAAGGCTGCGCCCATGGCGCACAGCACGCCTTATAAGGCGGCGCAGTACATATCCCCTGCCCATGTTTGACGGCATAATCCCGTCTGAAACCATAAATGTTGAAGAACGTATATGGTCTGTAACCAGCCGTATTGAAATATCCTTTATATCATCTTCATGGTAAGTTATACCTGCAAGCAGGCATATTTTATCACGTATTGCCTTCATTGTATCAATATCAAATACAGAGTCTGCCCCCTGTACTACAACTGCAAGGCGTTCAAGCCCCATTCCTGTATCTATATTTTTATTCTCAAGCTCTGTATAGTTACCATGGCCATCACCATTAAACTGTGTGAACACATTGTTCCATACTTCCATAAATCTGTCGCAGTCACAGCCAACCTTACAGTCCTCCCTGCCACAGCCATATTCTTCACCCCTGTCATAGTAAATCTCGGAACAAGGCCCGCAAGGGCCAGCACCATGTTCCCAGAAATTATCACATTCCCCGTTCTCATCACGGTAAAAACGTGTAATTTTTTCTGCTGGTACTCTTATTTCATTTGTCCATATATTAAATGCTTCATCATCTTCACCATAAACTGAAGGATAAAGGCGTTCTGGTTCCATTCCAATTACTTTTGTAAGAAATTCCCATGACCAGGCGATTGCTTCATGCTTAAAATAATCACCGAACGAAAAGTTGCCAAGCATTTCAAAAAATGTAAGGTGGCGCGCTGTCTTTCCTACATTTTCAATATCTACTGTACGGACACATTTCTGGCATGTTGCCACACGTTTCCTTGGAGGTATCTCCTGCCCTGTAAAATATGGCTTAAGTGGTGCCATTCCCGCCATTATAAGCAATGAACTGTTATCATTATGGGGAACAAGTGAAAAACTCTTCATTACAAGATGTTCCTTGCTCTCAAAAAAACCAAGATACATTTTACGGAGTTCATTTACACTGTACTTTTTCATTCTTACCTCTTTCCTATACAAAGCTTATATTGGTAATCTTCTTTTATACATAACCTTTGCATAATATTTTAATATTGTATAAGTTGTGACATCATCCCCTGCTTAAAAAGATGGAGGGACTTCCTTTCATACATGTTAAACCAGCAGGTTCTGGTATTTAATTATAAATTAACAGGTATTTTATGTCAATCATTAGCAGTATGCATATACGTCCGTTTCATAAATTTATGTGTAAACTGAAGATAATTTATAGTTATCCGTGGTTTATTTTAAATGGGGGAAATATTATACCCTGGCAGTTTATAAAAGTACTTCCTGCAAATCCTCTGTACTAAATGATATTGTGTTACAGCTACATATGTGGCAGTACTTAATAACAGTATAAAAATACATTTTACATAGGACATAAAAATTTTTCAAATGGTTTAAATTTCATGGAAAAACATAAATCCAAAAAAATTTTACAGATAAATTAATTATTATTATAAATAATAGCTAATATGTGCTGCATATTTTGTACTTATATAATAAATACAAAAACCATATATGTATATTTAAAATTTTTAAGTAAACATATATAAAAGACAAATGTTAATTCTTCCATGTAGCGTAGTAACATGCGGACAGTTTTATATATTTTCTGTAAAAGGCACTATAGTGTTGTGCGCCTATCGTAGTGGGAACGTGCCTGCTACAGAAAATATATAAAACTACTGCATGTACATAAACTGTAATATATACAAAAATACAATGCAGGATAACTATAAATTATCTCTTGTTTATATACAATCAAAAATTTATGAAACGGACGTGGTATGCATAGCGTAATTATTTGCCAGGCCACGTACATGTTTTAATTATAATTCCTTAATATTTCTGCTGCCCTTTTTTTATCACGTACCATCTGTGTCTGTAACTGTACTATATCTGGAAATTTCTTTTCAGGACGGAGAAACTCATAAAATTCAACATATATATTGGAACCATATATATCTTTTTCAAAATCCAGTATACATGTTTCTACAACTGTCCTGTCAGAACCAACTGTAGGTTTCCTTCCAATATTTGTTACTGAAGGGTAACGCCTTCCATCAAACACAAGCACAGAAGCATATACGCCCGGAGGCAGGAGTACTTTCCCCTCCCACGGGAAAATATTTGCTGTCGGCATGCCAAGCCTGCGCCCGAGTGCATTGCCATGTACAACAGTGCCTTCTATAAAATAATTCCTTCCTAAAAGTGCATTGGCACTTTTTATATCCCCTTCCTCAATCTTTTTCCTTACAAGTGTGCTGCTTATAATTCCATCTTCTGAAGCCATTTTATTAAATATCTTAACTGTATATCCATATCTTGCCGAAAATGCTTTAAGCATTCCAGCATTACCCCGCCTGTCCTTTCCAAAACAAAAATCTGTACCAACGCATATAAATCTTGCGTCCATTTTTTCTACAAGAAACTTTTCTATAAAATTTTCTGGTTCCATATTTTTAGTTTCTTTATTAAATGGAAATAAAACAGCCCTTTTTATCCCCATGTCTTCAAGAACCATTTCTTTTTCTTTTCCAGAATATATAAGCTTTTTTGGTGGCATAACATTATTGTTTTCTTTATAAATCCCTGTTTCAAATGTAAAAACTGTAGGTATTAACTCTTTATGCTTTAGCACTTCATTTAACAAAAGCCTGTGTCCAAGATGTATTCCGTCAAACTTGCCAAGTGACACAGCACTTTTTTCTAGTTTTAAATCCATTCCTTTAAGGATTTCCATATTAACCAGGCCTTTCATCTAAAATGTTTTAAAACATTTTATTTACTTTGTATTCTTTTCCTTCTTTTGTATATATAGCTTTAAATGCCCCATTTTCATTATATACAAGTATATTTTCCCCTGCTGCTGCTTCTTCTTCCATATCAAGCATGGCTGTAGACAGTTTATTGCCATTAGCAAGTTTTTTTGCAAAACTGCTTTTTACCTGTGCTTTTTTATATCCTGCCAAAATGGCATCAACAGGCGTAAAATAATCCTTAAGCTTTTCTGGCTGGCACTTTGCAACTTCCTGTACCTCTTTAAGCGTAACAGCATCTTCTATCTTAAACATGGAAACCCTTGTACGTACAAGTTTTTCCATGGCAGCAGCACTATTAAGTTTTATTCCTATATCATGGCATAATGTTCTTATATAAGTCCCTTTGGAACATGTAATGTCCATTGAAAACCTGCTGTTCTTAATATCCATGCATGTAACTTTTATAGAATATATAGTTACCTGTCTTTTGGGCCTTTCTATAGTTTTTCCTTCCCTTGCAAGCTCATAAAGCCTTTTTCCGCCTGCCTTTAATGCTGAATACATTGGCGGAATCTGCATTATCTCCCCTTCAAACTGTTTTACACAGTTAATAATGTCTTCTTCTGTAATGCCTTCTGTACTACATTCCCTTATAATCCTGCCTTCCATATCCTGTGTATCTGTTTCAATACCAAGCCGGCATATAGCATGGTAGGACTTGTCCTGGCCTGTTAAAAGCCCGCACACTTTTGTAGCACTCCCGCAACATACTGGCAGTACACCAGATGCTGCCGGGTCAAGAGTGCCAGTATGCCCAATTTTCTTCTGGTGCAGTATGCCACGCAGTTTTGCAACTACATCATGTGATGTAAAACCAGGCTCTTTATAAATATTTATAATTCCATCCATAACTTATTTTTACCTGTGCCTATATTATAACTGCATTTCTATATGTTCTGTTATATTATTAATAACATCATATACTGAACCACGCATTGTAAAACCTGCTGCCTTTACATGCCCGCCGCCTCCAAAGTATTTTGCTATTTTGCTTACATCAATATATTTATTAGAACGGAGGCTTGCTTTATATTCCTGCTTCCCGGTTTCATAAAGAAGTACAGCAACTTCTACACCTTTTGTAATCCTTAGCTGTTCTATAATCCCTTCCACATCGTCAAGTGTTGCTCCATAAAATTCCATCATTCTCCTTGTAATTGTAGCAACAATGCATTTACCCTCCATAAGAAGCATACTTGTAAGAAGTGTCCTCCCAAGAAGCTGTGTTTGTGTATATGTTCTCTGGTAAAAGCATTTATCTATATCCTCCCAGAAAGGTATTCCCTTTTCCATAAGGTTTCCAGCTATTTCCATTGTTTTTTTAGATGTGTTGGAATAGCTGAATATCCCTGAGTCAAATGCTATGCCTGTATAAAGTGCTTCTGCTGTTTTTTTGCATATAATGCCATTGTCCATAAGACCATACAGCACTTCACATGTAGAACTTGCCTGTGTATCAATAATATTTTTTTCTGCATATCCCTTATTGCTGGTATGGTGGTCAATGCATACTGTCATCTTGGAATTATTAAAAAGTGTTATTGCCATTCCAAGCATGTCAGGCGAACTACAGTCAAATGCTATAAATAAACCAGGCTGTACTTTTGGAAGTACAGTTGAAACTATTTCCATTAAAGGGTCTAAGAATAAAAACCTTGATGGCATATTTTCAAGGTAAACCTCTATATTTTTCTCCGGGTAAACTTTAGACAGGTAATGGTATGTAGCTATACATGCACCTATGCAGTCACCATCTGGCCTTTTATGTCCTGTAATAATAATATTATCAGCTTCTATTGCAATATCTTCTAATCTGGTCATACGGTTTTACCTCCTTTTTCGTAACAATATACAGGTAATGGCGTAATGAAGCATACATTACGCCATTACAAATTAACCTGCTTTACCAGTCCTTACGGGCTTCCTCTTCTTTTTTCATTAAATCATCTATCTTTTTTGACATATTTACGCCATATTCTATTGAATTATCTATAATAAATTTAAGTTCTGGTGTATTGCGCAAGTTAAGTGATTTAGCAAGAAGTGAGCGTATATGGGGAGCTGCACTTGAAAGCCCCTTTTTTGTATTTTCTTTATCCTCTTCACTGCCTAGGACACTTGCGAAAACTTTAGCATATTTAAGGTCTGGTGTTACATCAACAGATACTATAGATGTCATTTCGTGTATCCTTGGGTCTTTTATTTCCCTTGAAATTATCCTGCTTATTTCACGCTGTACCTCTCCATTCATGCGTGAATATTTTATACTGTTTTTTTTCATCTAAAGCCTCCATATTAATATTTATGCCACAATGCCTGTAATGCAGGCTTTGTATATTATGTGCGTGGCACTTCTACCATTGTGTATGCTTCTACTTTGTCTTCTACTTTAATATCATTAAAACCTTCAAATACAAGTCCACATTCATAACCTGTTGCAACTTCTTTTACATCATCTTTAAACCTCTTAAGTGATGCAAGCGGGCCATCAAATAAAAGTTCACCATCACGTGACACCCTTGTTTTACAGCCACGTATAATTTTGCCATCAAGTACATATGAACCAGCAATAATGCCTACACCTGAGGCCTTGAATGTCTGGCGTACTTCAAGGTGTCCAAGTACCTTTTCTTCATATTCAGGGTCAAGCATGCCTTTCATTGCCGCTTCTATATCTTCGATTGCATTATAGATTACTTTATAAAGGCGTACATCTACTTTTTCCCTTTCAGAAATTTCTTTTGCTGTATTGTCAGGCCTTACATTAAAACCTATTATTATTGCATTAGATGCGCTTGCAAGTGATACATCAGATTCATTGATTGCACCAACTGCACCATGTATAATACGTACAGCAACCTCTTCATTGCTAAGTTTTAAAAGGCTCTGTTTTACAGCCTCAACTGAACCCTGTACATCTGCTTTTACAATAAGGTTTAATTCCTTAATATTGCCAGCCTGTATCTGTGAAAACAGCCCGTCAAGCGTAAGTTTTGACTTTGTATCATCAAGAAGTTTTTCCCTGCCCTGCTCAATATAAGTTTCAGCAATGTTCCTTGCTTCTTTATCATTCTCTGTTGCCATAAATATCTCACCTGCATCTGGCACATCATGCAGTCCAAGTATCTCTACAGGAGTAGAAGGTTTTGCCTCTTTAACCCTTTGGCCTGTATCATCCATCATTGCACGTATTTTGCCATATGCAGCACCTACAGCAATATTATCACCTACACGGAGTGTACCTTTTTGTACAAGTACTGTTGCAACTGGCCCGCGGCCTTTATCAAGCTGTGCTTCTATAACAACACCCCTTGCCTTACGGTTTGGATTTGCCTTAAGTTCAAGCACTTCTGCTGTTATTATAATCATTTCAAGAAGATTTTCAATACCTTCTTTTGTATGTGCAGATACTGGCACAAATACTGTATCACCGCCCCAGTCTTCTGCAACAAGCCCATGTTCCACAAGCTCCTGTTTTACCCTTTCTATATTGGCACTTGGTTTATCAATCTTATTAACAGCCACTATAATTTCTACACCTGCTGCCTTTGCATGGTTTATAGCTTCTACAGTCTGTGGCATTACACCATCATCTGCCGCAACTACAAGTATTGCAATATCTGTAGACTGTGCACCCCTCATACGCATTGAAGTAAATGCTTCATGCCCTGGTGTATCAAGGAATGTAATTTTATTGCCATTGATTTCTGTTACATAAGCACCAATATGCTGTGTAATTCCGCCTGCTTCACGTGATGTTACATGTGTTTCACGTATTGCATCAAGAAGTGAAGTTTTACCATGGTCTACATGCCCCATTACACATACAACTGGAGGACGCTGTTTCATAAGTGCTTCGTCTTCCTCATCTTCTTTAAGGATTTCTGCTATTAAATCAACTTTTTCCTCCTGTTCAGCTATACAGTTATATTCAAGCGCAATTTCTTCTGCTTCTTCAAAAGTTATTTCATGGTTGAGTGTTACTATCTGGCCACGTAGGAATAACTTCTTAATAACAGCCGATGCCTGGACTTTCATTTTATCTGAAAGCTCTTTTATAGTCATTTTCTCAGGAAGTACTATTGTCTTTATGCCATCGTCTTGTGTATCAGGCTTTGCAACAGGTTCAGGCTTGATAAATGCACCTTTGCGGTTAGGATCCTTTTTCTTATGGCTTTTTTGCTGCATAAACATTTCATTTTCTAAATCGTCCCTGTCACGGTTTTTGCCATATTTCTGTTTTGCACTTCTTGAGTCCTTATTAGCACGCTGCTGGCGTGATTGTTTAACCTCAGATTTCATTGAATCTATTGGAGCCTGTGAACTGTTCCTTCCCTGGTTATTATCACGCCCGCCGCGGTTATCCCTGCGGCCATCCCTGTCACCACGGTTCTGGTTATCCCTGCGGTTATCCCGCTGCTGGCTGTTACGGCTGTCTTTGCCCCTGTCACCGCGCATGCCGCCGCGGTTGTCATTCCTGTTATTATCCTTTCCGCCACGGCCATCCCTGTCACCACGGTTCTGGTTATCCCTGCGGTTATCCCTGTTGTCACGGCGCATGCCGTCCCTGTCACCACGGTTCTGGTTATCCTTGCGGTTATCTTTATTATTATTACGGCTGTTGTTTTTAGTGTTATTATTGCTGCTATTTTTATTATTATTGTTTACAGTATTATTTCCATTAGAAGTACTGCTTTTATTTGCATTATTGCTGCCATTAGAAGCATTGCCATTATTAGAAGCACTATTGTTATTAGCAGTATTACTGTTATTAGAAACATTGCTGTTATTAGCAGAATTACCGTTATTAGCATTAGTATTGCTGGTTTTTTTATTAGTACTATTAGTATTTTGTCCGTTCTGGTTCATGTTATCCCTTTTCCCATTTGCAGTTTCCTGCTTTACTTCATTTATATTTTCCTTGGTTTCTTTCCTGTCTGTTTCCTTCTCCTGGATATTATCTGCCGTTTCCTTAACAGCAGTAACAGTCCCTGGTTTTATTTCTTCTTTTATGGCAGCAGGTTTTTTCAGGCTGTTATCCTTATCCTGGATTTTGCCTGGCTGTTTATTATCTTCCACTGCCTGTTTTTCTTTGTCCGGCTGCCTGGTTTGTTTTTGTGCCCTGCCTTTTTTACTGTTATTTTGTTTATCTTCTTTAGCCTGTTTCTCTTGTTTTGCAGGTTTGCTTTCCTTTTGTGTGGCAAGCTTGTTAAAGTTTTTAAGCAGAAAGCCTATTGCATCATCTTCTATGGTACTCTGGGCACTTTTTGCTTCAAAACCGTTTTCTTGTAAAAACCTGACTAAATCTTTGCTTTTTATATCAGGAAGTTTTTCCTGCATACTTCTTGCAATTTCATATATCTTCATTTTTGCCATACGTTCCTATGACCTCCTAGTCCATTTTCTTCATAACCGCTTGTGCAAGGCCTTTATCAGTAATTGCCAGGGATGCACGGAATTGTTTGCCTGTAAACTTCCCAAGTTCTTCTTTCATTCCATGAATCTTTACCGGTACTTTATAATACTCGCACATATTTCTAAACTTTTTCTTTGTATTATCTGAAGCATCTTCTGCCACAATGACAAGAGCAGCTCCTCCTGATTTCACAGCGTTCTCTGTCATAAATTCACCGCTTGCTACTTTTCCCGCCTTTGCTGCCATTCCTAGCATAAGGAGGGCACTATCATTTTTCACTGCCCATCATCTCCTTTTCAAGCGCGTTGTAAACTTCTTCAGGAATAGTGACCTTAAGGGAACGTTCAAGTGATTTGCGTTTTCTTGCAATTTCCAGACATTCCACTGAATTACATATATATGCTCCCCTGCCGTTTTTCTTTCCTGTAAAATCAATTTCAATTAAATCTTCTGGTGTTTTTATTATCCTTATAAGTTCCTTTTTTTCCTTGCGTACACCACAGCCAGTACATTGCCGCATAGGGATTTTTTTTGTACGCAGGGTATTTTTAGTTCCCATAAAGGTGTACCTCCTTCTTAGAATTGCTGCCTGTTTATAATACCTGTGTAAAGGTTAATTTAACCAGTTTAAAATATACCAGGGGTTTCTTCTTTTTCACATTTTATATCTATCTTATATCCTGTAAGCTTTGCAGCAAGCCTTGCGTTCTGCCCTTCCTTGCCAATAGCAAGTGACAACTGGTTTTCTGGCACAATTACATGTGCTGTTTTTTCCTCTTCATTGGCTTCTACTGAAATAACTTTTGCAGGGCTTAAAGCATTTTCAATAAGTACTGCTGGTGAATCACTCCATGTTATTATATCAATCTTTTCACCCCTTAGTTCTTCCACAATGGCATTAACACGGCTGCCATTTATCCCTACACATGCACCAACAGGGTCAACATCCGGGTTATCTGCTGAAACAGCCATTTTAGTACGTGAACCTGCTTCCCTTGCAATGCTTTTTATCTCAACTGTCCCGTCCTGTATTTCAGTAACCTCTTCTTCAAACAGCCTTTTAACAAATTCAGGATGTGTACGTGATACTGTAATCCTTGGCCCTTTTGGGGTATCCTTTACCTCCACGACATAAAGTTTTATATGTTCTGTAGGTTTAAAATACTCTCCTTTAACCTGTTCACTTTCCATAAGTACTGCATCAACTTTCCCAAGGTTTATACATACATTCTTGCCACTATAACGCTGTACAATTCCCGTTATTACCTCCCTCTCTTTTTCAAGGTATTGTATATATAAAACCTTTCTTTCCTCTTCACGTATTTTCTGTACAACAACCTGCTTTGCCTTCTGTGCTGCAATACGCCCGAAGTTTTTTGGTGTAACTTCAATAGATACAATGCCACCTATATCATGTACATCATATCTTAAAATTGCCTCTGTTATGCCTATCTGTTCTGTTTCATCCTCAACCTCATCATCATCTACTACTGCCTTTTCTGCATAAACCTTGACTTCCCCTGTTTCACGGTTAATATTTACTTTTATATTTTCTGATTTGCCATACTGGTTTTTACAGGCGGCTAAAAGTGAATTTTCAACAGCTTCTAAAATAACTTCCTTGCTAATCTGTTTTTCTTTTTCAATCGCA
Source organism: uncultured Lachnospiraceae bacterium (assembly GCA_910586555.1). GTDB lineage: Bacteria > Bacillota > Clostridia > Lachnospirales > Lachnospiraceae > Butyribacter. The sequence goes on from CAJUJY010000020.1 coordinate 25,369, forward strand.
TTTAGTGCTTCTATAAGTTCTGAACATTCATTTCTTGTAGATTTTGTCTTCCTTGCTGCCATTTTTTTATTTCCTCCTTATTTCTGCATAGGGTTATAAACAACTGGGTGGCACTGGCTGTTGTATGTGTTTTTATAAAATAATGTTTAAAGGCTTTTTGCAGGGTTAGAAATCTATAGCCAGCCTGACTGTAGAAACCTCTGCGCGCTGTATCTCATAATTTTCCATAAAATCTGTTTCTATTGTAATAGTTTTATCTGTAAAAGCCTTTAATGTCCCGGTTATTTCTTTTACAGAAATTTCTTTTCCATTTTTACCGCCTGGTACTTTTCTTGCCTTATAAAATTTTACATCAACATCATTGCCTATGCTGCGCCTGAAATCCTTCTCTTTTTTTAACTGCCTGCCAAGTCCTGGGGAACTTACTTCAAGTATATATGAACCTTCTATAAAATCTTCCTTATCCATAATATCACTTAATGTACGGTTTACCATTTCACAGTCATTAAGTGTAATTCCTCCCTCTTTGTCGATATATGCCCGTAAATACCAGTTTCCTGCTTCTTTAACATATTCAACATCAACAAGTTCAAAATTATTTGCTTCCATAACTGGTTCTAAAAGCTTTTCAGTGCGTATTTCATACTCCTCATGTTTAGTCAAGTGTCATACCTCTTTTCTATAATTTTAACCTGGCCAGGAAAACGGCGGTTTCCAGCCTGCACAAAATTAAAGAGTGGACCTCTCGTCCACTCTTACTAATAATTACCATCTTCATACTTTAGTAGTGTATCACTACTTTGGAATAAATGCAAGTGTTTTTAAAATAAATTCGCATGTTTCATAAAATTTCCATTAATTCTGGAATTATTTTTCAGCCTGTCATGTTTTCTTTAAGTCAATTATTGCCACAGAATGTAATATATCAAATACTTCTGGCACTGTCTGCATATATTCCATATGTTCCTTTTCCCAGGCTGCAATTTCTTCTGCACTTAATGAAAAGGCCAAGCACTTTCTGCCCCTTTACACCAATAGAAAACTCTAATAGTTTCTTATAAAATTCTTCTGGGTGAATATCATGGTATTTTGCATAATCCCTTGCTAGTTATTTTTTATACCTTATTAAATAGCTTTTAGATACCACAATTTCTTTTCATGCTTTTTTAACTGGATGCCTTATTACTGTTTTCCATTTTTCTGGTGGTACTCTTCTTGCATCAGACAGATATATTTCATGATGCCTTCTTTTTTCAGTAATATCATTTACATATCCATTGTTAAAAAGGAATTGGTCCATAACTGCTATGGTTTCTGGTTCATTATCAAAAGGGCCATAGTGCATTATCTGTACACAAAGCCCTTCTTTTACTGTATAAAATTCTGCCTGGCTACAGTCAAGTTTTTTCTTTTCTTCTGCTGTTTTTAAAGCCCATTTAAAATCACTTTCCGTTACAAAATCTGGAAGCCGTATAACCGATATCCAGTGGAAGCTGCTTTTATCGGAATAATTAATTGTATCTGTATTTTCCTGCCACCAGAACCCTTCCAGTGGAGGTACCACATATTCAAAAAAACCATCTATATTATAACCACTTTTATAACTCATTTTTAATGTATATGAAACCACATATAAAATTTCTATAGCCTTTTTATATTCCCCGTCTTCATCATTTGGGTTGCCCATGCCACGTACAGCAATATAATTTATTTCTGGTATATTAACTATTGCAGGCTTGTTTTTTGGCATATAAAATTCTTTATATTCTTTTTTAAAATCAAATGCCATTACTTATATCCTCCTTAGTCTGGCAGTGTATAAACATATATGCTTATACACTGCCAGTTTTAAAATTTTACAGGATTACATAATATCTGTTGGCGGTTTTTCTTCTTTATCTTCCCTGCTGCCTTGTTTTATAAAGACAAGTATTACAAGATCAATAACTGCGCCTATAATCATTGATATGGCAACAAATCTCCATAAAGCCACTGTGCTTTTAAAAGGGTTTAAAAGTATTACTGTGGAAAGCATTATTGAAACTGCTGCCCCTATGCCCGCCATCTGCCATTGTTCTTTTTTAATGCGCATCATATCTACTGCCCACTGTACCCTCATAATGCCAGTAAATAATATAACCACCCCATATAGAACTGTAAGCAGAGGAAATGTTGTAATAATTAATTCCTTTTTAAATACACATAAAATCCCACCGGAAATAGCACATATACCTTTTACAAGTCCTTGTTCAAGCATTGCTTCAAACGGGTCTGTACGGAAATATTTTAATATTGTAAATGCCCCTGTTAATAACAGAAGTATTCCTGCTGCCGTAATAATGCCTGCTGTAAAAACTACAGGGTTTACCATTAAAAGGACACCAACTATAATTTCACATATGCATATAGTGACTTTACCAAGAACTGTATTATATCTTTTCATAAAAAATTCTCCTGTAAAAACAATTAATCATCTATTTCCTGTACAATTCCATAGAATGCCGGAAGCCATGTTTCACAGTCTGCAATCATGTATACAAAAGGCCTGTCAAGATAAACAGTTTTTCTCTCTTCATTCATAATTGCTGAGCATGCTTCCATAATAACTGCCGTTACTGCACCTGCCTTTGTCCCTTTTTCGTCAACCTCAATAAATGTTTTATGAAGCACATCATCTATACATAAATTGCCGTCTGAAACAGTCCCTATACCTGTAAAATCTGCCCTTTCGCCGTTAAATGCCGTTGTAAGCCCCATTTTTTCTAATACTTCTTTAAGCTCTTCTGAATATTCAGATTTAAACTTTGGAAGGGCTGCATCAACTTTAACTTTCCTTCTGCCCCCAATAAGCTTTTCTAATGTTTCTGCATCAAGGGTTTTTAAATAGTCTTCCATGCATATCCCTTCATTTGGAAGAAGTGCTATAAAGGCATATTTAGAATCTGCATAATATTTTATAAAACCTGTAGTATTTTCATTTTCAATATATGTCCCTTCTTCAGAATACATAAGGGAAACATCTTCCTTTTTACCATCTTCTTTTGTAAATTTGCCGTCCCTTACGGAATTTTCATGGTAAATTTCTTTCCATTCTGCATCAAATGCAAGTGCATTAATTAAATACATCCTTACATCTTCAGGAACTTTATCTATAATTTTCTTAATCATCCCGTCTGTGTTTTTATTTACCCAGTTATTTATTTCACCAGCAGTTTCATTGCTAAACTTTGATGTAAATACTTCAGCACCAAATAAGTCCTGGTTTTTCTTTATAAACCCTGGTTCTGTTTTAAATGTATCTATTTCATTAACCCAGATTGAATTAGCAGAATTAAATTTATATTTTTCTCCAGAAGGAAGTGAATTATTATATGATTTAAGGTAATTATTACATTCCTTTGTAGACATGCCAAATAAATCTTCAAACTGTGCCAGTGTTTCACCTTTTGCACCATTAGCTGTCATAGCAAGCGCATTAAATATAGAAACTGGTGAAACCATTATATTATCTTCTTCTTCCCATAAATTCTGTAAAAGCTTTGAACCAAAACCAGTTATTGCTTTCCATTCCTTGTTTTTTCCTGCAAGTTCCTGCCCTGTTCCTGGCTCTTTTGTATTTTTTGGTACATCAGGTTCTTTTGTATTATCTGGTTCCCCGTCTTCATAACCAGGCACTTTATCTATAAATTGTGGCATAACTGTTATATTGCAGGTATAGGATCTGCCCTTAAACTTTGCCTGTATTCTTGCACTTCCCTCTTTCTTTCCATATATTTTAACACTGTTTGCCTTTGCATCTTCAAGGGACACAACATCTTTTCCCTTTTTAATGCTCCATTTTACTTTCTTTCCTGTACCATTAAGTTTTATAACCTTGTAATCCCCTTCTTTAATTTCAGCTTTTTTAATATTTAAAGCAATTTTTTTACCTGCAAAAGCCCTGCTTCCAGTTAAAACCGCCACTGCTGCCACTGCCGCCAGTACAGATACAGCAGCTTTCCTGCGTGTTAAATACTTTTTATTATATTTTTTTCTCATATTAATCCCTCCTATACCGCTTAAAACGGACTAGATTTACACTAAATTAATTTCATGCATAACCCCTGCGAACAGCGGAAGCCATGTACTACAGTCTGCAATTATATATATAAAAGGCCTGTCAAGATAAACAGTTTTTACTTCCTTATGTACAGAGGCAGAACGTACTGCCATAACAACACCTGCTGCCACACCTGCCCTTGTCCCTTTTTCACAGACCTCAATAAATGTTTTATGGAGTACATTATCTATATATAAATTGTTATTTAAAGTACTTCCTATACCTGTAAAGTCTGCCATTACATAATCAAATGCTTTTGTAAGCCCCATTTGTTTTAATGTTTTTTTAAGACATGCCATATACCCGGATTTAAACTTTGGAACTGCTGTATTAACCCTTGCCATCCTTTTGTTTTTAATAAGGTTTTTAAAACTTTCTGTATTAAATTCTTTTATATATTCCTCCATGCTTGTTCTCTTATCTGGCAAAAGGGCAATAAAAGCATATTTAAAATCTGCATAATACTTTATAAAACCTGTAGTGTTTTTATCTTCAAGGTATATACCTTCTTTAGAATACATAAAAGAAACTTCCTGTTTTGTGCCATCTTCTTTTTTAAAAATACCATCTTTCACGGATTCTTTATAATAAGTATCCTGCCACCCTGCATCAAATGCAAGTGCATTAATTAAATACATTCTTACATTATCTGGAACTTCTTTTATAATTTCCGTAACCATTCCATCTGTATTCTGGTTTACCCAGTTATTTATTTCGCTGGCAGTTTTTTTACTAAACTTTGATATAAATATGCTGGCACCATACAAATCTTGGATTTTCTTTATAAAACCTGGTTCTGTTTTAAAGGATTTTCTTTCATCAATCCATATGGAATTAGCATTAGCCAGCCTGTACCTGTCACCAGATGGAAGTATGTTATTAAATGTTTTAATGTAACTGTTACATTTTTTAACAGAAGCGCCTAATACACTTTCAAACTGTGCCAGTGTTTCACCTTTTGCACCATTAGCTGTTATAGCAAGTGCATTAAATATAGAAACTGGTGAAACCAGCATATTTTTATCTTTATCCTGTAAATTTTGTAAAACCCTTAGTCCAAAACCTGTTACTGTTTCCCATTCCTGTTTAATCCCCAAATAATTTTACCCCGTCTTCCTGTCCGTATACATCAAATCCGTTAAAACCCTGCCCTTCAAGTCTGTTAAGAAACTTTCCAAACTTTTTAGGCCTTTCAATTACAGAAACCCTGTAATCTTTTCTAAGGCTTTCTGCATATGAAAGCGCACTGGCATAATTTCCACTGTCATAAAATACTGCAATTAACTTTTTCTGCCCTGGTATTTCATATTTATTCTCCATAAGTATTTCAAATATTCTCTCAAAACCTATTGAAAAACCAACAGCAGGAATATCTTCATTTAAAAACTTACCAATAAGGTTGTCATAACGGCCACCACCGGCCACTGCACCACTGTAGCCTTCTGCCTCCACTTCAAATACAGCACCTGTATAATAGCCCTGGCCGCGCACAAGTGAAGGTGCAAATTCCACAATAACCCTGCCGCCAGACACTTCTGTAACAGTATCCGTTATTTTCTGTATATCCTGTACAAAAGCAGCATCACAAATATTTGCTACAGAGTCCAGTGTAAGTTTCCCCTCTTCAAAAAGCATAATAAACTTATCTGCTGCTTCTTTGTTAAAACCACCGTTTGTAAGTTCCTCTTTTACCCCGTCTATGCCAATTTTATCAAGCTTGTCGAATATAATTGAAAGCCTTTCATATTCATCTTCACTAAACCCTGAATATGCAAATATGCTTTTTAATATGCGCCTGTCATTTATTTTTACTTTAAAATTTTTAATGCCTGCCCTTTCTAATGCTTTTGTTGTAGTTAATATAAGCTCTGTTTCTGCATCACATGATCCATTTCCAATAATATCAATATCACATTGCATAAACTCGCGCAGGCGTCCTTTCTGCGGACGTTCAGCCCTGTAAACCCTGTCCATCTGTATTACTTTAAATGGTGACATAAGGCTGTTCCGGTTATTGGCGTAATAACGTGAAAGTGGCAATGTAAGGTCATACCGCAGCCCCAGGTCTGAAAGTTCCTTTTCAGTTATATTCCCGCTTGAAATAGCATCAGAAAGCTTCCTTCCCCTTTTTAATATCCTGAAAACCAGGTTAAGATTTTCACCCCCCTCACTCTTATCAAGGTTTATGGCATCTTCAATAACAGGTGTTGTAATACGGCAAAACCCTGCCTCTTTATATGTTTCTAATATAACAGCCTGCAAGTAATCACGTATCTGTACTTCCTCTGGAAGATAATCCCTTGTTCCTTTAACTGGTGTTTGTTTCATAACTAAAATCCTTTCTATTGTTGTAGGCAGAAACCCACTGCCTTTAGGCGGTGAAGTGGCAGCTCTGTAAATAATTACCAAAAATATTATCCCATGTTACAATACATACATATAAAAAACAGGGTATATATTTATTGTAAAAGGTACTGCCGGCCCCTTATAAATATTATATACCCTGCCTGTAATTCTTACAAGGACTATCATAAACTATGTAATTAATTTTTAATATTTAAATTCCTGGAACTGCGGAAACTCTTGGTTTATTATTTCAGTTTATTCATTTGAATATTTTGCATTTTTTATTACAAGTGCATCTAAAGAATTATCATATTCCAGATAAGTACGTATATTGCCAATAGATTCTGAACGGTGTCCAACACATACATAACGGAAAAGTTCTACCTGCATAGTACCATCTTTAGTTTTTACATATGAAACACCCTGTAATGTATCCAGAAACACCCTGCCATGTTCTTTAGCCCATTTTTTACGGAGTTTCCCATTTTTGTGCCACATACCTGTAAAATTAATGTTTCCCATTTTATATCTTTTTTTATGCAGTTCCTTTTTCTTATATCCACAATCTTTAATCATAGATACTGTCTTGGAATATCCAATACATGGAACCTTTAACGCTACTTTGTAATTATCAAGCAGTTCACCTTTAAATGCCTGACGGTCTATAAACTCTCCACGGTTTTCAAAATCCGTAAATGAAGAATATATTTCTTTTATTTTATGTGTATCTGCATCTGTATGATATATTCCAAAATCATCAGATTTATTATAACAATGGCATACAGCCAGTTCCTGTACTCCATCGCCTGTCAGGTCAACAACAGATAAATCCAGCCATGTAGATAAATAAGGTAAAGTAAACCCTGTTAGTTTTTTATAACAAACGCCATTTTTATAGTCAATAATTACAAAATAACATTTTGCCCATGGCCAGTGTTCTTTTTTAAATTTCTTAAGGGTGTCCATTCCTGTTGTTACAAATAGTGCCAGACAGTTTCCAGATACTTCCTGTTTCTTTATGCCATTCTTTGTCTTTTTTGATATAAGTGATACTGCATCTGATTTTTCTGTCATATTGCCGGCTATATAAGAACTGACAAAAACGGGTTTATCAAAACCTGCAAAAGACAAATCTGCCAGATAATTTGAATATTCTTTCTCACTTTTCGCCTTCGGCATATTTTTAATATCTTCTATAAGTGAAACTGAAATTTGTCCATTTGTTGTGGCAGGGTCTGGTATTGCCACCCTTTTATCTAAATCAACACGCACTTCAAAAGAATACTTTCCAGATGAAGTGTTCTCTTTTTCCTGTTTATGTATATTTTGTTTTTGGTCAAAACTATTTATTGTGGTATTTTTTGATAAAGAATGTTTATATGTTGTCATAATAATTGCCAATAAGACAAATGAAAATATTGTACCAGTTATTATAATTTTCTTTCTTCCCATATTTATTCACTCCCATAACCTGCTTTTTGTGTTTCTTCATATTTCCTGTCATCTTCATCAATTTTATATATGTATGCATCATTAAGCGTAGGAGGGACATTTACTGCACTATCTGCTGGCTTTTCTTCTGATACCACCCTTAAAACTGCCCCGTCATGGTAAATATTTTTATTTGAAACTGAAAGTTTCTCTTCCAGGGCGACAGATTCTTCAAGGCTTGTTGTAAACTCCCATACTTTGCCATTACATTCATCTAACAATGCCTTTTTACTTCCGTTATAAATTGCATCACCATAGTTTAATATGGCAAGGTTTTCACAAGTTGATTCTATATCAGAAACTATATGTGATGAAAGCAGCACAATTTTATTTTTAGAGAAGGTCATAAGTACATTGCTAAAATGTACCCTTTCCTTCGGGTCAAGCCCTACTGTCGGTTCATCAACAAGCAAAAGCCCGGGATCTTTAACCAATGCAGCGGCAATGCCAAGGCGCTGTTTCATGCCGCCTGACAGTTCTTTTACCTTTGCCCTGCTTTTATCTGATAAATGTGTCATTTCAAGAAGCTTTCCAATCCTTTCTTTTCTGCCGTCTTTTATGCCATTTAATGCAGAAAAGTAATCCATTATTTCAAAAACTGTCATATGTGGGTAGAAGGAAAAGGTCTGTGGTATATATCCGATTAATTTCCGTATCTGCCCTGTTTTTTTAATAACATTGCCATCAAGCTTTATTTCACCTGAAGTTTTATCCAGTATTCCTGCAAGTATTTTCATTAAAGTTGACTTTCCTGCACCATTAGCCCCAAGAAGCCCGTACATTCCAGTTGAAAATGTCATGCTTACCCCGTTAAGGGCTATTAATTCGTCGTATTCCTTTGTAAGATTATTAATTTCTATCTCCATTTTCCTTATTAACCTTTTCTATTCTGCCTTTTCTTTATTAATACTATTCCTTTTGATTTGTTATATGTAATTATTAATAGCAGTACTGTAATAACTATGACTGCCATGCCAAGATATATTTTACTGTCTTGTATATTATGTGTATAACCTGCTACACTTAATGGCATACCTCCTATTAAAACTGTATCAAATAAATAATATATAATATATGAAAAATACCCCAGGAAATAACTTCCTGTAACTTCTGTAACCAGTAAAGCGTACATTCCAATAAAAAGTGAGCTTAAATATACACCTATACACCATTTTCCTGCTGCCGCGCCGTTTAAAATACATAGTAATAATACAGGCACTTCCACTATTATAAATAAAATAATTGCTGCCACTTCTACCCTTAATATATAAAAAAACGGGTAAAAACATTTTGTAGTAAATACATGGCTTCCCATGCCATTGGCTTCTTCCATGTTTCCAAGCCTTATAAATAAAAACATTGAAGCAAATATAATAATATTTTCCCCTGCTATGGCAATATCTGTACTGTCCATATTTTTAGAAATGGCAGCAGGCAGTGCCAGGCACAGGTAAGGAATATATAACAGCAGGGCTTTATTTACAGATTGTTTACATATATAATATACAAGGCTTTTTGGCATTTCCTGTTTTTTTACAGCAGGTTTCTTTTTATATGGCGGGATTTTACAGGCTTTTTGCCACAAACTTGTAAAAAACTTTTTAATGTTTTTTATAATAATTATACTGCCATATTCCCTTCTGTAATTAAAAAGCATAACTGAAAATCCTGTTAAAACAATGGAAAGCAATGTTATTATAATCCTGTTTGGAATTACATTTCCAGGATAGTTTTTGTAAAGACTGTAGTCATCAAAATTATTATATTTTATAAGCAGGGACAGGCTGAATTTATTACCTAAGCCATAATGCATTGACAGATAAAATAATATAAACTGGATAATTACAGACATCATTCCAGACTGGAATACTATCCCCAGAAGATGCCCGGCGGCGGTTACTATTAAAATTGTTGGAAAAATTATTAGTGGTGTTTTTACTAAAAACGGAATAATGCTTATATTATAACCATAATTAAACTTATAGTTCCAGTATATAAAACATGCTGCCCCCAAAAGGCTGTATATAATACTTAAAACCATAAGTGGCACTATATCCGCAAGATATTTAAATATTACATATTTTACAGAATTTATATTTCCTGTGTATATATACCCGTTTATTTCTGTCCGTTTTTCTTCTGAATATGACATAAAAGAATATATAATAGCAATAATACCCATAATTATGGCTAAATTATCAAAGACTGCATATGCATAGCCGCCAGAAATTCCATGCTCATATGTAAGCGTAAAATCTTTAAGGGCTTCTTTATATTTTTTGCCGTGGAAACGCTTTGTATAATTTTTATATTTAAAATATGGTGAATTATCATAAACCTGCTTAATCCCATTAAAATATCCAGGATCATTCATTCCTGTATAATATATGGAATATATATGTAATTTTTCCTCAAGCCCGTAAAGATATGGTTTTATATCAGAATAAGACATATTTATATGCACATCAGCCATTTTTTCTGAATCTTTATAAGCAGGGTTAATCTTTTTAATTATTTCCAGGAAATATCCCTTTTCTGTGTCATTTAATATTCTTTTATGTGAACCCCACCAGCCTGTTCCCTCTGGGCTTCCGCAAATTGTTGTAATTCCTTTTTTATAATCAGATACAAGTTCAAAATACACAAATTCTGCTTTATTTAAAGGTTTAAAATAATTATATTTATAATAATCACCATAATCACCCAGAAGTTCTGACGGGGCCATTGCTGGTTTAAGGGCAGAATAAAGCCATGCCCCGCCAATTATAATTATAAATAAAAATATTATATTAAAATACTTTTTTTTGATTTCTGTAAAAAACATATTCACTCCCACTTGTCAAATAATATACACAATCCATGCTGCAAACCAGGTTTTCTTATAAAGTTTAAACAAAATTTATTATGCATTATGTAATGTAAACTGCCCATCATCTAAAGATGCATGTGGGTAGTTCCCACAATTTTATTATATTTTATATTTTTTCTATTTGTCAATAACTTTTTACAGACGCCATTCATTCCACTGCCTAAAGATAGTGGTTTTTCTTGCTGAAGCATTATAAAAGAGGTAATGTTTTTTCATTACCTCTTTTAAAACAGCAGCCAGATATTTTCCTGCATTTATTCAGTTTCACCTTGTAATGCATCAAATCCCTCTTCACCTGTACGGACTTTTACAACATTTTCAACATCATATACAAATATCTTGCCATCACCAATATTTCCTGTATAAAGTACTTTTTTAGCTGCTTCTATAACTGTTTCTACTGGTACTGCACTTACTACTACTTCAACTTTCACTTTAGGCAGAAGCACAATGTCAAGCTCTGCACCACGGTATTTTGTAACCATGCCTTTTTGTGTGCCACAGCCAAGAACCTGTGTAACTGTTATACCCATTACACCAATTTCATTAAGTGCTTCTTTAAGTTCATCAAATTTGCTTTGTTTACAGATAATAGAAACCCTTGTAAGTTTCTCTGACATTGTTTCCCCTGCTTTATTAACTACTTTCATAGAAGCAGCCTGTGGCGTTGTAACTTTCTGTGCCTGTATTGTATTATCTGCTGTTATATTGCCTTTAAGTGTTTCAATAGATGCACCAGCCGAATAGAACATATTGCCAGCAGGCATAAAATCTGCATATGCAGATGGAAGGCCATGTTCTGTAAGGTCAAGCCCTGTAAGTTCCTCTTCAGGTGTTACACGCAGTCCCCATATTTTATCTATTAAAGTAAATATAATGCCCATACATATTGTAGTATATATACCTACTGAAATAACACCAAGGCACTGCACGCCAAGCATATGCACGCCGCCGCCATAAAAAAGGCCGCCTTGTGTATCAAACAAACCAACAGCAACTGTGCCCCACAGCCCGTTAAACCCATGTACTGCAACTGCGCCGACAGGATCATCAACTTTAAGTACACTTTCAATAAACCATACACCAAAACATACAAGAAGGCCGTCAACAATACCTATAATTATTGCGCCTGCAGCGTCAACATTTGCACAGCCTGCGGTAATTCCTACAAGTCCTGCAAGTGAACCGTTAAGGCACATTGACACATCAGGTTTTCCGTATTTAGCCCATGTAAATATTAAGACTGCAAGTGTTGCAAATGCTGGTGCTAATGTTGTAGTACCAAGAATCCTTGCCATTTCTGCTACATCTTTAGCAGCAGCACCATTAAAACCATACCATGCAAACCACAGGATAAAACAGCCAAGAGCACCAATAGGAAGATTGTGTCCAGGGATAGCATGTGGTTTGCCTGTTCTTTTACTGAACTTGCCAATACGTGGCCCAAGTATTGCTGCACCTATAAGCGCTGATATACCTCCTACCATATGTATAACACATGAACCTGCAAAATCAACAAAACCAAGTTTTGCAAGCCAGCCTTGTGTATTCCATGTCCAGCCAGCTTCAACCGGGTATACAATAATGCTTATAATTGCTGAATACAGGCAATACATGCTAAATTTTGTTCTCTCTGCCATTGCACCAGATACAATAGTTGCACATGTAGCACAGAATACAAGCTGGAAAAAGAAATTTGGCCAGTCAAACCCTTCAAAATCTGTAAACATGCCATATTCAGGCTTTCCAATAAATCCACCTATATATGAACCGGAGTTCATAATACCATAACCAAATAAAATAAATACTGCTGTACCAATACAAAAATCCATAAGGTTTTTCATAATTATATTGCCAGCATTTTTAGCCCTGGTAAAACCTGCCTCTACCATTGCAAAGCCTGCCTGCATAAAAAATACTAGTGCAGCTCCCACTAAATACCATATACTCATATCCATAATAATCCCTCTTTTCTGCTTTATACCAGAAAGTACAGGTACAAAAGCCTGCCCCTGGTTAAAAATATGTCATAAAATTTGTATATTACTAACAGCGGCTGTGTCCGGACAATAGAATTTACAGCGGCTGGCAATATAGCAAACACTGCCGTACCTTACAGGCAGCTTATTACAGCAAACGCTGCTATGCAGCTTATTATAGCAAACGCTACGGTACAGCTTATTGCAGCAAACGCTGCCATATTTTACAGACAGCTTATTGCAACAAACGCTGCCGTGCAGCTTATTGCATAAAAAAGACGCCACGGATAATCTATCCATGACGCCTTTGTCATTAACCATTATATACAAAAACTGTCTTGTGTCAACAGTTTATCTGGAATTTATAATATTTTGTTAATATTATATAAAATAATTAAAATAAATCATAAAATTTCATGTATTTTAATAGTATTTACTGCGTTCTTTATGGGTCATAATATCCGCAAGCCTTGTTGGTACAGGTATATGGCTTTCTTTTTCTGTTAGTTCCATTACCATATGTACTGCTGTATCCAGGCTGGTTTTATTGCCTGCTGACACAAAAACAGGTTTTACCCCTGTGTGTGTCCTGAGTGCCCTGCCATATACCTCACCATTAATTATAATATCTGAATATTCACCAGCATTATTTCCAGGCATTGTAAAGTCCACATTGTTTATTTTATAATAAGTTTTGGCAATACCAACTGTTGGTTTTGACAGTATAATGCCTGCATGTGCAGCAAGCCCCATATGCCTTGGGTGAAGATAGCCATTCCCATCAAAGAAAATTACATCAGGTATATTCTGGAGTTTCTGGTATGCACCCATAAAAACTGGTATTTCACGGTATGCAAGGCAGCCAGGTATATATGGTATATTTACCTTGTCTGTATAACTTTTTTCCTCTATAACTTTATGCGTACTGTAGTCTATAACTACAATACAGCAGACAGCATATTCTTTCCCATCTTTATTCCAGTATGCAAGGTCAGCTCCTGCTACTGTATTTACATTTTCTGGTTTTATCCTGTCCACAAAATCAATTTTTTTAAATAATTCTTCCTGTTCCCTTATAAATTCCTCTTCCATTTCTATGTTTCCTGCCTATTCTGTACCTATGCCAAAAATCTTTTCTGTATTTTTCCTTGCATTTTCTATTAAGGTATCTTCTGGCACTTTCATATATTTTGCAAGTTCCCTTACAACATATACAACATTCTGTGGGACATTTGTCCTGCTAAGCCCGTTTACATTCTTTGGTACAAGATAAGGGGCATCTGTTTCAACTAATATCCTGTCAAGTGGTATAATGCCCACTGCTTCCCTAAGTTCTTTTGCACGCCTGTCATCACAAATCCAGCCTGTAATCCCAATATAAAAGCCCATTGAAAGATAGCTGTCAAGTGTTTTTTTATTACCTGTAAAACAATGCACTACAGATTTTTTACAAATATCCGGGTGTTTTTTAAACCTGCGTATAAAATCTGCTGATGCGTCACGCTCATGCAGAAACAATGGTTTATTGTATTTTTCAGCAAGTACAATATGCTTTTCTAAACATCTGGTCTGGTTCTCCTTGGTAGAAAACATTCTGTCATAGTCAAGGCCACATTCCCCGATGGCAACAATTTTTTTATTACAAGAAATGATTTTTTCAATATTATCAAAATCTTCCTTACTTGCATTATCCGCATTATGCGGGTGTATGCCTGCTGTACCATAAACATCATGTGTTTTGGCAAACTGGTCTATTTTATTATTTTCCTTTGCATCTGTTCCAGTTAAAATACAGCATACATTATTATCCGCTGCATCTTTTATTATTTTTCCAGGTTCTTTAAACTGCCTGCAAAATAAATTTACCCCAATATCATAATACTTTACTTCCATGTAATTCCCCCTGCAATCTAAGCCAAATGAATACTTCTTCTTTTTTTATTATAACTTTCATTTTCATTGGTGTAAAGAAAAATAATAAAACTATATATATAAATTTTTATCTGTAATTTTATTTCTGGCTTATATAGAATAATTTCCAATAATAAGTACATAATACCATATAAAGGAATGGTCTTATCCTTAAAAAATTAAAGTGAGGTATTATAATGGTTTTAAAAGAAAAAGAAAAAACTGCTATTAAAGATTTACAGACCCAGGAACAGACATGTATTAAGAAGTATGGCAAGTACAGTAATGAAGCAAAAGACCCTGTTTTAAAAGAATTATTCCAGACATTGCAGCAGAAGGAACAACAACATTTTAATTCATTACAGCAGGTGCTTGATGGCACTGTGCCGTCATGTAACTGCAATGACAGTGATGGCAAAAATTACGAACCACAGGCAACATATAGTACAATGGAAAACAATGATGATAAAAAGTCTGATAATTTCCTTGTAACTGACTGCATTGCTACAGAAAAACTTGTTTCATCTGAATATAATATGGATGTTTTTCTTTTTGCTGATGCTGCTTTAAGAAAGCTGCTTGCTGATATACAGACTGAAGAGCAGAACCATGCCCATATGCTGTATAAATATAAAACAGCAAATGGAATGGCATAATTATAACGCTTTTCTTTAACCTGGTTAAACCAGCCTTTTAAATAAACATTTTTTATGAGGCTGGTTTTTTATAGGGATTTAAAATTTTGGAAATTATAAAACAGCAATGTATATATCCATATGCCATTTCCCTTTAATAAAGTATTCTCTTTCAAAACATGGAAGAATATTTCTGTCATTTTTCTGTTTAATTCCATTTACCTTCATATGTGCCATAAGTGTTTTATAAGCATTAGGAATACTGGTAAATGGTGACAGATCTGACTCCTTTACTGTAATTACAATATATTTTTGCTTTTCCTGCCTGGTGATTTCAAGCTCTTTATTATTTTTTAGTGTCACGTTATCTAAAATTAACGCTGCCGCATAACCATGCATATTATATACATTTGCCTGTTCCTGTGATACCACTGGAAAATCCCATCCAATTATTACGGGCTCTTTTATCTTAAGATCCGCAGCCCATTGCCTGGCATGCCTTATGGCATCTTCCTCTGGTTCCCTGCTTATAACAGCATAACTTGCATAATTAAACGCTTCTACATCTTTAAAACGGATATCTGAATATATATCACCTGGAATATTCATATCTTCCCGTACAAGTTCATCCAGGGTACACGAAAATAATTTACATAATTCCACTAGTTTATCCATATCAGGATAAACTATATTTAATTCCCATTTTGAAATTGTCTGCCTTGAAACACCAATTTTTTCTGCAAGTTCTTCCTGTGTCATGTTATTTCCCATTTTTCTTAAAAACTGTAAATTTTGTCCAAAAAACATTTTCTCTCTCCTTTTTATTTGATAGGTTTATTATAATCCCTGTATATAAAAACTTCTACCAGCTAAAAAGGTCATTTCCTAAGAATACCGCAACTTTAAGTTGCACAAAATACAAAAAATATAATAATACAATAATTATATATTCCTGGACTATTTATAAAACAATTCCTGTCCAGGAATATGTAAGCCTTGTATTATAAAATTACCTGGCAGTAAAACCATCATCCGCCATAAAAGAAACTGTAGCAATATAGGCATCTTTTATATCACTGCCATTTTCAGACATTTGAGAGAAACAGTTATAAGTTGCACTAGATCCAACATATTCTTTATATATATCATTTGTTTCATCTCCAAATACTCCGTCATTAAAAACAGCAAAAAGTGCATTTTTAAGAAGTTCATAATCTGTAAGCTGGCTTTTATATACTTCTTCTTTCCTGCCATCTGGATATACAAACTGGACATTTTCAGAATATCTTGCTTCTGGAAAAGCATTTTCTGTACATATCTCTGGAAGGAAGCAATAACATTCATAGGCAAGCACAGGATCTTTTAATGCTTCTGCAAGGCGCCACGGCAAAGAATTATAAGCCTCTTCTGTTTCACTTTCATGGAACATTTTAGCAGCAACTGCTACTTTTTCCTTTAAAATATTAAAACCTTCTGTTCCTTCATATGGGTTTGCCAAGGTTGTTTCCTCTTCCTGCCTTATAAAGAAAAACTGCTTTTGTGAAGAAAAACCTGTCACATTCCATTTCCGGGCAATAGCAGCAACTTTGCCACCTAACTCCATGCTGGCTACGTCATTAATACGGCACTCCCCGGTTACATCATCTCCCATTTTAGAAGCAAAAATCTTGACATAACATAACTTCTGGTTTCCAAGGCGTTTTAAAATGCCTTCTTTTAATTCATTCCAGTATATACCCGTGTCTGTATAACCAGTTTCTTCACCCGTTCCTGTAATATCTGTACGGTATACCTGCCATTTATGTATATTCCCGGAAAATTCTGTTTCTATGGCTGTCCCGTTTCTTTTTTCTTCCATTGCAGTAACTCCCTGCATAAACGAAAATACAAAAGAACTAAGTGCCATCCCAATATTTGATTGTTTGTCACTGCCCATTCCAACAGTATATTCATATAAACTCCTGTCCCACTGTGGTGCATTAATAAAAATATCAAACGCAACCCCGTTTTCTGTTACCTGCTGTACCCTTGGCTCAACATAAACATCCCATTTTGGGAAAAATATTCCATTATCTTTTCTGGTACTTTCCCCGCTGTAAATACCAGATAACTGTAAGATTGCATATTCTGTTACATCATCTGGATCTGACAGGTCAAATTTATCCTCTATATCATTTGTGTTATTTGTGCCCTGTTTTAAATCCTGTTTATTTCCCTTTTTAAATTTAAATATATCAAATAATCCCATATTTATTCCACCTTTCTTTATTTTATATAATCTTATATGATTTTTTATAAATTTTCAACCAGAAAACCTATAGTCTTTAGACTGGGGATAAATGGCGTCTGTAAAAAATTATTGACAGGTGGGAAAAATATAATATATAATAAAAAAGGCAGCAATAATACTTATTTTGCTAGTGGGCAAGCAATAACTTCCTGTATAATTGCAGGTATGTAGAAAGGATATAATTATAACATACACATTAAGATGCCAGGATTTCCAGATTACAGATTGTACATTAGATAATATTAAAGAATTTACTGATATGGTAGTACATGATGAGGAGGAATATGAATTTATTGTGCTTTCTGCATCAGAAGAAATAAACGGGATTTCTTTCTTACAGGCAACAAGGCACAAAGGTGATATTATTTTCCAGGCAGGCATAAAGATAGACGGCAAACCAGAGGTAATGGAAACAATAGTATCTAAAAGAAAATGTTACAGGTTTTTAAGGGATTATTTCTTAGAAGGCAAAACACCTGATTTAACAGATTTTACGCTTATGAAAAGAATGTAAAACATTAAAAACTTCCAAAGAAATAGTATATAATATATAATATAAACAGGTGTACCGGGTAAAATGCATAGAAGAAGTATTTTGGCAGGTAAATATTATTTTTACCAGGATTATAGTTTAATATAAATGGTATAGAAAGTATAGCAAACATTTCAATGCTGTTCTGTGACAGTATAAGGATTGCTATAGCTGCCATGCCTATTTTTTTATTATATCTGGATATATAAAGCAAAATTATTATAAAAATACCAAAGATACTGTAATCAGTATTTAGAAAATATACTACAAGGCTTCCAGAAAGGATTGCCAATATTTTTACCTGGTATCTGCTTTCTGCCTTATCCATTATATACATTACAATAAACCCTGCAAGCAGTGTCCACATTACATTCTGGCTGCCCCAGCCAGATAATGTGTTACTACAGGCAAGGTCAAACGGTATTTCTGAAATAATTGCAAACACTGCAAGCCTTATTATGTACTTTTCCCTGTTATGGGTATATGTAAACCCTTCAACAAGCATAAAACAAAAAAGCGGGAATGCTATTCTTCCTGCTGCCCTCATAATATAATACAGTTCTGGGTATTTTGCCGCAGGAACTAATACAAATGCTATATGGTCACATAACATAGAAAGCATTGCTGTAATTTTCAAAAATCCCCTTCCAAAACGGAAATCTTTTGCCATTTCTGTCTTTTCCATAATTCCTATAACCCTTCTGTTGCCTGGTAATAATTAGTTTATATGTAAGGTCTTCCTGTTACTGCCTGTTATAATAGTCTATCCCTCCAGATGGTTTAAAATATGTCCTTATATAACCATCAACGGATACAATTACAAATTCATTGGAGGCTTCAAGGTAATAAACATCATCACCATCTTCTGCTTCTGTTTTATGCAGGGCATCTTTTGAAGAAATAACCCTGTTAGCCCCTGCAAGATATTCTTCCTCTGTGGCATAGCCAAATTCACTTCCATGTTTTTTAAAGTGCTGCGACAAGTATTTATCACTTCTGAACTGGTAAGAGGAATTGCTTTTTTCCTCTTCATAATACTGGCTGTTCCCAGTGCCATTACTTCCACTGCCATTATTCCCAGTCCATAGCTGTTTTCCTGACAGGGCTGCAATAACAAGTATAATTATTGCAGCTATCCTTGTAATCCTGTTTCTTGCACCTGCCAGGTTTTTATTTAATGGTTCTTTATTATCCTGTGCCATAATTTATCACATCTTTCTAAGTTTTAATCCCTGTTTCTTCTTCCAAATATCATTAAAAGCCTTAATAACTGCAAAAGTATTGCAACCATTGAAGCTACGTATGTCATTGCAGCAGCCGAAAGAACTTTTCTTGCGCCAGAAAGTTCCTTTCCCTGTAAAATATTCTGCTGCTTTAAAATTTTTAATGCCCTGCCTGATGCATTAAATTCAACAGGAAGGGTTACAAGCTGGAAAAACACCGCAAAACTGAAAAGTATTATGCCAACATTTACAAGTATGCCATTATTTATCATTGCACCAAGTACAATTACAGGCCATGCTGCATTTGAACCAAAGTTTACTAAAGGTACTATTGTATTACGTATTGTAATTGGCATATAACCTTTCTGGTGTTGTATGGCATGGCCACATTCATGTGCTGCTACACCGATTGCTGCAACAGAAGGAGAACCATAGACAGAATCTGACAGGCGCAGTACTTTTTCACGTGGTGAATAATGGTCAGTAAGATTTCCACGTATACGTTCAATCCTTACATCAAAAATACCAGCATTACTTAAAATCATCTGTGCCACATCTTCCGCCCTAAGTCCCCTTGAATTATAAAAACCCGTATAGCGCTTATAAGTCCATTTTACATTAGCTGATGCAGCCATACAAAGAACTGCACCAATTATAACTAAAATATAAGTATAATCAATCACAACATAAAAACCTCCTTTTCTTAAATATTAAAAGTTCCTGCGAAGCAGGATTTCTACTTATGTTATCATAAAAATACTGGAATTTCAAGGAGTATTCATTTGTATAAATACCTGCACTAGTCAAGCGGATATTCGCAATCCGCTTCGCTACTTGCTCATAACCTCATTGCCGCTTTGCGGCAGTCTGGCAGGAGCTTGAACCCCTGCCAGACTAAGTAAGTCCTAAACCCACCGCTTAAGAAGCGGGGGACTTACTTAATGAGGTTAAAATGATACTTTATTAACATTGTAACCTGCTAAGTCCTGTGTTATAATCTAAATAATAATACTAAAATGGTTAATGGACAGAAAGAAGTAATATAAGGATTATATTTTATTAAAAAAGGAGGTTTTACTATGGGAATTATTATATGTTTTGTAATTGCAGCCGTTCTTTATATACTTGGCGGCATGCATTTAAAAGAAAAGGGTCTTCTGTTAAATAATGCTTTTTTATATGCTTCAGCAGAAGAAAGAAAAACAATGGATAAAAAACCTCATTACCGCCAGTCTGGTATTGTATTTTTATTTCTTGGAACTATCTTTGTATTAAATGCCCTACAGATAATAACAATGTCAGGCTGGATATTTGGCATTATTATTGTAATAGTTGCTGCCACACTGGTTTATGCAGTGGTTTCATCTATATTAATTGAAAAAAATAATAAAAATATTTAAAGTGGAACAATGAATTATATAAACTTATAGGTTTACCAGAAGAATTAATAAAAAATACCCTTAAAGCTGGTATTTTATATTTACTGGCTTTAAGGGCAACGGTAACAAAATTTTTTTTAGATCTTTTTATATTTATATTTTGTTCCAATCATATTTCTGTATTCTGCCATTTTTGCCTCTGGCACTTTTATTACCGCACTTGGGGAAATTCCTGTAAATGCCTTGCTTGCAATATTGTCTATTTTGCTTGATTTTATATTTATTTTCCTTAAAAGCTTAGATTTATAGAAACATTTCGTCCCGATTTTCCTGACATTTTTACCTATCTGGACTTCCTGCAAAACATCACATTCCCTGAATGTATTATTCCCTATAGTTTTTACATTATTTCCAATTATTACCTTCGCAACATTGCCGCTTTTTAAAAGTGCTTTGTCAGCTATAGCTGTAACTTTAAATGTTTCACCCTCTATTTCAACAGTATTTGGTATTCTTAAGTTTACAGGGCTTTTTAATGCAAAAGAATATTCTACATTTTTTACATTATCTTCATTTTCCGTAACTGTATAAATTGCATTGCCAATCTGCCATGTAGTACCTTTTGCAGATATATCTGGATCTGTAGATGGAGGTTCTTGTGTTGGTGCTGTGGATGGTTCTTGTGTTGGCGATGGTGATGGCGTTACTGTTGGTGATGGTGTTACTGTTGGTGATGGTGTTATTGTTGGTGATGGTGATGGTGTTGCTGTTGGTCTTGGCGTTGCTGTTATTCTTGGTGTTGCAGTTGGCATTACCTTTGGTGTAGGGCTTATTGTTGGCATTGGTGTTGACATATCAGGCAGCGTAGGTGCTTCATTCCTTATATATGTTGTTACTGGCTGTCCTCCAGGCATATACCGGCATTCCTTGCCAAAACTGTCACGCCATGGATAGCCGTTAGTTACTGGCAGGTCAACATTCCTTGCCATATTAGCAGGTGCTGTAATAAATGTCATGCTTGTGCAGCCATTAAACATCCTTGTAACATTACCTGCTGATCTCATGTCAAACATACTAAAATCAAGTACACTTACATTAGTACAGTCATTAAACATTTCACCCATATCTGTTACTTTGCTTGTATTAAAATTGGAAAGGTCATAATTCCATGCCTTGCAGCCTGAAAACATTCCGTGCATATTTACTACATTAGAAGTATTAAACCTGCCAATGCTTAATATTGTACATTCGCATTTATTAAACATATACCCCATGTCTATTACATTAGAAGTATCAAAATTTCCAATATCAAGGAAACTGTATGTTACACAGTCTTTGAACATGCTGTTCATAGTTGTTACTTTTCCAGTTCTTAAATTACCCAGTGTATATGCAGAAAGGTTTCCACAGCCAGCAAACATAAAACTCATGTCCGCTACATTTGATGTGTCAAACTTGCTTACATCAATAGAAGCAACTTTACAGTTTTCAAACATGCCTTTCATATTTGTTACTTTGCTTGTATTAAGTTCTATAGGGGTAGTTGAAAGGTTAAAATCACGCAGGTTTGTACAGCCAGCAAACATATAGCTCATATCTGTAACGTTGCTTGTATCAAAGCCTGTATACCCAATATCATTTATATGCAGTGAAACAAAGCTTTCACAATTATAAAACATATGTGACATATTAGTTACTTTGGAAGTATTAAAAAACCTTAGTTCAAAGTCAGGCAGGTTCTTGCAGTTTGCAAACATATATGCCATATTAGTTACATTATTTGTATACCAGCCATCCAGTTCAAGGTTTGTGAGGTTTTCACAGTCATTAAACATATAGCTCATATCTGTAACATTTACAAGCGGGACTGTTTTAAAACTTATGCTTTGCATGGACTTACAGCCATCAAACATATGGCTTGTATCTGTAAGGCTTCCTGCATCAAAATATGTAATGTCAAGTGTCATAAGGTTATTTAAACCAGCAAACATTTTTCTTGCGGAATGTATGCCAGTAATTGCAATAACTGCACTTTTTATTGAACTGCGGTACGTATACCATTTAGGGTATGCATAATCTGATGTAACATTGGAATAATCCCCGTTGCCTGTAAGTGTAAGCACGCCATACCTGTCAATAGTCCACGTTATTGCACCATCAGTACCTTTATATGTATAATTATCTGTAGCTTTTCTTAATGAATTAATCTTATCTATCTGGTTAAGTATTTCTTCTTTTGTATGTGTTGTGTTGCCTGCATCTGCCTGCACCTGTCTGGTACTTGCCAGGGTTTCTGCTGACTCTTGTGTCTTTACAGGTGAAGCGCCTGCTATATAAGGCACTGAAGATGGCAGTAATGATGCTGTTAAAACAACGGTTGTTAGTAATTTAAATATTTTACGCATTTTCTCCCTCCTTATAATCATTATGCTGGTATAATATTCTATAATTGTATCATAATCGTGGCAGATATCAAAGGGGGCTTTGGTTTTCTTAAAAAATTTTTAATCTTCTTCTATTACTTGTATATCGAGATAATCAAATACAACAGAATCTATAAAATTATCCTGGTTAAACCTTGTCTTATCCCTTCGTTTAAATTCATTGATATTTTTTTCAAGCCATACTGGCCTGCTTAAATCAAATTCATAACAAACTTCATCAACAGCATTAAATATTTTTTTAGTCCTGCTTTTATCTGCTGCCATATCACTTATTGTTATATCTTTAACCAGCCTTCCATCTTTAAATTCCCTGGCCCATAACCTGAACATAATATAAAGCCCTTTCTATCTGGTTGATATCCTGTTAATATTTTTAATTAGTACAGAAATTGTCCCGTCAGGGTTTGTTATAAATTCCACCTGGCTTGTATCCTGGTACTGGTCCATTGGAATGTTTATTTCTATCCCTGTATCAGTTTTAAGGTACTGTTTTTCAAACTTTTTTGTAGTTTTTTCATTCTGTGGTTTTACTTCTGCTTTCTGCATATTGTATTTTTCCATCTGGGCATCAAATTCTTCTTTTATTCCAGGAACTTTGCCATAAATTTTTTCACTGGTTTTTTCTATATTTATAATGCCGTTTTCTTCCATTTCTTCCCTGATTATACGCTTTGCTTCCATCTGTTCTACAGGTTTTTCTGCAAAATATTTTTTATTAATCTGCCCTACTACATGTGTTACAATATCAAGCTTTGATTTTGATGACATGGAAGCATTGCATTTAAGATAAAGCCCTGAAAGGTAATTACATTTTTTTCCATTAACTTCGTACTTTTTCTCAATTATATTTACAGTATAATCTGTAAGGTTAATTATTACTGCTTCAGAAAGCTTTGAAGATGAAGCTGGCAGTGATGCAGTATATTTTATAATGCTGTTTACATTAGCCCCTTCCATAGAATTTGTCATATGTACAAAACTTTCTTTATAATTCATTTTAAGCAGGGCAAGATATAAAACACCTTTAGCCTGGAATGTAACAGCAGCAAAATCCGCAGAAGGTATTGCAATATTTTTATTCATAATGTTATATAAAATACCTGCCATTTCTTTACTGGCATTTATAAGGTTTTCTTCATTAAACTCTTTAATAAGCTTATACATTCCTTCATTATCATTTTCACTGCTAAAATAACACTTTTTTATATCGTCCCCTGAAAGTATCTTAAATATGTGCTGCCTGAAAAAATCGTTAATATCAGGTGAAAGTTCTAAAAGTTTTTCTGAAAATACAGGGCAGCCAAGTTGTGAATCAAGTATATGTACAATTCCCTTTCTTATAATTATATCATCTTTTTCCATAATTTCCTCCATACAAAAATATAACCTGCCCTTAATTGTAATATTTAATAATTTCCATGATATCCCCTTCCTTTATACCAGATGGGACTGATAAAAGTTTTTTAGGGTTGTCTTTTATTTCTTTAAGCATATTTTCTTTATCTTCAGAGGTAATATAAATATCTCCAAGGCAGTTTTTTATAAATAATGTAAATTCTTCCAGGTCTTTAAATCCCATTTTAGAAATTACATCTTTACAGCCTGGCACAGAATTTTTATGCATAACGTACATATAACCTGGAAGAAACATTCCAACAGCTTTTCCGTGTGGTATATTTTTATTATATGTTATATAATAACTAAGCCCGTGCGGAAGTGAAGTTCCTGTATGTGATATTGCCATTCCCGCAAGTGTTGAAGCAAAAAGAAGGCTGTTATAATTATTATCTGTAAAATCCCTTCTTCTTAGTGCTTCTGTATTTGCTGCCCAGTTTTCTATGCCACAAATGCTTAATACACGGCTGTATTTTGTTGCTTTTGTATTAAAATAACTTTCAAGCAAGTGCCCAAGTGCATCTATTGCCGTATTTATTATTATATCTGCTGGTGTTTTTTTTAGATACCTGGCATCAATACAAGCAAGTGCCGGGTATATTTTATGGCTTATGCTTTGCTTTGTCTTAATATCATTCCTTGTAAGTATTGCATAAGGGGTAGCTTCCGAACCAGTACCACATGTAGTAGGTACTTCTGCTACAGGCAGTGCTTTAAGCTTCACTGGGTTATACAATACATCCTCTGCTGTATCCCTGTTCTGTACCATAAGCGCGGCAGCTTTAGCAGCATCCATAGGTGAGCCGCCCCCTATCCCTATAACAAAATCCGCCCCCTGGCTCCTTCCAGCCGCCGCTGCTTCCATTACAGACTGGACAGACGGGTTTTCCTCTATCTTATCATATAAAACATATTCTGTATCATTATCACCAAGCGCTTTTATAACATCATCAAGCGCCCCTGTTTTAACAGCAGAAGACCTGCCTGTAACTATAAGGGCCTTTCTGCCAAGCGAAGCAATTTCACTTCCATGGTTTAACACTGCACCATCTTCATGGTAAATCCTTGTTGGTATATAAAATTCCATAACTCTTCCTTTCAATAATAAAAAAACGCAAACGCAGCACAGCCACATAGTTATATTGCATTTTTTTAATGTGTACAGGCGGCTTTGCTGCCTATTCACATTGCATATAAAGCGGTTTTCTCACTTTTTTGCGTGTTACTTCTATAAGTCCAAGCTTTGTCATATCAATAAGTTTTGTTTTTATGTTGTCCTTTGCAAATTCATGCCTTAAACATTCCATAAGAAGACGGTGGTTTTCTTCATCTTCCATATCTATAAAATCAATAATTATTATTCCTGAAAGGTTTCTAAGCCTTAACTGTATAGCTATTTCTTTAGCAGCCTCCATATTTACTTTAAAAAATGTATTCTGTACATCTTTTTTCTTTGAAACGGCCTTCCCTGTATTGACATCAATGGCAACAAGTGCTTCTGATGGCTGTATAACAATATAAGCTCCACTTTTAAGCCAGACTTTTGGCATAAGTGCACGTTCTAAAGTTTTTGGTATATTATAAACTGCTTCAATCTTTCCATGGCTGTTATCCCAGAACTCTAGTTTTTCTGCCAGCATGCTTCCGCTTTCCAGAAGGAATGTTTTTACATTATTATATATTTCCAGGTCATCAGTCCATATTTTCCCGAGCCTGTTATTATATGTGTCAATAATGCTTGTTAAATAGGCGGGTGGCGCACTATAAAGACATGAAAATACTGTCCTGTGTTTTCCGTAATTAATTATATCTTTATATTTCTTAACTAATATTTCTATTTCATTTGTAATTTCTGCTGTACTGGCATCTGCACTGTTAGTCCTTGCAATAAACCCATATTCTTCTGTAGCATATTTGCTGTTTATTTCTGAAAGACGGCTTCTTGCACTTTTATCACGTATTTTAGATGAAACACTGTTCCTAAACCCTTCTGAAACAAGCACCATATATCTCCCTGGAAAACTTAAGCGTCCTGTAAGGGCAGGCGGTTTTGTTTTAATTGCTTCCCTTAAAACCTGTACAATAATTTCATCACCAGTTAAAACGTGCCCCTCTTTGTAATCCTTGCCACCTGCATGTAACGGGCACTGCCCTGTACTAAGTGGAAGATATCCTGTTTGTCCTTTCTGGAACTCTACAAAAGCAGCATTTATATTTTTAACAATATTTTTTACTTTGCCAATATATATATTTCCAAGGCTGCTTTTTTCTTCTGCATCTTCTGCCTGTAACTGGACAATACGCGAATCTTCTGTTATTGCAGTAAAAATTTTATTCTCTTTCCGTATAATAAGTAGTTCGTCTGACATGAAAAAACGCCTTTCTGGTTTTATTTTAGAGGCTAAAATACAAAAAAACCAACATACCCATATTTTATAGATATATTGGCTCCTGCACCATGCTTATTCAGCTTCTGCAATAATCTCTTTTTTATTATATGAACCACACGCTTTACATACCCTGTGTGACATCATTAAAGCACCGCATTTACTGCACTTTACTAAATTCGGCACAGTCATCTTCCAGTTTGCTCTTCTCTTGTCCCTGCGTGACTTTGAAGATTTGTTCTTTGGACAAATTGACATTGTATATTACACCTCCTAGTTAATTCCATAATTAGCACTTTTCCAATTATAGCAACTGGAAATAGGTTTGTCAAGCTTTTTTCCTTAACCTCACGGAAATCAATTTTCAAAAAGTTAAAGATAAGATATAATGAAGGCATGG
>CAJUJY010000021.1 GCA_910586555.1 uncultured Lachnospiraceae bacterium
AGGGCTTTATGCACCGCTGCGTGTAAGTCCAAGCGCAAGCGGGCTGTCCATGGGACACTTTGGAACTGCCAGGGCATAAAAAAAATATATATACAATCCTTTAAAATAAACCGTAGATAACTATAAATTATCTATTTTATATTTCTCCACATTTCCAGTTCTTTCTGGAACTGCTCTAT
The DNA here is from genome assembly GCA_910586555.1 of uncultured Lachnospiraceae bacterium. GTDB lineage: Bacteria > Bacillota > Clostridia > Lachnospirales > Lachnospiraceae > Butyribacter. The sequence goes on from CAJUJY010000021.1 coordinate 180, forward strand.
ATCCTGGATATAGTCAAGCCATTCCTGGTAAAACTCACTAAAACTGCCAGCAACAAGCATGTAACCGCCTTCATTATCTGTATCAAATACCTGGCCGCGCCTTTCACCAGATATAACCAGCCCGAAATCCCACTGGCACCCATGTGTACCAAGGACAAAATATCCATTTGTATCACAAAGGCCATATTCATCAGAATTTCCAATTTCTACAAAGTATTTTTCAGGATTTTTCTCATATGCTTCCTTGGAAAATGCATAATCATATTCCACTTCTTCAGATTCCATAGGGCATACTATAAATGGTTTTGCCATACTGCACCGGTATGCCTCATAGAACTTTTCAACTCCTGGGCTGCTCCCTTTTCTTAAAAAATCTTTAAACTGGTATATGCCATAATCCGGACCTGCCCCTCCATCCCCAACTTCTGTAATAAACTGGAAATAGTCTTCTGGAAGCTGGAAATTGTATCTTTCTTCTACCCTATGGACAAATTCCTTAGTTATAGGAGGGTTAAGTTTATACTGGTGTCTGGAAACACCAAACATTTCATATTCCGGGTCAAGTTGTTCTGCCTGTAATAATATTTTCTCTATTTCTTCCCTTTTAAACATATAAATTCCCTTTTATGGTAATGTTAAAACTGTAAATTTTTCTGCTGGTGTCCCCTGTCAGTTGTAAGATCCCGTGTTGCAACTGAAACAAAAAGCCCGTTCATAATATGGTATAAAGTATTTCCAATTACAACCCCTATAAGGAAAATAACATAATCATCTATGGCACATCTTCCAAGTCCTGTTACCTGCTGTAATAATTCAAGCACAAACGGGAATAACAGGCAAACAAAAAGCCTTACAATAAAATGCCTGTTTCTAAGGTATATCCTGGCAAAGTAGCCAGCAGGCACTCCGAAACATATTATTTCTATTATATATACCATAACAGGGGCAAGGCTCTGCCCTGTCCTTATTATATATTCAATATGTTCTGCTGTCGCCATAAATGGTACAAACAAGTGTGCCCCGAATGACGGTGCATCATATGGCGGAACAAAAGGTGTAACAAAGTATTGTTTAAGTATTGCAAGTGCATATATAACAATAAAAAATTTACTCATTCTGTGAAAAAATAAAGTAAAACCATCAAACCTAGGCCCTCTGTCAAACAAATCCCTTAAACAGCAGTACAAAAAAGGTATTAACCAGTTAAGCAGTATAAGCACAATAATAGAATAATCATATTTTATCCACTGGTTTGGCTGTATAATATATATTATAATGCCAAATGCAAGTGATGTGATAACCATAAATGATGCATGTATAAAGTTATAATCATAGTTTAATGACGATTCCAGGAAAAAGTGCGACAGGCATACCGAACATGCAATAGCAAATACAATTACTACATAACGCTGTGGCACAAAATAATATATACATACCTCCATAATAAAGCATATAAGGCTTAACAGGATTACAAGGCTGCTTATATTGACTGATTGTTTATTCATGATACATACCATCCTTATGTGTTTTAACTAAAATTAATAATATACCTTTAACAGTATACCACACTTTTTAGTATCTGTGGACGTTGTTTGTTGAAAAAGAGCAAAATTTTTATTTTTGTTACTATTGACAAGTAAAAACAGGATATACCATACATTTTCTGGTTATCCTGCTATATTACCTGTTAGTTTATGGTTTAATTCCAATATTTCCTGTACTCATTTATATCACCAGCTAATATTTTTATCCCTTTTATTGTATGGTCAAAAAGCCCTTTTTCATAGAACTCCTTAAGAATCATTCCAACAGGTATTCCAACTATAAGCCCTGACACCCCCATAATCCTGTAACCAATAAACATAGAGATAAGTGTTAAAAAAGGGCTCATGCCTATACTGTCACCTACAAGTTTAGGTTCAAGCAGCCTGCGCACAATCATTGTAACAAGATATGCCATAATAAGTGCCAGGGCTTTTAAATACTCACCTGTAATTACAGAATACAAAGCCCATGGCATAAGCACAGTGCCTGTCCCTATAAATGGCAGGAAATCAAGTATTGCTGTTATAAGTGCTACAGGTACAGCATATTCCACCTTCATAGCTGCAAAGAATACAAGCAGTATAATAAACATAACTATCATTATATAGAAACATGCTTTCAGGTAACCACCTATAGCAATAAATACAGTATCCCTTACTATTGCTATAGATGCACTTATGCTTTCAGGCATACATTTCTTTACGGCTGCTTTTATCCTGTCACTTCCTGCTGTAAAGAAATATGCAATCATAAGTGTAAGTATTGAAATAATAAATATATCAACAAGGGAACTTGCCACTGAACCTACTGCTGATACAGGGCTTGTGCTTAATGAATTAAGTGCCGCCAGTATATATTCATTTATTTTGCTTTCATTATCTGCAAACAGGTTTTTAATATTTGCAGGTATTATATCATATTTCTCATGCAGTGCCAGTGCAAACTGCTGTAGGTTATCAAGTACATTTTCATAAATATCCGGAAGGGTTCCAAGCATTGAACTTACTTGTGAAAAAAGTGCACTTATAACCGCATATAACAGTCCTGTTATTGCAATAATAACAAGGACAATTACTATTGCAGAACCATGTTTTCTCATTATCTTAATACGTTTTTCAAGAAAATGCACAAGCGGGTTTGCCATCATTGCTATAATCCATGCAATAATTAGCGGTGCAAAAAATTTTACAAGCCCTGGCAGTACAAATATAAGAAACAATAACCCGCCAAGTACTACTGCCAGATGGACACATATCTTTTTGTGCATTACAACCTGGTTGTTCTCTTCCATAAAAACCGCCATTCCTTTCCAGTGCCCGCAGGCTTTTTGCAAAGGCACTAATATTATAACAGGCTATAAACAGTTAAAAGCTGCCTGGTTTTATTTGCCAAGCTGCCTTGATGCAAATACTCCTGCCACAAAACATATAATCCCGGTTAAAATTGCTATTATATTAATACCTGCCATATCCGTACCCATAAGGATTACTACCGGTGAAGAAATTACAAGTCCTAATATCGCACAATATGTATGTGCTTCAAACTTCTGTAATAATATTTCTATAATTTTTGCAATAACAAAAATACCAATAACTACACCAATCCCAAAAGGCACAAGAGAACCACATATATTTAACACTGTATTAAAGTCACGTGCTGCTAAAGCTGTGACAAAATCTGTAATAGCATTTATTATAGGGTTATAATAACCTAATATCATCATCATCATTGAACCGCTTACACCTGGTATTACCATTGTTGCAGATGCAAGTATGCCTATAAAGAATATCTTAATTATTGAAATAATATCCAGTGAAAGTGTTACATCTTTGCCATTCCCTCCAAAATACTGCATAGCTATAATTGCTATAAAAAACAAAAGAAATAACAGTATATGTGGAAGTTTTAATGATGTCTTTTTAACATGCCCATAAAGCATAGGCACACCACCAATTATAAGGCCAATAAAGACCATGCTGGTCTGGAACGGGAAGTTTGCATATAATGATTTTATAGAAAATGCAAGGCCAACTATTCCAATTAACATTCCAATAAAATATGGCAATAGTATTAATATGCTTTTCTTAAGCTGCTTAAACAGGTGTGTAATACAAAATATTATATCATCATAAACCCCCATTGATACCATCATTGTGCCACCACTAACACCTGGTATTGCATTGGCAACCCCTATTACTACACCTTTAAGGATATCTTTTAAAAATTTCATTTTAACCTTTCCTTCCATAAATAATTTAATTAATTATAAATATTTGCTCACATAAAGTTTGACTTTTTGCTAAATTTCTGCCACACTATTCTTGTAAGTTTTTATTATTACTAACTATTGTATAAAGATTTTAGAATTATATCACAGAAAATAATTTAACTCAACGGATTAACCAACATTAACAAAATATTAATAATTATAAAACCAGAAAGGGGAAATGTCTATGAACAGAAATAGAAACTCCAGGTATATAAGCCTGTTTATAGCAGCAAGCATGGCATTTACAAGCACAGGTATTCCTGCCAATGCAAAAGATAAAAATACCGAAACCCTTAGTATGCTTTCAAGGGTTATAGAAAGCAATAATAATGGGCTTTTAAGATATGCTTATGTTGACAGTGACGGAAATAAACAAAAACTTTCCACACCTTCTACGGACAATCTAAGGCAGGCTTCCAATATTCCATCTAAATATGACCTGCGTGACAAAAACTTATCAACATCCATTAAAGACCAGGGTGTTACAGGTGCATGCTGGGCATTTGCAGCAATTAAGGCCTCTGAGTCAAATTCTATGCTTAAAAGTATTACAAATCCAGGAAACACTGACTTTTCGGAGAGCCACCTTACATGGTATTCATATAATTCAATTAAAGACCGTTCAAATGCTATGTATGGCGATGGCATAACCCCTGTTTCTGCTCCTGCCAATATACCACATATATTTCCAATGTTTGAAAACCAGTCTTCTTCAAGGACTACAGCATATGATATTGGAGGCAATGCACTTACAGCTATTGCCACACTTGCACAGTGGTCAGGCATAGAAACAGAAGATAATGCGCCTTTTACGGCAGGAAACTATAATGAAGAATACAGCATGGCAGATAACATGGCATCAAAAGATATTTCCATGCGTTATAATTCTGTTGCACACCTTCAAAATTCAGAATGTTATGATAACAGTACAAGGGCACAGATTAAAAAGGCGCTTATGGAACATGGTGCAATAGATATATCCATGTTTTATGATGAATGTGGCTTTGAAACCAATTCATTAAGCGGCAAGTCCTTTTACCAGGTAAAGTATTCTGGTGAAATGGCACAGAGAATGGCTAACCATTGTGTAACTATAGTTGGATGGGACGATAATTATTCCAGGAATAACTTCAGGAACAGGCCTTCTGGCAATGGTGCATGGCTTATTGCTAACAGCTATGGGCCAAAATACAATGATAATGGCTATTTCTGGCTGTCATATGACGAGCCTTCAATCTGTGATATATTTACATTTGATGTAGAGCCAGTTTCAAATTATGATAATAACTACCAGTATGACGGGATAGGATATGGCGATACAGTTTACATAAAAAATAAAAGCATACAGGGAGCTAATGTATTTACCGCAGACAAGGACAGTGCACAGTCATTAAAAGCAGTATCTTTTTATACACTTACAGACAAACAGGCATACACCATTAAAATATATAAAAATGTTTCTGGAAAGTCCCCAACAAAGGGCACACTTGTTAAGGAATGTACAACAAACGGCACTGCAAAACTAAGCGGCTACCATACTATACCTTTGTCTTCAAGCTGTAAACTTGATGCTGGTGAGAAATTCTCTGTTGTTATAACTTATAAATATAATTCTTCCAATGGCAGCCAGGCATACCTTCCAATAGAAGGACAGGATATACCTGCAAGCAGTGTAAAATACAGCTATTCATCTAAAAAAGGGCAAAGCTATTATTACCTTAATAAAAAATGGCATGATGCATCATCAAATGGCCTAAATAATATATGCATAAAAGCATTTACAACTGACCTTGACAAACCAAGTGTAACACCATCTGCTACACCAGTACCAGCAGAAACTGCCACACCTGCCCCGTCTGCTACACCTGTTATTACAGAAAGCATGGAGCCTGTAACCACAAACACACCTGGCGCTACAGAAAGCATAGAACCTGTAACTACAAACACACCTGGCGCTACAGGAAGCATGGAACCTGTAACCACAGATATGCCTGGTGCTACAGCCAGTGCAATACCTGGCAGTAATGGTAATACAAGTATACCTGCTGTAACTGGTGCACCCGCAGATACAGATACAACACCTTCCACAACTGGCACACCTGCTGCAAGTGCAGTACCAGTACCTTCTGGTTCATTAATTTTTGATACTGCCAGGATAAAAATATCAAAAAACACTGTTACCCTGGGCAAAAATGAAGATTACAAGTTAGGTGTGTCCATAAACAGCAGATCATCAAATTTATCTTTAGATAATATAAAATATACAAGCAACAACAATAAAGTAGCTGTTGTTGACAGTTCAGGCATGGTTACTGCAAAATCTGTAGGCACTGCAATTATAACAGCCTTTATGGACAGGGCTGAACCAGCCAGGATAGAAGTTAATGTTAAAAAAGCACCTTCCATGATTAAACTTACAACGCCAGCTAATAAAAAAGTTAAAAAAGGCAATACTTTTAAAATCACAGCAAAAGTCCCAGATGGAAGTGCCAGTTACCATTTTAAATATTCCTCTTCCAATAATAAAATTGCTAAGGTAAATAAAAAAGGCAATGTAAAAGCACTGAAAAAAGGAAAAACTGTAATAACTGTAAAGACGTATAATAATAAAAAAGCAGCCATAAAATTAACTGTAAAATAATTCTGGCAGTTATATTATTAAAAAGAAGCGGATTAAAATGAAAAAGAAGAATAAAGGGATATTATGTATAATATGTGCAGCTTTTTTCTTTGCACTTATGAATTTATTTGTAAAAATGCCAGGTGGCATTCCAACTTTGCAGAAAGCATTTTTCAGAAATGTTGTAGCAATATTTTTTTCATTTGCACTGATAATTAAAAACCATGTGCATATTTCAGACGGCAAGGGGAACTGGCACCTGGTACTTTTACGTTCAGTATTTGGTACTATTAGTTTAATATTTAACTTTTATGCCATTGACCATTTAAATATTTCCGATGCCTCAATGCTTAATAAGCTTTCACCATTTTTTGCCATACTGTTTTCATATTTTATATTAAAAGAAAAGGCAAAACCTTACCAGCTTGCCTGTGTATTTGCTGCACTTTCTGGTACATTATTTATATTGAAACCTGGCTTTATGTTCCACGGCAGCAGTTCCCAGTTTATACCATTCCCTGCGCTTATAGGTCTTTTGGGCGGCATGGGTGCAGGAATGGCCTATACTTTGCTGCGCAAAGCTACAACAAGGGGTGTGCCAGGCAGCCTTATTGTATTCTTTTTCTCAGTGTTTTCATGCCTGTGCTCACTTCCATACTGTATAACAAACTATACACCAATGGACTTAAAACAGCTTGTATTCCTGCTTTTAGCAGGACTTGCCGCAACAGGAGGGCAGTTTTGCATAACAGCAGCATATACTTATGCACCTGCTAATGAACTGTCAGTCTATGACTACTCCCAGATAATATTTGCAGGGCTGTTTGGCTTTTTATTCCTTAATGAACTTCCTGATATATTAAGCCTTATTGGATATGTGGTTATTATAAGTGCATCAGTTATTATGTTCGTTCTGCGTAACAGGCGGGATTCCTAATGTATCAGCAAAAAATTCAGGGCACATTTCAAGAAGTGTATTGCCATCCCTTGCCGGGCTGAATAAATCAAGCACTGGTTTCATAACACGTTCAAACTTTTCAGGATTTTTAGATAAACGCAGTATCTCAGCAGTATTTACAGCATCTGAAAGTGCAGTATGTTCTGCGCCTGTAAACTTATAATCTGCTGCCTGGACAGCCTGTTTAAGCTTTATCTTTTTTTCAATCCTTAAAAGTTTGCTGTATTCAAGCTGGAAATCCACCCAGTTTGCTGCCATCCTGCCTATAATCTTTCCCTTATAACCTTTAAAATCTGCCTCCACCTGGAACTGGTGTATATCTGACATGCTCCATGAATAGAAGGTTGTTTTTTCATTGCCTATCCATTTGCTAAAATCATCTAATGCCTCAAAAAAACAAGGCGCACCAGCAAGTTTATCATCTGTAATTCCAGTAAGCTTTATTATCCTGCTGTTCATCTTTCCAAATGAAGGACTTACATAAGTCTGGTATTTATCAGTTACATCAAATTTGTCATTCATCTTTACAGCACCAATCTCTATAAGTTCACTTGACAGTTTTTTGTCTTCATGGCATTGTTTATCTATTTTATTCATCTCTAAATCTATCATGATATGGTTCACAAGTCCACTTCCTTCCGCCAGTTATATATATTTTAGCACAAATTTCACAATATTTAAACATTTTATTAATTTTGCACTAATTATCCAGTTTTTTTTGTATATTTTCCCAATGTTGCTTATGATGTTTTCTGTTATTCTGTCCACTTTTGTGAAAATATTATAAAATAAAAATTTATTTTTGCTTTAAACATTGTTGGTTTTTTACATTGGTTTTTCGTCTAAAAGCCCTGTAAAATTGACTTTTTTGTAATTTTGTGCTAAATTAGCTTATGTAATATTAAAGATTATTGTAGACATACAACGAAAGGCATAGGTGGAAAATGAGCCAGACAGATATAAACAGGGTAAAGTCGTCCGTTGGTAAAAATATTGGCAGTAAAGTTAAAGTCCGCGCAAACCGCGGCAGACATAAAATTGATATAACTGAAGGTATAATATGCCAGGCCTATCCAAGCATATTCCTTATCCAGGTTGAAAATAAACTGGATAAGACCGTCCACACAATTTCTTTTAGCTATACAGATGTATTAACTAAAGATGTGCAGATGCAGCTTATATAAACTAAATATACCGATTATAACAACAGGAGTAATCTTTATTTAAAGATTACTCCTGTTGTATTTACATGTCAAACTTCATAACCACTTTTGTACCAAAACCATAATTGCTTGTAATATTAAGGCTTCCACCAAGGGAAACAACATTATGCCGGATAACGTCCATACCAACGCCACGTCCTGAATAATCATTTGCTTTCTCCGTTGTACTTACGCCACTTGCAAAAAGCAGGTTAATTATTTCATCTTCTGTATATTCTTCTGCTGGTTTCTTTAAAAGGTTATTTTCCTTTGCACTTTTAAGGACTGCCTCTTTATCAATTCCTGCGCCATCATCTTCTACAGATATTACCAGCCCGCCATCTTTATTTTTAAAGCTTAGCCGTACAATACCTACAGGTGCTTTGCCCATGCGGTCACGTACATCCATATCCTCAATTCCGTGGTCTACAGCATTTCTTATTATATGCACAAGCGCACTTGATATCTTTTCCCTCTTAGATTTTTCAACAAGGGAGTTTTCCCCTCTTGTTATAAGTTTAACAGGTTTGCCCAGTGACTTTGACATTTCCTCGGTAACAAGTTCCATCTTCTTTGCCACTGCCACAAAATCAGACTTTGTAAGAAGATCTGCTGCAACTGATAATTCATGCTTGATATTTTTTAACATCATTAAATCCTTATGCCTGATTTCTATGCTCCTGTCACCCTTAAACCTGTCTTCTATACTGCTTATAAAACTATTATAATGTTTTATGCCTTTATATACCCTGTCAATATCATCTTGTTTTACCAGTACAACTGCATTACTCTGCCCTGGCAGGTCTGGCTTTGGTTTTATGGCCTCTTTTTTCTCTTCTGGTTTTTTCTCTGTGGCATTGCTGCTTCCTGTATCCGCAGCAATATAATACACTTGTCTTGGCTTTTTAACTTCCTGTTCATGGACAGGCTGTGTACTGCTGCCATCTTCTTTAGAATACTCTTTTTTTAACCTTTCAAGGTATTCTTCAATATCCTTTTCTAAATCTTCATGCCTGTGTTCAAGCTTTGCACCCTTTGCAAAATTTTCAACATCATCTGAAATACAATCAATATACTTTGTTATAATTTTATCAAAACATTCTTTATCTGTTATATCCAGCTTGTTGTTCCTGAAAAACACAAGCACGCTTTCAAAAACCCTGCTAGGTACTGCAATGGAATCTAAAAGCATCATTGTAGAATCCGCTTTCATCGTATGTATAACGCGGAAAACTTTTTTAATAAACTCTCCATTATAAGCCTGGCTGTCCCTGTATTTTTCTGTTATGCTACGCAATTCATTAATTAAAGAAACTGCCTCCTCATAAAAGATTTCCATCATAGAATCCACAATCTATTCCTCCTAATTCTGGCTAAAGCTGTTGTGACGTCTTTTGTTGTAAACGCATCTGTTTCTGGACTTTATTAAATATTTCTATCATATATGGGTCAAACCTTTTGCCTGCCTCACTTTGCATTATCTTAAGGCTTTCTTCATTAGAATATGCTTTTCTGTAACACCTGTCACGGTTAAGTGCATCATATACATCTACTATCGCCATAATCCTTGCAGCAAGTGGTATCTCTGTACCCTTTTTTCCATATGGGTAACCTGTTCCATCCCAGTTTTCATGGTGGTATCTTGCAATGTCCACTGCCATGTCTATAAGCTCATTATTACCACTGTACTTATATATTTTTTCAATATGCTTAGCCCCCGCTTCTGTATGCCTTTTAACAACCTCCCATTCATCTGGCGTAAGCGGGCCTTTTTTAAAAAGTATATTATCCCTTATTGCAAATGTCCCTATATCATGGAGTTGTGAAGCAACTTCAATAGTATCAATAAAACTGCTTGTTATCTTTTTATCAAACCTTGGGGAAAATTGCAGGCTCATGGCAAGCACACGGCAGTTCGCACCTATAATTCCAAGATGCCCTTCATTATTATCATATCTTGATTCAAGCAGGCTTGCCAATGCATAAAAAATATTATTCTGTTCTTCCGCAACCATCTGTATCTGTGAATTTACTACTTTATGGAGCTTCTTATTATATGTTTCAAGTTCCTGCTGCATCTTGTAAATTTTAAGATGTGTATCAAGCCTTAGTGTAACCTCCTCTTTTTCAAATGGTTTTGCTATATAATCAACAGCACCAAGTTTAAATCCTTTTATCTTATCTTCAACAGAATCCAGGGCAGATATGAAAATTATTGGTATATCTCTTGTTTTTACATCGGCTTTAAGCATTGAACAGAAATCAAAACCATTTACTTCCGGCATTGTTATATCAAGCAGGATAATATGCGGGCTTTTCTGGTTTATTGCTGATAAAGCCTGTTTTACACTTATTACAGGACGTGGTATATATCCTGCGGATTTTATTATTTCTGATAAAAGCACCAGGTTAGCTGAAACGTCATCTACTATAAGAATGTTAGGTTTCTGCTCCTTATTTGCAGGCATACAATTATCCCTCCTCTTTACTAAATGCCTCATCTATGGCGTTTTTAAGTTCATTATACTGCACAATAGCCGCCTCATGTGCTCCTTTCCTTACAGTCATCTGCAAACGGAAAGCTTTTCTTTTAAGGTTCATAGTGTCTTCTGCGACAAGCTGTTTTATATTATCTGCAAATGCATCTGCCCTGTCCCAGTTTTCCATTTCAATGCATATAACCAGCTTTTCCATATTTGCATTAATTTCCCTGATATTTTCAGCAGAACCAAGTATATAAAGTTCTGTCCCCTCATCTTCATCAGCAGTTATATCACCAAAGTTAAATATATACGGGCTTTCCTTTATAATATCTGGTTCATTGCCAGTATCTGTATCTGGTTCTGTTTTTTTAACCCTTACTGAAAATGAAAATGTACTTCCCTTGCCTTTTTCACTTTCAACATTAACACTTCCGCCCATCATTTCTACAAGTTCCTTAACAATGCTAAGCCCAAGTCCTGTACCGCCAAACCTTCTTGTTATTGATGCATCAACCTGTGAAAAACTCCTGAAAAGTTTATCCATGTCTTCCTTGGCAATCCCTATGCCTGTATCAATAACCATAAAGAAAAGTTCAAATTCTTCTTCCAGGTCAACAGTCTTTACAACATTAATAACTATCTGGCCTACACTTGTAAACTTTATAGCATTAGATAAAAGATTATTTAAAACCTGTGTAATCCTTAATTCATCACCTATCATCATATCCGGGATACCGGCTGAAACATTACAGATAAGTTTGATTCCTTTTGACTCCGCCTGTGGCATATTTACTTTAACAAGTTTATCCATCATCTGGTGGAAACTAAATTCATTATATTCTATTGTAAATTTCCCTGACTGTAATTTTGAAAAGTCGAGAATATTGTTTATAATTTTAATCATATTGGAGCAGCATTGTTTAATAATATCAACTGATTCTTTCTGTTCAGCAGATAAATCTGTTAATAATAAGTTCTGTGCCAGCCCCATTACACCATTAACAGGCGTCCTTAGTTCATGTGTAACATTAGCAACAAATTCATTGCGTTCTTTATGGACTTCTTCAACCTCCACTTTAGCAGATATAAGGTCTTTAGCTGCTTCTTTATATTTACCTATATTACGTGCACAGCACATTCCATAGCACCCTGTTTCTTCTTCATCAAGAAAACATATATACGCACTTGCTGTTATGCATGTCTGGTTCTTCCTGTATACTGCTGTTTCAAAACGCTCAGCCTCAGGTTTCCCTGCAAGTACCAGCCTTTCACTTCGGAGTTCAAAAACTGAACGGAAAATTTCCTGTATATATAAAGCCTCTTCTTCTTCATATTCAAGCTGGCTTGCAACAAGATGGTTCCTTTCACAGATAAAACCGTCTTCTTCAAAAAAGAAAACCATCTCTTCTGGTATATTTAACAAAGACCGGTACCGCTCCATCTTCTGTTCAAAACTAGTATAATCTCCCATCATACTACACCTCCGTTAATACATTTATTTCCCCTGTCCCCCTCCCCTTACTAAAGGCAGGCATTGGCTGCTTGCCAAGTACCAGACCAGCCTCATTGCCGCTTTGCGGCAGTCTGGCATTGTCTTGGACTCCTGCCAGACTAAGTAAGCCCCGGTAAACCAGACCCCCGCTTAAGAAGCATGAATTTTAAAGGGCTTACTTAATGAGGTTAAAAAACATGCTTTTAAAGGACTGGTTAATAAGGTTAAATATTGGCACCGCAGCATTTTTTATATTTTTTGCCACTTCCACAAGGACATGGATCATTCCTGCCAACTTTTTTCTCTTTAACTACAGTCCCTGATTTTTTCTGTTCAAGATAAAGTTCTTTCCTCCGTTCTTCTGTCAGAAGGCTGTTCCATGCAGGAAGCCCATACAGCCAGTCTGCTTTTGCTTCAACCATATTGTAATAAAGCTTTTCTAAATCTATATCCAGTTTTACCTCTGTATCTTCTGTCATATCCTCGATTGGGTTAGCCTCCTTAAGACTGTCATTAATACCATCGAGAAATCCCACCATATACTTAAGTTCCATATTATACTTCTTTGCAAGCCCGCTTACTGTGCCACTTACAATATCAGACGGGTTTGCTAAAAGCTGTTCATAAACAGCCTTTTCTTCTTTAAAATATTTATCCCAGATGGCCTTCCCTGCTTTAGAATTAATGTCTACGCCATATGCGTACTCTCTCCAGTCTTGTAATAATCCCATAGTATCGTCCTCTCTTAACTAAAATAAATAGATTAATGATTATTTCATTATACCATTAGCAACTTAAAGTGTAAAGCCTGAAAGAAGAAAAAAAGACGGAAGCACGAACGCTTCCGCCTTTGGAGAAGGTATTTTTGTTACTTATGGGGTGTAGCAAAAACTATATAATGTATTGGGGTTTACGAGTATTAGTATAGCAACCATGGCAGTTTAAGTGTGCACAAACTTGCATAAAAATTATTAAAGTTTTTGTGCACTTTTACTAATATATACTTTTATTCATTGTTACTATCAATAGAACTTTCTGTTCTGCCTTCATTTTCTTCCTGGTTTCCTTCCATATATCCTTTTTCTGCCTTATCTTCTATTACATGAGGTGCAAAAAGGGATTCAAATTCAAACCTGTCAATTCTTTCCTTTTCCAGAAGGAGTTTTGCACATTTATGGAGTATTTCCATATGCTCTTCTAATATATTTTTTGCTTTTGTATAACAACTGTCCATAATACATTTTACTTCATGGTCTATTTTTTTGGCAACATCTTCACTATATCCCCTGCTTGTATGCCCAAAATCGCGGCCTATAAAGACTTCATCTTCATCAGCATAATTAATCATGCCTATATTTTCAGAGAAACCATATTTAGTTACCATTGCTTTAGCTGTATTGGTAGCCTGTTTAATATCCTGTGAAGCACCTGTTGTTATATCATCAAATATTATAGATTCTGCAATGCGCCCGCCAAGGCTTACAATAATATCCTGTAACATCTTGCCTTTTGTCATAAACATTTCATCATGTTCTGGAAGCGGCATTGTATAACCTGCTGCCCCTGAACCTGTAGGTATAATGGATACCATATGGACAGGCCCTACATCCGGCAGCAAGTGGAAAAGTATTGCATGGCCGGCTTCATGGTATGCAGTAATCTTTTTATCTTTTTCAGAAATAATCTTGCTTTTCTTTTCCTTACCAATGCCTACTTTAATAAATGATTTGCTTATATCTTCCTGCTCTATAAACTTACGCCCGCTCCTTGCACATACAATCGCAGCTTCATTTAAGAGGTTTTCAAGATCTGCACCTGTAAAGCCTACTGTAGTCTGTGCAACCGCTTTAAGGTCTACATCATCACCAAGCGGCTTTCCTTTGGCATGGACACCAAGTATTTCCTCACGGCCTTTTACATCAGGACGTCCAACTGTAACACGCCTGTCAAAACGCCCTGGACGCAGTATTGCAGGGTCAAGTATATCTACACGGTTTGTAGCTGCCATAACAATTATTCCTTCATTAATGCCAAAACCGTCCATTTCAACAAGCATCTGGTTTAATGTCTGTTCACGCTCATCATGTCCGCCGCCAAGCCCTGAACCACGTTTACGTGCAACCGCATCAATTTCATCTATAAATACAATACATGGTGAACTTCTCTTTGCTTCTGCAAACAGATCCCTTACACGTGAAGCACCAACACCAACAAACATTTCTACAAAATCTGAACCTGAAAGGCTGAAAAACGGGACACCGGCCTCACCTGCTACAGCCTTGGCAAGAAGGGTCTTGCCTGTTCCCGGAGGGCCTACAAGTATTATGCCTTTAGGTATACGTGCGCCTACACCTGTATATTTTCCAGGGTTAGCAAGGAAATCAACTATTTCTTCTAACTCCTCTTTCTCCTCTTTAAGCCCCGCAACATCATGGAACGTCTTGGCATGCTGGTCATTAGGGTCAATACGCTGTGCACGGCTTTTACCAAAATTCATCATTTTGGCATTGCTGCCATTAGTACCTGCTGACTGTGCCGACAGGAAAGAAAACAGGAAAAATATAGCAATTATCCCAAGGCCGTATGGAAGCAGGGTAGTAATAATCCATGAAGTTTTCTGTATATCATGGACTTTGTATTTATTGGCAAATTCATTATTATCATTAAGTATTTCCTCAATTTCCTTTACATCAGACACATAAAAGTTTACTGTCTGGCCGCCTGCTAACTTAACGCTTACCTCACCTGTAGGGGTTTCCTGGTTTGGCAGTATTTCTACAGATTCAATCCTTCCTCCTTCCAGGTCTGACTTAAAAGTATTTATATTATATGAACTTGCAGGATTATTTCCTAAAACGCCCGACATATATACTGCAAAAAAAATTATCAGGAGTATTAAAATATAAAATCCTATTCCGGCTGTTTTCATCTGTTTCTTCATGTATAACCTCCTTCACTAGTATTAATCTTCTATAAACTCCACTTCCCCTATATATGGAAGATTACGGTATTTCTGCGCATAATCAAGCCCATAACCAGCCACAAACTTATCAGGTATGGTAAAACCTGTATACAAAGCCTCTATCTTAGTTACCCTCCTTGCAGGTTTATCAAGCAATGTACAAATATTAAGGCTTGCAGGATTCCTGGCAAGCAGCATTTTCTTTGCCAGGCTTAGTGTTAAACCTGTATCTATTATATCTTCAACAATAATGCAGTGCCGCCCCTCAATTAGTTCATCAAGGTCTTTTTTCACTGTAAGCCTTCCTGAACTTCCTGTCCCGCTGCCATAGCTTGAAACTGCCATAAAATCTATTGTCACTGGCACTGTAATTCTTTTGGCAAGCTCACAGCAAAAGAAAACCCCGCCTTTTAATACACATATAAGGTGTATTTCTTTCCCTTCATAGTCTTTATTAATCTGTGCTGCCATCTCTGATATTTTATCCGTTATCTGCTTCTCTGTAATCATCTCATGTATAATGTCCATTTATTATTTCTCTCCTTCTGTGCATAAAACTGCACGTAAAACTTCCTTTGTCCTGCCTGTCACATAATAATACGCACTGCACCTGCCAATAGAAGGCACCCAGAGTATATGGCTTCCTTCTGCAAGAACCCATATACTGCCCCGCTTGTCTTTTGGTATCTTGCTGTCAATAAATATACGGCTTAGTTTCTTTTTCCCGCCATCAGTACGCAGCCACATATAATCACCATCTTCTGGATACCTGAACCGTGGCATAAATTTTATTCTATCATAATCAAAGCATTTAGTACAGTAGTTTTTTTCTATAATATGGGAAACTGCTTCCCTTGCTACTCTTTCAAATAAAATAATATGCTTTTCCCCATTAATATATTCAAGTTCTACACTGCCTGGTACACAAATTTCCTTCTGGCTGTTATTTACATGTCCCGCTTCACGCCCTGGCATATCCTCTTTCTTTTTTATCCATATTTTATTGTAATCCCTTCCTGCTTCCATTCCATATGGCAGGTTTATCCTTTTTCCTGTGTCTTTAATGATAAGCCCTGATAATATATCTATATGCCTTGATGTTATATCCTTGCGCTTTCCTGCTATATACCCTGCCATACGCAGCAGTATTTCCCTTTGTATTACTATATTTTCTTTTCCTATTATGCCTGCATCAGCCGTGCAAATGCCATTATCTTCCACAACAATCTCTTTATACCGCTTTCCTGCCTGTTTGTCAATATAATCATAAATATCCCTTAACTGGGCCGCAGTCCCTGCAAGGCGTTCTGTAACTGCTGGCTGTATATTGCCTGCTATATATGGTATTATATTATTACGTATTATATTTCTTGCATATTTATTTGAAGCATTAGTAGAATCTGTACAGTATTCTATACCCTCAGACAAAAGTGCTTCTTCTATGCTTTTGCGGCCTGTATTAAGAAGCGGCCTTATAATATTGCCATTTAAAGGCCTCATTCCTCCAAGGCCTTTTATACCGCTTCCTCTTAAAAGCTGGAAAAGCATTGTTTCTGCCTGGTCGTCTTTATGGTGTGCTACTGCAATCTTGTTATAACCTAGTGTACTGCGCACTTCCTCAAAACACTTATACCTGTACATTCTGCCTGCCTCTTCTTCTGTAACCTTTAAATCCCTGGCAAGCTTAGGTATATCTTTATAAAAGACTTTGCAGCAATAGCCAAGCCCTTGTACAAACTCCCTTGTAAACTTCTCATCTTCCATTGCTTCCTCCCCCCTTATGCCGTGGTTTATATGTACAGCACAAAGAGAAAGCCCGTACTCTTTTACAAGGCCTGCAAGCACCAGGAATAAAAAAACAGAATCTGCACCTCCGGAAACACCAGCAACAATTTGGTCACCATGCTTTATTAAATTGTTATCTGTAATAAACGTTTTAACTTTTAAATATGTAGTACCCTTCATTTAATTTCCTCCAGAATTATATTGTTACTTTGTGCATTTACAGTTTATGTATTTATTATCTATCCCTGCATTTATATCACTATGTTCCAAAAGAAACAAAATTTTCTGTTGGAACATAGTGATATTTATTTAATCCTTATTTCTTTCTCTCCCATATTCCCGCAACTATAACAGTCATATCATCAGATGCCTTATCCCCATTTCTCCTTACAGCCTCGTCTAATATATGCTTCGCAATTTCCTGTGGGTTTATTATTTCACAGTGTTTCAAGTACATGGATAAATCTTCCCCGTCTTCCATAAAACAATCTGCAACACCATCTGTCATCATTATAACATAATCCCCGCCAGATATCCCGGCTTTTCCTACATAGGATTCAATTTCATGCACTACCCCTACCGGAAGTGTCTGCCCCTCTATCATTGTTACACGTTTATTATGCCTTAAATATGTTGCAGATGCCCCGTTTTTAAGGAAACAGCAGTCCCCTTTATAAAGATTTAGTATAACTATATCTGCTGTTGCATACCCGTTTTCTTCATCACTTGACATATAAAGGGAATTTATAAGCCTTATAGCTGAATTATGTGAAAAACCTGCTTCTGCCATCTGCTCCAGAAGTTCTATAACAGTTTTGCTTTCTTCCATTGCTTCCCTTCCGCTTCCCATACCATCTGAAAGCGCAAGAAGCATTTCACCGCCTGGAAGTGTTATACATGAAAATGTATCACCTGATATGTCTTCACCATCTTTTGGAAGTTTTGCAACACCAGTAATTGCATAAAGCGGGGTATCTTCTACAAATGTAAAACTTACCATTTCATTTACAAGGACTTTCCTTGATTCTGCGGAAGGGCTTATTGTCTTTCCAAGGATATTTGAAAGAACCCTTGCCACCTCTGCTGATGTTACAAGCCTGCCTTTGGCGGTTTTTGCCTGGAGGTTTATTTCAAGCCTTCCATCCTGTTTTTCATACGCAAACAGATCTTCTGCAATAACCTTTCTTTTTTCCAGTTCCCCTATAATCTTTTCTTCTATATCCAGCGAAAAATCTTTTATTTGCGGCAGGTTTTCTGCAAAATGTTTTACCATTTCACTTACTTCCTTCATCTGTCCTGCAACAACCCTCCTGCTTTCTGCCATACGGTTTTTAAACCCCATAAGTGTCCTTGCCATATAAAGATTCTGGTTAGCTTCCGACAGGAATTTGTCTGGATATATACATTCATTTAAAAATTCTGCTGGCATCTGTCCAGGCACAATACAGCCCTGTTCCTGTGCAACAGCAAGCGTACTAAATATTTCAGGCTTACAAATTGCAATCTGCCCCATGCAATTTTCCCTGTTGCCACAGCTTCCACATACTTTTTCAGACATTTCATTCATCATTCTGCGCATATCATGGTTGTTCATCTCAAACTTATCTTCTGTCTGTTTCATCAAGGCATTTGACAACTTGCCAAATGCATCAGAAAATTCTTCCAGGCGCCGGCGCATCATATCCTGTACCCCTTTTTTCTCACTGGGGGGATTTCCTCTTTCCAGTTTTTTAAGAAACTGTGGCGGAATACATAAAAAAATAATGCCTGAAAGTATCACTGCCTTCATAGTACCTTCTTCCATATTGCTGCCATCAAGCATATAATTAAGTGATATCGCTGATGTAAAAAATGATACTACCATAAGAAGACGTCCCTGTCCCTTTACAATCCCTGCACAAATCCCAAGAAGTGCCATTATGCCTATTACTTCTGTCTGCCTGCCGCATAATGCAAATAATATGCCTGCTGCCGTGCCTGCAACAGCTCCTGTGCCTGTCCCATAACAATATCCTGCCAGAAGCAGCGTAATATATATAATTATATCTGCAACAGAAATACCTGATATTATGACTTCTGGAAATCCCCATACAGCCAGTGCAAATATAATTACAATACTTGCCATTTCCTCATTGCCAGGTACACTGTACTTTCTGGAATGTAAAAGAAAATGCAGGCCATCATGGAATATCCTTGTACATGCAATTACCATTATGCTGCCCAATACTGCAAGCCATACATTATATATATTATATGGCATAATGCCAAGCTGTAAAAGCCATAGAACAGCAGATGCCAGGGCAGAAATAATTGCAGCATGTCCCATCTTTATATGTATGCCTTTTCTTTTTAGCAAATCTGAAGCAAGCCCCAGTGCAAGCATTACCATACCCCCACACACTGCCATTTCCATGTTTATGCTGCTTGATGCCATTCCAAGAAAAACTGCAAGTGCAACCGCAAAAACACTGCCACCTTCTGTAAAACCCGCCGCAAAATACGCAACCCCTGCGGGGTTAAGCCCAAATATGTCTGTACGCCCTATTAAAAAACCTAAAACAACCTGCAAAATCATTCTTTTCTGGATCTGTTTCATTATAATCCTCCTTCTGTCTGGCTGACATAAAAATTTTTATTTCAAAATTACTATTTTGCCAGCACAGTATAAGAAAGTTTTTTTGAATATTTTGTCAAATCTAAGGCGTAAATAAAAAAAATATGCCGTTGTTTAAACGGCATATTAATCATTATTATCAGGCTCAAATATAATCTCATCTTTATAAACAAGACCAAGTTTTTCCCTTGCAACTTCTTCAACATATTCATCTGTTTTTACATATTCTTCGTATTCTTTAAGTTCTTCTGCCCTTTTATCTGCCTCCTTTTTCTCCTTTTTAAGTCCTGCAAGCTGCCTGGAGTATTCCTTTTCCTGTGTTTTTAATACAGAATACTTGTACGCCATTGTACCGCAAATCACTACTGACAAAACAATAATGCCAAAAACTGTAAAACGGCTTATCCTTTTCCTGCGGCTGGTTCTTTTCTTTCTACGTGCCATAAATCCACCTGCCTTCTAAATTATTTGATATTATTAGTTTATATAAATATACACTATTTTTTTACTTTTTACAATCCAGTAAATATAATTAACTATTTTTTTGTTTCTTGCCTTTTAAAGTCTTTTTCTCCTGCCTTTCCTGCCTCTTTTTTTTAATCCATCTGGCCAGTGATGGCTTATGGCTGCCGAAAACTTTTACCAGCACACCCCGTACAGGCCTGCTTATCCCCTTTTCGTACAGCCATGCCCCTGTTATAAGCATAAGGGCCCCATACCACCGTATCTCACCATCGTTATAAATAAAAAATATGTAGTACACTGGCACAGATGCCGCTGCCCAGTATAAAATATCCTCAACCCAGATTAGTACACCTGGATGCCAGAATATCCATCTTAAAAGCCTTAATGCTTCATAACCAAAAACCAGGGCCATTCCACAACACAGTGTTACTATAAGAAAAATAACCTGTCCATGAATTATTTCACTCACTGAAACATCCTCCCAAGAAATGAAGCTGCCTTTTTAGCTGGTTCTTCCTTATCAGAATACGCAAAACTGTCTATCCTTCCATCTACATCAACTTCTCCTTTTTCAAGTGAAAGCCTGTTTACATGAAGTTCATCACCCCTTATAAGTAAAATGCCCTGTTCCGTTTCAAGGTAAACTTCCTTTGCATCAAAAGACAAGACATCCCTTACTCCTGATAATACCGCTGTCCTCCTTGCATTAAGATAAACTTTATGTACCTGTTTGCCTTGTCTTTCATCCATCCTTCTGTCTTCCATAAAAAAACTCCCTTCATATTCTTATCATAGTATATGAAGGGGGCATAAAAATTATAACACCTTGTAAAGTTCCTTTGCTTCATCTTTTTTATAAGTTTCTTCAAGGCTTAAAACCTCAACTTTTACCTTTTTATCACCAAAACCTATTTCTATAACATCACCAATTTTAACATTAAGTGACGCCTTTGCGGTTTTTCCATTTACTGATACCCTGCCTGCATCACATGCCTCATTTGCAACAGGCCTTCTTTTAACCAGCCTTGAAACTTTAAGATATTTATCTAATCTCATAAACTTCCCCTTTTCTATGCAAAAGAGACTGCCATAAGGCAGCCTCAGCAATTACCACAAACAAAAATTATTGGTTAACGGCATCTTTTAAAGCTTTTCCTGCCTTAAACTTAGGAGCTTTAGAAGCCTCAATCTGCATTTTCTCTCCTGTAAGCGGGTTCCTGCCTTCCCTTGCTGCCCTCTCCACAACTTCAAATGTACCAAAACCTACTAACTGTATTTTCTCACCCTTTTGCAGTTCTTCTGATACAACATCAATAAAGGCTTTTAATGCCTTCTCTGAATCTTTCTTTGAAAGTTCTGTTTTTTCAGCAATAGCTGCTACTAATTCTGTCTTGTTCATGGATAAGTCCTCCTCATAAATTAATTCCTTAAAACCTATATGTTATTTATACCTTTATTATAAGCATTTGTCAAGGATTTTCGCGAATAATCCCGTTTTTTTGGTGTATTTATATTTATTTTAAACTGTCTGTAACATTTAAAACCGGTGCAATATAAAAATAACCTGGCATAATACTAGCAATTATCTGGATCTTTTCCCGTTTTTCCACCTGTCATATAAGATTTTATTTGAATAACATTGTCCTGCTTCTGCCCTTCTGTACTAATACCCATAAACCCCCAAATACTGCCAAGCCTTTTAGACAGTTCTTCTGGAAGCATATCTTTCTTTGCAAGGACTTCAAATTGTGTTTTTACAACCTCTGGCAGATTCCTGATTTCTTCATCACTTAATTCCATAAGCCCGTCAAAAACTGATATTATATCCTGCATATTTTTTTCTTCATTGCCATTAATATAATTATACAATTCTTCTTCTGCCTGGCCAAGTGAAGGAATCTCTGGTTTTATTACAAGCCTTGTCTTTATCTTTTTACAGACCTCTTCCAGAAAGTAATATGAACGTTTATCACGTACATATATAACCTTTGGACATACATTCTGCATTAAAAAAGCTTCTACTGCGGTATCCATAAGTTCCCCCATCTGCCTGTCAAAATACCCGGCAGGTGAAACAGGCAGTATAAAACCTGTTGCAGATTCAACCGCCAGAAATATCATTGGAAAATGCGGCACCTCATCTGCTTTTGTACGTACAGGTTCTGGGTATTGTGCAATTTCACACTCCCATACACCACTTTTTGTTATATTTTTCAGTTTTGCTACATTAATTTCATTAAACATTGCAGGCCGTTGGTATTCTTCTGGCAAAGGCGGCGGCAGCTTTGTACTGCTTATATGGTAGCCGTTTTTACCAGGTTCCAGCAAAATAACAGTTTCACTATGCTCTTCTATTCTTTTAATCCCTGGCACTTCATTTTTATCTAACATGCCAGCAAGTGCAACTGCTGCTTTAAGTGCTTCTGCCATATACTGTTCTTCCTGCCCTGTCTGTATAACCCAGGGACAGTAGCCAGGTTTATACTTTACAAACTGCGGGTAAGTTTTTTCCCCTTCCAGGGCTATATTATTCCTGTCCGCATAATCCTTTACTTCAGATGCCTCTTCACAAGACAGGCTGTCTTTATCCTGGAAAGTACACTGTAAACAGTCCTGGCGTAACAAATATTCCTGGTATAACAGGCGTGAACCAGAAACAGGTTCATATGTACTGGCAATAATCCTGTAACTGTTAAAACCTTCCCTTCCAATATAAAGCCCTATTGCAATATAATCACCTGCCTTGCCCATTATGCTTATATAACCTGTTTTGCCATCCGTAAGCTTTACTGCAAAAACCTCATCATCATAAATCTTTGTCCATAGCTTTGTCTTTTTGTATTTAAAAGCCAGTTTATACAGCCCATCAGAAGCCATATATATCCCTCCCCTGCCTTATGGCAGATATTCTTTCTGGGTGAAGTTAAAAAAACTGCCAGAATTAACTGGCAGTCCTTAAACTCCATAATTAAAGCCAAAAAATTATTTAAGAGTAACCTTAGCGCCTTCAGCTTCAATCTTTGCCTTGATATCTTCAGCTTCGTCCTTAGATGCAGCTTCCTTAATAACCTTAGGTGCACCATCAACAACTTCTTTAGCTTCTTTAAGGCCTAAACCTGTTACTTCACGTACAACTTTTATAACCTTAACCTTGTTAGGGCCAACTTCTGTAAGTTCTACATCAAATTCGTCCTTTTCATCAGCAGCAGCGCCTTCTGCACCACCTGCTGCAACAACAACACCAGCAGCAGCAGATACGCCGAACTCTTCTTCACATGCCTTTACTATTTCGTTTAACTCTAAAACTGTTTTTCCCTTAATTTCTTCAATAATTTCCTGGGTAGTCATAATTATATACCTGCTATTAAAAACATATACAAAAGTGTATATGCCAGATATTTTCCCAAAGCCCCACAGTTTGTCCGTGTGGTTTTACAGGTTTTTATCTGGTTAGCTTTTCCTTTCCTGGATTTTTTAATTTTACTCTTAGTTTCTGCGGCTTCTCCTGCCCTGCTTAAGCCTCAGCAGCACCCTCAGCCTTCTTCTCTGCAATCTGTTTAATAACACGTGCAAAGTTTGTAATAGGAGCCTGGAAAGAACCAAGCAGCCTTGCAAGAAGCTCTTCCCTTGAAGGAATATTTGCAAGAGCCTTAACCCCTTCTGCATCATAGAAATTACCTTCTACAATAGCAGCTTTAAATTCAAGAGCCTCTGCTTCTTTTGCCATATTGTTAAGTATTCTTATAGGAGCAGTTACATCTTCCATTGAAATGGCAATGGCAGACGGCCCTTCAAGAAGGCTGTCAAGCTGTGCATAGTCTGTACCTTCAAATGCACGCTTCATAAGTGTATTTTTATACACCTTGTATTCGCAGCCGGCTTCTCTTAAATTTTTACGCAGCCTTGTGTCCTGTTCAACAGTAAGCCCGCGGTAATCAACAAGCACTACTGTAACAGCGCCTTCAACCTTTGCTTTAATCTCGTCAACTACAGGCTGTTTAATTTCAACTTTTGCCATAGGTGAAATCTCCTTTCCTGGGAATACCCATATTTTATATTTATCCACTGCATAAAAAGTGGCATGGAGGTTTATATGGAAATTCCATATGGATATAAAAAATCCCTGTATGCGTACACAGGGAGATAAAAATTCCATAACAAATAAATCCTCCTCGGCAGGCGGCTTGTCCTTACGCCGGTAATACGGCACCTGCTGTCTACGGCAGTGTGGTTTTAAAACCAGGTTTAACTGGAAAACCTCTGGTAGAATACCATATATGGGAAAATACGTCAAGTAGTTTTTAAAACTTTTCACGTCCATTTCATAAATTTTTGATTGTGTGTAAACAAAAGATAATTTATAGTTATCCTGCATTGGCTTTTTATATGTTTTTGCATATATTATAGATTTTGTACATGCAGTAGTTTTATATATTTTCTGTAGCAGGCACGTTCCCACTACGATAGCACACACAACAGTGCATAGGGTCTGTAAAAGTACCAGACCCAAGCACTGGCGGCGCTATAGTGCCTTTTACAGAAAATATATAGAACTGTCTGCATGTTACTACGTTCCATGGGAATTAAAATTTTTCTTGTTTGTATTTTAGCTTTTTGATAAAATTTTATATTTATCTGGAAGGCTTTTATATCCCATATAAAAGGTACTTTTGCGTTGCCATTAAGACAAGGAAATCCACAGGAAATATTTATATAAGCTGCTAAAATGTATATTACCTGGCAAGTTCCAAATGTGTTTCCAATGAACAAGCTGTAGATTTGTAAAGGGACCGCTGGTGCTTAAGTCCCGTATTAAATGCTTCAAAGAAGTTTTTTCTTTGAAGCATAGGGACTTTATGCACCATTGCGTGTGACGTCCAAGCGCAAGCGGGCTGTTCTGGTTTGTCAAGGGACACTTTGGAACTGCCAGGGCATAATATTTTAACTTCCTATTTAAAACAAACCTTGGATAACTATAAATTATCTCTTGTTTATATACAATGCGTAACATAACACTCTTTTATGAATATAATAAATAAAAAAGAGTATTAATATTATGAGAGATCTTTTAAGGAATAAATTAGAACCTGATGCATATGCTGTTATTTCTGGAAAGGAAGATAATAACCGCCTTAACGGGACAGTATACTTTTACAGTACACCTTTTGGAGGCACGCTGGTGGAAGCAGAGGTTGATGGCCTTCCTGTAGATCCTGGCAGCCCAGTTGCTTTTTATGGCATGCATATACATGAAAATGGTGATTGTACACCTCCGTTTGACCAAACAGGAGAACACTACAACCCGTCTTCTTCCATGCACCCATACCATGCCGGTGACCTCCTGCCGCTTCTTGGCAACTATGGTTATGCTTATCTTGTTTTTTTTACTGACCGTTTCAGCCCTGGTGATATTACAAGGCGTTCTATTGTTATACACAGCGGGCCCGACGATTTTAAATCACAGCCTTCTGGCAATTCAGGAGATAAAATTGGCTGTGGTGTTATAAAGAAACCAGATATTCCAGAAACACAAGATACAGGCAGTACAATGCAAGATGTGTAAAGACCAGTAACATCTAAGAACGCTTTTAGAGTTCTTGTAGCAATGTGCAGGCCAGCTTTGCTGGCAGTCTTCCTTATGGTACAATGCATGCCTGGAAAAACAATTTCCAGGCGCGCAGTTGTTTTTCATGATTCTATGCCAGACATATTAGCATAAATCCTTTTTCCGTTTTCTGTTTTAAAAATTTTATTATAAACTGATAATATTTCACTTCGTCCACAGCCATCTTCATACATATTAACTACATCGTGTATCAGATATCCTTATATTCTGGATTTTTTAATTCAGCAGCCACAAGTACAAAAGATGCTATCCCTGCCATACAGTCAGCAACAGGCCCTGCATACATTATCCCGTCTATTCCCATTATAAACGGCAGCAGAAGAAGCAGCGGCAACAGAAATATTATCTGTCTTGTAAGCGAAAGGAAAATACCGCGTTTTGGTTTACCTATTGCCGTAAAAAAGTTTGATGTAACTGGCTGCATAAAGTTTATAAAAGTAAAAAATAAAAATATCCTGAAATAATTAGTGGCAAAACGGAAATATTCTTCACTTCCATCACCAAAGGCAGCTATTATATTTTGTGGGAACACCTGGAATATAATAAATGCAATTACAGATAAAACTGCACCACAAGATATAGCCCTTAAATATACTTTCTTAACCCTTGTATATTTTTTAGCACCATAATTAAAACTTGCAATAGGCTGTAATCCCTGGGAAATACCTATTAAAAATGAGAAAAAAACCTGGTTGGTTTTAGTTATTATGCCTACACATGCAATCGGTATGGACTCACCATACACGGATAATGAACCATAATGTTTTAAAGATTTATTCATTACAATCTGTACAACCATCATTGCCATCTGGTTGCTAAATGGTGAAGCACCAAGCGAAACTATTTTTGATATATACTTTATTTGTGGCTTTAAATGCCTGGTTTCTAAATTTACGGTTTTATAATGAAAAAAATAAATAACAGCTATTAATGCTGAAACTGCTTGTCCAGTTATAGTTGCAAGTGCTGCACCTGCCATGCCCATTTTAAAACCAAATATAAAAACTGCATCAAGCACTGTATTAATAACTGCACCTGCCATATTACAAGCCATAGTCATTACCGGGCTTCCGTCTGCCCTTATAAGGTGGCCGCCGCCTGTTGCAAATATAAGAAACGGAAAGCCGGTTGAAGTAATTCTTGTATATGTTACTGCATAACCCATTACATCAGAAGGTGATCCAAAAAACTTCAATAATGGTGTCATAAATAATTGTGTAAATATACACAATAAAGTCCCAAGTATAAAAAGCATGGCGGCAGAGTTCCCAATATAATATGCCGCAGTTTTTTTATCTCCTGCCCCTATTGAAAGGTTAAAAGCTGATGCGCCTCCTATTCCAAAAAGAAGCGATATTGCAATACATGTAATAGATAACGGAAATGCTATATTAGTAGCAGCATTGCCAAGGTTTCCTACACTTCTCCCTATAAAAAACTGGTCAACAATATTATAAAGTGCACTTACAAGCATTGCAATAATGCTTGGGACAGCAAATCTGGTTAAAAGCCTGCCAACAGGCATTACCCCTAATGGATTATCTGTACTGTTTTGTATATTATCTTGTTTATCTTTATGTTCCACCTGGACACTCCCTTTCTGGAATTTGGAAATATAATTAAAGTATACATATTTTTAGAAGAAATATCAAATATTTTATATAAAACCACGCCCATTTTATATATGTATGCCAGTAAGCCATGTGGTTTACAGTGGTATGTTTTTTACATGAAAACATGTAAATATTACACACATACATATACTGAAAAATTATAAATAAAATTCCAGATAACTATAAAATGTCTATATTTTATTTATATGGCAATCTAAAATAACTAGAATTTTATAATATATATATATATGTTAATAAATAATTTGCATTGACATAAGGATTTCTAAGTGTTATACTTAATTTATCAACTGAACAACCGATTGCGCAACCGGGCTGTCTTGTAACTGTTACATAGCCAGGCGGATATCCGCAATGCCTGTTTGCAGGCACTAACTGCTTGCAGGTACTGGCTGCTTGCTTATAACTAAATAGAAACGGGGTGTATTATGAAAACATTATTTAAAAAATGTATTGTTACTGTACTGGCATTATCTTTAACACTGGCTGTCTGGTTAAAACCAGGAACTGGCACAGTATATGCAGCAGCTTCATCTGTATCTGGAACAAATGCTATCCAGGGCATGCCTGATGGCTTTGCAAGGGGTGTAGATGTTTCTGCATTGACAGCATTAGAAAAAAGCGGGACAAAGTTCTATTATCTTGATGGATCTAAGGGTGATATGTTTGATATCCTGTCAGGGGCAGGGGTAAATTATGTACGTATACGTATATGGAATAACCCTTATGACAGTTCTGCACCATATAAACCATATGGTGCTGGCAACTGTGACCTTTATAATGCCAAACTGCTTGGCAAAAGGGCAACTGATGCAGGCATGAAAGTTTTTATTGACTTCCATTACTCTGACTTCTGGGCAGACCCTGAAAAACAGTTTGCACCAAAAGCCTGGGCAGATTACAGCCTGGCATATAAAAAAGATGCTGTCTATAACTTTACTTATAACAGTCTTAAGGAATTACTGGATTATGGCGTAAATATCGGAATGGTGCAGATTGGCAATGAAACAAATGGTTCTATGTGTGGTGTGGGCGGCCTGTATGATGGTGTATGGGATTTAAGCTCAGGTGTAGCAGCACTTATGCAGCAAGGCTGTTATGCTGTAAATGACATTAATAAACTGTATGGAAGATCTATGCTTAAAGCATTGCACTTTACCGACCTGGTAGAAAGAGGTGAATGGTATGCAAAATGTGTAAATACACTTGGCGTAGATTATGATGTATTTTCAACTTCATATTATCCAATGTGGCATGGAACAGATTCAGACCTGGCAAAAAAACTTACAAATATTGCTAAAACCTACAATAAAAAAGTTATGGTTGCCGAAACTGCTTATCCTTACACCTATGAAAATTTTGACTCCCAGAACAACAATGTTGGTGATGCATCTGGCATGGTACATAACAACTATAATGTAAGTGTATCAGGGCAGGCAAAAGCCCTGCATGACGTTTTTGCTGCTGTTGCAAAAGTTAATGAAACAAAGCCTGGTTATGGTATTGGTGCATTTTACTGGGAACCTGGCTGGATTGCTACAGACAGTTCTACCTGGGGAACCTGCGGTTCTGGATGGGCTACTAGCGCAACCGGTAACTATGAAAAGCTTTACAGCAATAGTGTTAAATATTACTCTACTGTAGATGGCGGGAGCACATGGGACAATATGACCCTTTTTGATAAAAATGGCAAAGCAATGAACTCTTTATATGTGTTTAATGATATTTGTGGTAAAACAAGCAGGACTTCCTCTGGTATATTTTAACCTCTGGATAAAAAAATATTTCCCCTTGAAAGATTTCCAATCCTGTGATAAAGTTAATTTAGTTATATAACTGACGGAAAAGTGGAAAAACCACAGGGAAGTATAACTTATAATAAGCCGGCCGTCTGGGCATATGTCTGGACAGGCTGGCTTTAATTATAATTATATAAAAAGAGAGGAGATTTAAAAAATGAATGAAATCCAGTTAAAGTATGGATGTAATCCAAACCAGAAACCTTCAAGGGTATTTATGAAAGATGGAAGCCGCCTTCCTTTTGAGGTATTAAACGGGACTCCTGGCTATATCAATCTTTTAGATGCATTTAATAGCTGGCAGCTTGTTAAAGAGGCCAAAGAAGCAACCGGGCATGTTGCTGCTGCCTCTTTTAAACATGTAAGTCCTGCCGGTGCTGCTATTGATGTACCGCTTGATGACACAATGAAAAAAGTATATTTTGTTGATGACGGTATAGAGCTTACTCCTGTGGCAACTGCTTATATACGTGCAAGGGGTGCAGACAGAATGTCATCATTTGGGGATTTTGCAGCACTTTCTGACGAATGTGATGTGGCAACTGCAAAATACCTTAGTACCCTTGTTTCTGATGGCATTATTGCACCTTCATATTCAGATGAAGCCCTTGAAATACTTAAACAAAAGAAAAGGGGATCATACTGTATTATTAAAATGGATCCAGATTATGAAGCAGCACCGCTTGAAACTAAAGATGTATTTGGAATTACCTTTGAACAGGGACATAATAATGTTAAAACTACAAGGGAGCTTTTCTCTAATATTGTTACAGAGAAAAAAGAACTCACAGAAGATGCCTTAAATGATATGATACTTGCAAATATTATCCTTAAATATACACAGTCTAATTCTGTATGTTATGTAAAGGACGGGCAGGCAATAGGAATAGGTGCAGGGCAGCAGTCACGCATACACTGCACACGCCTTGCAGGTGATAAGGCAGATAAGTGGTTTTTACGCCAGTCACCAAAAACACTCTCACTTCCATTTAAGAGTGATATACGCCGTCCTGACAGGGATAATACAATAGATGTTTACTTGTCAGATGATTACCTTGATGTACTTGCAGATGGCAAATGGGAAAACTTCTTTACCAAAAAGCCAGAACCTATGACAAGCAAGGAAAGGGCAGACTGGATTAAAAACCTTGATAATGTTACACTTGGTTCTGATGCATTTATTCCATTTAGTGATAATATTGAAAGGGCACACAGAAGTGGTGTTAAGTATGTAGCAGAAGCAGGCGGTTCTAAAAATGACCAGAGTGTAATTGATGCATGTAATAATTTTGGAATGGTAATGGCATTTACAGGCTTAAGGCTTTTTCACCATTAATTTACAGAACAAAGTATAAAACCAGCGGGTTTGTGTCTGTGCGCTGCTTGCCACAAATACCAGTTATGCATAAAAGCAGCGCAGAAATGAGGCCAGTAATGGAGAAATTAAATTTAGAAAATGAACTAAAGGCAAATGAATACCCAGGACGCGGCATTGTTACTGGCAGGACACCAGACGGGAAACACGCCGTAATCCTTTATTTTATAATGGGACGCAGTGAAAACAGCAGAAACAGGATTTTTGTTAATGACGGTGAAGGGATACGCACACAAGCATATGACCCTTCAAAATTAACTGATCCAAGCCTTGTTATATATGCACCTGTACGTGTACTTGGCAGCAGCACAATAGTAACTAATGGTGACCAGACAGATACTATTTATGAAATGCTTCAAAAAGGTTCTACATTTGGACAGGCACTCCTTACAAGGGAGTTTGAACCAGATGCACCTAATTATACACCCCGTATTTCTGCAATGCTTAATATAGAAAATAGTATTTTCAAATACCAGATGTCTATATTAAAAAGCAATAACGGCAATCCAGATGCATGTAACCGTTATACATTCAATTATGAAAACCCTGTAAACGGTGAAGGCCATTTTATACACACATATATGCATGATGGCAGCCCGCTTCCAAGCTTTGAAGGAGAACCAAAGCTTGTTGGCATTAAAAATGACATGGAAGAATTTGGCATTCTTGTATGGGAAAGCTTAAATGCAGAAAATAAGGTATCACTTTTTATACGTTATATTAATATAGAAGATGGAAGCTACAGAAGCAGGATTTATAATAAAAACTGTCCAGTTTTACCGTAGTTTTAATACAGTCTGTTTTGATAAAAATACCCTGTCTATGCATTATTAGCAGAAGACAGGGTATTTTGTATAAGGTTAAATTTTAATTTCTGAAAAAGTAATTTCAAAATTGTCTAAAATACTAGATTTAATTTTATCATTAAATGTATACTTCTGGTAACGTTCATGCTCAAAGTTATATACAAGGACAATACGTTCTGTATGGTCAGTTATCCAGTATTCACGTACCCCGCAGTTATAGTATTTAATTAGTTTTGCACAGTAGTCAGTCCATCTGCTTTTCTCTGAAACTATCTCAATTATCCAGTCAGGTGCACCAAAATATTTATTATCCTTTAACTTATTTTCATTACATATTATACTTAAATCAGGTTCAACATAATTTTTTTTATCATTGGCAATATATACTGGAAACGGGCTTGTAAATACCTTATAGTTTTTATTATGCCCGTTTATAAAATTATTAATTATTTCTGCAAGTCCGGCCATTATTTCCTGGTGGCGTATGCTTGGAGGGGATATGTAATATATTTTCCCATCTATTAATTCTGCACGCTGCCCATTTGTAAGGGAAGCGATATCATCAATAGTCTTCTTTCTTTTATTCTTTGGCAATGCCATTTATAACACCGTCCTTTATTTAATTTTTACCTTTTTAACTTTGCCAGGCTTGCTATAATATTTTACACCATTAATATTATTATAACTTCTTGCCCTGAAATAATATGTTTTGCCAGATTTTAATTTAGCAGATTTAATACTATTAGTATTCTTGGAAGTATCCTTTAACTTTGTCCATTTTCCATCTTTTGAGGAAGCAAACTTTATCTCATACCCTGACTTGCCAGATGTACAGGAAAGTTTTATGGTTATAGTATTTTTAGCTGTACTTTTAAGCTGGTTTATATTTGCAGGTGCAGGTGAATATTTCTCTTTAATTGCATCTGAAATAGCTGATGCAATCCGTGCATGTCCCTTTTTAGACGGGTGTGGGTCTAAATTAATATTATCTAAATCTGAAATATCAAATTTAACATTTGAAAGGTTTTCTCCGGCAAACAATGAGTAAGTGTCTATTAAAGTATAATCACCAGAATTATTTTTAAATGCACTGTTTAATTCATTTATATAAGTATCTGCCAGGCTTCCAACAACCATAACGTCTTTAAACGGGTTATATATATTTGTTACATATATTCCAGCCTCTGGTGCTTTTTCTTTTAAAATGTTTATTATCTCATTAAAATTAGCAGAGAATGCCTGTGCTTTTGCATGAAGTTCTTCATTATCCTTAACTTTATCTGCAAGGCCATTTGCTATTGCAAGCAAATCTGTAAAAGAAGCATCTTTAAAACTGGCATAATAATCTTCAATTAATGAATAATCCATACCGTTTACGTCTTCTGTTATGCCAAACGTTTCCTTAATTATTCTTATAAAAGGGCCAAGTAAATCATTAGAGCCTATTGAAAGTGTTATAATACCAGCATCAGAAAGTACTTCATCTGCTTTGCCTGAATTAAGCAGTTCTATACAGTCTGTGCTGTCGTCCCCCGTTACTGCATAATTTACAGGGCTTGTTCCTAAAAACTTGCTTACAAGCGACTGGTAACTGTCTGCCGGCGGCACTTCCTGTCCCCCGGAATACCCTTCAAGGCCATATCCTGCCGCAATGCTGTCACCAAGCGCAACATATGTGGTTTTACTGCTGCCAGCATTGGTACACATTGTATACATAACCGTACCAGCAATAAACATACAGATAATAAAAAATAAATATTTAAACCTTATTTTCATATAATACCCCTTTTCTGCCATAATTTATATAAATAATTAGATCTTAATATAAATTTTATCATGTGTTTTACAAATTTTCAATTACTATAAACAAAATACTACATAAAAAGGCGCTTTAAAAAAGCGCCTTTATTTCATCAAGCTTTTTAACTGCAAGGTTATACCCTTGTTTATATGTCTGTTTTAATTTATCCACATCACTTTCAAGGCTTTCCAGTTTATTAGCCGGCCTTAGTATAACTGCCTTGCCTTCTTCTTCAAGTTTTTGGCAGGCCTCTAGTGATTCATTATATTTTTTATACCTGTGCAGTATTCTTTCTGCTGTTGCAGGATACTTATGACGTATAACCCTTGCAATATGCCTGTCTTTTGGAAGACATTCTTTTTTATAGCCTTCAGGCTGTGTAAGGACTATAAGGACTTTTTCATTGCCATCTGCAAGGCACTTATCAATAGGTATTGGATTGGAAAGCCCTCCGTCATAATAACGGCCTCCTGCAATTTTTACAGCAGGAAATGCACCTGGAAGGGCACATGTAGCATTAAATACTGCAAAATTTTCATCTATATCATCTTTGCCAAAATACCTGGCTTTGCCCGTCCATGCATCAGTAACCACAACAACAAATTCCCCGTTGTACTTTCTAAATGTTTCAAGGTCAAACTTTACCAGTTCATTAGGCACTTTACGGAATACAAAGTCTATTCCAAAAAGGCTTTTATCAGTAAAAAAATTTCTCTTTCCTATATATCTTTTATCATTCCTGTAATTAACATATACCTGTATATTCCTTCCGCTCTGTTTGGAAATATATGATGCGGAATTAGCAGCACCAGCAGACACTCCTATACAATATGGAAACATAATATCATTATCAAGTAAAGCGTCCATAACACCACAGCTAAAAACAGCCCGGAATGAACCACCTTCAAATAATACTCCTGGCATAACATACTCTCTCCTTACTATTTATTGCTTTGAAAATTATATTATTATTTCCTGGTATTGTCAAATTGTAAAATTAAATAATATTACCTATGGCATCTATAAGTATACTGTTCTCTTTATAAGAACGTATGGCAATTCTGTAAAACCCTCTTTCTAATCCATTAAAGTTACTACATTTACGTATTAAAATATGTTTTTCAAGAAGTTTTTTATATAAATCTGCTTCTGTTTTAAGCAGCAAAAAATTAGCATCTGACGGGAATACTTTTATTCCTTTAGATGCAAAAAATTCTGACATTCTAATTCTTTCTTCTGCAATTAACTCTCTTGTCCTTGCAATATAATCTTTATCTTTAAGTGCATAAATACCTGCAATTTGTGCAGGTACAGATACACTCCACTCTGGCTGTAAGCGCCTCATTGCCCTAAGCAGCCCTTTATTGCCACAGACGCACCACCCAAGGCGCAAACCAGCCATTGCATACAGTTTTGTAAATGCATTAACTACTATAAGGTAATTGCTTTTTATTTCACTTTTCATGCTTAATGCCTCATAATCTGGCACAAACCCAAGAAAACATTCATCTGCTACAAGATAAATATTATTACTTTCACAATATGACAAAACTTTAAGTAATACTTTTTTACTAATAACCCTTCCAGACGGGTTATTAGGACTGCAAAGAAAAATTATATTGCAGCCTGGTGGTATTTTATCTATTATATCTGTATCTGCCACAAAATCCTTTTCTTCATTAAGATAATAATACTCTATTTTAGTGCCCTGCGCTTTTAATACATATTCATACCCGGAAAATGCCGGGGCTGTTATCACTGCACTTTTTGGTTTTACAGCCTCTGTAACAAGTTTAAATATTTCAGAAGCACCATTTGCGCATAATATATTTCCCACTGGTATATTTTCTTTTGCTGCAATTACTCTTCTAAGTTTTAAATATTGTATATCCGGGTACTTTTCAAACATATCCAGGTTTTCATATAATTTCTGTTTAACAAGCGGTGATATTCCTAATGGGTTAGTATTAACTGAAAAATCATACTTTACATTATTGTGGTAAATATCACCTCCATGCCTGTAAACTTCCTCCTCTTCTTCTAAAAATCCATCTAAATAATCCAAAACAGGTCTGTCTTCCTTTCATATAAAATTGTTTTTTACTAACCAGCTTATATTTGTGAATTTTTCTTTAACTTTAAAATTAACTTAACTATCCTTGTTATCATTCCTGATTAAATTATTTTAACAGAATTTTTTAATAATTACAAATATCCGCTTTAATAAGCCTTCTGCCTTGTGATATTATTACTGGTATTAAAATAACCAGGTTACTTGTTATCATTCCTGCCATTGGCATATTATCATAATAAAGAAGCCTGAACCCGTTTGGAATTAAATATAAATTGTTGGCAAGGTATATTCCAAGTATTATTATACATGCTCCTGGCACAATTCCTGTTATATCAATTAACATTACTTCAGATATTATTTTAAACCGTAGTTTTTTACGTGGAATCCCAACTGCTTTATATAGTGCAAATTCTCCCTGCCTGTGCTGGTAAAATCCTGCAAATGCAGCATTTATTGTAACTGCTATAACAACAGAAAGTAAAATTATAATAAAAAAATATATATAGGAAAAACTTTCCATCTGTCCGTCAATCCTGTCTATATAGTAATTATAATCACTGGAATAAACTTCATATTCTGTTTCAAGCTTTTTGGTTAATTCCTTAAAATCTTTACTATTCATGGAATTGTTTAAAACCAGGTAACAGGCATTAGCCGTATCACTAATATAATAAGTACTGTAACCGTCATTATCTGTAATTGCATCTAATATATATTTCTGGTCTAATGATTCATCATCTTGTTGTTTTAAAGAATCTCCTAATTTTATTCCTCTGTTATCTGCTTGTAAACTGCTCATTATTACACTTCCATTGGCAAGTTCTTTATTTTTTGACTTTATCTTAATACCTGTAAATTTGCAGTATATTTCAAAATCTTCTTTTGTACGGAATGAATATTGTATATAATCATTAGTAAATCCCATAATAGACATACTGTTAATACGGTTCCTTAATCCCTGTGGAACTAGTGTAATGCCCTTTTCTTTTTTTAACATTTCTATTGCCTTGTTAAAATTTTTATTGTCTTTATCTGTATCTGCTGCATTTATAATAGTAACTTTTTTATCTTTTTCCATAGTAATATGGAACATGCTTTTTATATTTGATATATACAGGCCAGCTATATATATTGCAAATGTAAGTATAAACATAAAAATAAGTAATAGTGACCTTTTTTTATTTTGTTTTATAAAATATATTGCAGAAAGTGGTTTCAATTATTTTCACCGCCTTTCATTTTGCCAGCCATTCCATCCCACATTTCAATAATACCACTGGCATCTTTTAGTATTGAAATATCATGTGTAATTACAAGGACAAGATGTTTTTTTGAATATTCTTTAAGTACTTTCATAACCGCAAAAGCATTTTCATGGTCAAGTGCTGCTGTAGGTTCATCTGCAAAAACTACAGCCGGGTTATTTATCATTGCCCTTGCTATTGCAACACGCTGCCTTTGTCCTCCTGACAGCTTAGCAGGCCTTTTACTAACCTCTCTTTCACCTAAACCAAGTTCTTTTAAAATACCTTTTGCCCTTTCTTTCGTTTTTGCAGTGTTTTCATCTGCTGCTACAAGGACATTATCAATAGCTGGCATATATGGTATTAGAAAATGCCTCTGGAATACAAAGCCAAATTCTTTTCTTCTTAAATTTTCACGTTCAGAATTTTTAATATTAATAATATCCTGGCCATTATATAATATCTTGCCATCTGTTGGTTTCTTTAAAGTTGAAAGACAGTACATTAATGTGGATTTGCCGCTTCCTGACGGGCCGATAAACCCAATAAGCCCTGTATCTGGAAGCTTAAGGTCAAACCCTTTTAAAGCATACATTTTATTTTCCTTCTCAATATCATAAATCATTGTAATATTTTCTACATTAAACATAAAATTTCCTTTCCCTTATATTTACATATCATCATCTATTGCATCTATTGTTTTTATTTTATTTATTTCAAACCTTACAGGAATTTGCATTATTCCAAATAATGCAATATATGAACATAATATCTGTATAAATGGCCCTGGCATAAAATAAATACATCTAAGCCCAAGCCCTGTAATTAGCATTATATCTGACACTTTCATTAAAGTTATAGTTATTGCTGATGCTATTATAAAAGCTGTTATAAATGTAAATAAGAGCTCCCTTAGAATAGAAAAATAAATTGTTTTCCTGCTATAGCCAGTTGATGCATACAGACACCATTCGCTGCGCCTGTCCCTCATATATGAAATACTTACAATAACTACAAGTATTCCAACAATAATTAATATGCCAACAAAAATAATATTTGTGGAACTTGAAATAGTACTAA
Organism: uncultured Lachnospiraceae bacterium; assembly: GCA_910586555.1. Taxonomy (GTDB): domain Bacteria; phylum Bacillota; class Clostridia; order Lachnospirales; family Lachnospiraceae; genus Butyribacter. The sequence continues at coordinate 38,011 of CAJUJY010000021.1, forward strand.
TAATTTCAGTCTGTAATTTTTTTTCACCCTCCTTTACATCTATAAACCTTGAATGTTTTAATGATATTCCCTGCTTTTTTATAGTACTTTCTAAATCCTTTACTGTCCCGTCTGATAACACACATAACATTGGGTTTAAAAATGTTTTGTTCCCATCTGCCAGCCCACAGCCAAAATAATAATCACAGTCAATAACCCCGGTAATCTTAACATTTTTATTCTGGCTTAATACATCACCTGTCTTATGTCCATAATTTTTCATTATTTTCCTGTCCAGTACAACCTCTCCTGCCTTATCTGGAAGCCTGCCTTCTGAAAGTGTAGCGCCCATATGTTTTAAAACTTCCTCCATTTGTTCCTTATTTAGCATTGGAATTTCAGTATAATAATTTCCTATAAGTGATGTAATATATGAATATTCTGTCTGTACTATAAAAGCATCTTTTATTCCGCTGCACTTCTTTAAACCACTCTTTATTTCATTATATTTCTTATATACTGCTTCCATATAAATATCTTCTGGTGAAGTTTTAGTGTCTGTATTATCAAATTCCAGGTCTTCTCCCCCGAATGTTATATATTGTATATAGCTGCTGGTTTCTATTAATACAGATCTAAATGTTTCTGAAGACACAGAAAGCAGAAACATTGAAGTATATGTAATAACGAAAAACATTGCAAGGCTGGTTACTAAAACAGCTACTCTTCTTTTATTATTCTTTATATAGTAAAAAGCTGGTATTTTCTGTGACATATTATGTTTCTCCTCCATAATTTCTTAATTCTTTCCTATATATTACACACTTTCCTGCCAATAAAAAAGTAACCGTAGTCATATCTTTATATGACTACGGTAATATCCTTACTGCCAGTAATATTTTTCTAACAGGTAAGCCACAGATGCCCGCTTTAATTATTTATTCTTTCATGGCAACAACTAATTTAGACCGGTCATGTATTCCTGTTTTATCATATATAGAAGAAATATAATTTTTAACTGTTCCCTCTGAAATATATAATTTACTGGCAATCTGCCTGTTATTTAACCCCTCTGCAACCAGTGCACAGATTTCTTTTTCCCTTCCAGTCATATCTGACATTAAATCCTTATTTACTTCTTTAATATCCCTGTTCTTTTGTAAAATTGCTGCCATGCGTTCCATTACTTCGCGCCCTATTACATTCTGGCCTCCCATAATACCATTTATTGCTGCAAGTATAGCATCTTTGCCGCTTCCTTTTAAAATATACCCGTCTGCCCCTTCTGCTATTGCACCAGTAATATTTTTATCATCATAAAATGTAGTAAGCACCAATATTTTTATATCTGGGAAATCCTGTTTTATCCTGTGTATAAGTTCAATCCCTCCCATTCCTTTCATATTCAGATCCACCAGTGCAAGATTGCAAGTCCTGGTTTTAAGTATAGACAAAGCCTCTATACCATCATGTGCCATTCCAATTACATCAATCTGGTTCATGGTTAAAATAATTTCAAGGCTGTCAAGTAACAATGGCTCATCATCTGCCAGTAAAACCTTTAACATATAGACCCTCCCTTTTTATCATTAAAATACATAGCTGTTTCATAAATTTATAGTGCAAATAACAGATAATTTATAGTTATCCTGTATTGGGGTTTTGTATATACTTAGGGTTGTGTACATGCAGCAGTTTTATATATTTTCTGTAGCAGGCACGTTCCTACTACGATAACGCACACAGCAGTGCATAGGGTCTGTGAAACTACCAGACCCAAGCACCGGTGGCGTTATAGTGCCTTTTACAGAAAATATATAAAACCGTCTGCATGTTACTACGTTCCATGAAAATTAAAAGTATTGTTTTTTGTATTTTAATTTTTTGACAAAATTTTATGTTCCATGTAAAAGGTACTTTTACACTGTCAATCAAGCGGATTGCTCAGTTGCAAACAAGCCTCATTGCCGCTTTGCGGCAGTCTGGAAGGAGTTTAAACACTGTTACATGTACAAGCGTAGCACAATGTCATTAAGAAAGGGAAATCCATAGGAAATATTCCTATAAGCTGCCAAAACGTATATCATCTGGCAAAGGCCAAATGTAATCCTAAAAGGCAACTGTACGGGGCCGCCGGCGTTTAAATCTGGTGTTTTCAGATTTTATGCGCCGTTGCGTGAACCCGTCCAAGCGGAAGCGGGTTGCCTGTAGGATTACTTTGGACTTGCCAGGGCATAATATTTTAATCTTTCATTTAAAATAAACCATGGATAACTATAAATTATCTCCTGTTTATGCACAGTTTGAAATTTATGAAACGGATGTGCTTAAAATAACCCTGGTTATAAAACAGGCAGCATAATTTCTGCATAAAAACCATTATCATTTTTAAATACTGTACTACCCCCTGCTTTTTTTGTATATGCAATAATCTTCTTAATACCAAACCCATCCTGTATCTTCTGTAAAGCATTTTCATTATTAAAGCTGCTTTTTCCATTATCTTTTACAGAAACAAGAATGTGTGTACTGTCTGCAATTAACCATACAGTAAATTTATCTGCACCTCCATGTTTAACCCCGTTAGATAATAGTTCCTTTATAGCCCCTGATAAAAATTCTGTATGTTCATGCGGTATTTGCAAATCATAGCTTGCCACTTCCATGCCAAAGTGTATTTTTATATTTGTGTCCATTGAAAAGTTATCTATAATTGCCTCAAGTTCCATTTTAAAATCACTAATGGAAATATTCTTTACTTCTTCATCTAAAACCCTTACAGCATGCCTTATAGATTCAAGTCCCTCTTTTATACGCTTATTTGCCGCTTCTGCTTTATCTGCTGCCCTTTGCGGGTCAGTTTCCCATAACATCCCTGCGGCTTCTAATGCCATGCTTGCCGCTGTAATTGTATGTCCCACACTGTTATGTATATTACGGCTTATATTTTCCCTTTCCCTAAGCCTTGCATTTCTCTCAATAATACTATTCTGTATTAAAAGCATATGGTTAAGTTTCTTCTCAGCAAGCCCGCTTAATGCGAGCTGTTTAACAGAATCCATTAACCTTTTTTTATAATCCATATACTTTTCTGTAACTTTTTGAAGATACCATATTAAAACAGATATTGCAAAAAGTATCAAAATATTAGCAATTATTAATGGTAAAGCTGTAATGAAATGGTTCTTATTATAAAATACCTGGAATAAAAAATATACAAAAGATGGCAGCACAAAACTTGTTCTTTTATAACCCACCTGTCCAAATAAAAGAAAATATATAAAACCCTTTGAAAGAACACAAATAAATAAAAACAGCACTATTTTTACTGCAATTATTAAAAAGTTTTTCTCCTCAAGAAGGTTTTCTATTGTAAAAACAACAAGCAAAAGACCAGATGCACATAATATATAATATGGGCTGTCTGTATAAAAAAAACTATAAATAGTAAGCACTATGGTTAAAAACTGTGTCCTTAAAAAATCTTCCATAGAAAACCCCCAGATCCTTAATAAACTATTTAAGTATTTTACCATAATACATACATAAATTCAAATGTCTTTACTGCATAATTAATTTTATAAAAAAACTGGATTACCATTTTGTAAATATATATGGTAACCCAGTTTTTATTTTATATATTGTATTCTTACTTATTTACTTGGACTTTTGTTTTTAATGTTATGGATTCTTCATTTAGAAGATTAATTGTAGTTTTAATTACTGTTGTCCCTTTTTTCTTAGCTTTTACCTTTCCATTAAAACTATTAACTGTTGCTACCTGCCTATTTGTAGAATTATATTCTATGCTTTCGATATTTTCCTCACAAATTATGTCCCATTCTTCCTCAGATAATCCCTTACATCCACTTTTATCTGATGGTACTACACTGATATAGAACGACTTACCTTTTTTAATTTCTTTTTTTGTAGGATTAACAGCAATATCATATATATCAAGTTCATATTCTTCATCAAAAATATCATTATATCCACTGGCATCATCATAATCATCATACCAGCCATTATCATCATCATTATCCCATTCCCCTACATCATACCAGTACCCGTCATCATTATCCTGGCTGTCATTGCGGTTGCTAATATAACCATTTTCATCATAGTAATAACCGTTATCATCATAATCATTATTATAATAATCATTATTATTATTATTATCATCAAAAAAACCAGGCCAGAAACTGCCCCACACTCCTGTGCCTGTTGCCCTCCCTGCACTTGCATATGCTGGCAGTGCTGTACTACATACAATTATTGCCATAAATACAGCCAATAATTTTTTCCTCATACACATTCCCCCTCCGGTTATAAATTTGTCTATATTATAAGACAAATTTTCTTATTTATATGTCAAAAAAGTGAAATTTCTGTGTTTATTTATTATTATTTTTATTGTTTTCCCTTACAGCATTATTCTTGTTACCTGTATTACTATAACTGCTCTTTTTTCTGCCGGCAGTACTATTTACATTTCTGTCACTTCTGTTTTTGCTGGCAGTGCTGTTTTTTACAGGAGGTTTACTGTTGTTCCTTTTATTATCCTGGGTACTGCTTCCTTTTGTATTTTTAGGTAAAGCAGAATCATTAACTACAACAAACCTCTTTGGTTTACCATTATACAGCCAGTCCTGCCCTGTTCTGCTTTTTGTTTTATCCGTTGTCCTGGTTTTTGCTTTTTCCCTTTCCTGACCCTGTTTATGTCTGGTCTTTGTAGTTTTAACCCCTGTATTTTCTTTTATAGAAGTTCTATTTCCTGGCTCTGTTTTTACCCTTCCAGCACTCCCGGCTGGAATATCTGGCGTATTTTCTGTTAATTTTGTTCTTTTGCTCTCTTTTTTTTCTAATCCGCTGTTTAATACTTGATCTGTATACTGTTTTGTTTCCTGTCCATTTTTTAATGGTTCTTCCTGTAATGGCTTATTTATTTGCTCTTCCTGTGCCTGTATTTCTTCTTCCTGTATTTGTTCATTTTGCGGCCACTTATTTTCCTGTTCCTCCTGTGCCCGTATTTCTTCTTCCTGTATTTGTTCATTTTGCGGCCACTTATTTTCCTGTTCTTCCTGCGCCTGTATTTCTTCCCCTTGTATTTGTTCATTTTGCGGCCACTTATTTTCCTGCTCTTCTTGTACTTGTCCTGTTGTCTGTTTTTCTTGTACTTCTGTAATAATTTCTGGTTCTGTATTCTGGTTCTTTGTATGTCCTGATTCTTTTATACCCTTCATTCTTTTTAGAAGTTTTTCTTTCTTCTCTTTTGCCTCTTTTTCTTCTTCTGCGTCCTGGTTCTCTTTTTTATGTTTTTTCTTCTTTTTTTTCTTACTATCCTGTTTTTGTTCCTTTATATTGCTTTCATATAAACTATTACTATTATTATCAATATCATTATCTGCCATTATATAACTTTTATTATCTTGTATTATATCCCTGCTGGCATCTTTTTCATATTCTTTATCTTCACTGCTGCCTTTTCTGTCTTTTCTTAACATAATTATAATATATGCTATAATTTTTACTGCTAGTCCAAGATAAAACAGCCCTATTACTATTACTGATACAAAAAACAGGTCAGGTACTGCTTTCATTACAATATGCCACGGTGCTATATATTTGCCAATGGCAAATATAAGTGATGTTGGAATTACAATGTGTAATAATATATCAGATAAAAGACGTATTATGCTAAACTTGTCCTTTGTCCATCTTATCCATACTTCCATCATAAGAAGCGGCATAATTGAACATACAAATGCAAAGAAATAAATTATATCTGCCGCACCGTGTTCCATAAGATAAGAATTAGCACTTACTGCTTTGGCAGTTTTGCCCATTACAAGTGATACTGCACCTGCTTCAATAATATCTGTATATTTCTGTCCTGTAAGCGCATCTGCCGAATTAAACAATATAACAATGCCTATATCCATTGAAGGTATTATAAACATTGCTGATGTATAATTCTCAACAGAACCATTACAGTAATAGACATTTTCACCTTCTGTTTCTGTTGCTATCCAGCCCATTGAATAATATGCATCTGTCCCGAAAATGCTTTTTCCTGCATATTCACCTTTGCTGCCTATAATTGACTCCATTGTATTATATGATATAACTTTGCCACCAGCCGAAAGATACATCTGCATATACTTTCCTATATCCTTTACATTAGAAACCAGCCCGTTTGATGGTATTCCAAGCCAGTAACTTTCATCTTTGGCATTTATAATGTCCATATTTTCTATATTATCTTTTAAAGGAAGCCCGAAATAATTCCTGCTGCCTTTTGTTATATTTTCACTGTTTCCTGCTTCATTAATTGTATAAGTTGACTGCATATCAAGAGGTACTGTTATATTTTCCTTTATATATGCTGCATAATCCATTCCTGATACTGCTTCAATAACCTGCCCTAACAAGTTAAACTTTGTATTCAGTGGAAGTATGGTGCCTTCTGTATCCAGGTTATATATTTCCAAGGTATCTGCCAGTGCTAATTCATGTGTGCCTGGTTTTGTATATGATAAAAGGTCTTTTATTGTTGTGTTATATGGAATATTTACTGATGCGCTTCTTATATATTTTGATACATTGTCTGTAAGTTTTATATCACCTTTTTCAACAAGCTGCATAACTGCAAGTGTTGTAAATGTCCTTGTAAGTGCACAAATCTGCAAATCTGATGAAGTTTCCTTGACATCACCAAATGCTACACTGTATATTTCCTTCTGGGAAGTAACTATAGAAAGTGACACCCCTGGTATATTAGCAGCAGCAAGCTGCTGTAATATATATTCTTCTACTTCCCCTTCATGGTAGCTTGCTGCCCCCGCCCTTACAAAACCTGTCATAAACAATAATACAGCGAGTACCACTGTTAAAACTCTTTTGTTCATCTGTTACCTCCAAATACATGTATAATGTTTTAAAACATTATACCAAAAACGGGCATTACAATCAACAGAATGTAATGCCCAAAGTGCTTATATCCTCACATTTCCTCTCCTGGTAACTATGCACAGATAACTGGCTCCAGTTCACGGATTAATTTTTCTCTATCACTCTGCTCACAGTTACTTGTCATCCATAAAATGCTCTTTAAATCTAAAGTCATAATTCCAAGTATTGACTTGGCGTCAACACAGTAACTCCCGCAGTATAAGTCAAAATCCCCATCATACTGTGAAACAATGCGTACAAATTTGCTTACGTCACTAACATTATTAAACTTAACTTCTATCTTGTCGTTCATAAAACCACTCCTTTTCATTATGCTTATGACAAGAAACCACTACTTATGGGGCTTCTCCTGGCCCCAATAACCCCGCCGGCAGTATAACAGCATAAATAATAAAAAAAACACAGGCTGTAACTGCTGACTGTCGGTACTTTATCACACTTGAAAATATTTCTATATACATTTTCCGCTGTATTTTATACGTTTTTTACTGTATTTTCCAGGTTTCACCCTTTTTTATACTTTTTCCGGTATTTTGACGGGGTAATGCCGTTTTTTCTTTTAAAATAATCGCTAAACCTGCTTTGGGAACTAAAAGCACATACAGAACTAATTTCCTGTAATGAATATTCTGTGTATTTTAAAAGATATTCACTGTTCCTTATTTTTTCATTAATAATATACTGTTTTAAAGGCATGCCCTCAGAAACCTTGAACTGCTCAGATAAATAATTTGGTGAAACCCCTACATGCCTGGCTACATCAGATATTATTATATTATCGTGTATATGCCCGAATATATAATCTTTTACCTGGGCAATGAGCGGGTTTTTGCTGCTGCCTTTACTGTTTATATTATGCACTTCCCTGGCAAACGCAAATTCTGCTTCCCTTATTGCCTGTTCTATTTTTACCTGTGTGCTTAAATTCTCTTCTATATTGCTTATAAATGTGCCACACATTACAAAAGCCATATCATGGCTTAACCCTCCTTCAACGGCACTTCTTGCTGCTGCATTTATTATGTATACAGCAGTGTTCTTCCAGTTCCTTACAGAACCAGCAGATGTATGGCATATTTCTGTTATAACAGCATTGTCTATGCTTTGCTTAAGCCCTTCTGTATCACCATTACGTATACATTCAAGTTCCATAAGTTCCTGTGGGTAAAAATTATGTAAAACTGCCTCTTCCTGGAACTGGAATATATTCTTAGTAAGAAGCCTTATAATATCTCTATCTAATAATAAATTTTTCTGCCAGAGTTCATTGCGCCCTATATTTTCCCCTGATATATTTTTCCACAAAATAAGTATGGCAGATGTATACTGTTCCTTTGGACAGTATGGTATATAAATGCCATCCTTTTTGTAATAACCATAAAGGCATACCCTGCCTGTTACAATGTATTCTTCCTGGGTTTTATCCCACATTGAACATACAGTTATGCCTTCATTATCTGTTTCTATATATGGAAAATCCTGTGTTGTCTTTTCAATTATATTACACAGCCCGTTTTCACTGCCTGCACTGTTTCCTGGTATCTTTTCTTTAAGTTTCCCGTCTGCACTGTATATATACAGCGGTGCACCTAAAACTGGTGCAACCTGTGCCAGCAAATACTTATCTGCCATAAGCTTTTATGCAAGTGCTGCTGTTATAATTGCCATTGAATAAACTTCTGAGGCATTACACCCTCTTGATAAATCGTTTACTGGTGCATTAAGCCCAAGCAGTATAGGCCCGTATGCATCAAAGTTACCCATGCGCTGTGCGATTTTATATCCTATATTGCCAGAATTAATATCAGGGAATATAAATGTATTGGCATGGCCTGCCACTTCTGACTCAGGGCACTTTGTACGTGCTACCCTTGGTGAAACGGCAGCATCAAACTGTAATTCCCCTTCTATTGGAAGATCGGGGTATTTCTTACTTGCTTTTATTGCTGCATTGCGCATCTTATCAACTGCTTCACCTGAACCTGAACCATGTGTTGAATAACTTAAAAATGCCAGTTGTGGTTCAACACCAAATATCTTTGCACACTTTGCTGCTTCACCTGCTATTTCAACAAGCTCATCTTCCGTAGGGTTTATGTTTATGGCACAGTCTGCCATTGCAAGCACTTCATTGTCACCTGTTGCCCTTGGACGTACAAGTATAAAACATGAAGACACTATATTATTGCCTGGTTTTGTTTTAATAAGCTGTAATGCAGGACGCACTGTATCTGCTGTTGAATATGTTGCACCGCCAAGAAGTGCATCTGCAACTCCCATTTTTACAAGCATTGTACCAAAATAATTAGCCTGTGAAAGTACTTCCCTTGCCCTCTCAGGTGTAATGCCCTTTTTCTTGCGCAGTTCACAAAGACACTCTGTCATTTCATCTATCCTGTCATACTTTGCAGGGTCAATAATTTCTGCACCTCTTATATTAAAGCCACAGTCTTCTGCTGCTGCTGCAATCTTTTCTTCACTGCCAATAAGTATCGGATGTAAAAAACTGCTTGCAAGCAGACGTGACGCCGCCTCAAGTATACGTGCATCTTCACCCTCTGTAAATACAATCTTCTTAGGGTTTTTCTTTAAAACATCTATTAACTGGCCAAAACCAAACATTATCCCATCTCCAATCTGCTTTAATTAACAAAAAATTATGCATTTAAAAGTATATCTGTATTATTACTTATTTACAAATATTTCATGCACCTTGCATATTGTCTTACAATTTTATAAGATTGTCAAGACGAATTTTATACAAATAATTTTATACTTTTTGTAGTTTTTCCATATATCATGTGTATAATCGTATACATTAAAACATTTATAATATAAATAAAGCCACCGTGGATAACTATAAATTATCTATTGTGTATATATTTATAGTAAAAAATGGCAAGCTGTGTCCTGTTATGGAGTCCAAGTTTTTCAAGTATTGTGCTTAAGTAATTTCTTACAGTGCCTTCACTAAGGAAAAGCCCCGCTGCTATTTCTTTATTACTAAGCCCGTCTGCAACCAATGCTATAATCTTTGTTTCACGTTCATTAATATCATATTCATTATAGTTAAATTTAGGTACAGGGTTTAAAAAACCTGGGATTTTTGATATTATTTCTGTGCCAAATACGCTTTGTCCTGAATATACAGCTTCAAGTGCTGGAAGCAGGCTTTCATAATCCTGTTTTAAAAGATACCCCTTTGCGCCAAGTTTTAATGCCTGTATAATATATTCATCATCAAGGAATGTAGTTAAAAGAAGTATTTTTGCATCTGGGTGTTTTTCCAGTATTGTTTTTGTTGCTTCAAGCCCGCTTATAACATTCATCTGTATATCTGTAAGAAGTATATCAGGCATATATTCTTCATAAAGTTTTACTGCATCACTTCCATCAGTGCCAGTTGCTGGCACAGTAATAGTGCCAGAAGCTTCAAGTATTGCCTTTAGGGCACCTGTAACAAATTTATCATCATCTATAATTACTATATCCACTTAAAATCCCTCCTTATTATTATATCCTCTTAAATTTTATTAAACCGGTTGTTTAAAGGTGTATTCTTAAGTTGCAGCGTATTTAAAACATTAAGCCAGAAGCAATAGTACCTGGAACTGGTTTTATGTTTTAGGAATTGTTATAAAAATACAGAAACCGTCATTTGTATGGATCTGCATTGAGCCTTTAAGCATGCTGGTTCTTGATGCAATATTTGAAATACCAATACCTGTATTAGATGTTGTTTTATGGATATATTCCATTACATTTTTGTTTTTTGCAGTGCTGCCATTATCCTTTATTATAAGCTGGTACATTACAGGGTGTTCCCTTAATAAAATATTTACATTAGTTGCATTACTATGCTTATATATATTGTTCAATCCTTCTTTAATAATTGAAATAAATGAGAATTTAATCTCATTTGGTATGTCTGTTCCCATATCATAAGTAAAATTTATATTACAGAAATTAAAATTAGTTACAAGGGCTTTAACTGTTTCTTCCAGATTTACAGAATCATCATGTAAATTATGTACGCTTTCACGTATGCTTTCCATAGCCTGCCCAAGTGATTCATGCAGGTTGTTTAATGGTTCTTTACAGTCTGGGTCTTTATTAATTGCTTTAATAGCACCTGTCAGGAGTATTGAGCGTGAAAGCAGGTGTCCTACATTATCATGTATTTCCCTTGCAATCCTGTTACGTTCCTTAAGTGTTGCATTATAAATTTCATAATCCTGTTTTTCCAGAAGTGATTTATTCCTGGATTCCAGGAGAATGGCATGTTCTGTAGTTTCGTCCCTTGTCCTGTTAGACTGTAAAATAAAACGGTTTAATTGATGCTGCATGTGTTGTATATAACAGGCAAGTATAATTCCAATAAGCACCATAAAACAAATTGCAATATTTGTATTATAAAGACCAGAAGCAATGCCAGCAAGAAACATTATAAAAACTATAACCGCCTGCCAGCCAGGAAAGGCAGCATTATTATACAAAATTAGTGGTGACATAATTAAAAAACCAGGGACTGCTAAAGAAATTATACTATAAATGCCTGATATTGCCAGTATAAAATATTTATTTAATATAAAATACGAAAGACAGGAAATAATTATTGATAAAATCACCATAATTACAGAAGAAACAGAAAAGATTTCTATATTATCTGTTAAAAATATAGTTAAAATACAATATGCCAGAATAATAAACTGTCCTGTTGGTAAATTCAAGATAACCCTTCCTTTCCAGATAAATATTTATGCCATAAAACATAATTATTTGTTTTATATTATATATTGTTTATCCCTTATTGTCGAGAAAGTTTTTATTACATTTGTCACTTTTTTATATTGACAAGTGGCACTTACAATATTAAGGGAATAATTGTATATTTAAATATATAAACAGGGCAATGGTAATTTGACAATTTATTATATGGAGGTATTGCTAAATATGGTTAAAGTAGAAAATTTAGTTAAAAGGTATGGTAATTTTGTAGCACTTGACCACCTGGAATTAAAGATTAGTGAGGGTGAAGTTTTTGGGCTGCTTGGGCCTAACGGCAGTGGAAAAACAACAGCTATAAGCTGTATGCTTGCACTTCTTAAGTATGATAAAGGCAATATTGAAATACTTGGAGAGAGGATAAAACCTTCCAGTTATAACATTAAAAAGCAGATTGGAATTGTACCACAGAATGTTGCAGTTTTTGAGGAACTTTCTGTAATTGAAAATATAGATTATTTCTGTGGTCTTTATATTAAAAATAAAAAAGAAAGAAAAAAACTTATTAGTGATGCAATAGAATTTACAGGACTTGGAAAATATACCAAAATGAGGCCTAAACAATTATCAGGCGGACTTCTTAGAAGGCTTAATATTGCATGTGGCATAGCACATAAGCCAAAACTGGTTATTATGGATGAACCAACTGTTGCCGTTGACCCACAGAGCCGTAATAAGATTTTGGAGGGAATACAGGAACTTAACAGAAATGGAAGTACAATTATTTATACTTCACATTATATGGAAGAGGTAGAGCAGATTTGCACAAAAATTGCAATTATAGATGCCGGGCGGTGCATAGCAAAGGGGACTAAAGAAGAACTTAAAAGCATGATAAAAACAGGTGAAACTATTACAGTGGAAAGTATATTTCTTAGTGAAAAACAACTTTCAGAAATACACGCACTCCAGAATGTATTTGAGGTACATTATGAAAATAACATATTAGTAGCAAGGTGTAGCAGTGCAAAACATAATCTTGTAAGATTTATGGATTATTTACAGGATAATAATATAAGCTTTGGAAAGGTATTTTCAGAACTGCCTACACTTAATGATGTATTTCTTGAAATAACAGGGAAAAAGCTAAGGGACTAAAATGTAAAAATATATTTATGGCAGCAGGGCTGTCTGCCATATAAAGTTATAGTAAGAATGGGGGATTATTATGTTACATTTAATAAAATACTGCCTGGTTACTATTATAAGGCAGAAGCAGACTGTTTTCTGGTCAATGCTTTTTCCAATATTGTTAGGGACATTATTTTATGTATCATTTGGAAGCCAGAAGACGGAAATTGAAACTATAAATGTTGCATTGGTGGAAAATGATAATTCAGAAATGTCAAAGAATTTTATTAATTATCTTGAAGTTATTGAAGATAGTGATGAAAAGTTAATTAAGATAGAAAAACTTTCTAAGGAAAAGGCAGTTAAAAAACTGGAAAAGCTGGAAGTAACAGGAGTATTTTATGCAGGCACAGAGCCAGAACTTGTTGTAGCAGGAAACAATATAAGCAGCAGCATACTTAAATCACTGTTAGATACATTTAACAGGCAGGCACAGATGTATATAGATATTGCAACGCAAAATCCTGGCAAATTTGAGGAGGCGGTAAAATCTGGTTACCAGGAATTTGCCACTGAAACAACTTTAACAGGAAAAAGTGTAGATGGCGCAGTACAATATTTCTTTTCACTAATTGGGATGGCATGCATGTTTGGAAGCTTTATAGGTTATCTTGTATCTGTACAGTTACAGGCCAATGTTTCCCCGGTGGGTTTAAGGCGTGCAATTTCTGCTAACAGCAAATTAAAACAGATTGTGGCAAGTACATTAAGTGCTGTATTTGTGCATTACATAGATCTGGCTGTACTGCTTTTATATTTGCAGTTTGTGTTAAAAATTGATTTAAGCGGAAATATATTTAAGTTAATTGGAATATGCCTGGCGGGTGGTTTTATAGGGGTAAGCACAGGGATGCTTGTTGGTACTTTTTCAAAACTGCCAGACGGTATAAGGATAGGCATACTCGTAATAACGGGGCTTTTCACAAGCTTTCTGTCAGGCCTTATGGTTGGCGGCATAAAGGGGCTTATTGAAGATAAATGCCCATTATTAAACAAGATTAACCCTGCATCAGTTATTACAGATGCAATATACAGTATAACAGTTTATGATGATCCAGGCAGGTATGCCTTAAATATAGTTATACTTGTGGCAATGTCTTTAATAACCGGGGCTGTTACATTTATAATTAGCAGGAGGGAATGTTATGACAGTATTTAGATGTTATATGAAGATTATAAAGAAAAATGCCGGCATGATAATAATGTATTTTGTTATATTTACGGTTATAAGCGTTGCAATGCTTTATGTGAGTAAAGATAGTAATAGTAAAAACCAATTTATGGAATCGAAACTTGAAATTGCTGTTGTTGATAATGACAAAAGTGAAATTTCAGGAAAACTTATAAAATATTTGTCCCAAATCCACAATATAAAAATAGAAGAAGATAATATTAGTGTACTCCAGGAGGAGATGTATTACCAGAAGTATAATGCCATTATAAAGATACCAGAAGGATTTTCAGATAATTTTATAAAAGGGGATAAAACTATAAAAATTACACAGCAGCCAGGGCAGTTTGATTATATGTATATTGAAAGCCAGGTAAATGATTTTATGAACCGTATGATAAAATACAATATTGCTGGCTATACAATAGAAGAAAGTTTTAAGCGTGTTTCAGATATTAAGGAAAGTCTAACTATTAAAAGTCAAGACCTAAAATGAAAATTTTTTAATAGA
>CAJUJY010000022.1 GCA_910586555.1 uncultured Lachnospiraceae bacterium
CGTAGGACATACGGGGTTAGCCCGCTTATGCTTAGTACATTGGTACTATCGAACGGGAACCGGCTGCTTGCATTTGCAAGAGGAAGCCCCTGCCTCTTTAGGCAGGGGAGGATGTCACAGAATGGAGGAATAAAATGGATATTGATGCACGGATTAAAAGAATAATGGAAAAGATGGAGAAACTTTCAGAAAAAGATCCCGAATTTCCATGTGGTGATTTCCCGCCTGAGTGGAACAAACCACTTAAAGAAGAAAGAGTTGCAAAATTTGAGGAGAAACACGGCATAAAACTGCCAGAAGACTACAGAAGGTTTATAACAACAGTAACAGATGGCGGTTCACAGCCTTTCTATGGACTGTACGGCCTTTTTAACCAGGAAAAAGGTTTTGATCCTGGCAGGAAGTTTATGTATACTGTAAAAAAACCGTTAGATCTTTTTAAACTGTCAGAGGAAGAATATGAAGAACTTGATGATAATTATGAAGAACTGACACATTCGGGATTTATTTTCTTATCTGATGAAGGCTGTGGAATGTACAGTATATTAGTGGTAAATACAGATGATAAAGATACATATGGCACTGCCTGGTATTATGACCTTGCTAATGATGCAGGCATGTTCCCGTTAATCCACCCTTCTACACATAAAACAATGGATTTCCTTGACTGGCTTGAATATTATGCAGACAAAACACTGGAACTTGATAATGACGAGTACGAGTTCTTTGGTTATGGTGAAATAGCAGGATACCTTCCAGGTACAGAACCAGAGTAAATATAAAGGTATATATAAAAATACAGGATAGGGACAAAATAAATAATATTATATATTTAAGACGGGTTTCCCGTCTTTTTTATTTAACATAAGGGTGACTGGCGGAGCCTGGCACCCGTTGTTTAACATAAGGGTGACTGGCGGAGCCTGGCATCCGTTGTTTTTAAACAGAAAATAATAGATTTATTATAAAAATTCCAAAAAATATGTCACAAATCCATTACAGGAACTGTTATATATAGTGTAAGCAAAATACATAAAGCTGTGGTGCCAGCAGGATATAAAAGGAGGTGTAGCATAATGCGCAGTAAAAGGGCATCAATAAAATTTATTGAAAAAAGTTACAAATTATATGAACAAAAAATGTACCATGTGGCATATAGCATATTACATGATGAAGGACTTGCTGAAGATGCAGTACAGGAAGCTTTTGTAAAGCTTATGAAACATAATGTATATTTTGAAGAACCTTTATCAGATGACTGTAAAAGATATATAATAACAGTTATTAAAAATTCTTCAATAGATATTTATAATAGGAAGAAAAGGGAGCAGGAAGTTATATATTTTCCAGGTGAAAATCCAGAAATAAAAAATATATCTTTACAAAATAGTGCTGAGGAATATGCAGATATAGAAGAACTTGCTTCTGTCCTGCCTGCAGAATATTACCTGGTAGTAAACTGCCTTGCTGTAAAGAATTTATCAGTAAAAGAAACTGCTAACGAACTTGGCATTACTGAAGCAAATGTAAGAAAGAGGTTTGAACGTGTAAAGACAATGCTTAAAACTATAGTGAAAGGAAGTAATAGATATGGAACAGAAAAACAATTACGCAAATCAGAAACACTTTGATATTTCTATTGAAGATTTTGATGCATTAGACGGCGTACATGAATTTTCAGAAAAATATAAGGAGAATAAAATGAAAATACTTAAAGAATACCGCAGAAAAATTTATAAACCAGCTAGTAAATATACAAAAGCTGCGGCTGTAGCAGCTTTGTTAATTGTATCTGTGCCAGTTATAACCAATGCAGCAACAGGCGGGGAATTTTTTAACAGGATATGGGGCAGTACAGGTAAAGAAAATATAGCATCACATACAGAAGTAGTATATGATAAAGAAAAAGACACATCATACACTGTAACTTACCCTAAAACAGAATATGAAGATGTTGATAAAGATAAAGCAGAAAAGTTAATTGGCAGTAATATATCTTATAAACCAGTTATTAAAAAACTTGGCAGTACAACCCTTTCTGTACTTTCATTTGTATATGATGGCAATGCGGCTGTAGCAGAATTTACACTGGAGAAAGAAGGCGGTGTAAATGCCCTTGAATACAGCCAGGAACATAATGAAAGCAAAGGTGCAGATTTTTCTGGAAATGCAGATTTTTACTTTAACTTTGGTGATTATGACGGGAAAATATATACAGATATTAAAAAATCCACAAAAGACCTGGTTTACTGTTACTACTATATGACAAAGCATGGACAGCCGGATACTGGTGAAAATGAGGTTATACTTAATATAGAAGAATATCCATGTACAAGAAAAGAACTTTGGGATTCTGATGATAATGCATATAAAAAATATATGGACAAGACAAAGAAAAGCAGTATAAAAATTCCTGTTATGGGACAGCCAGCAAAAACTGTATTTACAAATAAAGGTAACGGGACAGCAGAAATCTCACCAATATCAATGAAAATTGACATGAAAAAAGGGCTTGGACTGTCTAAAGAAGACGCATATGACCCATATAATGCATACTACGTTTCAATAAACTATAAAAACGGCAAAAAATATATTGTGCATGAACACGAAATGGAAGGAAAACATTCATGCAAAACTGAAACAGATAATGCAAGTTATACTTGTGGTGACCTGGATGATAACCTTATATTTGTATTTAACCGTTTAGTAGATACAGACAATATTAAATCAGTTACAGTAAATGGGACAGAATATAATTTAACCTCATTAAGTAAGTCCCCCGCTTCTTAAGTGGTGGGTTTAGGACTTACTTAGTCTGGCAGGGGTTCAAGCTCCTGCCAGACTGCCGCAAAGCGGCAATGAGGTTATGAGCAAGTAGCGAAGCGGATTGCGAATATCCGTTTGACAATCCTGAAACCAGAAAAATCCAAATATCTTCAAATCTTTATAAAATCTTTATAATCCTATGTTACCATTTTCTTATAATTTAAATAAGAAAGGACGTTAGCAATATGGATTTAATCTTAAAAACAACTGCCCTTTGTAAAAGCTTCAAAGGGCAGCCTGTTGTAAAAAATGTATCACTTGAAATTGAAAGAAATTCGGTATATGGGCTTTTAGGCCCGAATGGTGCCGGCAAGTCTACTATTTTAAAGATGGTGTCAGGGATGCTTAACCCTTCCTCTGGTTTAATTGAGTTTAACGGGCATAAATGGGAGCGTGAGGATTTAAAAAAAACAGGTGCACTAATTGAGCAGCCGCCAATTTATGAAAACCTTAGTGCAGAGGAAAACCTTGAGGTAAAAAGGCTTATGCTTGGGCTTCCAAGGAAACGTATTAAAGAAGCCCTTGAAATGGCAGGGCTTACAGGCACTGGCAGGAAAAAGGCAGGACAGTTTTCTATGGGCATGAAACAGCGCCTTGGAATTGCACTTGCACTTCTTAATAACCCGGAACTGCTTATACTTGATGAACCTTTAAACGGTCTTGACCCACTTGGAATACAGGAATTAAGGAAATTAACAAAGTCTTTTCCTTTAATGGGCATTACCGTAATATTTTCAAGCCATATTTTAAATGAAACCAGCCAGGTCGCAGACCATATTGGAATTATTTCAGATGGGTTTCTTGGGTATAGTGGCAGGATAAATAAAGATGATAACCTGGAAGAAATATTTCTTAATGTAGTGAAAGCAGGAAAGCGGGAGGTGGCAGCATGTTAAATATATTAAGGGCTGAACATTTAAAGATGCGCCATACCTTTGGCAATGCCTTGCCAGTAATTGCACCTGTTTTTTCATTATGTTTTGTTCTTGTGGTGGCATTTGGTACAGGGAATACACTCCCTGCATTTACATGGAATATCTGGTATACAACGCTTTTGCCAGGAATGGCAGCAATTATTTGTTATCTTGGCATTAGTAAGGATAAGAAAATACATTACTGCAATATACTTTCAGTGCCGCTTCCTGTTATAAAACTGCTGGCTGGCAAAGTTTTTTATTGCTTTGCGGGGCTTTTTATATCAAATATTATACTCTGTGCTGGTACATTTATATTTGCAATGTTTGCTGGTACTACTGCAAGTATTTCTGGAAGCCTTATGGCTGTTGTGCTTTTATGTATTACATATTTATGGGAAATCCCATTATATATTCTTTTAAGCCTGCATTTTAAAATGGCTGGCTGCCTGCTTTCATGCATGTTTCTTGTATTTACAGATTTTATATTTGCAAGTAACAAATTATGGTGGATATGGCCGTCTTCAATACCTTCAAGGCTTATGTGCCCGGTACTTGGAATAATGCCTAGCGGGGTATTAGCACCTGCTTTAAGTCCTTTGCTTGACAGCAGTGTAATACTGCCTGGAATTATAATTTCATTTGTATGGTTTATATTTCTAAGTGTTCTTCTTATATTATATTTTAAAAGAAAGGTGGTAAAAGGATAAATGTTATTTGCTTATCTAAGGGCTGATTTTAAAAAAATAAAAGGGCTTAGGATCTTTCTTTTACACCTGTTAATACCAATATGTACTGCTATTGCATTTTTAATGTATTATTCATATGCACCGTGGAGTGTATATAGTAAACTGGAGGCTTATTTCCAGATACTTGCAATAGCACTTCCATTCCTTAGTGGGCTTTTTTGTGCAGTATTATCAGAACAGGAATTAATGGCTTGCTCATTCCAGAACATGTTAGCTGTGCCATGCCGTATAAAAGCATTTTACAGTAAGCTCCTTGTGCTTATAATCCTTGGTGCGGCAGCAGTCTTACTTGCGTCTGTTTTATTTGGGGCAGGGTTTTATTTTATAGCAGAAAATGTTGATTTTTCTCTTTATTTTATTATGGCGGCAGTAATTACAGGGAGCAGTATCTTCCTATATATAATGCATTTATTTCTTGCAATGCGTTTTAATAAAGGTGTGGCAGCAGGAACCGGGATTGTGGAAAGCATGGTGTCAGCCCTGTTTCTTACAAAGCTTGGTGACAATATATGGATATACGTCCCTGCGGCATGGGCATCAAGGCTTGTTACTATGCTTTTGCCAGAACCTGGCGTCATATGGTATAATAATATAATTACCATAAACTATAATAAAAGCTGTAACATGGCGGTGGCTATATGTATTATTACAACAATAGCAGGGCTGGCAGCATTTGGGATATGGGCATTAAAATGGGATGGGATAAAGGGCAGTGAGTGAAAGGGGGTTTTTTATGGCAAATATCCTGGCAGTTGATGACGAAGTGGATATTTTAAAGCTTGTTAAAAGAATACTTGAAAGGGACGGGCATTTTGTAAAGACTGTTTCTGAACCAGAAAAAGTTATTAAAATGGCACTGGATAGTTTTGAACTGGTGCTTCTTGATATAATGATGCCAGGGACTGACGGTTTTACACTGTGCAGCCAGATACGCCGCCGCATCCAGTGCCCTGTTATATTCCTTACTGCAAAACCAGATGAAGAAAGCCTTGTATACGGGCTTGGCATGGGTGCAGATGACTATATTTTAAAACCATTTGGTGCTAATGAATTAAGGGCAAGGATAAATGCACATTTAAGGCGTGAACACCGCGGGCATTTTACAAAGCTTTTATTTGGCAATGCAGAGTTTAATATTGAAGCAAAACAACTTCTGGTAAACAGCAGTGCTGCGCCTCTTACAAAAGGTGAATACAATATATGCGAATTCCTTGCCAGAAACCAGGGACAGGTATTTTCCAAAGAACAGATATATGAGAAAGTTTTTGGATTTGATGGCATTGGAAATGATAATACAGTTACAACACATGTTAAAAATATACGCATGAAATTAGAAAAACTTGGTTTTTCACCAATAAAAACAGTATGGGGGATTGGCTATAAATGGGAAATATAAAGAAAAAGGCTGTCCCGTTAAGTGTATTTTACCTGAGATATTTAGTTTATATGCTAACTGGCATAGTAGCAGTTATTGCCAGTGCTTTAGCTGTATTTATCCTTTTTGAAGCAAATGGAATTATATATCCTGCAAATTATGCACAGGAACAGGCAAAAGAAGCAAAAGAAAAAATTGACAGTACAGGTAAATTTAGCAATAAGCTGGTTCCGCCTTTATGCAAATATGCATTATTTGACCAGTATGGAAATGTAAAAGAAGCAAATATAAATGGAAGGGCATTAACAGATGCATGGGAAGCGGTTAATGGTAAGAAGGCACTTTACAGTTTAATTGGAAACCAGTATTATTATACAACAGCCAGATGCAGTGAAGGGTATTGTGTAATAGCATACAGGCTTATACCACAATATAAACTTCCCCTGTTACGCAAGTACCTTATACCGCCGCAGAACCTTATTCTTATATGTTCCCTTTGCCTTATATTGTTTATTATAGTTATAACATCAGTCTGCTTTGGACGTAAGTTAAATAAAAAACTATCCCCCCTTATCCATATAGCAGAAAAGATACAGAACCAGGAACTTGGATTTACTATAACCAAAGGCAGCATTAAGGAAATTAACACTGTTTTAGACTCAATAGACAATATGAGGGCAGCACTTAAAGAATCATTAGAAAGCCAGTGGAACATGGAACATGCCAGGAAAGAACAAATAATGGCGTTAGCACATGATTTAAAAACACCATTAACACTTGTACGCGGCAACGCAGAATTACTGTATGATACAAAGCTTACAAAGGAACAGGAGGAACTGGCATGTTATATTACAAAAAGTTCCATACAGATGCAGGACTATGTGGGGCAGTTAATAAATATAACAAAAAACGGGTATAAAACAGATATGCAAAAAACAAGCATTTCTTTATTTGTAAATGAGGTTATAAAACAGGCAGAAAGCCTTTGTGCCATTAAAAATATATATTTCCAGAAACAAGAAAGTTACAGTGCCAGTTATTTTATGGCGGATAAAGAACTGTTAATGCGTGCATTTATAAATATATTTGCAAATGCAATGGAAAACACACCAAAAGGCGGTACAATATATTTAGATATAAGCAGCCAGGATAATTATATTGTATTTAAAACTACTGATACAGGAAAAGGATTTTCAGAAGAAGCACTAAAGCATGCCACAGAACAATTTTATATGGAAGATAAAAGCCGGAGTTCAAAACAGCACTCTGGAATAGGGCTTTATATGGCAGACTTAATAATAAAACAGCATAAGGGGAAATTACTCCCCACAAATTCAGACAGGACAAAAGGGGCAGAAGTAATTGTAAAAATACCTGTGCTTATTCAAAGTATATATTGATATTTTATGAAAAGTATGATATAACCCATTTTATAAAGCAAATATATGGAAGAAAAATTTCCAGATTTATGGGTATTTGTAACTAATTACACAAACTCGGGAATTAATATACATAAAGGTACATTAATAGGTGTTTTTACTGATGAAGAACGTGATAAATTTTATCTTGAATGTTTGCATAAAAAAATTGATGTAGCATACAACAGGACTACTGAAGTTCCAGGAAATTTTTTTTAGGAGGTTGTTGATGTACCAGGTTTCTTATGATTTAGATAATAAAAATAAAAAGCCCAAGTTTAATTTAGATATTAATGGTATCAGGCTTATATGCCTGTATGATACAGGTGCTATTACTGCGGTATGGTGTGGTAGTAAGGAATTATTTGAGGAAACATTTCCAAAAAGGGAATTGCAGCAATCTAAGTTTAGTATTGGAGGTTTTGGAGGCAGAAAGAGGATATTAACAGATATTTTCCGTGTAGATGGGTTTAGAATGGGAGAAATAGAATTTCCTAAATTTCCAGTAGTTACATAGTTTGATAGGAACTTTGGCTGTAGTTTAATATTAGGAAGTACACTGGCTACACATGCTAATGTACATATAATACGTATCAGAAGGCAAATTATAAGTTTTGAATTTGAATCTTTAAAATATTATTCCCATTTTAATGTAAATAAGGGTGACAGCAAAATAATAGAAGATTCTTATGTATTATCCTCAGAAGAAGAAATATTTTTAAAAAAGGGTTAAAATAAAAGAAGTCCAGACGTTATATATGGCAGATTTAATAATAAAACAGCATAAGGGCATAAAACTTTTATAAATAATAAAGGCTTTATGTCCTTTTTGATTAATGTTTAATAATTAGCAGTGTGGTTTTATAATAAATTTTTATTCTGTATTACATTCTGGTAGTTGACATTACTGTAAATAAATATTATTATTTATATGGAACTAATATCGTTTTATAATAATACTTATAAAGGGTGATAAATATATGAAAAATAACGGATTAATGACACAAAAGGAAGAAGATTTAATGGAATTTTTATGGAAGCAGGCAACTCCGCTTACAATAACGGAAATGGCAGGGATTGGCCAAGAGGAGTGGAACCAGGTTACACTTTTTAGGATTGTAAAGGGGCTTTTAAACAAAGGCTACCTTAAAATACATGGATTTGAGAAAAATAATACCCAGTATGCAAGAAGTTTTATACCTTCACTTACAAAAGAAGAGTATGCTGCAATCCTTTTATCAGAACGCGGCATAAAAAGCAGTTCTTTAGGAAGCATTGCACTTGCAATGCTTGGGGCTGGAAAAAGGAAAAAGATTAACCAGGATGAAGAGGACAAGTTAATAGGTGAACTTGAAAATATAATAGAACAGATACGCCGCCAGGGGGATTAAATAAATGCAGGTTACTTTTTATTCTGTAATGATGGCTGTTTTGTGGAGCAGTTTATTTGTTATTATATTTTCTGTTTTACAAAAAAGCTACTATTTTATAAATATATCCAGTGTCTATGGTGTGGTACTTCTTTATTTGTTTTGTACAGTAAGAATGTTTATACCTGTTGAATTTCCGTGGACAGGAATAGTGCCATCAGTACATATTTATAATAACCTGTTTCTTTTATTTACTAAAGAGATATTACATATAGGAATGTACAATATATGTATATACCACTTGTTTTATGGCATATGGGCTTTAGCAGCATTTGCAATAGCTGCCCATATATTTTGCCAGTACTATAAATACAATAAAATAATTAAAAACCTGCCCACAAAAGCTGCCAGCCCGGAAGCTTCGGAGATTATACGGGTAATGGAGAATAAATATAATAAAAAAACAGAAGTGGTGATAAGCCCTTCCATAAGTGAACCTGTAAGTTTTGGAATTATACATGGAAAAATCCTTTTGCCAGACAATGTATATAGTAAAAAGGAATTATATTACATTATAAGCCATGAATTTGTACATATTGCAAACTATGATCTGCTTATACAGATGATGGTAAATATTTTATGTGCTTTTTACTGGTGGAACCCATTTGTATATTTTCTTAGAAACAGTATGGAGAAAAGTTTTGAACTGCGTTGTGACTATATGGTAATAAAAGATTTAAATTATAAGGAAACCGCAGAATATCTCGAAACCATACTGAAAGTTTTTAAAAACCAGAACCTGCCAAGGCAGCATACACAGAACAATGCATCTGTCCTTGGTGCAGCAGACAATATACGGGAGATAGAAGAAAGGTTCAGGTTAATTTCACGGATATATACCAGAAAAAGCAGTCCAGTAAGCCAGTTATTAGTAACAGGCATAATGGCACTTTTAATGGTATTATCATATTCATTTATATTACAGCCAGATTTCCAGCCATCAGAAGATGAAATAGAAACATCACCTTTTGCATATGAAATAAATGCCTCCAGCAGCTATATTATAAAATATGCTGATGGTATATATGTTTTAAAAACAAACACAGGTGATAAAGTTATAATTGATAAGGAAATAGCAGAATATTTTGTAAATGAACTTAATTTAAAAATAACCCAGGAGGAAAGTAAATATGAAGAAGATTAAAAAACTAATTATAACAGCAGTTACAGGAATAACAATATTAAATGCATTTAGTGTGCCAGCAAGTGCCAGCATTGCCACTCCTGTGGCATATAGCAATATAGATGATGGCTGTATGCCATGTGCAGATGATATCCAGACAAAATGGAGAATGAATAACGGGGTTTTACAGTACCGCCGCTGGAATGCTACAAAAAACCGCTGGGTAGACTCCAAATGGATAGATTATAAATATAATGGATAATATGCAGCCTGTATAATATTTCCTTTATAAATTAAATGGACAATCTGGCTGGAATTTACAAGAGAAAGGGAGGAGTCAGGTATATGGATAATATAACTGTATTGTTAAAAGATAGTGGTAAAGATTTATATGTAAAAGGGGAAGATATATATTATATAGAAAGTGAGCATAATAATCTGGTTTTTGTAACAAAAAACGGAATACTCAATAATAAAGGAACACTTAAAAGCATTTTAGAGAGTTTAGATAAGTTAAATAGTCCATTCTGTTATATACATAGAAGCTATATAGTCAACCTGGCACATATAAAAAGGCGTGATGAAAATGACCTTATTATGCCAAATGGCAAAAAAGTTCCTATAAGCAAGTACAAATTATGGCAGTTTGAGCAAGAATATGCCAGATACTGGAATATGGAAAGCACAATTATAGACATTAAAACAGGTATGTTAATAAAAGCATCACCATTTATACCCTGATATTTGCCATTTGTACCCAGGCACTTGAAAATAATAATAGAATATGTTATATAGAATATATAGTTTATTTTTGCAGCTATATGTTTCATAGTTTATACTTATGGTAATGTAAGACAGTCTGCTCACCAGCTAACGGGATAATGCTGGCAGAGGGACTGTTTTATTTTATATTAAAAAATATTTCAATTAACTTTATGCAATTATAAATCTAGTAATTAAAAAATATTACACCATATTTAGTTACATAATTAGATTTATAAATAAAATAAGCTGCTATTCAGCCCTATATATCTGCTATTCGTCCATAAGTACTTGAAAATCCTGGTAAAATGTGTTATATAAAACATATAACTTGCCGGTTAAATTATACCGTTGGACTTATACGTATAATTTAAGAAGCATACATAAGCCTTACAGCTAGATAATAGACAGAGGATATGAAAACTTATTTTATAATATTAAAATCCCGGTTAAAATTTATAAACTAATTTTAGAATTTATATAATTAAGTTATAATATAATCAAACAAATGTATTAATAATATACAATTATATATTAATTATATAAGCTGGACAAAAGTATAATAAATAGCTATTTGTATAACTATATAAATCATTTATGTACCGGAATTATACATTTATACAAGAACACTTGAAAACTATAATAGTATATGTTATATAAAATATATAGCTTGCATATATAACTATACAGCAGGCTTTATACATATTAATCTGTATTTATATACAGGGAGGGAGGGGGAACGGAAAATAAGACAAATTGCATAAGATAAACCATAAAATGTAAAAAATATGGCAAAATAAAATTAAAACTATTAAAAATTAAAAGAATGGAGGAGTTATAATGAGAACAAAAAGAAAAATCAGTAAAAAAGCAATAGCACTTACACTAGCAGTATCAACAATGGCAGGAAGTTTTGCAACAGCATATGCAGCAGATCCAGAATATAAGTTTACAATAGTAAGGGGTATAGTAGACGGAGGAAGAGATGACCAGGTTTGGAAAAACCAGGATAGTCTGTTTGGCAGTGCTACTGTTAGTAAGGCTTCTGCACC
The DNA here is from genome assembly GCA_910586555.1 of uncultured Lachnospiraceae bacterium. Taxonomy (GTDB): domain Bacteria; phylum Bacillota; class Clostridia; order Lachnospirales; family Lachnospiraceae; genus Butyribacter. The sequence continues at coordinate 11,650 of CAJUJY010000022.1, forward strand.
AAGCTATTATACAACATACATGTTTTACAGTTATGATGATTTAATTTCAGATACACCAGAAATACAAAATAAGCCTGGTAAGTCCGTAGATATAAAATACCAGTATGGTGCAAGAGGTAGTGATTTTTTGATGCATATAAGAGGCTGTGATAACAGAGGCACAGCACCAAATTATTCAACAGTGAGTGGTACATATAAACCTGTAAAGTAATTTTTTAAACCAGTTAAGATTTAAGCTGCTGTCCAGGCTGCCAATAGATATAAAATTAAAATGTGTCTGGACAGTGGCATTATTGCAGGGGGTTATTATGAAAATTAAAAAACAGGTAACCAGGACTGTTTACTGTTTATGTTTAATATCTTTTTTTCTTAGTGGCTGCCAGATGAAGAAGCAGGCAGAAACCAGCCAGATAGAAACAGAAGGAAGTGAAGATACCATATATGAAACTGTAACAGTAAAAAACAGCAAAGGGGATATAGACAAGATTATACAGAAGTTTACTGGTGATACATTAGAAGAAGCTATAAAAAACGGAGTTGAATTAAAAAAATCCTATGGGGAAGATTCCATTACATATGAAAAAGGTGTAAAGCGCCTTAAATTTTCAGGAAAAATTAAGGAAGGACTTGGCCCATTAATTTCATATGAAGATAATTATGAAATGGCAGGATGGCAATATGATTCGGTTCTTAATGGTATAACATATTCACTTAAAGGGAATTTATTTGGTGCAACCATAAGGAACAAACTTCCTGGTGAAGATATAGACGGTTGTACAAAAGAAGAGGCATTAAAATACTGTAACCCGTATGCAGAACTGCTTGGGTATGGGAAAGATAATTCTGTGGCAGAGGTATATGCACTTACCCTTGACAGCCTGTTAAAAGGTTCAGAAACAGGAGTCCCACATTATGGTCCGCTTAAAGGCATAGATAATAAAAAGCCGCTGCCTGATGATGAATTTGATAAACTCCAGGAGAAATACCTCTGGACTAAAGAATATGAAGCTTTATACGTGGTTTATAAACCATATACAAACGGGCTGGTTTTTGAATCGTCCTATGGTGCACTGGAGATGATATATGCACCTGCATATGAAAAGATAGTATACTTGTTTGGTGAAATGCCCTGGATTGTAAATGAAAAGAAAAAAGCAGATAAAATAATTACAAAGGAGGAAGCAGAAAAAGAAGCAGTTACTGTAACCAAAGCAAAGAAAGATAATGTAAAAATAGAAAACGTTACAATGGTTTACTCACAAAATATACTCCATCTGCGTGAAAATAACAGCCTTGATTTATGTTACAGGGTAGATTTAAAAATAGAAAACTCTGCTATGTATACAGGGCCAAAAGCATACCAGTCTGTATTAATTAATGCGGTTACAGGTGAAGAGTGTGTTATGTGGCCTGGGCTTAGTGACTGATAAGAAAGTATTTTTTACTGGGAGGGGGCAGGAAGATGGTTAAAACAGTTCTTAAAAAAGTATTTATACCTGTATGCTGTATATCTTTAATGGTTTCTTTTCTTAGTGGCTGCCAGATGAAGAAGCAGGCAGAAACCAGCCAGATAGAAGCAGAAGGAAGTAAAGATACCATATATGAAACTGTAACAGTAAAAAACAGCAAAGGGGATATAGATAAAATTGTACAGAAGTTTACTGGTGACACATTGGAGGAGGCTATAAAAAACGGGGCTGAATTTGAAAAATCCTATGGTGAAGATTCCATTGTATATGAAAAAGGTGTAAAATTTCTTTCATTTTCAGGAAAAAGTAAGGAAGGGCTTGGTCCAGTAATTTCATATAAAGATAATTATGAAATGGCAGGAAACCAGTACTATGAAGTGCTTAGTGGTATAACATATTCACTTACAAAGAATTTATTTGGAACTACCATAAGGAATAAACTTCCTGGTGAAAATATAGATGGCTGTACAAAAGAAGAGGCATTAAAATACTGTAACCCATATGCAGAACTACTTGGATATAGTAAGGATAATTCTGTGGCAGAGGTATATGCACTTACCCTTGACAGCCTGTTAAAAGGTTCAGAAACAGGAGTCCCACATTATGGTCCGCTTAAAGGCATAGATAATAAAAAGCCGCTGCCTGATGATGAATTTGATAAACTCCAGGAGAAATACCTCTGGACTAAAGAATATGAAGCTTTATACGTGGTTTATAAACCATATACAAACGGGCTGGTTTTTGAATCGTCCTATGGTGCACTGGAGATGATATATGCACCTGCATATGAAAAGATAGTATACTTGTTTGGTGAAATGCCCTGGATTGTAAATGAAAAGAAAAAAGCAGATAAAATAATTACAAAGGAGGAAGCAGAAAAAGAAGCAGTTACTGTAACCAAAGCAAAGAAAGATAATGTAAAAATAGAAAACGTTACAATGGTTTACTCACAAAATATACTCCATCTGCGTGAAAATAACAGCCTTGATTTATGTTACAGGGTAGATTTAAAAATAGAAAACTCTGCTATGTATACAGGGCCAAAAGCATACCAGTCTGTATTAATTAATGCGGTTACAGGTGAAGAGTGTGTTATGTGGCCTGGGCTTAGTGACTGATAAGAAAGTATTTTTTACTGGGAGGGGGCAGGAAGATGGTTAAAACAGTTCTTAAAAAAGTATTTATACCTGTATGCTGTATATCTTTAATGGTTTCTTTTCTTAGTGGCTGCCAGATGAAGAAGCAGGTTAAAACCAGTAAGGAAGATGTAACAGATGGTGGCAGTAACATACAGTATGAAAACGTCATAATAGGACATAGCAAGTGTGATATAGAAAAGGTAATAAAAAAGTGTACTGGTTATACACTGGAAGAAGCTTTAAAAAATGGAGCAAAAAAAGAAAAAATTAATGGCGTTATAAATATTTTATATGAGAAAGATATACAGTATTTTTCATATTCAGAAAGGTATAATGATGTATTAGGTCCGGGGATAATATACAAATACCAATATGAAATGGCATCAGAACAGTATGAAGAACTTCTTAGTGTGGTAGCATCTCCTCTTGTAAATAATTTATTTGGGACAGCGCTCCGTAAAAACCTTCCTGGTGAAAGCATAGACGGTTGTACAAAGGAAGAGGCACTAAAATACTGTAACCAGTATGCAAAGTTATTTGGATATAATCCGGATAATTCTTTGGCAGAGGTATATGCACTGGATATTGACAGTATGTCTAAAGGTTCAGTTACAGGGAGTCAAAGTTATGGCCCGCTTAAAGGTATAAATAATAATAAGACACTTTCTTTTTTTGAAGTACGTGATATAGAGGAAAAGTATCCCTGGACTAAAGAATATGAGGCTTTATATGTAGTTTATAAGCCATGTATAAACGGGCTGGTACTTGATTCACGTTTCTGTTCAGCACAAATGGTATATGCACCAGCATATGGCAGGGTAGTATATATAGAAGCTGAATTTCCGTTTGTATTAAAAGAGAAAAGGCCACTGGAAGAGAAAACAATTACAAAGGAAGAAGCAGTTGCAGAGGCAAAACTTTTAAGTAATACAGCAAATAAAGATAATATAAAAATAGAAGATGTTACAATGGTTTATTCGCTAAATATAAAACACCTGTATGAAGATAATGAACTGGATTTATGCTGGAGAGTAGATTATAAAATAGAAAATTCTGCTGCACATAAAGGGGCGGAAGCATATAAATCTGTACTAATTAATGCCATTACAGGTGAAGAATGTTCAATATAATGGTTTTCATGGTAAAGCTGTACTAATTAATGTGGTTACAGATGAAAAATATGTTATGTGTAGATTATAACAGTTAAGGGGTGTAATAATGTTTTTAAATACTTTTAAATCTGATTTTATAAGGTGTTTTAACTTAAAAAAGATTATATTTATACTGCTTGCATTTGTAATTGTTTTACTGGGCGGGCAGGCCCAATATATAAGTATAGCTGCAAAGTTCGATTATGAACAGACAGGTGGAATAGTTGAAATTCTAGGAAATGCGTTATCGTTTGATAAGTTTAAAATAGTTATGGTGGTTTTACTGGCAGCATTACATACAAACAGTTTTTGCAAAGATGATAATACACATTATATTAGAATGATATTAAACAGGACTAATCCTATATGTTATACACAGGCACGGTTTTTAACAAATACAATTATTATTATTTGTATAAGTATACTTGGTTTTTTACTGGCAGCGGCTGTGCTTTTTCCGTTTTTCCCCTTAGTCCCAGTACTTAGGGATTATGATTGTTATTATAAAACACTGGCATTAAATTATCCTGTTTTATACCTGCTTCTTATGGGATTCCAGTTTGGAATAGTGGTAGCTGCATTTAGCAGCATAGGGCTTGTATTTTCTACATTCCAGCCTAATTCCTTTGTAAGCATAGGGCTTACAGGACTTGTATTTTTCCTGTCAGTTTCATATATACCACCAGAGTCAGTTTTTGATGTCCTTCCTTTAATATCGATGATACCATCATTTATAAAATCAACTGATGCATCACATATACTTAATTTATCCTGGAGCATATTTTACCCGGCAGTAGTTATATTGGCATGTGGGTATATTTTCTACCGCAGGCTGGACTGGAGGATTGAAAATGGAAACATTTAAAAGTGCCATGGCATTTTCCTTTTGTAATATAAACAGGTGGAAAAAGGATTGCAGGGTATGGCTTGTGCTTTTATTTACCCTGTTCCTTATAATAGAGTATTTAAAAGGATATACAATATATGGAATGGCGGAGGGTAAGAAAATGACTTTCTGCCTGCTGCCTGTATTGTTCCAGTCAAGTGAAATTTCACTAAGGGCGCCTAAAATATTGTGGCATACAGGTTTTATACTTTTATTATGTGATGCGCCTTTCCTTTACCAGAACGCACCATATGTAATTATGCGCAGCGGCAGGAAAAGATGGTGGCTTGGGGAGTGCATGTATATTTTTGAAGTAGCCTTTATATATATGCTGTTTATAACAATAGCCAGTTCTGCTGTATCAGTTCCTGTAATTAGTTTTGAAAATGACTGGGGAGAGGCACTGACAGATTTCTTATATGGGACAGACACAAAAACAGTGGAAGATTTGTTAAAGCAGTATAAACTTGGTCTGTGGGCGCCAGAAATGGCTGTAAATATGCTATATCCATTTGCAAGCCAGGCATATACATTTTGTACAGGGCTTGCAAGCTTTTTTATACTGGGTCTTCTGGTTTATCTTATAAACCTTGTACAGAAAAATATTTTATGGGGGCTTGGTGCAGCTTTTATACTGGTATTTCTTGACCCACTGCTTTCTTTTTCTGCCAAACCTTCAAGATACTGGCTGCACGCATTTTCACCTGTGTGCTGGACAAGTGTGGAGTGTATAAATATACTGGGAAGCAGGTTTTTTATAAGTATTCCTTTTGTAACAGTAACAAGTTTTATTGTAATAAGTATTTTGATTATATTAATAGCCTTGTCTTCAAGAAAGATTATGATAGAAACAAGGGAAAGTTAGGGAATGAAGGGGTAGCAGTTATGATAGAAATAAAAAATTTGTCCAAAATTATAGACGGGAATGTAATTTTAGACAGTATTAATATGGAACTTGATTATGGGAAAATATACGGGCTTGTTGGCAGGAATGGCTGCGGAAAAACAATGCTTATGCGCCATATACTTGGCTTTGTATATAGTACAAAGGGAAGCATTATAATAGATGGAAAGGTACTTGGAAAGGATATAGATATGCCTGCAAATGTAGGTGCTATTATAGAAAATCCAGGATTTATACCAGAGTACCCAGGGTTTAAAAACCTTAAAATATTAGCTGCCATAAAGGGGAAAATTAAAGACCAGGAAATCAGGGAAGCTATGGAATTAACAGGGTTAAATCCTGATGAAAAAAAACATGTTGGTAAGTATTCGTTAGGCATGAAACAGCGTCTTGGACTTGCACAGGCATTAATGGAAAATCCGGATATTTTATTGTTAGATGAACCTATGAACGGGCTTGATAATGAAGGGGTAAAAGAAATAAGGGAAGTTATCCTTAAAAGAAAAGAAACAGGAAACCTGATAGTAATAGCAAGCCATAACGAAGAGGATATAAAGGTGCTCTGTGATGAAATATTTTATTTTGATAAAGGAAGGATTATAGAATAAATACAGGCAGTACATATATTGCAGGCAGGTGTTTACTGCCTGCAAAAATTATTCTGTTATATCTTTTACAACAGGGCTTTGGAAAACATAAAACGGGTCAATATCAATACATTCATATTCATTTCTATTACCATTTATATCCCATGCAACCATATATCCAATTACAGTTAATGCAGAACGGAATATTTTTAGAACTTGAAAATGCGTTAATAGCTGATATAATAAAAATATAGAAAGCCGGGGGTGATATAAGTGGATATGCTGCTAATTAAAGATATGGCTAATACCTATATCGAACATTCAATAGTAATTAATAATTTTGTTACAACGGTTGGAATCCAGCTAAAAAATTCTTTGTGCCGTGTATTTGGTGACAGTGTTAAATATAAGTGGATAGAAAATGATAATAAACCAGTTATTCCAGATGTGTCTATAAATTGTGATATAAAGAACAGGCGTTCAACAAATTTTCTGGGTGTGCCCAGATTTATTATGGAGGTTTTGTCTGATGCAACAGAAGAATATGACCGCAATGAAAAGATGGAACTGTATAAAAAAGTAGAAGTTGCAGAATACTGGCTTGTTGACTGGAGGAAAAGGCAAGTAGAAATATATGTATTATCACCTGATGAAAGTTCTGTTGATGAAGCAGAATATAAATTGATGTCAATAGTTACAGAACAAAATAAAGATGATTTAAAGATTTATATGTTTCCTAATGTAAAAATTAATTTTGCCCAGTTATTTGATTGTGTGGACTGACAGGGAAGCAGCAAAGAAATGATGCAGGGTATTTGACTTGCTGTGGCAAATAATGTATACTTTTAATTTAAAGGGAACAATTAATTTAAGTATAAAATAGAAAGGATATTGTTATGAGTAAAAAACCAGTTGTTTTAATGGTACTTGACGGATATGGGCTGAATGACAGGACAGAAGGAAATGCTATTGCACAGGCTGATACTCCTGTTATGGACAGGCTTATGGCAGAATACCCCTTCCAGAAAGGCAATGCAAGCGGGCTTTTTGTAGGGCTTCCTGACGGGCAGATGGGCAATTCTGAAGTAGGGCATATGAATATTGGTGCGGGCCGTATTATTTACCAGGAACTTACACGTATTACAAAGGCTATTGAAGAAGGGACATTTTTTGAAAATAAGGCACTTCTTTCTGCAATAGATAATGTTAAAAAGAATAATTCAGACCTGCATTTATACGGGCTTTTATCAGATGGCGGTGTGCACAGCCACAATACACACCTTTACGGGCTTCTTGAAATGGCAAAGAGGAACGGGGTTAAAAATGTATTTATACACACATTCCTTGACGGGCGCGATACACCTCCTGCATCTGGCAAAGGTTTTATTGAAGAATTGCAGGCTAAAATTGATGAGATTGGCACAGGAAAAATTGCAAGTGTGCATGGCCGCTATTATGCTATGGACAGGGATAATAACTGGGACCGTGTTGAAAAGGCATATAATGCGCTTGTAAAAGGAGAGGGCGTCCTTGCTGCTGATGCTGTACAGGCAGTTGCAGATTCTTATGCAAAGGGTGTTAATGATGAGTTTGTTGTGCCAACTGTTATTACAGAAAATGGCAAACCAGTTGCAACAATTAAGCCGCATGACTCCATTATATTCTTTAACTTCCGTCCTGACAGGGCAAGGGAAATTACACGTACATTCTGTGATGAAAGTTTTGATAAATTTGAGCGTGCTAACGGTTTTATGCCTCTCACATATGTATGCTTTACGGATTATGATGAAACAATAGAAAACAAGCAGGTTGCATTTGAGAAAGAGGCCATTACAAATACATTTGGTGAATTTCTTGCAGCTAATGGCAAGACACAGTTGCGCCTTGCTGAAACTGAAAAATACGCACATGTAACATTTTTCTTTAATGGCGGGATAGAAGAGCCTAATGAAAATGAAGAGCGTTCACTTGTTAAATCCCCAGATGTAGCAACTTATGATTTAAAACCTGAAATGAGTGCACCAGAAGTTGGAAAGAGGCTTGACGCTGCAATTACATCTGGCAAATATGATGTTATTGTCATTAATTTTGCAAATCCTGACATGGTAGGGCATACAGGTGTAATATCTGCTGCAATAAAGGCTGTTGAACGTATTGACCAGTGTGTCGGCTCTGCTGTTGAAGCTGTAAAAAAGGCAGACGGCGTACTGTTTATATGTGCTGACCACGGCAATGCAGAACAGATGGTGGATTATGAAACAGGTATTCCGTTTACAGCACATACAACTAACCCTGTGCCATTTATACTTGTAAATTATGATAAGGATTATACATTGCGTGAAGGCGGCTGCCTTGCAGATATAGTACCAACACTTATTGAAATTATGGGGCTTAAGCAGCCAGAAGAGATGACAGGCAAGTCACTTCTTGTAAGAAAATAACGTGGTTAAAGAACCTGTTGTTTAACCTCATCAAGTAACCAATGCCTGCTTGCAGGCAATCAAAGATTGTTTGAAATGCGGATTGCGGATATCCGTTTGACAGACAGCAGGTTTTTAAAGTAAATTACAGGGGAGGGGTATTATGCTTGATTTAAGCCTTGTTAAAAGGCTTTATGCTATTAACAAGTTCCATGGCAGCAAACCTGAAGAAATTAACTATTTAAAACAGAAGTTTGGACAAATACCACAAGTGTTAGAAGAGTTTTACTTAAAAGCAGGAAATACAGACAGGTTAAACCATGGACAAGATACATGGATTATGCCAAAGGATTATAAAAAATATACATGGCTTGAAGACTTTATTGAAGGTATTGTACTTCTTAATGAGAACCAGGGGAACTGCCAGGCATATATACGTAATGAGGATTTATCACTGCCTGACCCGCCGGTTTATGTCTGGTATGGGTATGGCGGAAATGAAGAACCACAGTCCTGCACCAGATCCCTTAGTGAATTTATTATAGCAGCGTCTGCTTATGAAGCAGCTTTTACACTGGAATATAACCCCGAAGATTTTTATTATGTAAGTTCTGAGGATTACAGTGAATTTGAATCAAGATTTAATAAATATCCTTTTAAATTAACAAACTGGATAAGCTATGATATAGAAATAACATTTTACAATAATGATCCTTATAACCTTATAGCTGCCCTTTACTGTGAAAGTGCTGAAGATGATGGAAGCCAGTTAATTTACGGCGCTGTAAATGAAGAAGCATATAACAAGCTGGAAAAGGCACTTGAAGGGATTTGTGAACCATTTTAACCTTATTAAGCAGCCACTGCCTGTAACAGGCAGTGCGGATTGCAAATATCCGCCTGGCTTTATAAAAATAAAACAGATGCCGCGTTGCAATGCGGCATCTGTTTTATTTTTTTGAAAGCTGTATTATCCTGCCCATATCTGCAATAAGCTTCCTTGAATAGCTTCTTGCTTCTATGTAAACCTGTTCTGCCATCTGGTAATCACCATTTTGTATGGCATTTATAACTTTTGTGCCATATCCGTGAAACTCTTTATGTTTTTTGCCAAGTCCGTTCCATACAGGTAAAACTTCTGGTATCTTTGGTTCCATGGAATTGTAAAAATGACCAAAACCACATTTGGAAGGATCTAGCTGTAATGGCAGGACGGTTTTCCCGTATACCATTTTTTCAAGGTTGTTAAGCCATGTATTATGTGCTGTAATGGCATTTTCCATATAATTTATAAATTCATCATTCTCCATATGGTAAAATGCGTCACCAGACATGTTCCCCATCTGCTTTACTGATTCATCAAGTATTTTTTCTATGCTGGCTATAGGTTCTGTTGATTTCTTTAATTCCTGTTCTACTTCTTGTATAAAGTTTGTACTGTCTATAAGCTGGTTCCCCATTTCTGCCATTGTGTTTGTAATTTCCTCACTAGTACTGGCGATGGAATGTATAGCTTCACTGATTTCAGAAATATGCTGTTTGTTATGGTCATTTAATTCCCATACCTGTTCAATTTTTTCTGTCATAGTTCCAAGGGCATTAATAGTTTCATTGGCACTTTTTGCACTTTTATGTGAGGCATTTTTAATTTCTTCCGCAAAATCCCCCATGCTTCTTGTCAGTTTTTGTGTTTCTTCTGCAAGCCCCCGTATTTCATTGGCTACCACTGCAAAGCCTTTTCCAGCTTCACCTGCTTTGGCAGCTTCTATAGAAGCATTTAATGCGAGAAGGTTTGTTTGTAATGATATGGTATCAATACCTGCAATAAGGCCAGCCATGGTATCGATTACTTCAATAAGCCTGTCCATGTCTTCCTGCATTTCCCTGGAATCTTCTATGGTCTTTCCGGAAAGTTTCTTTATTGTTGTAAGTTCCTCCTGGCTTGTCCCTGTTTTTTTATGTACCTGTTCTGTTCTGGATGAAAGCCCGGTAATTGTCCTTGCAAGCTCTTCATGCTGGTTACCAGAGTGGACGTTTGCAGATCCCCCGGAAATTGCTTCTGTAGCCTGGGATATTTTATGGTATATATTATTTATTTTTGCAGTCTGGTGCTGCATTATAAGGTCGAGGGAACTTATCTGCATAACAGCCTTTATATTTTTCTCAAAAACATCTGCAAACTGCTTCCTGCCATTATACAGCCTGTGGTAAATACCATTAATTACAGGAGCTTTAGTATAATCGGCTTCTTTTAATTCTGAAACTGCTTTTAGCAGTGTATTCTTTTTACTTTCCAATGGCATCATAATACCTCCGGTTGCATTTTATCACATAATAAACTATACTTTACATTTTTGCAACCTTTTTATCTGTAAATGTATTATACATTTTTTTATAGTATAATTAAACCTGGAATATTTTCCAGCAAGGCGGATATTTACAATACATATTCCAGACGGCCAGAAATTGCAGGCAGGCATTAACTGCCTGCTTAAAAACCAGTTTTTACATTCCTAGCTGTGCTATTATTTCTTTTAACTTGTTCCAGTCATATATATGGTTTTCAAGCATTTTAATGCCGTCGGGTGTTATTTTGTAATATTTTCTTTTTGGCCCGCATGATTCCTCACCATAATATATACCAGCAGAACCTTCCTTTTTTAGCCTTCTTAGAATTGCATAAAATGTGCTGTCATTTACTTCCGGAAATAATAATTTCATTTCCTTCATAAGATTATATCCATAATAGTCTTTTTGTGATAGTTTATATAACAGGCACATTTCAAGGACACCTTTTTTAATCTGTGCATCCAATATTTGCCCTCCTTTCTTTAGTAACTATATAAATATAATATATAAAGGTAACAGGCAGGGATATTAAATACGGTATAAAAATAAACCTTATGTTTTCCAGTGTTTCTATATTTTTTAAAAAGCTGACATATAAAAACAGGCTGCTTATTATAGATAAATTCTGTGTGGCAGCAAAAAACATATAAATATTCCCAGAAAGCATTTTCTTTAAAAATAATATTTCTAATATAAATAAAATAACTACAACAGGATAAATTATAATGTTTATAAACCGGCCAATGTATATTGTATACCCGTTCTCTGCCATCTTTGGCACTATAACATATGTAAACAGTTGTAATAAAACAAAAAACAAGAATACTGCTGCCTGGCTTTTAATAAATGTTTCCCTTTTATTTTTGTTTACTTTAATAACCGTAAGCAGACAGTTATTGCCAGCAAGAAGCCATATAATAACAGGGCTTAAAACAGCCAGTATACAGGAAGCTTCAAAGGGTGGCAGGAAAACAAAAGGAACTAAAAGCACCAGTGTTAATACAGCCAGCAAAGTATTTTTTATTATTACATGCAATTTTTTTCCAATACCGCCAGGATATGATTCTTTAAGAAGTTCCTTTGCAAACATTCCAGGGCTTCCATATTCTTTAATTATTTCTGCATCCTTCCTGCCTTCTTTACTGGCCTGGCCAAAACAGGCATTTAAATCTTCAAGGGTATCCTTTATTTCCTGGAAAGTAAAATGCCAAAACATTGCATTTTTAACACCAGCCAGGAATTTTTCTTTCTCTTCTTTCATAAAAAACCTCCATTCCGCGCTGTGTGGCGCATAATGTTATGTATAAAACATTTTTATTTTATACAGATGCCAATATTGTACTATATAATTATTATAGCAACTATTATTCAAAAGTCAATAGTAATAGACAATAGTTTGCGGCTGTTTCATAAACTTATAATATAAATAATAGATAATTTATAGTTATCTGTGGTTTATTTAAAAAGAATTGTACATGTGGAAATTTTTATGTCCCAGTAAAAGGCCCGCTCCCGCTATGATTGCACACGTAACAGTGCATAAAACCTGAAAATACCAGGTTTAAGCACTGACGGTGCAAAAATGCCTTTTACATGGGACATAAAAATTTTCCACATGGTTTAAGCTATATTGAAAAATACCAGCTACAGACAGCAGCCAGATGGTACTGTATTTTTTATTGTCTGCTGGTTTTAAACATACAGCAGGTTTTTTATTCTGTATAAAATATTTCCCCATTGAACATAAAAACATGCAGACAGTTTTATATATCTTCTGTAAAAGGCACTATAGTGCCGCCAGTGCCTGGGTCTGGTAGTTTTACAGACCCTATGCATTGCTAACACTATATATAGTGTTGTGCACTATCATAGTGCAATGTCATTAAGTTAAGGAGATTTGCAGAAAATATTCCAATAAATTTCCAAAGTGTATATTACCTGGCAAGTTCCAAATGTGCTTCCAATGAACAAGCTGTAGATTTGTAAAGGGACCGCTGGTGCTTAAGTCCCGTATTAAATGCTTCAAAGAAGTTTTTTCTTTGAAGCATAGGGACTTTATGCACCATTGCGTGTGACGTCCAAGCGCAAGCGGGCTGTTCTGGTTTGTCAAGGGACACTTTGGAACTGCCAGGGCATAATATTTTAGTTTCTATTTCCTTAACTAAATGACATTGTATCGTAGTGAAAACGTGCCTGCTACAGAAAATATATAAAACTGCTGCATGTACACAGCCTTTGATATATACAAAAAACCAATGCAGGATAACTATAAATTATCTTTTGTTTACACACATTCCTGGCATTTTAACAAATGCTGTAAGCTGTAGTTTTACGTAATTTTCCCAGAAGGGGTTTTTCTTATTAATTGTCCTGCCAGGAACTGCATAGAAGCAGGTTTTGTCTTTGTATGTAATGTAAAACTGGCTGCTGTCTTTAAGTTCCTGTAGTGTGGCGGAAGGTATAAAAAAGCCCTCTTTCCAGCTATAACAGCCAGATGCAGGATAATCTGGGTAAAAATATTTTAGATTTCCATAAAATAAAGGGACTGACAATATAGCAGTATCTTCTTTTAACGTAAGTAAAATATTGCTTGTAAGTAAAATACTGTTTTCAGGAATTGTTTTTTCCCTGCTTTCTGGTAGTTGTTTTGTAACAGTTATTTTTTTAGGTATTGCCATATTGTGGCCAAAAGTTATATTAATATATTTATTCTGCCCGCTGTGCCAGGGAGCTATATTTGTTATGGCAATTTCACAGTTACCAGAAAATATTTCCCTGTATGAAAGCAGGCTGCATATATCAAGCATATGTTTTATATCGTCATGGTTATGTAAAAACAAGAAACTTTCAAGTCCTGCTGCTTTTTTGCTGTTTATAATTTTATACTGCATATACTGGGAATACACAGAAATTAACTGTCCGCCGTTATATTTATCTTCACGGTTTATGCCAAGCCATTTTTCAAGATCTGCCTGTCCTGCTTTTGGTATGGACAGAAGCTTTTTTAACGGCCGTATAAGTGCAAGCAGGTCTATGGAATGTTTATAGTACATGTCATTTAATATGGAAAGACAGTGGCTGTCTGGTTTTATATTATGTTTTTCACATTTATTTAGTATATATGGTATATCAAATGTTCTTCCGTTAAAGTGGTACAGATAATTGTATCTTCCAAGGATTTCTAAGAATGATATTATAATTTCTTCCTCACTGTTGTAATTATCTGCAAAAAACTGCCTTAAATGCCAGGTACCACGGCTGCCATTAAAAAACATTGCCCCAATCATATAAAGTGAAGAAGCTTTTGGTGACAGGCCAGTTGTTTCTATATCAAAAAATAATATTTCTTCTTTATTATGTTTAAAGTTGTAAGTAAATACCGGCTGTTCTATATCACTATCTGTAATTTTCATATTTCCCCCTGTAATTCTTATATATTTCCCTGTAAAACCCTGGACGGGAAAATGCCATGCCTGTAATATACTATAATCTTTAAAAAGTTGCAACATAATACATGATAAGTTATAATTACATACAGCGGCTGTTTATACAAAAGGAAAATACCTGGTATACATAAGTAATATAAATGAAAGGCAGGCCTTACTAATGGAGAAATTTTTTAACCATGATGCAGCATATGAAAAGTGGGACAGGAAAAATAAAAACAAAGGACGCGGCAATTATTTTGAAGAGGAGGAGAATAAAAGCTATTTAAAAGGACTTAAAGGCAGGGTGCAGAATAATTTAAGTGGTTTTTTAAGAATAGTTCTTACTGCACTTATGGTTCTTATACAGTGCCTGTTTATAGTTTTTCTTCCGTTTGTGCTGCAAAGTGTTACAGTATATTTTTATTTTATATGGGAGATTACATCAGTAATTGTAATAGTGGCACTGGTAAACCGTAACCAGAGCCCTTCTTACAGGCTGGCATGGATATCTATAGTTATGCTGCTTCCATTAAGCGGTTTTATTATGTTTTACCTGTGGGGGCGTGACAGAAGCGGCAAGCGCAGGCTTGACCAGTATATACTCCGGCAGATATCGTATGGAAACCAGTTCCTTATACAAGATGAAGATGTTTACCTTGATTTTATTTCTGAAAACCCAGTACCAGGGCGCATGGTGAAATATATGGAAAATGAGGGTTTTCCGCTTACATCTGGCAATGCTGTGGATTTTTATCCTATGGGTGAAGATGTATTTGAAGAAATATTCAGGGATCTTGAGAAAGCAGAGAAATTTATACTTATTGATTTTTTTATTGTTGCAGAAGGCGGTATATGGGATAAAATGCATGAAATACTTAAACGTAAGGTGGAACAAGGCGTTGAAGTAAAATTCCTCTATGATGATTTTGGGGCTGCAATAAGGACACGCAAGTATTTTAAACAGATTTTAGAGCATGAAGGGTTTGAAATGAGGGTTTTTAACCCAATCCATAAATATACAGGTGAATTGTATATGAATTACCGTTCACACCAGAAAATACTTGTAATTGATGGTGAAGTGGGATATACAGGGGGTTTTAACCTTGCAGATGAATATGCAAACCTTATTGAAAGGTTTGGTGTGTGGAAAGATACAGGCATACGTATAAGAGGTGATGCAGTATGGGGCCTTACAGTGGTTTTTCTGCAAATGTGGGAGGCATCGGAAAATACAGGAGGGCATGTTGATTACCTGGATTATAAAGTTACATTCCCGCGTAAATGTGGTAATGTATTCTGCCAGGTTATTTCTGACGGGCCTGCCAATAACCCGGATAATCCAATAGAAAGCATATACAACCAGATGATAGTATATGCAGACCAGTATCTTTATATAACAACACCTTACCTTATAATAGAGGATTATATGAAAAATTCGCTTATAGAAGCTGTAAAGCGTGGTGTCGATGTAAGGATTATTACACCTGGCATACCAGACAAGAAGAATGTCAAACTGCTTACTAATTATAATTATGGCCTGCTTTTAAGGGAGGGTGTAAAGATATATGAATATACACCAGGTTTTATACATGCTAAACAGATACTTACTGAAAATTCGGTTATTATAGGCACTATAAACATGGATTACAGGAGTTTCTACCTGCATTATGAAAATGGTGTGTGGATGTCAGGAAAGGAAATACAAGAAGCAGTAAGGACAGATTTCTTTAAAACATTTAAAGAAAGTAAAGAAATAACATATGAAGAGTGGCTTGGCCGTCCTTTATGGTGGAAGCTTGTACAGCCGCTTTTAAATCTTTTTTCAACACTTTTTTAAAAATTATTTCTGGAAAGGTAAATGGTTTATATGATATATACAAATATTTGCAAACACTGCCATAAAATATTTAAATCCAAAATTAAAACAATGTGCTGTAAGGAATGCCGTGAAAAGGACTCAGACAAGCTTGATGACATTGTACAATACCTTAAGCTTTATCCTAACAGCAACGCACTCCAGATATCAGAAGAACTTGGCATACACCCATATGTTATAATAAAATATATGGAAGAAGGCTGGCTTGGTGAAGCTTACGGGGAATTTTCAAAGCTGCCGGATTAAAATGTACAGCTTATGGAAAATATTTTTTGCACATAAAAGGGCAAGGAGGATATTCTGGCAATGATTAATTATATAAGGGGAAAACTGGCAGACATTACAGAAAACAGTATTATTGTTGAAAACGGCGGCATAGGGTATGAAATATTTGTCCCAGGGCCGGCAGGTTATGGTGCATGGCAGGCGGGGGAGGAGGTACTTGTTTATACCTATATGCATGTAAGGGAGGACTTAGTGCAGCTTTTTGGCTTTATGGACAAGGACAGCCTTAGTGTATTTAAAATGTTAGTTACTGTAAGCGGCATAGGCCCTAAAGGGGCGCTTGGCATAATTGGCGCAATGGGTGCAGATACTTTAAGGTTTGCCATACTTGCAGATGATGAAAAAACTATTGCCAAAGCACCCGGTATAGGGATTAAGACTGCAAGGAAGCTTATAATTGAACTTAAGGATAAAATTAAGGCTAAAGAAGTAACAGAAGCAGCACTGGCACATGGGGAGGAAATGGCAGCCTCTGCTGGCAGCACACAGCTAATTTCTGATGCTGCAGAAGCACTGGCAGCATTAGGGTATTCCCTGGCAGAAGCACTGGCGGCTGTAAAAAGTGTTGATAAAAACGCATATAAAACTACCAGTGAACTTTTAAAACTCAGCCTTAAAAAACTTTAGAAAGGAACATTTCTTATTATGGCTAAAAGAACAATTACTACCGAATTTACTACAGAAGATGCAGGAATTGAAACAAGCTTAAGGCCTAAGTTCCTTAAAGATTACATAGGGCAGAAAAAGGTTAAAAGCAATTTAAAAGTATATATAGATGCAGCAAAACAAAGAAATGACACCCTGGACCATGTGCTTTTATATGGGCCTCCTGGACTTGGCAAAACAACGCTTGCAGGGATTATTGCCAATGAAATGGGGGTAAATATCAAGGTGACAGCAGGGCCTGCTATTGAAAAACCTGGTGAGATGGCAGCAATACTCAATAACCTTGGTGATGGTGATGTGCTTTTTGTAGATGAGATACACAGGCTTAACAGGCAGGTTGAGGAAGTCCTTTATCCTGCAATGGAGGATTATGTTATAGATGTTGTTATAGGCAAAGGCTCTTCTGCACGTTCAATACGCCTTGAACTGCCAAAGTTTACACTTGTAGGTGCAACTACACGTGCTGGTATGCTTTCAGCACCTTTAAGGGACAGGTTTGGTGTTGTAAACAGGCTGGAGTTTTATACAGAGGAAGAATTGTCACAGATAATTAAAAACTCAGCAGCAAAGCTTGATATTACAATCGAAGAAGAAGGGGCAGAAGAGCTTGCCAGGCGGTCAAGAGGGACACCAAGGCTTGCAAACCGCCTGTTAAAACGTGTCAGGGATTTTGCGCAGATAAAATATGATGGCAATATTACAAAAGAAGTGGCAGGCTTTGCACTGGATCTTTTAGAAGTTGACAAGATGGGACTTGATAACACAGACAGGTTTATATTAAAAACACTTATAGAAAACTTCGGGGGAGGGCCGGCAGGGATTGAAGCACTTGCTGTTTCGGTTGGTGAGGATGCAGGCACACTGGAAGATGTATATGAACCATACCTTGTACAGAAAGGTTTTATATTAAGGACTGCAAGGGGGCGCATGGCTTCCAGGGAAGCATATAAACACTTCGGGCTTAATATGCCTCCTGGATAAATATCTTCAGATAAACTTAAGCAGTTCATTATGCAGCATTTTTGCACGCTGCTGCCATGTATGGTTTTCCATTGCGTATTTAAATGCTTCTTTTTGTATAAGTTCCATCTGCCCTGTATCTTCTAAAAGGCTGTTTACAATAAACGGGAGCATGTCAAGCTGTTTTAAGTCATAAAATACTATATTTTTATTTGGTGAAAGTATTTCATCAAGATATTTACTATGGTCAGTTAAACAGACTGCCCCGTTTAACATAGAATTAAATATGCGGTCATGCGCACCATCTTTAAACCATGGCATGACATTAAGTGATATTTTGCCTTGTGATATGGTTTTAAGACATTCTTCTGAACTTGTATAAGGTGAATATGTAAGATTTCCAGGACACCGGCAGCACAGGCGGTTCCAGCCGTTGCCAACACAGTGCACTTTTAGCCCACTGTCAATAAGTGTTTTAATTACCAGCCCCCTGAAGTAAAACCTGATATATGTATCTATAAATATCATATTAGGAAAAGTACTGCGCATCTGGTCTTTTGATGCCTCCGGGATTTCCCTGTAAATATGGCGTTCAATAACTGTTTCACATGGCTGGCCAGGATCTGATATAAGGTCATCAATTATGCCATTATAAAAATCAGCATATTCATCACCATTGCGCATAATATACTGGTCAAATTCTTCAGGAGGCGTATAATTGCCTGTAAAAACAATATCATACGGGCGGTCTGCAATACATTTAAAACTGCCATCAGGATAAAGCGGTGTACCGCCAAGCGGCAAAAACATTCCGCGCTTAATATCAGGATAATATTTTTTAATGTATTTGCCGTGGTACCTGTCTATTGATACCTCATAATAGATGCGTGGTATTATTTCAAGCAGTTCAGGATAGTAAAACGGGTGGTCAGCAACTATATTTACACAAGGGATTTTTCTTTTATCCCATATGGATATACCCTGTACATCAAAAAGAGAGGTTTCATAATGTATACCATCAAAATTAAATGTGACAAGGATTGTATCATATGAATCTGCAAACTTATACAGTGCTTCCGCACTTTCCTCCTCCATTTCCTGGTTAAAAAGGAAAGTTTTATAGCCAAGCAGCTCAAAACCCTTTTTTAACTGGAGTGAAAAATACTCCAGTGTTTCAGTACCACCAATCATTAATACAATCTTATGTCTCATAAGAATATTTCCTCCCTGAAAATATGATAATGTCTTATCCAATATGGAAAACAGGCACTTAATATTTATTATAACAGAAAAGTTATACAGTTGCTATATATACTTGTGAAATAATCTAATTTATAATAAAATATAGCAGAGTGGCAGGGTTTGCATACTGCATTACGCTTGTAAATATATTTTTATGAAGTGGTTTTTGTATATAATGCCTGTCACAAAAGAAAGGTGGTTATATATTTTAAGCGGCTAGCAGGAAAAAAGGCATATAACTATATTACATTAGGTTAAAAAAATGGTTTTTATAAAAGAAGATTTATTATGTTATAACTTTACACAAGAAAGCAAATTCTGACAAGAATGGAGGATTAATATGGATTATGCAATTCTTAGTAATGATAATGGTTTTACGGTTTTTAGTTATGGGGGTTATGTGATAAGATTCTTTGGAAAAATATACTGCTGTAAAAGAATGGGATAATGGATATCTTGTTGTTATGGCAAAATATAACCATAATGATGAAAGTGAGGAAGATTACATTGATTTAATTCCGGTATTGAAGAATCTTTATATCTCTCCTCATCAATTTTTGAAACCAATTAAGGAAGTAAAGATTAAAAATGCTTGATATTATTAAGATAGCAGATGAAGCAGATTTAATTGTAAATGGCTATGCATTTACCAAATGTATATAAGGATATAGAATTATTTATAAAGGAAAATTATAAAGAAATGTATCTGAAATGGTCAAAATATAGTGAAAATGGATTTTATGGAAGTAATTAAGCATAGTCTTTTATAGAAGAATAAATGTATAGATAGGATTATTTACATTATAATTTATAAAACAGACATGGCATATAATTTTTGTATATAGTCATATATGCTGTTTATATGGTATAATAATCCTGCTGTTTTTGTAAGATGGGTGCTGATTGAAACTGGTAAATATATTGTGTTATAATATAAAAGAAAGGAATGGTGTTTTTTATGAAAATGGATTTTACTAAGATGCAGGGATGTGGCAATGATTATATATATGTAAACTGCATGGATAAAGTTTTAGATAACCCGGAAGAGGTGTCACGCCGTATAAGTGACAGGCATTTTGGCATTGGTTCAGACGGGTTAATTTTAATCTGTCCGTCTTTAGTGGCAGATTTTAAGATGAAGATGTATAATGCAGACGGTTCTGAAGGGAAAATGTGTGGAAATGGTGTACGCTGCATTGCAAAATATGTTTATGAGCGTGGGCTTACAGATAAAAAACAGATATCACTTGAAACAGAAAGCGGCATTAAATACCTGGATTTAACTGTTGAAGACGGAAAGGTTTTACTTGTAACAGTAGATATGGGTGCACCTGTTTTAAAACCAGAAGAAATACCTGTAACTGCATCTGCTGGCATGGAAGATTTTATAGACCAGCCTGTAAATGTTAATGGAAAAGAATACAGGGTTACATGTGTTTCCATGGGTAACCCCCATGCAGTTGTATTTGTGGAGGATACAAATGGACTTATTATAGAAGAACACGGGCCGGCGTTTGAAAAACACCATTTATTCCCTGACAGTGTTAATACAGAATTTGTACAGGTTATAAACCGCAGTGAAATAAATATGCGTGTATGGGAACGCGGTTCTGGTGAAACACTTGCATGCGGCACTGGTACATGTGCTGCTGTTGTTGCATGTGTACTTAATGGCAAGACGGATAATGAAGTAACAGTACACCTTAAGGGAGGGGATTTATTTATAAAATATGACAAAAAAGCTGGTACTGTATTTATGACAGGACCGGCTGTAACAGTATTTGACGGCTGCATTGTAATATAATAAAAGGGGGATTTATTAATGGAACTGGCTGGTTTGCTTAAAAAAGTGGATTATAAACAAATACAGGGGGCCAGTATAAACGGAGTTTGTGTTTCTGGCATTGCATATGATTCAAGGAAGGTACAAGAAGGCAGTTTATTTGTATGTATAAGCGGTGCAGTATCAGACGGCCATGCTTTTGCAAAAGATGCTGTTTCAAAGAGTGCAGTGGTAATTGTAACAGAAAAGCCTGTAGATGTGCCAGAGTATGTAATTGTACTTGAAACAAAGGACAGCCGTGTGGCGCTGGCAGAACTTTCAGCGGCATATTTTGGCTACCCTGCAAATGAACTTTCAGTTATAGGGATTACAGGCACTAAGGGAAAGACTACTGCAACATATATGATGCGTTCTGTGCTTGAAGCTTCAGGCATTAAAACAGGCCTTATAGGTACTATTGAAACAATTATAAGTGATGGTGATATAATCCCTTCGCAAAACACTACACCGGAGTCTTATATTATACAGGAAACTTTCAGGAAAATGGCTGACGCAGGATGCAAGTGTGTTGTTATGGAAGTTTCTTCACAGGGGCTTAAGCTCCACAGGACAGATGGTTTTATATTTGACTATGGCATATTTACAAACCTTGCACCAGACCATATAGGGCCTGCGG
This sequence comes from uncultured Lachnospiraceae bacterium, assembly GCA_910586555.1. Lineage (GTDB taxonomy): Bacteria > Bacillota > Clostridia > Lachnospirales > Lachnospiraceae > Butyribacter. Next base: position 33,471 of record CAJUJY010000022.1, read on the forward strand.
AACACAAAGACCTTGCAGAGTATATATACTGCAAAAGCCTTTTATTCAGGCAGTGTAAACATGGAATATTTAATATAGATGACAGCCATGTAAGTGAAATATTAAAAGGGCATACATGTGATGTTGAAACATATGGTTTTTCAGACAGTGCGGATTTAGTAGCGTCCGAGGTGGAATTTTCTGGCAAAGGGGGCATGCTTGGTGTAAAATACCATCTTTCAGGACTGGCAGAAATGGATGTAGAAATTAGCATACCTGGTAAATTCAGCGTATATAATTCCATGATAGCTGTTGCAGTGTGCAGGCGTTTTGGCATTTCCAGTGATATAATACTAAAATCACTTTTAAATGTACATGTAAAGGGCAGGACAGAACTTCTTGATGTATCACCAAAATTCACTGTTATGATAGATTATGCACATAATGCAATGAGTTTAAAAAGCCTGTTAGAAACTCTTAAAGAATATAACCCAAAAAGGCTTGTGTGCCTTTTTGGCTGTGGCGGCAACCGTTCAAGGGAAAGACGTTTTGAAATGGGGGAAGTATCTTCAGCACTTGCAGACCTGACAGTAATTACATCTGACAACCCACGTAATGAAGATCCTGTGGCAATTACAAATGATATTGAAACAGGCGTAAAAAAAGCAGGCGGGCAGTACATTACAATTATTAACAGGCCTGATGCCATACGTTATGTTATTGAAAATGCCATGGAAGGTGATGTAATTGTGCTTGCTGGCAAAGGGCATGAAGACTACCAGGAAATTAAAGGAAAAAAATACCATATGGACGAAAGGGAGCTTGTGGCAGATGTTGTGCGTGATGGTAACTTTATCAAGTAAAAAACAGCATGGGGGATTTTATGTTATTTGCTGATATAATTATTGATATATCTGTAAAAAGCCTTGACAGGCCTTTCCAGTACAGGGTTCCGGAAGAACTTGAGGGTTTAATAGAAACAGGATCACTTGTAACTGTGCCTTTTGGCAGTAATAACAGGCGGCTAAAAGGCTATGTTGTAGGTTTTTCAGATACACCAGCTTTTGAATTACCAAAGATAAAGAGCATTACAGGAATAGAAAAACAGGGGATTACAGCAGAGTCACACCTGCTTTCACTTGCCGGCTGGATTAAAGAGAATTATGGTGCATCAATGAATGATGCAATTAAGGCTGTTATGCCTGTAAAAAGGGAGATAAAAGAACGTGTTAAAAAAACCGTTTTCCCACTTGCAGGGCGTGAAAAAATGGAAGAGATGGCAGCGGCATTTGAAAGCAGGAATAATACAGCAAGGGCAAGGGTTTTAAGGTTATTTGCAGGTCTTAATGAAGATATATATTATAATGGTGTGGATTATTCTTATATTACAAAAGAACTTAAATGCCAGAAAGCAGTACTTGACAGCCTGGAACAGATGGGAATTATAAAGACCTGCCGGACAAGGCAGTACCGTAACCCTGTAAACCAGGGTTTTACAGGCGGGGAAAGGCATATACTTAATGAAGAACAAAGGCATATAACAGATACATTCCTTTCTGAATATGCAAAAGGCATACGGAAAACATATTTAATACACGGCGTTACAGGCAGTGGCAAAACAGAAGTCTATATGGATATAATTGAAGGTGTGCTTTCATATGGAAAGCAGGTAATTGTGCTTATACCAGAGATTGCCCTTACATTCCAGACAGCGGACAGGTTCTATAAACGTTTTGGGGAAAGGGTATCGGTTATACATTCAAGGCTGTCTGCTGGTGAAAGGTATGACCAGTTTTTAAGGGCAAAAGAAGGGCTTGTTGATATTATTGCAGGCCCGCGTTCTGCACTTTTTATACCATTTAAAAACCTTGGGCTTATAGTAGTAGATGAAGAACACGAAACAAGTTACCAGAATGAAACGCCGCCTAAATACCATGCAAGGGAAGTAGCAGTACACAGGGCAGTAATGGCAGGCGCAAGTGTAGTGCTTGGTTCTGCCACGCCGTCACTTGAGGCTTATTACAGGGCAAAAAAAGGTGAATACAGCCTTTTTACACTTAAAAACCGCGCAGGAGGCGCAAAACTTCCCAAAGTCCATATAGCCGATTTAAGGGAAGAATTTAAAAACAGGAATTATTCAATGTTTAGCAGGAAGCTTAAAGAACTTATAACCATAAGGCTTGAAAGGCACGAACAGGTAATTATATTTATAAACAGGCGTGGTTATGCAGGTTTTGTTTCATGCCGCAAATGTGGCAAAGCAATAGGATGCCCGCATTGTTCATTATCACTTAAGCCACATATGCATAAAGGCGTTATTGACAGGCTTAAATGCCATTTCTGCGGGTATGAAGCACCAGTGCCGTCCTGCTGCCCTTCATGTGGTTCTAAGTATATAGGCACATTTGGAATTGGCACACAGCAGGTTGAAGAAGCAGTAAAAAATATGTTCCCAGGTGCACGCATATTAAGGATGGATGCAGATACAACAAGCGGCAAAGAAGGCCATGGCAAAATCCTTTCACAGTTTGCAAATGGTGAAGCTGATATACTTATTGGCACGCAGATGGTTGTAAAGGGGCATGATTTCCCTAATGTAACACTTACAGGCATTATTGCCGCTGACCTTTCACTTAATGCAGGTGACTACAGGGCAGCAGAACGGACATACCAGCTTATTGCACAGGCAGCAGGAAGGGCAGGCAGAGGGGACAAATATGGTGAAACTGTATTACAGACATACCAGCCAGGACATTACAGTATAGTATGCGCAGCACGCCAGGATTATGAAAGTTTCTATAAACAGGAGATATCTGTAAGGGAAATGTTGCAATATCCGCCAGTTTCAAATATACTAGGGATATTAGTATTTTCAGTAAACGAAGAAAGTGCTTTAAAGCTTGCAGTGGCAGTTGCAGAAATAGCAGGCCAGTACAATACAGTAACTGTGCTTGGGCCGGCAGATGCCCCTGTTGCAAAGGCAAAAGATATTTACCGCAAAATGGTTTATGGGAAATGTACAGATTATAAAACACTGTGTTCCATAAAAGACTTTATAGAGGCTTTTAAAGAACAGGACACAGAATACAAAGACTGCGGCATTAATTTTGAATTTAACTTTTCATAAAAAAAGCCCCGGTAAGGGACATTTTATCCGCAAAAATGCGGCATGGAGGGAAAATATGGCTATTAGGAAAATAAGGACAATAGGTGATGAGATACTCGGACATGTTACCAAACCAGTTAAATCTATAACACTCCGTACAAAAATTCTTATTGGCGACATGCTTGACACAATGTATGAGTCAGGAGGTGTAGGGCTTGCAGCGCCACAGGTTGGTGTGCTTAAACAAATAGTGGTAATAGATGTAACAGAAGATGGCAGCCACCCAATAATACTTATAAACCCTGAAATAGTAGAACTTTCAGGTGAACAGACAGGCCAGGAGGCATGCCTTAGCGTCCCTGGCAAATCAGGGATAGTTACAAGGGCTAATTATGCAAAAGTAAAAGCATATGATGAACATATGAAAGAAATATTTGTTGAAGGGGAAGACCTTTTAGCAAGGGCATTACAGCATGAAATAGACCATCTTTCAGGTATTTTATACGTTTCAAAAGTAGAAGGGGATTTAGTGGATGTTTCCACAGAAATGAGGTAAGTAATGAGAATTGTATTTATGGGTACACCAGACTTTGCCGTGGAAACATTTAACTGCCTTATAAAGAGCAGGCATGAAGTTGTAGCTGTTGTTACACAGCCAGACAAGCCAAAGGGCAGAAGCGGCAAAACTTCCCCTCCGCCTGTTAAGGAGGCTGCTATTAAAGCCATTAATAATACTGGCAGGGACATTAAAATATTACAGCCCGTTAAGGCAGCAGGCCAGGACTTTATATATGAACTAAAAAATATTAACCCTGATGTTATTATAGTCGCCGCATTTGGGCAGATACTGCCAGAGGATATCCTTTCTATGCCTAAGTACGGCTGCATTAATGTACATGCCTCAATCCTTCCAAAACTGCGTGGTGCAGCACCTGTACAGCAGGCTGTTATATCTGGCGAAAAGGAAAGTGGTGTTACAATTATGCAGATGGATGCAGGAATTGATACAGGGGATATCCTTCTTGTTAAAAAGTGTGCTATAGAACCAGATGAAACAGGCGGAAGCCTTTTTGAAAAACTTGCGGCTTTTGGAGGGCCTATGGTGCTTGAAGTGCTTGATATGGCAGAACAGGGCACTTTAAAACCTGTAAAGCAGGATGGCAGTATGCATACCTATGCCAGAATGTTAAAAAAGGAAACAGGGCATATAGATTTTAATGCACCAGCAGAAGAGATAGAAAGGCTTATAAGGGGGTTAGACCCGTGGCCTGGCACATATACACATATCCACGGCAAAATGCTTAAAATCTGGAAAGCATATGTTATCCCTGTAAATGAAGCAGCAGGCAAAGGCATAGATACAGAAGAAGAAATTAGTGCAGGGACGGTTGCTGCTGCCAGTAAAAATAATATAATTGTAAAGACAGGAAATGGCTACCTGGCAATTACCTCACTACAGCCAGAAGGCAAGAAAAGAATGGATACAGATGCATTTTTAAGAGGGTATAAGATTGAAAAGGGAGAACAGTTTGAATAAGGACAGTGTAAATATACGTGCATATGCCCTTGATATCCTTATAGAAGTAATGGAGAAAGGGGCATATTCAGATAAAGCGCTCCATAGCGTTTTAGACAGTGGTGTTATTCCAGATAGAAGGGACAGGGCTTTCCTTTCAAGGCTTTGCACTGGCACGGCTGAACGTGCAGTCACACTTGATTATATAATTAATTGTTTTGCAGGCATTAAAACTGGCAAAATGAAACCAGCCATAAGAAATATACTGCGTATGTCTGTATACCAGGTATTTTATATGGACCAGATTCCTGAAAGCGCCATATGCAATGAAGCCGTAAAACTTGCGGTTTTGCGTGGCTTTAAAGGGCTTAAGGGTTTCGTTAATGGTGTTTTAAGAAATATTATACGTAAAAAAGACAGCATAAAATACCCATTACGTGAAGATGGTTTTATACCATATGCTTCCATAAAATATTCAATGCCAGAATGGATTGTAGAAAAAGCCTGTGGCATATACGGAGAGGAAATAACAGAAAAAATATTGGATACATTTATAAACGGGGAAAAATACACTACACTAAGGTGCAACATTTCCAAATCAGATGTATCTGGAATAACAGCACTGCTTAAAGCAGAAAACAGCAGCATAAATATAGAAAACGGCCGTTTTTTTGGATATGCATTAAGGATAAAAAACTTTAACAGCATTTCCTCACTGGATGTATTCCAAAAAGGGCTTGTACAGGTACAAGATGAAAGTTCAATGCTTCCTGCGGCCATTGCCCGCATTAAAGAGGGGGACACAGTTATTGATATATGTGCTTCACCAGGCGGCAAGACACTGCACGCGGCAGATATTTTACATAAAACAGGCAGGGTAATTTCATGTGATATATCTTCTAATAAGACAAAACTTATATATGATAATATAAAGCGTACAGGCTTTAAAAATATAGAAGTGCATGAAAATGATGCACGTGTGTACAGAAAAGAATGGGAGGGGATTGCAGATATTGTTATTGCAGACCTTCCATGTTCAGGGCTTGGTGTTTCTGGCAGGAAGTGCGATATAAAATATAAAATAAAACCTGGTGATATAGAAGTACTTGCCGCGCTGCAAAGGGAGATTTTAAGTGTTGCAGCAAGGTATGTAAAGCCTGGCGGAAGGCTTGTTTACAGCACATGTACAATAACAAAGGAAGAAAATATCCAGAACTTGCAATGGATATGCAAAAACCTTCCATTTAGCAGTGAAGACATAGAAGAAGTGCTGCCAGAATGTCTTAAGGAAAAGACAGGGCGTATCGGTTATATACAGGTACTGCCATATATGGCGGGCACAGACGGTTTCTTTGTTGCTTCATTTATAAGAAAAACAGGACGGTGGTAAATTGGCAGAAGGACTTTTAGTTAAAAAAGATATAAAAAGCCTGGATTTTAATGAGTTAAAAGAATTTATGCAAAGCCGTGGTGAAGCAGCATTCCGGGCAGTACAGGTATACGGCTGGATGCATAAAAAACTTGTACAGTCATTTGATGAAATGTCGGATATTTCTAAAAGCTTAAGGAACGCCCTTTGTAATGAATGTTTTATAGACAGTACATGTATTTTAAGGAAACAGGTGTCAAAAGATGGCACAGCAAAGTTTTTAATGGGGCTTAATGATGGAAATAAGGTTGAAAGTGTGCTTATGAAATATAAACATGGAAACAGTGTCTGCATTTCCACACAGGCAGGGTGCCGCATGGGATGCAGGTTCTGCGCTTCAACTGAAGGAGGGCTTATAAGAAACCTTGCACCGTCCGAAATGCTTGGGCAGGTATATGAAATACAGCGCACTACAGGGGAAAGGGTTTCCAATGTTATACTTATGGGTATAGGTGAACCACTTGATAACTATGATAATGTTATTAAGTTTATAAAAATGCTTTCTGATAGCAATGGAATTAATATAAGCCAGAGAAATATAACACTTTCAACATGTGGCATTGTAGAAAATATTTTAAGGCTTGCAGATGAAGGGCTTGCAATAACACTTGCAATCTCACTCCATGCACCTTCTGACAGCCTGCGCCGCATGATAATGCCAGTTGCAAATAAATATTCCATAAAAAGCATAATAGATGCATGCAGGCATTATATAGAAAAAACTGGCAGAAGGGTAACGTTTGAATACAGCATGATAAAAGGCACTAATGATGGCAGCGGGCATGCAATGGAGCTTGTATACCTTTTAAAAGGCTTAAACTGCCATGTAAACCTTATACCGCTTAACCCCGTAAAGGGCCGTATGGGAAGCCGTCCTGGGGCAGAAAACATACAAAAGTTTAAATTAATACTTGAAAAAAACCATATAAATGTTACCATTAGAAGAGAGATGGGCAGTGACATAGATGCTGCCTGTGGCCAGTTACGTAACAAAGACAAAGGAGGGAAACTACATGAAAATATATGCGAAGAGTGATGTTGGAAGAAAACGTCTGGTAAACCAGGATTATTTCTATTGCAGTGATACCCCGGTTGGTAGTTTCCAGAACCTGTTAATAGTTGCAGACGGAATGGGAGGCCACAAGGCTGGTGACCATGCCTCGAAGCTTTGTGTGGAAAATATAGTAAAATCAGTATCAGAAAGCAGGCACACCACGCCTGTCACAGTACTTAACGAAGCAGTTATGGAAACTAACAGGGCTGTTTATAAAGAAGCAGCGGACAACCCCCAGTATAAAGGAATGGGAACTACAATAGTTGCATGCACACTCCAGGGCAGGACTTTATACATAGCAAATATAGGGGATTCCCGTTTATATTTAATTAGTGATGGCATAAAACAGATTACAAGTGACCATTCACTTGTGGAAGAGATGGTAAAAAACGGGAATATAACAGAAAGTGAAGCAAGGATACACCCACAGAAAAATATAATAACAAGGGCACTTGGAATAGAGGACGAAGTAAGGGCAGATTATTTTGAAATATCAGTAGAAACATCAGACATTGTACTTATGTGTACAGACGGGCTTACTAACATGATTGAAGATGATGATATTGAATATATTGTGAAACATAGCAGTTCCATTGAAAAAGCTGTTAATTCACTTGTAGCAAAAGCAAATGAAAACGGCGGTTATGATAATATTACAGTAGTTCTTGCAGAAATAGATTAAATACAGCCAGTGTGCAGAATGGAGGAAGTAATGGTCAGTCCGGGAATGATGATAAGCGACAGGTATGAAATTATTGATAAAGCCGGTTCTGGCGGAATGGCAGATGTATACAAAGCTAAATGCCACCGCCTTAACAGATATGTCGCTATAAAAATCCTGAAACAGGAATACAGCAGTGATGCCAAATTTGTAACTAAATTCAGGGGTGAAGCCCAGTCTGTTGCAGGGCTTTCACACCCAAATATTGTAAATGTTTATGATGTAGGTGATGATGATGGTTTACACTATATAGTAATGGAACTTGTAGAAGGTATTACCTTGAAAAAGTTTATTGAGAAAAAAGGCAAGCTTGATGTAAAAGAGGCAGTAGGAATTGGTATACAGATTGCGCAGGGAATGGAAGCTGCCCATGACAACCATATTATACACCGTGACATAAAGCCGCAGAATATTATTATTTCCAAAGAGGGAAAAGTAAAGGTAACAGATTTCGGAATTGCAAAGGCTGCAACTTCCAATACAATTACATCTAATGCAATGGGATCTGTACACTATATAAGCCCTGAACAGGCAAGGGGCGGATATAGTGATGAAAAAAGCGATATATATTCCCTTGGTGTCACAATGTATGAGATGCTTTCAGGCAGGGTTCCTTTTGAGGGTGAAAGCACAGTTACAGTTGCACTTGCACATATACAGGAAGAAGCTGTCCCGCTTGATGTGGCAGAACCTGGCATACCTCACAGCCTTTCAAGGATAGTGCAGAAATGTATGCAAAAAAAGCCGGATATGCGTTATATGTCAGTTGCAGCGCTTATTTCAGATTTAAAGCGTTCACTTATGGAACCCGACGGCAATTATGTAATGCTTGCAGAAAACCACCAGGATTCTTCACCAACTATTATGATTTCAGACTCAGAACTTGGTGATATTAAAGAGGCAAAAACAAAGATAATACCAGAAACTTCCAGAAGGGATGAAAACCCTGTAAAACCTGATGAGGATGCAATAGACCCAAAGCTTGAAAAAATACTTAAAATATGCAGCGCGGTTGTTGCAGTTATAATTATAGTAGTAATACTGCTTATTATTGGAAAAGTAAGCGGATGGTGGGGAGGGCCAAAAAAAACGCCAGATAAAACACCAGTACCTGAAGTTACGGGTTCTGCCACTCCTTCCAGTGAAGATGCCAGTACAGGGCTTGTAAGTGTACCAGACCTTAAAAACCGTTCACTTGAAGAAGCTGAAAAGATGCTTGATGAGGCAAGGCTTAAATATAAACCTGAACCTGTTGAATCGGAAGCAGAGGCAAATATGGTTACAGGACAGGATCCAGAAGCAGGTGAAGAAGTTGAGGAATATACTACCATAACTATTTATTACAGCCAGGGTGAATCCGACATAATAATTCCTGAACTTAAAAACTATTCGGCAAGTTCTGCAATGACTGAACTGGAGGACATAGGGCTTTCAGTTTCAGGAAAGACAGAAGTTTACAGTGATACCATAGAAGCCGGCAAGGTATGCGGCACTGAACCTATTGCGGGTTCTGCTGTTAAAAAAGGAACTGCTGTTACAATACTTGTAAGCAAAGGGCCTGAAAGCAAAATGACAAAAGTGCCAAATATCGTAGGCAAAAAAGTGTCTGTTGCGCTTGAAAGGCTTGCAGAAAGGGGACTTAAGGGCAATACTAATAATGTAAGTTATATACATTCAGATAAATACCCTGAAGATGTAGTTGTAAACCAGTCAATCGCAAGGGATACAGAAGTGGAAGTTGGCACAGTAATTGACTATGCTGTAAGCCTTGGACCAAAAGTTACTGTTACAGAGCCGCCAGAAGAACCAGATCCAGACCCAGAACCGGATCCAGAACCTACAGAAGAAATCTCTTATACTTACAAAGGAAGTGTGACCATAAGCGGCAATCCATTTGATTTTGCGGATGACACTGGCCTGGTTACACTTGTGCTTACACAGGATGGCACTAAAAAAACAGTGTGGGAAGGGGAATTAGGTTATGATGATTTCCCAAGGAAGTTTGAAGTAACAGGCTGGAGCGAAAATAACGGGACAATAGTAGTATTTCTTGACGGGGCTTCAACTGGCAACTCATATAATGTAGAATTTAAAAAGGTCAGGGATTAAATGGAAGGTAAAATAATACGCGGCATAGCAGGATTTTACTATGTACACGCTGGTGATGACGGGATTTTTGAATGTAAGGCAAAAGGGATATTCAGGAATAATAATGAAAAACCGCTTGTTGGTGACAATGTAAGCCTTGAAGTGCTTGACAGGGAAAATATGTCAGGAAATATAATAAAAATCCTCCCAAGAAAAAATTCCCTTATAAGGCCTGCGGTTGCCAATGCAGACCAGGCAGTAATTATATTTGCTGCTTCATACCCAAGGCCTGGCCTTAACCTTCTTGACAGGTTCCTGCTTATGATGGGCATGCAGGATATACCAGTTGCCATATGTTTTAATAAAAAAGACGAAGCAGAAGAGGGGTTTTTGTCAGGGCTTAAAGAAACTTATAAAAACAGCGGCAGCCAGGTGTTTTTAACAAGTGCGTATACAGGTGAGGGCATAGCAGGGCTTAAAAAAATCCTTAACGGAAAAACTACAGTGCTTGCAGGCCCTTCAGGTGTTGGCAAATCTTCTGTAATAAACAGCCTGTTTCCAGAGGCAGGCATGGCAGTGGGTGATATTAGCAGCAAAATAAAAAGGGGCAGGCATACAACAAGACATTCAGAACTTTTTGGCATGGGAGGCGGCACGTATATTATGGACACGCCAGGTTTTACATCATTAAGGCTTCCAGATGCCAGGAAAGAAGACATAAAGGAATACTACCCTGAATTTAAAGGGTATGCCAGCCAGTGCAGGTTTTTAGGGTGTGTCCATATTAAAGAACCTGGATGTGCAGTAAAGGAGGCCGCCAGAAAGGGTGGGATTGCAGAAAGCAGGTATGCAAATTATAAACAGTTTTATGAGGAGATAAGCCGTATAAAGAAATATTAAGTTAATCTTTATTACGGGTATTTTAGAAAGGAATGGAGAAGGTTATGGAGAAATTTATAAAAGAACTGGCACCGTCTATATTGGCAGCAGATTTTAACAGGCTTGGAAAACAGATTAAAGAAGTTAGCAGCACAGGTACAAAATACCTCCATATAGATGTTATGGACGGGTTATTTGTACCGTCAATTTCATTTGGCATGCCACTTATTGCATCAATAAGAAAAGAAAGCAGCATGTTTTTTGATGTGCATTTAATGATTAATGAACCAGCCAGGTATTTAAACGATTTTGCAAAGGCTGGCGCTGACGGGATAACTGTCCATAAAGAGGCATGTGCTGACTTAAAAGGCACAATTTACGGAATAAAAAAGCTTGGACTTAAGCCATCTGTTTCAATTAACCCTGAAACACCTGTACAGGAAATTGAAGATGTGCTTGAAATGGTACATATGGTTCTTGTAATGAGCGTACATCCAGGATTTGGCGGCCAGAAATTTATTGGAAGCACACTTGAAAAAGTACGTTTACTTAAAGAAACCAGGGAAAATAACAAGTTTAACTATAAAATTGAAATTGACGGGGGTGTCAATAAAGACAATATTGCAGAAATTGCAGAAAGCGGTGTTGATGTAATAGTTGCTGGTACAGCAGTTTTTAACGGGAATATCACAGAAAATATTAATTTACTAAAGGAGGTTTTGTAAAGTATGCTTCTTGAAAACCTTGCTATAGGAAGGCAAGTTGAAATTTACGTAAACAGGGACGGATACTGTTACCATCTTACAAGCAAAGTAGAAGAAACAGGTGCAAAAAGGGTATATATAACATTAATAGCTACTAATACCAGGGTGTTTGAGTTTAAGCCGGAAGATAAAGTAAGGATTGTCTACAGGGACAAAGACCAGATATGGGAGTGGGACAATGTAAAAGCAGGTACTGCTAAAAAATATGGAACCAGGATGCATTATTTTGACATTGCAGATGGCGGCAGGTCATTTAACAGAAGGAATGCATACCGTGTAAATATTGATGAAGAAGTTATGCTTGGATATTATGACCAGTATGGCACAACTGCTAAAAGTGCAGACATGCAGAAGTTTAAAATGCAAGATGAAGCAAGTGCACCTCCTGCAATAATGGTACCTAATTTTGTAAAAGGTGTAGTACGTGATATAAGTGAAACAGGCGTAGGGATATGCAGCAACTACGAGTTTGGCATTGATGACGCAATGTTTTTTAGTATTTCATCAAATTATGGAAAACTTCCAGCTAAAGCAAAAGTTGTAAGGAAGGTGGAAACAAACCCTTCAAAACATAAATATTCTAATTATTATGGCTGTGTATTATTACAGACTGATAATAAACTTTCAAGGCATATTGCTGATATACAGCGTGAAGCAATAAAGGCAAAGAAACAGAAAGAGGAAGAGGAAGAACTTGATAAGGCACTTGGCAGGCTTGAAAGAAGCCTTTTAATTAGTAAAAACTTTATGCAAAGAAAAGGCGCTGCAAACAGGATAAAGGGAATAAGGACTGTTTCTGGTGAAGATAGCATAAATAATACTGTTAAAAAGCCACGTCCAAGGGTAGAGGGCATTGTAACAGCAGAAGATGAAGTTTTAAGAAAGGATGTTAAAAAACAGCCGCGCCAAAAGGTAGAGGGCATTATAACAGCAGAAGATGAAGCTTTAAGGAAAGATGTTAAGAAACCGACACGCCCAAAGATAGAAGGCATTGTAACAGCAGAAGATGAAGCTTTAAGAAAAGATATTAAAAAACAGCAGCCACACACTGATGTGGAAGGGATTATAACAGCAGGGCTTAAATAAGATGTATTTATATTATAATTGTATTATCCTGCTGACAGAAACAGGAATGGAGGATTTGTATGGCCGGAGATATACTAATAATTGGCGGTGGCATGGTTGATTATGGTTTTGCAAAAGAATATATAACACACCATAAGCCTGGTTGTGTGGCGTGTGCAGATTCTGGCCTTGATACTGCTAAAAAGCTTGGGGTTTCTGTGGACTTTTTACTTGGGGATTTTGACAGTGTACAAAAGGAAACACTAGGCAGTTTTATAGAAGAAAGTTATAAAGGGGACAGTAAAAAGTTTGAAGAATATCCGCCAGAAAAGGATTATACAGACATGCATCTTGTGCTGGAATGGGCAGTGTCAAAAAACCCCTCTGGAATTGTAATATTAGGTGCTACAGGCGGCAGGCTTGACCATCTGGTTGCAAATATAAATATGCTTATGCTTCCCCTTCAAAATAATATACCAGCATATATTATTGACCAAAACAATAAATTATGCCTGGTTAATGGCAGGAATAATAATAGCATATCTGCTAATGGTATTTTTACCATTGAAAACAGACAGGATAATTTCTGGAAATATATTTCAGTTTACCCGCTTACAGAGGAAGTTACAGGCTTAAGCCTTAGTGGTGTAAAATACCCGCTTAATGGTGCTACGGTTAAAAAAGGCACAAGCAGGACAATAAGCAATGAATTTGCAGAAGATGCAAGTGAAGCAATAATTTCACTGGATAAAGGTATATTAATGGTAATACAGTCAAGGGATTAGCTGTCTTTATTGTATGGTATAAGCATAGAAATCTTATATTAATACGGTTAAAGACTAAGCAGAAGTTTAAGATTTGTGCCTATGGGCTAAAACCTGTGGGAATTGGAAAGATACAGGTATTTTTATGAAGTTTAAAAGTATACTTTTTGCAGATACAGATATAGAAACAGAAAAAATGCCACCAGCATTTTTCAAAGACCTTAAGCTGGATTATATATTAAATATTATAAACCATATGGCAGGGGATTACCAGATAAACCAGTATTACTATACAATGCCTGGAAACATTCCATTAATACAGTACCAGCAGCAGGTTTTTTGTGATTTAATGGATAAAGGTTTGTGCCAGGCGGTTTATGCTTTCTGTGCAGGTATGCGTAAATCCCGCCATTCCTATATGCTTTCCCTTGAATGTGGGGAAAAAGTGCGGCAGGCAGGATACCATCTTGAAGCTGCACTTTTTTACTGGGAAACACTGGATAAATTCAGGCAGGAACTTAATAATTTAAGTCCTGCTTCTTATGGTATAAGGCTTCTTAAGGAATATGTTTTAAAACATGTAAAGGACTGCCAGGAAAGTGGGTTTAGCAGTGCGGCAGCAGGTGCCAGGGAGATTTTTTCAAAGATGCGTTTTTATATGTCAGTAAATAAAAGCGGCATTGCAATTACCGGGGTTAAAGACACTGGGACAGAAGATACAGAAGAAATCCCTGTAAAGAAAAATTATCTTAAAGAGCTTTCAGTACTTTTGCAGGCTGGCGTTACAGACAGCAAAACATATTTAAATGATATTTTTCCAAATGTTTTAGAACCTTCATACCTTGAAACTGCATTAATTAAACTGCTAAAAAGAAGCCAGCCAGAGGTCTTTGTTAAAATACAGGAGTTTTATAAAAACTATCCAGGTTTTTATTCAGAAAAACTTCTGCGTTTTGAAGAAGAAGTGCAGTTTTACCTGGCTTTTTTAAACTTTATGGACAAGGCAGGTACACACGGCTGTACTTTAAATATACCAGAGGTTTCAAATAATTGCAGGTTTTCTGGCAGCGGGGTATATGATATTGCACTTGTATTTAAAAGCGCAGGCAGGGAGCAGAAAGTAGTGCCAAATGATTTTTCTTTTAACAAAGAACCATCTTTTTTTGTGGTGACAGGCCCTAACCAGGGAGGTAAAACAACATTTGCACGCTCACTAGGACAGGCTGCATATTTTTCAGGAATGATGGCATTTTACAGCCATTTTACAGAGGAAATGGCGTTTTATAAAGGCGTGGTTAATTTTATGAAACGTATGGAGGAACTGGATATAACACTTGTAATGCCACAGCCGCAGCCCTCTGGTGTTAAAAATACAGATTTAAAAAACCTTTATGAACTTACAATGGCAATATATATGCAGAAAAAACCAGTTGGCAATGACATGTCACTTAAAGATAACACACTATTGCTTATAACAGGTGCCAACCAGGGCGGCAAATCAACATTTTTAAGAAGTTACGGGATTGCACAGATACTTATGCAGTGCGGCATGCCAGTGCCAGCAGACAGTTTTACCACACCACTTTATGGCCAGGTATTTACACATTTTACAAGAAGGGAAGACGAACAGTTAAACAGCGGCAGGCTTAAAGCGGAACTAAAACGCATGGGTGAAATGGTACAGGCAGCAGAACCGCACAGCCTTTTCCTTTTAAATGAGTCATTTGCAAGTACAACAGAAAAAGAGGGCTCACAAATTGCAGATGGTATACTTCATGCATTTTATGATATGGGAATTACAACAATTATGGTTACCCACCTGTTCCAGCTTGCCAGGTCACTTTATAATAAAAAAATCAAAGGTATGGCATTTCTTGTAGCAGAAAGAAAAGATGACGGGACAAGGACATTTAAAATGGTGCCAGGAGAACCAGGGTATACAAGCTATGGCACAGATTTATTTAAGGCCCTTGAAGAAGAAATTATTTAATTTTAATAAAAATAAACAGCCTGGCATACATGAAATAATTATAGGTGATAAAACATTAATAGAGGCAGTTGTATAATTTTATACTTTAGAAAAAAGATGGCAATTTTATGACAAAAATATGTTTTTATTATTGCATTTCTGGCAGTCCTGGTATATAATAAAGTTACCTTTCTTTTTCATAAGTTCCGCTGGCGTCTATGTGTATGCCAGCGGAACAATTTTTAATTGGGATTTTATAAAAGGAGGCATTTAATATGTTAAAAGCAATTATTTTTGATATGGACGGTGTTATTATAAATAGTGAACCAGGCCATGCAAAAGCAGCGCTGGAGGTTTTAAAAAGGTACAATGTTGATACAGATGCTTCATATTGCATGGGGTTTATTGGAAGTTCTACCAAAAGCATGTGCGAAGATGCCATTAAGCGTTTTGGCATAGATGTAACAACTGACACACTTCTGGTTGAGATGAACAGGGCAAAGAAAGAGATTGTACAAAGGGAAGGATACCCTGTTATTGAGGGTGTTACAGACCTTATAAAAAGATTGTATAAAGCAGGTTATAAGCTTGCAGTTGCCTCTTCCTCATCATTTACTGAAATAGAAGATACAGTAAAAGCACTTGGCATTAAAAAATATTTTGATAAGCTTGTTTCAAGTTCAAATGTTAAAAAGCCAAAGCCTGCACCTGATATTTTTGAACTTGCACTTTCAAAACTTGGAGTGTCTGCTAAAGAAACCATTGTCATAGAAGATTCAGAATTT
The DNA here is from genome assembly GCA_910586555.1 of uncultured Lachnospiraceae bacterium. GTDB lineage: Bacteria > Bacillota > Clostridia > Lachnospirales > Lachnospiraceae > Butyribacter. The sequence goes on from CAJUJY010000022.1 coordinate 49,590, forward strand.
GGCATTGAAGCAGCAAAAGCAGCAGGGATTGCATGTGCAGGATATATTAACCCCGATTCAGGAGGGCAGCAGCTTAAAAAAGCAGATGTATTAATTGAAAGCTTTACAGGGCTTAATGCACATTTTTTTGAGTATACATTACAGCGTTCGCAAGGGCTGCCTGTTAATATAACATCAACAAAAAGGCTGGTTATACGTGAACTTGCAGTTTCAGATATTAAAGAGATTTACCCTATATACACTGACCCGCAGGTAAGGAAATACATAGAAAATATAGACGATTATATGGAAAATGAAATAGAAAAGCAGAAAGCGTATATACAGAATGTATATTCATTCTATGGCTACGGGCTGTGGGGTGTATTCAGCAAGACAACAGGACGCCTTATAGGGAGGTGTGGCATTGAAAACCATATAATAGACGGCAAAGAAGAAATAATGCTTTCATATCTTTTAGACAGCCAGCACTGGGGCTACGGGTATGCATTGGAATGTTGCAATGCAGTGTTAAAATACGCATATGAAGAACTTGGCATAAAAAGGATAGTGGCAGTAATAGACACTGGCAATTCACGTTCAGTTAAAACAGCACAGAAACTTGGCATGGAATGTGTAAAAGAAATAGTACATAATAACCGCAAATCATTTTTATATGTAATAGAACGCAAATAAACCATAATGCCAGGAGTGCTATTAAAAGCCTCCTGGTTTTTATTTATAGTAATATTAATTATAATTTATTCCATATATAGTAAAGGAGAAAAAGAAAATGGCCAGTAACCAGAAAGAACAGGAACGGGAAGAACTGCACCGCGGCATATGGGCAATAGCCGATGAACTGCGTGGGGCAGTAGACGGATGGGATTTTAAAAGTTATATCCTTGGCACAATGTTTTACAGATATATTTCTGAGGATTTGTGCAATTATATAAATATGGGTGAAGAAGAATATGGCAATACAGGTTTTGACTTTGCCATGATGCCTGACGAAGAGGCAGAAGAAGCAAGGGAAGGGCTTGTACAGGAAAGGGGCTTTTTTATACTGCCAAGTGAATTATTCTGTAATGTAAGGGCAGGGGCAGCAGATGATGAAAACTTAAATGAAACACTGGAAAAGGTATTTTGCCATATTGAAGAATCGGCAAAGGGAAGTGATGCAGAAAGTGGGTTTGCAAGGTTGTTTGATGATTTTGATGTAAACAGCAACAAGCTTGGTTCTACTGTGCAAAAGCGTAATGAAAAACTGGTTAAGCTTTTAAACGGGGTAGCAGATATGAATCTTGGAAGCGTAAAAGACCATGAATTTGATGCATTTGGTGATGCCTATGAATACCTTATGTCAATGTATGCTTCCAACGCTGGCAAATCAGGCGGTGAATTTTATACACCAGCAGATGTTTCTGTGCTTTTAACAAAGCTTGGGACAGCCGGTAAAACAGAAATAAACAAAGTATATGACCCCGCCTGTGGAAGTGGTTCACTGCTTCTTAAAATTGAGAAAGTCCTCGGAAAAGATGCCGTCAGAGGCGGCTTTTACGGGCAGGAAATCAATATTACAACCTATAACCTGTGCCGTATAAATATGTTTTTACATGATGTAGGGTTTGACAGGTTTAACATTGCCTGTGAAGATACACTTATAACACCAAAACACCGTGAAGACGGGCCATTTGAACTTATTGTTTCAAACCCTCCATATTCTATTAAATGGGAAGGCAAAGATAACCCACTGCTTATAAATGACCCACGTTTTGCCCCGGCAGGTGTACTTGCACCCAAAAGCAAGGCTGACATGGCATTTATAATGCACAGCCTTTCATTGCTTGCCACAGATGGCACAGCAGCAATAGTATGCTTTCCAGGCATTATGTACCGTGGCGGTGCAGAACAGAAAATCCGCCAGTATCTTGTAGACAACAGTTATATAGACTGTATTATCCAACTGCCAGGCAACCTGTTCTTCGGCACATCAATCGCCACATGCATTATGGTAATGAAAAAAAACAGGAGCAATAACAGCATACTCTTTATTGATGCAAGCAACGAATACATAAAAGTTACAAATAATAATAAGCTAACAGAAGAAAATATTAATAAAATAACAGATGCATTTATTAAACGTGAAAATATAGATTACTTTGCAAAGCTTGTTTCATATGATAAAATAAAAGAACAGGATTATAACCTTTCTGTATCTACTTATGTAGAACAGGAAGATACAAGAGAAAAGATAGATATTGTAAAACTGGAAGAAGAAATCAGGGGGATAGTAGCAAGGCACGGAAATCAATTTTCAAAAATCTCACAAATCTTGGAAGATTCAAGTAAGCA
>CAJUJY010000023.1 GCA_910586555.1 uncultured Lachnospiraceae bacterium
AAGTAGCCAATGCCTGCTTGCAGGCAATGCGGATTGCGAATATCCGCTTGACTATTATTAATTAAAATTCCTGTACCAGTTTTTTTAACCTTAATACTATGGAGTCTTTCATAAAGAAGTTACTATCTTCTACTTTATCAATAAGGGGCTGTACTTTACCAGGTTCATTCTCTTCAAGGTAGATAGCTGCAAGTGTTGTATATGTCCTTGTAATGTCACTTCCAATTAATACAGAATATTCAAGTACCTGTTTTGCACATTTTTTATCCTCTTTTTTGGCATAGAGGTAGTTTCCCCACTGGTCAAGGCAGCGCAGGAAATTACTAAAGTTCTGGTCATATTCAGAAAGCAGGTCAAGGTTTGCATGCCCATATTCCAGTTTAAGGTCTGTATTGGATATACCTGAAAGGTTAAGCATTTTGCCTGACATAATTTTTCTGGCTTCTTCCTGTAACCGGTTTTCTTCTTTATCTGTAGTTTCTGTAAATGGAAGTGCATTTTCAGGAACAATAAGGTAGTTAAGGCCAGATATATCCTTTTTACGTGTGAAATTGGCTTCATATTCCCTTCTAAGGAACTCTTCCTTTGGATTATTTGTTGCATTATCCGCCTGTTTGGACTTGACGCGGAACCACAATATGAATACAATAAAACATATAAATAAAACAGGCATATATTATCATCCTTTCGTATGTTAAATTCTGCCAGTGGGATTGGAGGTAAAGTGCAGTGGACTTTTTCAGGAAAAAGAACCAGCGTAAGGTTGCAGCAGTAATCTGTATTATAGTAATTATTGCAATGGTTGTCCCTATGGTGCTTGGTTCAGTTTTTTAAGTTACAGACCTGCATAATTTTATGCAGGTTTTGTTATGTTACAATTAAGTTATACATAATATACTAAAAAAAGTCAAATGTTTTAGTAATTTTTGGCTTGTTTAATTGCTCATATGTGATAAAATAGACAATATGGTTGTTTTTGGAAATTGATTCTGTGCAAAATTTCCATGTATCATGATGTTTAAAGTGAGTAATAAATACATTAAAGATTAAAGCAAAGGTGGATATTATGGGAGGAAAAAATAAAATATTGGCAGGCATTTTTATTATTGGCTGCATAGTTATAGCAGGAGTTGCAATTACAGTAAATGTAGTATCCAGAGCCAGTTCCAGTGATGATAATGTAATGTATGAAGGGGTGGAAATTGATGGAATTAATGTAGGGGGGATGACAGAAAAAGAGGCAGAGGAAGCCATAAACCGCCATGCCAGTGATATGTTAAACCGTCCTGTAAAGATAATGGTTAATGATAATACTGTTGACACTACATTTGGGGAGCTTGGTTTTTCATATGATGGTAACAGCCATGTACCTGAAGCATTTAAAGTTGGAAAGTCAGGAAATTTTATAGAGCGTGCATTTGGTTCTGTATCCAAAGAGGATATGGAATATTCTTTAAATTATACATTTGACAAAGACATGGCAGAAAAGTTTGTACAGGAAAAATGTACCATTTTTAATGCAAGTGCAAAAAATTCAAGGCTTAGGTATAAAAAGAATGGCCAGTTTAAAGCTACTAAAGACCGCACAGGGGTTAAACTAAATGTCCAGAAAACAGTTGATAAAATTGTGGAAGCAATAGATGGCAATATTACAGACCAGTCTGTTGAAATTGAGGCTGTTGTAAAAATTACAGAGCCTAAGTATACACATAAGATTGTGTCAAGATGTAAAGATCTGATAGGTACTTATTCTACAACATATTCCACATCAACTGCGGCACGTGCTAATAATGTACAGACTGCAGCAAAGTATATTAATGGTACAATACTTTACCCTGGCAAGGTATTTTCAACTATTAAAGTTATTAAAGACCGCACAGAGGAGAACGGGTACCAGTCTGCACCAGAATATTCAAGCGGGAAAGTAGTAGACGGTATTGGAGGCGGTGTATGCCAGGTATCTACAACACTTTATAATGCTGTACTTAATGCAGAACTTGAGATAGTTGAACGTTCACCACATTCAATGGTGGTTGCATATGTAGCTGTATCAAGGGATGCAGCAATTTCAGGGAATTACAAGGATTTTAAATTTAAGAACAATACAGATGTGCCAATATATATAAGGGCAGATGCTTCAGGGGGCACTTTAAGTTTTAAGATATATGGAGAGGAAACAAGGCCAAAGAACCGTAAAATTGAGTTTGTTCCAGAAATCCTTGAAACAATCCAGCCAGGTGCAGATATTATTACAGAAGATAAAAGCCTGCCATCTTCATACAGGGCAGTTACACAGTCAGCGCATGTAGGCTACAGGGCGAAACTCTGGAAAGTAATATATATAAATGGCAAGGAGAAAGGGAGAAAAGAACTTAATACAAGCACATATAATGCAGAACCACAGTATGTAACAGTAGGTAACCAGGGCACTGTACAGACACCTGCACCTGCTACAGAAAAACCAGAGGTTTCAAAAGAGCCAGAAGAAACAAAAAAGCCACAGCCAGAGGAAAAACCAGAACCAACAAAGAAACCACAAGTTACCAAAAAACCCCAGGCTACCAAAAAGCCACAGCCAACTAAAAAACCACAGCCAGAGGAAAAACCAGAACCAGCCGCCACAGAAAAACCAGAGGTTATAGAGAATCCAGAGGAACCATTAGATGAAGATACAGATCCTGGTGAAGTTTAAAAAGAGGTATTTATGGCAGTACAGGAGGAAATAATATGGATATTGGGAAAGTTCCTGAAAATATATTAAAAAGGTCGGTTTTTAAATATATACACCACCACAGGAATGAAATAACTGCTTATCCTGGAATTGGTGAAGACTGTTGTGCAATAGATATTGGTGAAGATGAAATCCTGGTATTTTCAACTGACCCGGTTACAGGGGCAGATAAAGGGGCTGGAGGGCTTGCTGTCCATATTAATGCTAATGATATAGCTTCAAGCGGGGCAGAGCCAGCAGGCGTGCTTGTAAGCATTATAATGCCTCCAGGGACAGAGGAAGCATATTTAAAGGAAATTATGGAAGATATAAGCCATGCATGTGACGGGCTTGGCATTGAGATAATGGGAGGGCATACAGAAGTTTCTGGAATTGTAAATAAAACTGTTATAAATATAACATGTGCCGGCAAGGTAAAAAGAAACCATTTTATACCGGCAGGAGGCCTTTCTGCGGGGGATGAAATTGTTATGACTAAATGGGCAGGGCTTGAGGGCACTTCCATTATTGCAGAAAGCAAAGCAGGCATTTTAAGAAAAAGCCTTCCAGAAAGGCTTATAGAAAAGGCAGTGTCATTTAAAAACCTTATTTCAATAGTACCAGAAGCAATGATAGCTGCAAAAAATGGTGCAACAGCAATGCATGATGTTACAGAAGGAGGCATATTTGGGGCATTATGGGAAATTGGGGAGGCATCAGGTACGGGAATAATAGCAGATTTGCGTAAAATTCCTATAAAACAGGAAACTGTTGAAATTTGTGAAGTTTTTAATATAAACCCTTATATGTTAATTTCAAGTGGCAGCCTTTTAATAGGCTGCTTACATGGAAACCAGCTTGTGGAAGAGCTTAATAAAAACGGAATACCAGCAGCAGTTATTGGAAGGGCAGCTAAAGGAAACAACCGTATTATTGTTAATGGCAGTGAAACAAGGTATCTTGGCCCGGCCGCTAGTGATGAACTTTACAAGGTTATAAATGTATAATTACTGGGAGTTATAGTTTCATTTCAAGTCTTTAATATATAAGAATATTATGAGGATAGTGTAAAAAACTATATACAAAAGTTTTTTCACAACTCTTACAAAACGGGAGTTTGGAATTTGTGCCTGTGGGCACTGGAAAGGCATGGGTATTTTTATTTATGAAAAAAGAAATTTTAGATATAATTAGTAAAAACAGCCGTTATTCAACAGAAGATCTTGCAGCTATGACTGGCACAGATAAAGAAACTATAGAACGTGAAATAAAGGAAATGGAAGATGATAAGATTATCTGTGGATACCCGGCACTTATTAACTGGGATAATACAAGCCATGAGAAAGTTACAGCACTTATTGAGGTAAATGTAACGCCACAGCGTGACATGGGTTTTAATAAAGTTGCAGAACGTATATATAAGTTTGAAGAAGTAGAAAGTGTTTACCTTATGTCAGGTGGTTTTGACCTTACGGTATTAATACAGGGCAAAAGCATGAAAGAAGTTGCAAGGTTTGTTTCAGAGAAGCTTTCTACACTTGAATATGTAAACAGCACTGCAACATATTTTGTATTAAAAAAGTATAAAGAGCATGGAATTGTTATAGAAGAAGAACATGATGGCAAAGAAAGGATGTTGGTTACACCATGAGAAACCCGTTATCAGAAAAAGTGACAGGTATTAAGCCTTCAGGCATAAGAAAGTTTTTTGATATAGTAAGTGAAATGAAAGATGCGGTTTCACTTGGAGTTGGTGAACCAGATTTTGACACACCATGGCATATAAGGGAAGAAGGCATTTATTCCCTTGAAAGGGGAAGGACTTATTATACTTCTAATGCAGGGCTTAAAGAACTTAAAGAAGAGATAGCAGAGTACCAGAAAAGGCGTTTCGGGCTTTGTTATAACCCGTCAGGTGAAATATATGTGACAGTAGGCGGAAGTGAAGCTATAGATGGTGCACTCCGTGCAATGCTTGATGATGGTGATGAAGTAATAATACCACAGCCAAGTTATGTTTCCTATGAACCTTGTGTAGTCCTTGCAAATGGTGTGCCTGTAATTACAGAGTTAAAGGAAGAAGATGAATTTAAGCTTAAAAAAGAAAAGCTTGAAAAGGTAATAACAGATAAAACCAAAATACTTATACTGCCTTTTCCTAATAATCCTACAGGTGCAATAATGACAGAGGAGGATTTAAAGGGAATTGCAGAAGTTGTTTTAGAGCATGATTTATTTGTGCTTTCAGATGAAATATATTCTGAGCTTACATATGGCAGCCAGCATGTTTCAATAGCATCATTTCCTGGCATGAAGGAGAGGACTATTGTTATAAATGGTTTTTCAAAGTCATATGCAATGACAGGATGGCGTCTTGGGTATGCATGCGGGCCAAAGGTTATATTAGACCAGATGCTTAAAATACACCAGTTTGCTATAATGTGTGCGCCTACTACAAGCCAGTATGCGGCAGTGGAAGCATTAAAAAATGGTGATGATGGTGTGGAATATATGAGGAATGAATATAACAGGCGCAGGAAGTTCCTTATAAAATCACTACGTGAAATGGGACTTAAATGTTTTGAGCCATTTGGTGCATTTTATGTATTTCCATGTATAAAAGAGTATGGCATGACATCTGATGAATTTGCAGAGGCACTTTTAGCAGAAGAAAAGCTTGCTGTAGTGCCTGGGACAGCATTTGGCAGTTGTGGTGAAGGTTTTTTAAGAATATCTTATGCATATTCAGTAGAGGATTTAAAAAGTGCATTAGAACGTTTAGAAAGGTTTATTAACAGGCATAAAAGCTGATATATAATTTTGCCTGTCCTGGTTAAAAAATGGTTAATATAGTTTTACTTGAGCCTGAAATTCCAGCAAATACTGGTAATATAGGGCGTACATGTTTAGCAGCAGGCGCAAGGCTGCATCTTATAGAGCCAATGGGCTTTAAAGTTAATGATAAAATGCTTAAAAGGGCGGGGCTTGACTACTGGAAAGATTTAGATTTTACAATATATGACTGTTATAATAGTTTTCTTGAACAAAACCCTGTAGCAGCAGAAAAAATGTATATGGCAACAACAAAGGCAAAGAAAAATTATACACAAGTAAATTATGAACCTGGCTGTTATATAATGTTTGGTAAAGAAAGCGCTGGAATACCAGAAGAAATACTTGTAAATTCTAAGGAAACAGCAGTAAGGATTCCAATGGGCCAAAATATACGTTCCTTAAATCTTTCAAATTCAGTTGCCATAGTTTTATATGAAGCAATGCGCCAGAATCAGTTTTATGGCATGCAGCTTGAAGGGGAACTCCACAGGCTTTTATGGGAGTAGTTTTAGTTTATAAAAAGGTAAATTAATATAGAAAAAAGTGTTTAAAAACAAGTGCGTGTTAGTTAAATATACACATAATTACTTTTTGATTTTTGTAGATTTTTAATGAAAAAAAGCTAATTGGAAAAAATATATTGAAAAACTTATAAAATAAGAATAGAATAATTAACGTTGTAAATTATAATACTATTTGGGAATATTACTATATGCTGTTACATATTGGATTTCCGTGTTATATGGAAGAAATGGAGGAATATAATGAGCAAATCAAAGGGTAAGATCGCAGTTTTGACTAGTGGTGGTGATGCCCCGGGAATGAATGCTGCTATCCGTGCTGTTGTACGTACAGGAATTGCAAGGGGTTATGAAGTTTACGGGGTAAGAAGAGGATATAATGGTATTCTTAAAAAAGAAATGAGTTTAATGTCATTTACAGATGTTTCTGAAAAACTCCAGCATGGCGGTACATTTTTATTTACTGCAAGAAGTGCGGAATTTGGTGAAGATGCAGGAAAGCGCAAAGCATCCGCTATATGTAAGGAACTTGGGATAGATGCCCTTATTGTTATTGGTGGTGATGGTTCGTTTACAGGAGCTAAAAACCTTTCAAAATACGGGGTAAATGTTATAGGCATACCAGGAACTATTGACCTTGATATAGCATATACCGAATATACCATTGGCTTTGATACTGCTGTTAATACAGCTATGGAAGCTATTGACCGCCTGCGTGAAACTTCAAATTCACATGAAAGGTGCAGTGTTGTTGAAGTTATGGGACGTTCAGCAGGCTATATAGCATTATGGTGCGGCATTGCAAATGGCGCAGAGCAGATTTTACTTCCTGAAAAATTTGATAATAATTATGACATGTTAATTGAGCAGATTAAAAAGAACCGCAAAGCAGGAATGACACACCAGATTATTATTAATGCTGAAGGCATAGGACATTCCTACAGGCTTGCAAAGGATATTGAAAAGGCTACAGGAATTGAAACACGTGCTACAATACTTGGGCATTTACAGCGTGGAGGAAGCCCTACAGCACGCGACCGTGTAACAGCATCTGTTATGGGTGCGTATGCTGTTGATATGGTTGACCAGGGAAAGAAGAACCGTCTTATAGGATATAAGAACGGGCATGTTTATGATATAGACATAGAAGAAGCATTTGAAATGCAGAAGGATATTGATGAATATGAATATGAAGTAGCCGGCATACTTGGGACAAGGGTAAGCTACGGCATATAATTTTTTATGACATCGCAAAAAAATATATAAATTATGAACAGAGTAGGATGCCATGCGTTAAGTGCCAAAGGATGGGAAGTTGCCTTTGGACGAAAAGCTTAGTCTTGCGGTGTGGCACCGCATCCGCTGTCAGAATGGGTAAAAAGCACTTATTCCGGGATTGTACTCTTTATAGGTGCTTTTTGCTGTTTCCAGTAATTTTACTGGATTTCTGCTATCTGTTCCATTCATTTAAGAAAGGACATGAAGCTATGTTGGAATTAATTAAAACTGTTTTTTCAAGTGATATTTCAAGATACATACTTGTATCAGCAGCAATAATTGTTATTTTCTGTGCACTGTCACAAAAAAAGAAGATTTCTGCAAAAGGTATTGCACTAATAGGATTAATGGTATCACTTAATATAATTTTTGTAAGGTTTCTTTCAATACAGACATGGAATATAAAGATAAGCCTTGGTTTTCTGCCACTTGTGGTAACAGCAGTACTGCTTGGCCCCATAGAGGCAGGGTTAGCGGGGGCAATAGCTGATTTTATTGGCGCAATAATATTCCCTGCCGGGGCATATTTCCCAGGAATGACACTTACAGCACTTTTTACAGGAATTGTATGGGGGCTGTTTCTTTATAAAAAAGTTTCAATGCCAAGGATAATATGTGCTGCGGCTATTAATAATTTTGCATTTAGCATGGTGCTTAATGGTTACTGGATATCAATATTGTATGGAAGCCCGTTTGCAGGAATATTACAGGTAAGGGCGCCACAGGCATGTTTTATGTTTATGGCACAAATAGTAGTAATACCAGTATTGTATAAGGCTTTATTTAAAAGGATTAAAGTAATATTTGATGATCCCCTGGTAAATTAATAAAAAAGGGCTGGCATATATCCCGGGTGCCAGTCCTTTTTAACCTGGTGCTGGAAGTGAAAATATAAATTCTGTCCCAACGCCTTCTGTACTTATTACATTTATATTTTCACCATGTGATTCTATTATTTCCTTTGTAATTGAAAGCCCAAGCCCTGTTCCTTTTTTATCTTTTCCACGTGAAATGTCTGTTTTATAAAACCTGTCCCATACTTTATTTATGCTGTCTTTAGGTATGCCTATGCCATGGTCTTTAATAGATACAAATGCTTTTGTATTGCGCCTTGCAGTGTGTATTTCAATAACTGAATTATGGTGGCTGAATTTAACTGCATTATCAACCAGGTTTTGTATAACCTGTTCGATTTTACTAAGGTCAGCCTGTACCATCAGGCTTTTTGCTTCAAATGTAAGCTCAAGTGAAATTTGTTTTTCAGTACACCTCTGTTCAAATGCAGCAGAACACCTTTTTATTTCATAGTTTATATCAAATGTTGAAATATCCATTGGCACACTGCCATTTTCAAACTGCCCAAGTGTAAGCAGGCTGCTTGTAAGTTTAGAAAGGCGTTCTGTTTCAAAAAGTATTATATCAAGGTATTTCCCCTGCATTTCTGGTGGTATAGTGCCATCTAAAAGAGCCTGTGTATAACCTTTTATAGAAGTAAGTGGTGAACGGAAATCATGTGATACATTAGCTATAAACTTACGCTGGTAGTTATCCATATCTGACATTTTATTTGCCATATACTTTATTGCACCTGCAAGTTCTGACTGTTCATTACCAGGAATTACAGTTATTGGATAGTCAAACTGGCCGTCTGCATATTTTCTGGCAGCTTTTGCCATTAACTGTACAGGGATAACAGTCTGTATATATAGATAGAATAATATTACCATAATAATTGTAGTAAATGTAATATAACAAAGCACTATGGCATCTGTATATTGTACTGCCTGGTTCTGCAAAGGCTTTAATTCCCTGGAGAGTATAATGTAATATAGTGTTTCCATTGATTCAGTTACAGGGTAAATTACTGCAACCGATTTTCCAGGAAAAATGCTGCTTATATTTGTTTCTGTTATAGTCTGGTATGAAAGGAAATTTTTATCATAATTATTTATAAACTCCCCTTCACTGTTATACGATTTATCAGAATCAATAATTATCCGGCTGTCAGGGCTTGTCACTATTATACGTGCTTCTGTTATTTTCTGCATTGATGAAAAATAATGTTTTAATGCAATCATTGTACTTCCAGATGTAATATATGGGCCCGCCAGGTATTTTTCTGAAATAAGGCTGGCTTCATTATAAAGAGAAGTTTTAGCTTTGTCCAGTATTTTATCATATACAAGCGAAACTCCATAAGTATTTAATATTATAAGTGATGTTACTATAATAACTGCATATGACAGCAAAAATTTAGTCCTTAGTGAAAATTTCATAAATTATATACCCCGTTTTCCCTGGTATTCAAATTTATAGCCAATCCCCCATACTGTTTTAATATCCCATGCAGGGTGGTCTTTAAACTTTTCACGCAGCCTCTTAATATGCACATCAACTGTACGTGTATCACCAATATAATCATAACTCCATATATGGTCTAAAAGCTGTTCCCTTGTAAATACCTGGTTAGCATGTGATGCCAGGAAGTAGAAAAGCTCTAATTCCTTTGGCGGCATTTCAATTCTTTTTCCATTATATGTTACAGAATAGTCTGTCTGGTTAATAACAAGCCCAGGAAATGAAACACATTCTTTAGGAAGCCCGTCATCTTCTGGTACAGCCTTTCCAGGAGTAAAGCGGCGCAGCACAGCTTTAACCCTTGCAACCATTTCTTTGGAGTCAAATGGCTTCATAATATAATCATCTGCACCAAGTTCAAGCCCAAGCACTTTATCAAATGTTTCACCCTTTGCAGAAAGCAGGATAACAGGAATTGAAGAAGTTTTCCTAAGTTCCCTAAGTACTTCATAACCATCAATTCCTGGTAACATTATATCAAGCAGGACAAGGTCAGGCTGGTATGCCTTTGCTGCCGCAAGTGCAGCTTCACCATCATTGGCAATCTTTGTCCCAAAACATTCTTTTGTAAGATAAAGCGATACTAATTCCGCAATATTTTCATCATCATCAACAATTAAAATTTTTTGTTTTTCAAGCATTATTTTTACTCCGGTCTTATAAATTTATTTAAATTCAACAATGGTTACACCCATATCACCTTCACCAAATTCACCAAGGCGGAAGGATTTAACATATTTTGTACGTTTAAGATGGTTATGCACAGCATTTCTTAGTGCACCAGTACCACGGCCATGTATAACAGTGACATTTGCCATATGTGCAAGGTATGCATCATCAAGGTATTTGCCAAGTACAGGCATTGCTTCATCAACAGTCATTCCTATAAGGTTTATTTCCTGGTGGATTGAGGAAGCTTTATCCATTCTTATATTGCCACTTCCTGATTTCTTCCGGCTGCTGCTTTCTTTTTCTTTTGCCTGTTTTATTAGTTCTATATCCTTAATGTTTACCTTAGTCCTTAAAAGCCCTGCTTGTACAAATAAATCACCTTTATCATTAGGAAGGGTACTTACAGTGCCTTCTAAACCTAATGAAATTATTTTTACATCTAAACCTGTAATAAGGTCAGAAGCTTTGACAGCTTTTTGTTTTGGCCTGTCTTTTTGTATAGCTGCCTTTGCCTGGTTTTTATCCAGCTTATTCCTTAAATCTGCCCTCTGTGCCTCCATTTCACGTATATGTTTGTCACTTTGTGCCCATTTTGTATATTTACGTATAGTTTCATCGGCATATTCCTTCGCTTCATTAAGTATTCTTGCTGCTTCTGTATTAGCATTCTGCAATATGCGTTCTTTAGAGTTTTCAAGTTTTTCTGTTTTCTCACGCAGTTCTTTTTTCAGGGCCTGGATTTCCTTTCTGTTTTCAGAAGCATGCAAACGTTCTTTTTCAAGGTTTGCCCTTGTTGTTTCAAGGCTGCTTATAACATCTTCAAATTGTTTTGCATCAGACGATACATGTACTTTTGCATCTTCTATTATATCATCAGAAAGCCCAAGCCTTGATGATATTGCAAATGCATTACTTTTACCTGGTATTCCAATTAAAAGGCGGTACGTAGGACGCAGGGTAGTTACATCAAATTCACAACAGGCATTTTCTACACCAGGTGTCTGTAAGGCATAAAGTTTAAGCTCACTATAATGTGTAGTTGCCACAACTATAGAACCACGTTTCTTAAGGTTTGCTAAAATAGCGGTTGCAAGGGCAGCACCTTCTACCGGGTCTGTTCCTGCCCCAAGTTCATCAAAGAGCACAAGGCTTTCATTATCTGCTTTATCAAGAATTGAAACCGTATTAGACATATGTGAAGAAAATGTACTAAGGCTCTGTTCAATGCTTTGTTCATCACCAATATCTGCAAATACTTCTTTAAATATTTTAAGGCATGAACCATCAAATGCAGGTATATGCAGCCCTGCCTGCCCCATAAGCGTAAAAAGCCCCGTGGTTTTAAGTGAAACAGTTTTGCCACCGGTATTAGGGCCTGTAATAATAAGAAGTGAAAAATCCTTGCCGGCATTTAAGTCTATAGGTACTACCTTTTTATTGTCTATAAGCGGATGGCGTCCCTTTTTAATATCAATATAGCCTTCCTCTGGAAATTTCGGTTCAGTTGCATGCATCTTTTTAGAAAGCATTGCTTTGGCAAATATAAAATCAAGTTCTGAAAGCACATTAAAGTCCTGGCTTAAGAAAAATTCCTGTTCTGCTGCCTGGTTGCTTAGTTCTGCAAGTATTTTTTCAATTTCCTGCTGTTCCCTTATTTCAAGTTCACGTATTTCATTATTTAGTTTTACAACAGATGCAGGTTCAATAAAAAGTGTAGAGCCAGTAGAAGACTGGTCATGCAGCATGCCATTAAAGGAAGAACGGTATTCTGCTTTAACTGGCAGGCAGTACCTTCCGTTACGCATGGTTATAATTGCATCTTGTAACATTCCCCTGCTGCTGCCGTTTAAAATGCTTCCAAGCTGTTCATGGATTTTATCTCCTGCTGCTTTAAGTTTATGCCTTGTCTGTAAAAGACCTGGGCTTGCATCATCTGCAATTTCATCTTCTGCAAGTATACAGCGCCTTATTTCCTGCATAAGCGGGGAGAGGGGTTCAATAAGCTGGTATCTTTCATCTAAACAGTCACCTGTAGCCCCGTCTTCATTAGCACTTAGGCGGAAGAAATTTTTAACACGCCCTGCCGTATTTAACAGTGCAGATATTGCAAGCAGTTCACCAGCCCCAAGTATTGCACCAGCTTTAAGGCGCATAAGTGCAGGACGTATATCAGAAATGCCACTAAACGATATTTCACCCTGTGTAAGGATATGTGTCAGTGCATCAGAAGTTTCACGCTGTGAAGCTATAATCTGCTCCCTGTCACTGCATGGTATAAGGTGCCGGCAATATTCCTTGCCCATAGGTGAAAATGCAAGGTTTTCAAGTTGTTTTATAATTTTATCATATTCTAAAGTATGCAAAGCTTTTTCATTCATAAATACATTACTCCCTATTCTGGTTTATTTAGTTATTTTGCACAGTTTATGGATATTTTTACAATTCCAGGCACACCCTGGGTATATAATACACTAATTTGCACTGTATTATCAATAGAAAAATGTTTCATAAATTTATAATAAAAAAATTTAGGAAACATACCTGTTAAAATATTATGCCCTGGCAGTTCCAAAGTGTCCCATGAACAGCCCGCTTGCGCTTGGACTTACACGCAGCGGTGCATAAAGCCCTTATGCTTCAAAGAAAAAACTTCTTTGAAGCATTTAAGACAGGGCTTAAACACCGGCGGTTGCGTACAGCTTGTTCATTGGAAGCACATTTGGAACTTGCCAGGTAATATACGTTTTGGCAGTTTATAGAAATATTTCCTGTGGATTTTCCTGTCTTAATGGCATTGTGTTGCACTTGTATACGTAACAACGTTTAATAACAGCACAAAAATACATTTTATATGGGACATAAGAATCTTCCAGACAAATATAAAATTTTATCAAAAAGTTAAAATACAAGTAAGAAAACTTTTAATTCCCACGGAACGTAGTAACATGCAGACGGTTTTATATATTTTTTGTAAAAGGCACTATAGCGCCGCCAGTGCTTGGGTCTGGTAGTCTTACAGACCCTATGCACTGCTGCGTGCACTATTGTAGTGGGAACGTGCCTGCTACAAAAAATATATAAAACTGCTGCATGTACACAACCTTTAGCATATACAACCTCCAACGCAGGATAACTATAAATTATCTTTTGTTGACGCATAATTAAAAATTTATGAAACGGATGTGTTAAAGTATTAGGAAAAGTTGCATATAAACAAGATATATTGTATACTAGATAGTGTTGTGCAAGTTGGTGCATATTTTATAGGTTTATATTATTACAGGGCAGAGGATTATTAAGCTATAGTTAATATATACACTTAAGACGGGGTAACTATGAAAGAGAAAGAATGGCGGAAGTTTACAGTACAAAGCGCCCTGCTTCTTGTAATTGTGCTGGTATTTTCTGTTTTCCGCCCACATGGGGTTATAAATGACAGCAGTACAGAAGTTATGGCGGACAGCAGTGTGCCAGCCACTGCCAGTAAAAAAGTAAAAAAGAAGATTAAAAAAATTAAAAAGGAAAAAGCCCAGGCATATGCAGTGCCTGTAAGGGCAGATAAGGAAATTATTGAAACAAGGAGCAGCACATATATTAAAATACCAAAATCTGTGGTACCATCAGGCACAGCAATATATCTGGCTGATGATTATATGAAAAGCAGTATCCGCCTGTTTATTGATGGTGTACCATTAAAAAAACTGGAAAAAAAATATATTGCCAGGTATAATAATGGTAAAAAATATACAGGAAATATTAAAAAGAAAAATAAGAAAGATATTCTTGAAAGCATTAATACAAGGCATTTTGCTATAAAGAAAAAGAAATACAGGATAGTGCTTGAATTAAAGACAAAACATTTGTATGAGCCAGTGCTTTATGAAACAGATAAAAGTTATTTTATTTCACTTGCAAGGCCAAGGGATATATATAATAAAATAGTAGTTATAGATGCAGGGCATGGAGGCATTGATGAAGGGACTTCTTCAGCAAAGGGTGACCATGAGAAGAAATATACCCTTCTGGTACTTAATGAGCTTAAAAAATTAATGGATAAGACAGATGTAAAGACCTATTATACACGTCTTAGTGACCAGAAAGTAACGAAAGCAGCCAGGACAAACCTTGCTAATAACCTTAAGGCAGACCTTTTTATCAGCATACATTGTAATTCAGTAGAGAAAGATAACGGGAAAGTTTATGGGAAACCTTATGGTGTGGAAACACTGTATTCAACAAGGGAACCCCTTAATTCCAAACTTAGTAATAAAAAACTTTCAAAAATCCTTCTTGACAGCGTAGCAGAAGAAGTAAACAATAAAAAGCGCGGGGTTATAAGACGGGAGGGGCTTTATATTATGCATCATTCAAATGTACCAGCATCAATTATAGAGATTGGTTATATGTCTAATAAATCAGACTTAAAATATATAGTAAGCAAAAGCGGCCAGAAAAAGGTTGCAAAAGGAATATATAAAGGAATAATGAGGGCGCTTAATATAAAAGGATAATGGAGGCATTTATTGAATGAAAAAAATTATTGTTGCTACCTGTAATAAGGATAAAATAAAAGAAATACGTGAAATCCTTGCAGGAGATGGCATAGAATATTTATCATTGGAAGATGCAGGTTTACGGGGTATTAATATTATAGAAAATGGTTCTACATTTGAGGAAAATGCAATAATAAAAGCAAAGACTGTTTCAGAAGCTACAGGTTTAATGGTGCTTGCAGATGATTCAGGGCTTGAAGTTGATTACCTTAAAGGTGCACCTGGTATTTATTCTGCAAGGTATATGGGAGAGGATACACCTTATACTATTAAGAACAATTATATAATAGAACAGCTTAAAGATGCAGAAGGGGATGAGAGAAGTGCAAGGTTTGTATGTGCAATAGCATGTGTATTTCCAGGTGGCAGGGTTATTACTACAGAAGGTAAAGTTGAAGGGCTTATTGCATATGAAGAAAAAGGGGAATATGGTTTTGGTTATGACCCAGTGTTTTACCTTCCTGAAAAGGGCTGTACAACAGCACAGCTAAAACCAGAAGAAAAGAATTTATTAAGCCACAGGGGAAGGGCTTTAAGGGCAATGCATAAAAAGCTTACAGAAGAAAGGATATTGTGAATGTCTATGAAAGTATTAATTGTGAGTGATACCCACGGAAATAATAAAAATCTTAAAAAGGCTATATTTGCCATGGGAACAGGACTGGATTTAATGGTACACTTAGGTGACTGTATGTGCAGCCCTGATACTATAAGGGAGTTTGTAAATTGTCCTGTTGAAATTGTAAAAGGAAATTGTGACCCGTTTGGTTTAGAGAATGCAAAGATTATAGATATAGCAGGGCATAAGGCATTTATTACACATGGGCATATTTATGGAGGCAACTGGGGAATAGATACTATGAAGGCTCTTGCAAAGAAAAACGGGGCAGAAATAGTAATGTTTGGGCATACACATGAGCCTATGGTGGATAAATCACCAGAAATAA
This sequence comes from uncultured Lachnospiraceae bacterium, assembly GCA_910586555.1. Taxonomy (GTDB): domain Bacteria; phylum Bacillota; class Clostridia; order Lachnospirales; family Lachnospiraceae; genus Butyribacter. Next base: position 15,875 of record CAJUJY010000023.1, read on the forward strand.
CAGTTATAAACCCTGGCAGCCTGTCAAAGCCAAGGCAGGATGGCAGAAGGCCTACATATATTGTTATGACAGCTATTGAAAACGGGGAAACAGATTATTCAGTTGTATATATGTAATATTAAACTGGTTTAGCGGAAATGAGGTGGAACATGCAACTTACAGACAGGGAATTTTCATGGATTGTATCATATGTCCATAAGAAATATGGGATTAATTTGTCACAAAAAAGGATTTTAATAGCAGGAAGGCTTGAAAATTACCTTTTAAGAAATGGGTACCAAAGTTACAGTGAATATATAGCCAAAGTAGAGAAGAACCCAGACGGTGAAGAAGCTGTTAATATGATAAATGTACTTACTACAAACCATACATTTTTTATGAGGGAACCAGTACACTTTGAATATATGCAGAAGGTTGCACTTCCCTGGATAAAACAGAGCGCCGCCAGTAAAAAAGATGCAAGGGTCTGGTCTGCGGCGGCTTCAACGGGTGAAGAACCATATGTGGTAGCAATGATTTTGAAAGAGTTTTTTGGAATGATACCAGGCTGGAATACCCAGGTGCTTGCAACAGACTTATCAACAAAAGTGCTTAAACATGCAATGGAAGGCAGGTATCTTGCAGAGCAGATAACGCCTCTGCCTGACAAGTGGAAAAGAAAGTATTTTACACGTATTTCAAATGAAGAGTACCAGGTTAAAGCAGAATTAAGAAAAGAACTGGTATTCAGGCAGTTTAACCTTATGGACGAAATTAAGTTTAAAGGTTTATTCCATATAGTTTTTTTGCGCAATGTTATGATATACTTTGATGAAGACACTAAAACAAAGCTTTTAAACAGGATTTATACCCATATGGAAAAAGGTGGTTTCCTGTTTATAGGCACTACAGAAAGCATTGATAAAGTGGCTACACCATTCCGGTATGTGCAGCCGTCAATTTACATGAAATAAAACAGGATAAACAACAGCCCTTATTTATAAGATGTAAGGACTGTTATAAGCAGATATATTATCAAATTTCTATTTGGGCCGCCGCAGGCGGCATGGAGGTTTATATGAGGCCTATAAGAGTTTTGGTTGTTGATGATTCAGCACTGTTTAGGAATATGCTTGCACAAATCCTTGACAGTGACCCTATGATTCATGTAGTAGCAACGGCAGCAGATCCATACCAGGCAAGGGACATGATTATACGTTATGAACCTGATGTAATGACGCTGGATGTTGAAATGCCAAGAATGGATGGCATAGCATTTCTTAAAAAGCTAATGCCACAGCATCCTATACCTACAGTGATGATTAGTTCACTTAATTCGGCTGTTTTTGATGCAATGGCAAACGGTGCAGTAGATTTTGTTGATAAACCACAGAATATGAATACTGAGAAAATGAATGCCTGGATTAAGGGGGAACTTATAACAAAGATAAAAATTGCATCTACAGTAAAAGTAGGAAGGTATAAAGCAGCAGAAGAATTTAAAGTAAATTCTACAGGAAGGCAGTACCCAAATAAAGTAGTTGCAATAGGGGCTTCTACAGGGGGCACAGAAGCAATTTACAATGTAGTACGCAGGTTTAATATTGATATACCTGGAACTGTAATTGTACAGCATATGCCGCCTGGATTTACAAAGATGTATGCCGAAAGGCTGAATAACCAGTGCAGGGTAGCTGTAAAAGAAGCTGAAAATGGTGATATACTTGAAAGAGGAAAAATCCTTCTTGCAGCAGGTGACAAACATATGCGGCTTGTAAGATCGGGGAATGTATACCGTGTAGAGTGCAAAGCGGGTGAAAAAGTAAACGGGCACTGTCCTTCAGTAGATGTATTATTCCATTCAGTTGCATCTGTTGCTGCAAGCAATGCAGTAGGCGTAATACTTACAGGAATGGGTGGTGATGGTGCACTTGGGCTTAGTGCAATGCGCAAGGCAGGCGCACATACAATAGGACAGGATGAAAAAAGCTGTGTTGTATATGGGATGCCAAAAGTGGCTTTTGACCTTGGTGCTGTTGAATACCAGGTACCACTAGAAAATATTGCAGCAAAGGTGTATAATATACTTAATTCAATACCTTAACATACAGGGTAAATTATATTTATAGTACCATATGCTTATATGCCATATGGCGGAATGGAGGCAATTATGAGAATACTTATCGCAGAAGATGATTTTGCAAGCAGGAAGTTTATGCTGAAGTTTTTATCAAAATTTGGTGAGTGTGATGTCACAGTTGATGGAATGGAAGCTGTAGATGCGTACCTTATGGCGCTTGATGCAGAAACACCTTATGACCTGGTATGCCTTGATATAATGATGCCAGCATTTGACGGGTACCAGGCCTTAAAAGCTATCAGGGATATTGAACAGGAAAGAAAAATACCTGAAGAAGAAAGAGCTAAAATCATTATGACAACAGCGCTGAATGAAGGTGCAAATGTAAACAAAGCTTTTGACCTTGGCTGTGTCGCATATGCTGGCAAGCCTATAGACCAGGCAAAGTTTGAAAGTGTTTTAAGAAAGCTGGAACTAATCCCATAATAAGCCTGGCGGAAAATGGTTTCTAAGCTTTATGCCATAAGGTTAAAGCTTAGGGGCTTGTGCTTTTACTATGGAAAGGAGTAAATAATGTCTGACGATATGATTACAGAAGGCATGCTGGACATGTTTATATTTGAAACAGAACAGGGCCTTGAAAATCTTGAAAATATCTGCCTGGACAGCAAGGATACAGGCGAATTTGACGAGGACAATGTTAATGAAATATTTCGTATAATGCATACTATAAAAGGTGCATCTGCTGTTATGATGTACCAGAATATAGCTACATTATCACATAAACTCGAGGATGTGTTTTATTTTATAAGGGAGAATAACCCTGAAAATGTGCCTCATGCAGAACTTGTTGATGATGTACTGGAAGTATCTGATTTTATAACAAATGAACTTGAAAAAATTAAAGATGGCCAGGAATCTGACGGGGATTCAACAGAACTTATTAACAGGCTTAGTGTATTCCTTGATAAGATACAGGGAAATGTACAGGGTGAAACAGTTGTACCTGTAGAAGAAAGGCCGCTCCAGGAAACCCCGCATTTTTATATAGCCCCTGTTGCATCAGAAGACAGCAGGTTTTACAGTATTTTCATAACTTATATGAAAAATCTTGATATGGCTAATATAAGGGCATATATGGCTGTAAACTCACTTAAAGGGATTGCTGAGGATATACTTTTTACCCCAGCTGATATAATTACAAACCCGGAAAGTTCAAATGTAGTGCTTGAATTTGGATTCAGGATTGCATTACAGACTACAGAAACCCCGGACAGGATTATGGAACTTGTTAATTCAAGTGCAGGCATAGAAAATATAGAAATTAATGAGTGTACAAGTGAAGAATTTCTTGAATTTTGTGCTGAAGCAGAAGCACCTATGTCAAGTGCAGGTGAAGTCCTTACAGCGCCTGTTGAAACACCGACAATTCTTATAGACAGCCAGAAACCACAGGCAGTAAAAGAAGAAACAGCCAAAAAGGAAAAAGCCGCAGAGAAGGAAAACAGCCAGGCAGAAGAAGCACCAGCTAAAAAAGCACCAGCCAGACGCCCGGCACCAAAGAAAGGTGAAGCACAGAGTTTTATAAGCGTAAACATCAAAAAAATGGATCTGCTTATGGATTTAATAGGGGAGCTTGTAATTGCAGAAGCAACAGTTTTACAAAACCCGGATTTAAAGGTGCCAGGGCTTGACCTTTCAAACTTCCAGAAGTCGGCAGCACAATTATCAAAAATTACTTCTGAACTCCAGGATGCAATAATGGCAATGCGGATGATGCCACTTAAAAATACATTCCAGAAGATGAACCGTATTGTATATGATACATCTAAGAAACTTGGCAAAGACATTGAACTTGAAGTTATTGGTGAAGATACAGAAGTTGATAAGAATATTATTGAGCATATATCCGACCCTCTTATGCATCTTATACGTAATTCTGTTGACCATGGGATTGAAAGTAATGAAGAACGTGTGGAAGCAGGAAAGACTGAAAAAGGAAGAATTGTGCTTGAAGCCAAAAATGAAGGCGGCCAGGTATGGATTTCTGTTTCAGACAATGGACATGGGCTTAACCGTGAAAGCATTATTGCAAAAGCAAAGACAAACGGGCTTCTTGGCAACCGTTCAGAAAAAGATCTTACAGACAAAGAAGTATTTAACTTTATTACACTTCCAGGGTTTTCAACTAAAAAACAGGTTACTGAATATTCAGGACGTGGCGTAGGAATGGATGTTGTTGTTAAAAACATACAAGATGTAGGGGGTATGCTTGATATAGAAAGTGTACAGGGTGAAGGTTCGACAATGACTATGAAAATCCCTCTTACACTTGCTATAATAGATGGAATAATATTCTCTGTAGCAGATACAAACTTTGTATCACCTACAAATAGTGTATCAGAATTTATAAGGCTTTCCAGTGATAAACTTATAGTTGAGCCTGATGGTGAGGAATATGTAATGATACGTGAAGAATATTATCCTCTTATAAGGCTTAACAAGTTCTACCACCTTAACGGGGCAGTTGACAATATAGAAGACGGAATTGTAGTAGTGCTTACACATGAAGATAAAAACCTTGCAATATTTGCAGATAAACTTGTAGGGGAACAGGAAATAGTAGTTAAACCTATTCCTTCATATATTAAGAAAGTAAACGGCATATCAGGCTGTACACAGCTTGGGGACGGAAGCATAAGCCTTATTATAGATGCTGGTGCACTTGTAAGGGCATAATGGAATTAAAAACTTAAATTGTAAAAAATACCATCAGGAACAGTGCTTTAGAAGTTCTTTTTCTGGTGGTATTATTATAGAATTTAATATATATTATAATTATGGTATTTAGGACTGGCACAGGTTTTAAAATACCAGGGCTATTAAGGAAAGGAAGATTATATGTTTTCAGAACAGGAACTTGGCAGGATTGTACAACAGATTACACAAAATTATAAAAGTGAGGAACTTTTTTATATTAAAAACGGGTGCTGTATGCCTGGAAGGGACTGTATAATACATATAATATTAAGGCTGCGCCAAATTATGTTTCCAGGTTACTTTGATGATGAATACCTCGGAAAGACTGTCCCGGATTATTTTGTAGGGCATAATATACTAAAGCTTTATGATGATTTGTTATGCCAGGTAAAGTCAGCATTTATACAGGTATCAGAGGAAAATATACCTGAAGCAGATATTACAGCAGAGTGTGAAGAAATATGCACAAAGTTTTTTTCTTCCCTTGGAAATATCCAGAATATGCTTTTAAAAGATGTGGAAGCAGCATATAATGGTGATCCTGCTGCAAAGACAAAGCAGGAAATAATATTTTGTTATCCTGGGCTTCTGGCAGTATTTGTATACAGGATTGCACATGAACTCTACAAAATGAATGTGCCGCTTATCCCACGTATTATGTCAGAGTATGCACACAGCCATACAGGAATAGATATAAACCCTGGCGCACAGATTGGGGAATATTTCTTTATAGACCATGGCACTGGTGTAGTAATCGGGGAAACCACAATAATAGGAAATAATGTAAAAATATACCAGGGTGTGACGCTTGGTGCGCTTTCAACAAGAAGCGGCCAGCTTCTGCGTGATATAAAAAGACACCCTACAATAGAAGATAATGTAACAATTTATTCAAGTGCTTCAATACTTGGTGGTGAAACAGTAATTGGCAGAGGGTCAGTTATAGGCGGCAATGCATTTATAACAGAATCAGTGCCTCCAGGAACAAGGGTAAGCGTTAAAAATCCCGGGCATACATTTACAGATAAAAATGCAAGCCTTTCAGTTAATGAATTGTTTGATTAGAAATATATACCTGGCTTTGGCAATACTGTTTACCCTGTGGTTTTAAGATAAAAGCTTCATGGCTAATATATTATAAATAAGTTTTGCAAAGGAGGAAATAATGAAGTATGACTGTCTTATTATAGATGATGAACAAATGCTTGCAGACAGTACAGCACAATATTTTAACCTGTTTGGGGTTAGAACAGCCGCTGTATACAGTGCTGCAAGCTGCCAGGATTTTTTTAAGCAGGATATGGCAGGGCTTATACTGCTTGATATAAACCTTGGAGATGGAAGTGGTTTTGAATTATGCCAGGAATTACGTAAAAAAACAGATATACCTATTTTATTTATTTCTGCAAGAACAAGTGATGATGATAAAATTGCTGCATTAGGGATTGGCGGTGATGATTATATACAAAAACCTTATTCATTAAGTGTACTGCTTGCCAAAGTAAAAGTAGTGCTTAAACGTTACGGAAACAGGAATGGCAATAATTATACAAAATATTCTGGAGAAAGGTTTGTAATTGATTTTAACGCAATGCAGTTATTAGTGGAGGGAAAGCCTGTTAAACTTACGCAGCTTGAGTTTAAGTTATTATCATACCTTGTTAAAAATGAAAACCGGGTTATTCCTAAACAGGAATTATTTGAAAATGTATGGGAAGATAAATTTACAGGTGACGGGACACTTAATGTACATATACGCAAAATACGTGAAGCAATAGAGCCTGAACCTGGAAACCCTGTTTATATTACTACTGTATGGGGCGGTGGTTACAAATTTACTGGAGGAGGACAATGAAAAAACATATTTTCCGGACCAGCATTGTATTTGCTTTTATGGCAGAAATTATAATGCTGGTTATTTTTGCTGCCCAGAAGGCAGAAACCAGGCAGAATGCAGTTATTATTAATGAAATAGTACATTCAGTAATGGACAACTGGGACAGCATAGAAAATTATAAAGACAGCACTGGCCAGGATTATGTTGTACTTGGAAAGAACGGGGAAATTTTATATAAAACAAAAAACGGGCTTAGTGAAAGCATAAACCAGGCAGTAATACACAGGGATACAATTCTTGATATAGAACTGGAAGGAAAAACAGCAGGAAAGGTAATTATTTATAATAAAAGTGCAGGCATAATAAAGTCCTGGAAACATAAGGTATTTATTATAGTGTTGTCTGCGGTATTTTTACAGTTTGTTATATGTATAACATATATTATTTATTTAAACCGTAATATAATAAACCCGTTTTATAAAATGAAAAATTTCGCAGAGCGCATTGCAGGCGGCAACCTTGATATACCGCTTGAAATGGACAGGCAGAATATTTTTGGTGCATTTACAGAAAGTTTTGATATTATGCGTTCTGAACTAAAAAGGGCACATATGGCAGAAGCTAAGGCAAATGCAAGTAAAAAAGAGCTTGTTGCCAAGCTTTCGCATGATATTAAAACACCTGTTGCAAGCATTAAAGCAGTGGCTGAACTAGGCATGGCACTAACTGGCAGCGGGCAGGATTTAAAAAATTACCAGCAAATCATATATAAAGCAGACCAGATAAACACCCTGGTAACTAACCTTTTTACTGCAACATTGGAAGAACTGGAACAGCTTAGCATAACACCTGTATGCATAGACAGCAGGGAAGTAAAAGAAATGCTTATAAATTCCGATTATATGGAACTTGCCTCTGCCTTTTATATCCCGGACTGCCTTTTATATGCGGACAGGCTGCGTTTACAGCAGGTATTTGATAATATTTTTGCAAATTCATATAAATATGCCAAAACTAAAATAGATATAAATGCTTATACCAGTAAGAACAGCCTGGAAGTAAGTATTGAAGACTACGGGGGAGGCGTAAACACAGAAGAACTGCCATTCCTTATGGAAAAATTCAGGCGCGGCAAAAACACAGCAGGCATTGAAGGAGCAGGACTCGGGCTTTATATATCCAGTTATTTTATGAATGGAATGAAGGGAGGGCTTAAAGCCGGCAATGGGGAGAACGGGTTAAAGGTTATTGTCAGTATAGCTTTAAATAATAGTATTTAACTTTAAGTTGTGTCCAATTTTTGGTTTCTTGAATGTGGATTGTGGATATCATTTGACTTGTAAAATATGACAGTATATAATATATATATTTTATTAAAAAGAATTAAGTAAGGAGAGTGTAGATAACATGGGAAATATAGAAAACAAATTAGAGGATGTTCTTGAAAAAGCAAAATCTGAATTTGCTGGTTTAGAATATGAGATGGAATCTGATAACAATGAAGATACAGAATATAAAAAAGAAATTCCTTTTGATGCAGATAAAATACGCATTGACCAACAGATGTTGTCTATAAAGTACATTATGGAATTAATTGATTCTGGTTTAATGGAATTAAATCCAGGATACCAGAGAAATAAAGTATGGAAAGATAATACGAGAAAATCATTGCTTATTGAATCACTTATGTTAAGGATACCAATTCCAGTTTTCTATTTTTATGAAAATGAAGATACCAGATTCCAGGTAATTGACGGCCAGCAGCGTCTTGCAACTATACATGAATTTATAAATAATGAGTTTCGTTTAACTGGACTAGAATACCTTGAAGATACTTGTAACAGAAAGTATTTTAAGGATATTGATATAAAATACCAGCAAAGGATATTCAGGACACAGGTGGCTGCAAATGTCCTGGATGCGCGCTCGCCAAAAGAGGTTATATATGATATTTTCAGGCGTATTAATACTGGTGGAATGAAATTAAACCCACAAGAAATGAGAAATGCCATCTGTAAACCGGAAGTAAGGACATTTCTAAAAGAAAGCACAAAGAATGAAAACTTTCTTAAAGCAACAAGAAAACTTGTAAAAGATGAACGTATGGATGCACAAGAACTTGTATTAAGGTTTTATGCATTTAGCCAGTTATATGATTATGAAAAAAAAGAACTTATAAATAATTATAATAGTGTTACACTTATGCTTGATGAGGCAATAGAAAATTTAAATAAAATGGACAAAGAAGGGTTTGCAGAAATATATAAAAAATTTGATGAAGCAATGAAACGCTGTTATAGTGCCTTTGGTGAGTATTGTTTTACTAAAATTGTTTTAAACGGCAATAATATAGAACTGGCATCAAGAAATTATATTAACAAATCATTATTTACTTCATTTTCAGTGCTTATTATGGCAGAAAAATATAATGTACAAGTTTTGCAAAAGTACAGTAAGAATATTTTACATATCCTGGCTAAAAACCTGGACAATACAGAGTACTTTAATTCTATTACTACTTCAACTGGTGATAAAAGCAAAGTTAAAAGTAATTTTATTTATTCAGGCAAAGTATTGGAAGAGGGGTGCAGAGATGATTAAACATATAGAACTGGAAAATTTTAAGTGCCATAGAAGATTTGAAGATAATTTAAGCCAGATAACAATACTTACAGTAGGAAATTCGGCTGGAAAATCAAGTATTATACAAGCAATATTGTTTGCTGTTAAAAGTTTTCATAATATTAGTAAAAGATATGTAAAAACAAATGATATTTATGGACTTAATCTTGGGCTTCCTGGCAGTATTATATCTGAGAATTTTGAAGGACAGGAAATGAAGATAATATTATATATGCAAGACTATGGAACTAATATTTATAATGTTACCTGTTGTCTTGATGATATTGATGAAACATCTTTCAGGTTGTGTAACTGTGATGAAATGCTTAAGGCTTTAGAAGTGCCAGTATCTATTTTAAAAACTGGTATTTATTATTTAAATGCAGAACGTACCGGACCTAGAATTGTATATGGAATGAATAGTGAATGTAATGATTATGTAGGGACTTATGGTGAATATACAGGATATATTATTAGCGAAATGGATAAACGGCAGCGTTTAGACCCAAGGTTATCATTACCAGGCAGTTTAAAAATATCACCTATTTCGAGATTTTCGGCTAACTGTGAAGAATGGCTCCAGCTAGTTATTCCAGAAACATCACTGCAATATATGGTTGACACAGAAAAAAATATGTCAATGATAAAATTCAAAAATTCAGGAGATTATTATTTTCCAACAGCAACAGGTTTTGGTATATCTTATGTACTTCCTGTTATTGTACAGGCACTTTTAGCAAGCATGGGGGAAAACAGTATTTTACTTGTTGAAAATCCAGAAGCACACCTTCATCCATACAGCCAGTCTGCAATAGGAAAGTTTCTTGCATATATTGCTGCTGCCGGGGTACAGGTTATTATGGAAACACATAGTGGAACATGTTATTGATGGCTGCCGTGTACAGCTTGCACATTTAAATAAATGTAGTTTGATGAAAACAATATTTTTTGGCAGAAGTAACCACAAAAATTTTTATAAGAATATAAAAACAAAAGAAAATGGTGAACTAGAAGAGTGGCCAGAAGGTTTTTTTGACCAGAAAAGGCAGGATTTAAAGGAATTACTGGAGATGAGAAAATGTGTAAAATAGATTTTTATTTATTGCCATCAGACTGTTATAACAATATAACAATAGATGATATTTTCATATTTGAAAAAATTATAAATAAGATAAAATTAAAAGACAAGTTCTTTGTTCCAAAAGACTTTTATGAACAGACAGATAAGAATACTGTATCAGCATCTGATTATTTAATCCACATACAAAATTGTTTACAAAATACAGCAACCAAAGGATTTATTTCTGTTGGGGAAGGGATGAAATAGAAAACCATAATATTATTATAGCCAGAATAGGGAACCATTGGAAGTAAATTACTAATCATTAAAAGATTTTTTATTTAAGGATTATTTAAGGGTTTCCTAAAGACATTTAAGGATTGCCAAGGTAGAATAAGACGTGCAAATATTAATTCAGGCTGCAAGGGGCAGCAGGAGGTTTTTTATGGAAGAAGTAATTTTAAAAACTGAAAAGTTAAGCAAGTCTTTTTCTAGCGGAGGGGCTTTGCAGCATGTTCTTAAGAACATTGATTTAAAGCTTTATAAAGGCAGTTTTACTGTAATAATGGGGGCAAGTGGTGCAGGCAAGTCTACACTTTTATATGCACTTTCTGGCATGGATACGCCTTCACTTGGCACTGTTACATTTGGGGAAAAGGTTATATCTGGTTTAACTCCTGACAAACTGGCTGTATTCAGGCGCAGGCACTGTGGTTTTGTATTCCAGCAGATTTACCTGGCTGATGGCATGAGCATAATGGATAATGTGCTTTGTGCAGGGCTGCTTGTAAATAAGGACAAAAAAGCAGTTGTAAAACGTGCAAAAGAATTGTTTAAGGCTGTAGATATTCCTGAAGAAACACAGAAAAAATTCCCGGCGCAGGTTTCGGGAGGGGAAGCGCAGCGGGCTGGAATTGTCCGTGCACTTATAAATTCCCCTGAAATATTATTTGCTGATGAGCCAACTGGCGCACTTAATTCAAAGACAGGGCTTGATGTGCTTGATACACTTACAAAATTTAATGAACAGGGACAGAGTGTGGTTATGGTAACACATGATATGCGTTCTGCAAGGCGCGGGGACAGGATTTTATATATTAAAGACGGGACTGTCCTTGGGGAATGTAACCTTGGCAAGTATAAACATGGAGATAAAAAACGGCATGAAAAACTGTCAGGTTTTCTTGTAGAAATGGGCTGGTAAAGGGGGATATTATGGGAAAATATTTTATTATTGCACATGCTAATTTCCGCAAAGCCAAGGGGCAGACCATATCAATTATTGTACTGGTGTTTTTTGCAGCATTAATGTTAAACTTATGGCTTATGCTGTCTATGGATTATAAAAGTAATTTTGACCGTTACCATAATAAACTTAATGCAGGGCATGTAACTCTTATACTTGGCAGCAATAACAGCAAAGTACAAAACTTTATTTCGGAAACTCTTGGCAAAGACAAACGTACAGAACAGTATAGTATAGATGGTGCACTTGTTAAAGAAGGTTCTTTTGATTATAATGATGGTGAAGTAAGCTCAAATTTTATATTTCTTAATAAACAGGAAGCATTAAAACGTAAAGTGGAAAAAATTGAAATTACAGAAGATAGCAGCTATAAAAGTGGCATATACCTTCCAATGCTTTATTCTGCGGATAAAAATATAAAGCCAGGCGGGGAAATTACTTTAAAGATTGGAAATAATACCAAAACTTATACTATATGCGGCTTTATAAATAGTATAATGGCAGGTTCACATAACTGCTCCATGTGTATGTTTGTGCTTACAGAAGATAAATATAAAGAATTACAGGAGAATGGGCAGGCTAAAGAATCTTCTTTTATTTCAATAAGGATAAAGGATAAAACAAAAAGTGAAGATTTTGAAACATCAATTAAAAACCAGATTGCTTCACAATACCCAGAAGTAAGTACTGCCAGCAATTCTTATGCACTTGTATCATCTTCGCGTTATATTTCACAAATGATATGTTCAGGCATTATAAGTACAATGGCATTTCTTGTAACGCTTATTACATTTGTAGTAATTTCTTCCAATGTAATAAATTATATCCAGGAAAACATGAAAAACATTGGTGTGTTAAAAGCAGAAGGCTATGAAAGCAGGCAGGTAGTTTTTGCCCTTCTGTTGCAGTTTTTTAGTGTAACATTTATAACTGCGGTTATTGGTGCTTTAGTTTCTTATGTGCTTTTCCCTGCTATAAATAATCTGATGTTTTCACAGACTGGCATACCATATAAAATAAAATTCCTGCCAGTTCCTTTTATAATTGCAGTTGCATTTCTTGCAGGAACTGTATTTTTTGCAGTATGGCTTTCATCGCGCAGGATTAAAAGAATAGAACCTGTAGTTGCAATACGCCAGGGAATACAGACACATAATTTTAAGCGTAACCATGTACCACTTGAAAGCGCACATACACCCGTAAATATTGCACTTGCACTTAAGACAGCATTTTCAGGGGTTAAACAGAATATCACAATATGCATTACAATGCTTGTGCTTTCGCTTGTACTTGTATTTTCAGGGCTTATGTTTGTAAATGTTATTAAAGATACAAAACCTTTTATAGATATGATTATTGGTGAAACATCAGATTCAGCTATTGCTGTAAATGCAGATGAAAGTAAGAGATTCCTAAGTATAATGGAAAATGACAACCGTGTAGAAAAGGTTTACCTTTATAATACAGTACAGGTTACACATAAAAGCAGTATTGTTTTAATGGCAACATTGTCCGATGATTTTTCAAAATTTAATAACCAGAATATATGTATAGAAGGAAGGTTTCCAAAATATAATAATGAAGCAGCAGTTGCTATAAAGTATGCAAATGAGGAAGGGTTAGAAATAGGAGATGAAATTACACTGGAAGCAGAGGGCCAGAAAGCAGAATATATAATTTCAGGATTTACACAGCTTTCTAATAACCTTGGCAAAGACTGCCTGCTTACACGCAGCGGCTATGAACGCATGGGTGTGCTTTTAAGTGAATGTTATTACATTAATCTTAAAGATGGCATAAATATCGACAAGTTCAATAAAGAAATTTCAGACAGGCTTGGAAACAGCGTAAACCAGGTTGTTAATATTAAAGCAGCAATAGATGGTTCAGGTGCAGTTTACATTTTACTTGTAAAAACCATAGTAATAGCTGTTATTATATTAAGCCTTTTAGTAACTGTATTTGTAATGTACCTTCTTGTAAGGACAATGCTTAATAATAAAAAGCGTGATTATGGCATTATGAAAGCTATTGGGTACACAACAGGGCAGCTTATATTACAGACAGCCATAAGCTTTATGCCTGCTGTAATAATATCAGTTATTACTGGGATTATTGCTGGTTCAATGGTTATTAACCCATTTATGGCTTTGTTCTTAAAGGGTATAGGGATAGTAAAATGCACATTTAAAGTTTCCGCCATATTTAATACTTGTGCAGGTATTTTACTTATATTATTTACATTTGTGGCAGTATGCCTTATGGCAGTAAAAACCAGGAAAAATACACCAAGGACACTGCTTATAGGAGAGTAAAAAATTGTGTGCTATTTCATTTGTTTATTTGTTTGGTTAAGTAATCTTTTTTATTATTATGATTGATTTTTTTTCCAATTGTGTGATATTATATTATACAAATTAAACTTTAATATTTATAGAGGAAATTTTTTTAAAGTATTTGTGAAATTTTATAATTTATATTGGCTAAACATTATATACAAACAATAAATTAATGGAGAGTATCAATGCGTTATTTAGGAAATAAAGAAACTATTGTATCGAAAATATATAATATTTTTAAAGATAAAAAAATTATAAATAAAAATTTTTCTTTTTTTGATGCATTTTGTGGTTCTGGCTCAGTTGCAGATTATTTTAAAGAATATTATGATACAATAATAATTAATGATAATCTTTTATGGTCTGTTGTTTATTCACATGGAAAATTATGTGCAAATTCATGTACTTTTGAAAAATTAGGTTTTAATCCATTTGAATATCTCAATAATTCTGATGAAATTTGTTATGGTTTTATGTATAAAAATTATTGTCCGGCTTATTCTGAACGGATGTATTTTACAAAAGAAAATGCAGGAAAAATTGATTATTTCCGTAACCAGATAGAAAACTGGTGGGAGAAAAAATTATTAACATTAGATGAATATCATTATTTATTAGCTTGTTTAATTGAATCAGTTTCAGATGTTTCAAATACGGCAGGTGTATATGGTGCATATCTGAAAAAATGGGATACACGGGCATTAAAACCTATATTTTTTGATAAAGTTGATAGCAAAAAATGTGTATGCAAAAATGTTATAATTTATAATTCAAAAATAGAAGATATAATTGAAAATATAGAGTGCGATATTTTATATTTAGATCCTCCTTATACCCAGAACCAATATGGTACACAATATCATTTATTAGAAACACTAATTCTTAATGATAATCCTGCTATTAGTAAAGTTACTGGTTCAAGGAGTACAGCACCAATGCGTTCAGACTGGTCAAAAGAATATAAAGCAAATATATTATTCGATAAAATACTTGCTAAAACAAAAGCAAAATATGTTGTGTTAAGTTATAACAATGATGGTTTTATGTCCAAAGATTTTATAAAGGCTTCTATGCAGCGTTATGGAAAACCTGAAACATATTTATGTAAAAAAATATCATATAAAAAGTATCAAAACTGGAAATCAGCTAATACAAAAGAGCACTTTGAATACTTGTTTTTTGTTGAAATGAGGGATAAAAAGAATATACAATATGAATCACCATTGAATTATATAGGAAGTAAAGCAAAAATTGTTAAAAGTATTAATATATACTCTCCTCCTAAATTTACTAAGTTTATAGATGCTTTTGGAGGAGGGTTTAATGTTGGGATTAATATTTCGTCTGAAACAGTGGTTTATAATGATATAAATTGTTTTGTAAAAGAACTAGTAGAATCATTTCGTATTAATGATATCTATAAATATTTAAAGTATATAAAAAAGATGATTAATAAGTTTGGATTAGAAAAGTCTAATGCAGAGGCATACTACAAAGCACGGGAATATTATAATAATTTGCCAAAAGATAAACGTGATGTAAAATTATTATATACAATAATTTTATATGGCTACCAGCAGCAAATCAGATTTAATGGACACCATGAATTTAATAATCCTGTAGGGATGCGTTGGTTTAATGATAAAGTATTAGAAAAAATGATTAGTTTTTCACGTGTAATTAAAGAAAAAAATTATATTTTTTTATGTTATGATTATTCAGATTTAGATACTTATATAGATAATGAAACTTTTGTCTATATGGATCCTCCATACAAATTAACTACTAGTTCTTATAATGATGGTAAAAGAGGATTTAATGGGTGGAATGATAATTTGGAAAATGAATTGTTTAATTATGCGGATACATTGACTAAAAAGAACATTCCTTTTATGTTATCTTATGTTATGGAACATAAAGGAAAAAAAAATAATAACCTGGTTAACTGGGTAATTTCTAATAATTATAAGATTATAGAACTAGGTGATATTATTGGCATATCTGGCAGCCGCAGAAAGGAGGTATTAATAATTAATTATGAATTATAACAAACCACATTTTATTATAAAAGATAATTTGCAAAAATCAAAAAAAACTGGGAAATATTTTAAAGACTTTGTCACTATAGATGTATTAAGAGATGTATGCTTCCGTATTACAGGAATGAATGATTTTTCTTATGATTATGTGGATAATAATTATTGTGATGAATTTATAAGTTCTACATATAATAAAGGCAGACTGGCAATTTTAAAATATAAAGGCCAGGTTATGTACATAAGTTTTTCCGAAAAAGATATAACTGGTAGAAATTCAAGTGTCCAAAGCGTTCCAACAGCATTTAACATGTTTTATTTAAACACATATAAAAATAAAAGACTATATTATTATTTTTTAGATGCCAATGGAAATATAGAAACAGATTATTTGATTTTAATGTACCGTTTAATGAAAACAATAGGCTTTGAATTTTTAAATGAAGAAGTACTTGGAGAAAAAATAAATGCTTTTATATCGATAGAGGATATAATGTTTTCAAGATATGTTAATTCAGAGCATAATAAGAGTAATAATTCCACATATATTACCAAAAGTAGTAATAAAAATATTGATATATATGGAAAAACATATGGTGCAAATAAATATGAAACAAGTATGATATGTTATGCTATTTCTTTATTGGCAAAACAGAACCAAATTATTAATTTATATGAAGTATTAGAAAAAAATTTAAAAGAATTACCTGTAACTTCATTAAATGTAATAAGGCAAATGGGAAAAATAAATATTGTTCCAACGGATATGCAACTTGAAAAGAAACTATTATTAGAAAATAATAGTCTGCGTTCACCACGGTATATTTACAATTTATTTAATAGGTTAGGAGCAAAAAAATGTGCATTATGTGAGTGTGAAATTCCTGAAATAATCCAAGGTGCACATATTTGGCCCGTTGCTAGTATTAAAAAAACAAATTTGCTATCTTTTGAAGAAAAATTAGAACATGCAATTAGTGGTGACAATGGTATTTGGTTATGTGAAAATCATCATAAACTTTTTGATGAAAATATTATTATGATATCAAAGCATGGGAAAATTAAATTTAGTAATAATTTAGAAAAGAAACATATTATTTATCTGGACAGTATTACTACAAAATATACTTTACCAAATAAATATATGACAAATAAATTTGTTAAATATTTATCATTACGGAATAAAATAATGTAAAGAGTTGCATGTATTTTCTATATGCTTAAATTATATTTATATAAGAAACGTATTTGATAATATATTTAGGAATTTTATTAATAATGTGGATTTTGTGTCAGTATGTTTTTTATATATTGTTAATCTGGCTGTTGTTTTTCTACAAACAATAAGGCATGAATATTTTTGTATTGCATGTCTTATTGTTTGTTATAAATTTTAACATCATTAAGCAAAGCAGAAATGAGGTTCTTAGTTATTGTAGAAGCTGTAATATCCCGTCCCTCATTCTGTTTGCCTGGGCAAGCATTGACTGGGCTGCCTGTGATAATATATCTTCAAGTGTAAAATTAACCATTTCTTTTGCCATATCTGCATCACGTATTTTAGATTCTGCGGACTGTAAGTTTTCTGATGTATTTGTATCAATAGAATATATATGTTCCATACGGTTTGTATATGCACCAAAAATACTACGCATATAGCTTATTTCTTCAGAGGCTTTATCTGCATTTGCAATAAGTTTTTCTGCACTTTTCTGTGTAAGTGTGTTATCACTTCCTATGCCAAGTGTATAGGTAGAAAAGTTATCCCATTCCAGAATAACACCCTGCCCGGTATTTGCGCCGGCCTGTATCCAGAAACCTTTATTATCTTCTATATGGAAATCAAAGGTAGAAACAGTTGCTAAGTTATGGTTTTCATCAGCATAATAGCCTGCATATGCATAATCTTTAGAACTTAATGTAATCTCTGACTGGTCTGCAATATTTTTCATTATCTTATCATAACAGTCCTCCCATGAAGTAATATTATTAGTTATTGTTATATTATATCTTTCTTTGTTTTGCATTGATACATTATTTGCATCATATAAAACCAGTTTTCCATTATCTTCTACATATAAACCGTTACTGTCTTTAGTTTTTTCTGCAAGTGGGTCTAAATCATTTTTAAGGTTATAGACATATTGTAAATCAAGGCTTCCAGCTCCTGCTGCCTGTATATCAATAGTACACTGTCCGATTTCATATGGCTTTGTATCAAACGAACCTAATGAATTTTTCCTGTTGTCACATACATAAAGTTTTGTGCCATCTGCTGCATACTGCTGGAAATGGAAATCAAACCCGCTTTCATCTATTACATCTACTACAGAATTAACAAAAGAAGCGCCATCATTTATTCCTTTTTCAAGCATTTGTTTTAAATCTATCTGTAATGTATAATTATCCTGGCCATCATTAGACTTGGTATAGCCTATGCCATTTGATGCTGTATTTTCAGTATTTCCATAAACAAACATTATACTGTAATGGTTTGAGCATGTGGCACATGTTGAATTAAACCCAGTCCCTAAAAGGTCATATAACTGGTAGTCTTTGCCAAGCCCTGCAAAATCCATTGTTGCTAATGAATAAGTGCCATTTAGCTTTTCGGTTGTATTCATTTTAGAACTGTTTAACACAACTTTGCTGTCAGGTATAATATTATCTTTGCCAATTACCTGGTCTAATGTTGGATATGAAGGGTCTGTACTGCCTGATAATAGTTTCTGTACTTGTCTTGCAACCAGGTAATTTTCATAAGGGCTTGCATTATTTTTTATTGTATCTGGGCTTGTTACTGAAACAGAACTTAAACTTGCAATGGTATTTCCATCTTTTTTAAAGTTAATTACAAATGAATTAGAATCTTTGTCATATTCTAACCCGGCTTTACCAAATTGTTCTTCTTTCTTATCAAAATCACGTCCTAATGCAATTTCATCATATATTGAAATCCCACAGGAAGATGTTTTTAATATTCCGCTTTCTACGCCATTATCTTTTGTAAATGTAAGGCCATATACATCATTAGTATCTATATCCCTGTCAGAAACAACTGCATTATTAATCCCGTCAATTACTGATTCAATGCTTGTTTCATCAAGCAGGGTAAAATTAAACTGTATATTATAATCTTCATTGTCTTTATCATCAGATTTGTATATATAGTGGTATACTTTAGTATCTGAAATATCATTTTTAGAATCCCATGATGTAATGCCAAGTTCTTCCCAGGTTTTTTTGGAATTTTTTAATTCATCCCCGTCTGAGCCGTCTTTATTAATATTAACAATCCATATCCCCGTTGTATCAGCTTTAAGCCTGATATCAAGATCCATTTTGCCATTAAGGTCTTTAACTAATTCATTAGTAATACGCAGGCGGCTTCCAGTATCTTTTATATCGATTGCCTGTGCTTTATAATATCCGTTATATTCATTAATATATTTTCTTGAATATCTTTTATTACATGCATTAATTCCATTTTTAATGGTATCTAAAGAAGCAAAACCTTTTACATAAAAACTTCCAACACCATTTCCAATATTAAAGTGGTAAAAACCTTATTAGGATTAATAGCGTCCCATGAAACACGTGTGTCCTGTCCAAGAGCTGATGTTACTATAATTCCGCCATATGAGCCAGGGTCTTCCGGGTCACCGTCTGTAGCATCAAATATTTGTACTGCATAAATATCACCACTAAAATTTACTTCAAACGGTGTTGCAAAAATATTATAAGTATTAAACTCTGTCTGCGCACTAATCCGGTTAATTTCCTTCTTTAATGCAAGTATTTCTTCATTAATTGTAACCCTGTCAGCAGAAATATATGTATCATTAGCCGCCTGCACAGACAATTCCTTAATGCGCCCAAGTATAGCATGTACCTCTTTAAGTGCACCCTCTGCGGTATTACAGAAACTAATCCCGTCCTGCACATTTCTTGCACCCTGGTTTAAACCACGTATCTGTGCCCTCATCTTTTCAGAAATAGAAAGCCCCGCCGCATCATCAGACGCCCTGTTTACCCTGTAACCAGACGAAAGCCGTTCTGTAGTCCTTGCTTTAGTTCTTTCATTAATATTTAACTGCCTGCCTGCAAAAGCAGCTATCATATTTGACCTTATAACCATTTTAATCCTCCTTTTTGCCTTATTAAGAAAATCCTTTTTCTTAGCTAATAATACCTCTCCATATAAAACCAGCAGAAGAGGTATTATTTGTCTTTTGTTTATATATAATTATTTTATGGTGTAACTGTTAAAGCAAATTTAAGTTTCTTCCCGTTTTCATTACATTGGAATATAACAACAGCTTTTGTATTTTTATTATTTTTCAATCCCTTTGCAGTAATTGTAAACTGGTTTCCAGAGTTTCCAGATGGTGCAATGCTTATATAATTCTGGAAATTAGCGTCTACAATTGCAGTATATGTACAATCATCTGTCTTTTTATTTCCTGGTGCAATGCCAGCTACACATACATTAAGTGTTTTGCCATTTTGGAGCTTAGGATTTTTAAGTTTACTTCCTGATGTGTCCTGTACTTCAAGTTTTCTAGGCGCCATTAAGACATTTACAGGGCAGCACTCAGATACCCCTTTATCCCCTGTATCAATAATCCATAAGTATACAAGCCCCTTTTCCTTGCCAGTGGCAGTTACTGTAACCTGCCCGTTTTTAATCTTAGCCCTTGCTATCTTAGCCGCCTCTTTATCAACAATCTTATTCTTAGTTACAGAAGGCTTTGTATCAGACTTGGTAATTCCCACAATAACCTTGCCAGCAGCAGGCTTTACAATGCCCTTGCTGTTTAAAGTGTATTTGTAAGAAGCAAGGATATCTGTATAAGCAGTAAACTGCTTGTTAGTAGTTTTTACAGTGCCTGTCTTAAAAGTGCTGCCATTGCCATAAATAACAACAGGAGAGCCAGCTACAGGATTTGTATACTTATAATCATTAAACAAACGTGTACAATTTGGTTTAGTAAAATTACCAGACGGTGTTGGTGAAGGGGCAGGTGACGGAGTAACAGGTGTGTCATCTTGAACATAAATAATTGTAAAATCACCACTATATTCACTATTAGAAAAATGGTATTTAGCTGGCTTTGTAATATCTGTTACTGCAAGTATTTCGCTTATAACTCCATGTGTTTTTGTTATATTTATAAGATTTGATATAACAGTATCTATTTTATTATGCAAGTCACTTATATTTAAAGTTAAAGTATTATATACTTTATAACTTAAATATAAAGTTTTTAAATTTTTATTTAAAGAACATATTAATCTTATTAAATTTATGTTTTTATCTAATTCTAAATTTTCTAATTTATTTTCACTACAATATAATTCAACTAAATTTATATTTTTGCTGACATCTAAATTAATTAATTCATTAGAACTACAGTGTAAAGCTACTAAATTTATATTTTTGCTAATATCTATAGATTTTAATTTATTACCTCCACACCAAAGCCGGGTTAAGAATATATTATTATTAGTATATAAATTTGATAATTGATTTTGTGAACAAATTAATTATGTTAAATTTGTATTTTTATTAATATTTAAAGTTAATAATTCATTTTTTTGGCAATCCAATATTTCCAAATCAATATTTTTTGTAATATCTAAATTATTTAATTTGTTATGACCACAATATAATTCAACTAAATTTATATTTTTACTAGTATCTAAATGAGATAATTCATTTTGCTCACAGTCTAGTTTTACTAAATTTATATTTTTACTAATATCTAGCTCCGTCAATTCATTACCTAAGCAATTTAAATTTGATAAATATATAAAATACTCTATTCTCATAAGATTAGATATAGTTTTTCCTCGTACATTTATAGATGTTATTTTTTCAATTTCATGTTCAGATAATATATTATTTCCATCAGTATCAATATTAATTTTAACATAATCCCTGAAATTTTCATCTGGAAAGTTAGTGGCATCAATTGCTATTTCTGCTGCCTGTGCTGTTTTACCGTCTGGTAATAAGGTAACAGCAATGGCAAAAACTGCTATTCCAAGTGCTGTGCCTAGTATTGTTTTAAATTTTGTTTTCATATAAGTCCACCTTTCTTTTTAAATACTATTGTTATAAAATATCTTAATATCTGCTTTTATAAAAACCTGCTTTTTTAACCACCTCTTTCTATATAATTTTAGATATTTCTTGTTTATACCAATACTATAAATTATTATATATACTAACACTAATACTATAGATTTTCAATACCTATACTAATTTTTTTGTAAAAAATGGTACTATAGATTTCTGTTTTTTATTTGTAAAATCGTAAAAAATAATTATACAAAAATTTGTGGACGTTATGCTTATTTATTATTTAGCCTGCCAGGGGCGGCATGGAGGATTTATATGGGTATTGATTACGAAACTTTAGGAAAGAATATATATTTCTACCGTAAAAAAAAGAAACTTACACAGGAAGAACTGGCAGAACAGGCAGATTTATCTGTTGGATTTATAAGCCAGCTTGAGCGGGGCATTACAAAGCCTAGTATTGATACGCTTTCGGATATATGTGATTTTCTGGAGTGTAATATTGGAGAGGTGCTGGAATACTCAAAACAGGAGCTTCCACCATTTTCATTAGAATATATAGAACTGTTCCAGTCCCTGCCACAGAAAGAGCAGTATTTATTTTTCTGTATGCTTAAAGCGTATAAGGAACATCTTTAATACTATATTGGTAAATCATGGAAATAGCCTGGTTTTTGTGCTATTATGTTTTTACATATTGTTAATATGGCTTGGGTTATGTTTTTCTATAAATAGCAGGGCATGTGTATTTTGGTAATGCATGCTTTGTTTTGTCTGGCTATTAAAGTTTTTTATACTATTTAAGTATATTATTAATAAATATACTATTTAAGCTGGTGGAAGATAACCAGGCAGTATTAAATTTTTAAAACATATAAGATTTCATTTTAGCATTGCTGTCAGAAATAAACTGGATACACTGGTTTATAACGTCCCACGGACAATAAATCCCTGTATTTCCAAATTTATAGCCATCATACCATTCTTTAAAAAGGGAATATTTATCTTCTATGCCATAATACTTTAGTATATTTTTTACTTCATCACTAGTAAATCCAAAATACCTTGAAATATTGTGCTTGACATATAAAGACAAATTTTATATAATAAAACAAATATGTTCACTATAGAACAGTTCAAAAGTGGAGAAAGCAGAATGTGAGGTGGTTGTATGGATGACCATTTAGAGCTGCTTTTAAATGGCCAGCTATATAAAAAGTTAAATGAGGTTGTATATAAACCTGTTACGAATGACTATGGTCTTAGTATGTTTGATATTAAGCTGCTTTTGTTTTTAAAAGAACATGATATGTATGATACAGCAAGGGATATTGTTGAAATCCATTATCTTACAAAGTCTTATGTTTCAAAGGCGATTGAAGCCCTTATTGTAAAAGGGTATTTAAAGAGAAAGCCAGATATACATGACAGAAGGTGCATACATCTTGAACTACAGGAAAAGGCATTTCCTGTAATTGATTATGTAAAGGTAAAACAGAAAGAGCTTATAGAAATTTTATTTAACGGCCTTACCAGTGAGGAAAAACGTATAATAAGGAGGATTGCTGAGAAAATTAGTAGTAATATTGCTGAGGTATTGGATACATCTTCAAGGTGAATAAAGATTATGTTAAATACCTGGAAACAGTTTTGGAAAGGAGATATTAATTATGCAGGAAGAGATTAAGGTTGATGATTTTGGAAGGTTTATGGAGGATTATACAGGCAAATATATACAAATGTGTATAGATAATAACTCTATTGATGCGAAGCTGTTTGATGAATACGGGGTAAAGCGTGGTCTTAGGGATAAGAACGGGAAGGGAGTTTTATCAGGAATAACTAATATATCACTTATTAAGGCAACTGATATGGCAGATGGCCATGTTGTGCCATGTGAGGGGCAGCTTTTCTACAGGGGTTATAATATATATGACCTGGTTAATGGTTTCCGTAAGGATGGCCGGTTTGGCTTTGAAGAAACAGCACATTTACTTTTATTTGGGGAACTGCCTGATAAAATGCAGCTTGAGGAGTTCCAGAAAGTACTTGCTAAGAACAGAAGGCTTCCTACTAACTTTGTAAGGGATGTTATTATGAAAGCACCAAGCAAGGATATTATGAATTCGCTTACAAAAAGCGTTCTTACACTTTCTTCTTATGATGATGAAATATCTGATAATTCACTTGAAAATGTTATGAAACAATGCATTATGCTTATCAGCGTGTTCCCTATGCTTGCAGTCTATGGTTACCATGCATATAACCATTATGAATGTGATGAAAGTTTTTATATACACAGGCCGTCTGACGGGCTGTCAGCCGCAGAAAATATTCTTAGGATGTTAAGGCCGGACAAGAAATATACAGACATTGAAGCAAAGGTGCTTGACCTTGCGCTTGTACTCCATATGGAACATGGAGGCGGCAATAACTCTACATTTACTACAAGGGTTGTAACATCCGCTGGTTCCGATACTTATTCTGTAATAGCAGCAGCATTATCATCATTAAAAGGGCCTAAACATGGCGGTGCAAATATTAAAGTAGTTGAAATGATGCAGGATTTAAAAGAAAGTGTGTCTGATACGGGAGATGAAGAGCAGGTAAGGGAATACCTTAGAAAGCTTGTAAAACGTGAGGCATTTGACAGGCGCGGGCTTATCTATGGTATGGGACATGCTGTATACTCAATTTCAGATCCAAGGGCATTAGCATTTAAGAAGTTTGTTGAAATGCTTGCCAATGAAAAACACCAGAAAAAGGAATTTGAACTTTATTCTATGGTAGAGCGTATAGCACCAGAAATAATTGGTGAAGAGTGTGCAATATATAAAGGGGTAAGTGCCAATGTAGACTTTTACAGTGGCTTTGTTTATAACATGCTTGGAATACCAATGGAACTTTTTACACCAATATTTGCAATGGCACGTATAGTAGGCTGGAGCGCACACCGTATAGAGGAACTTATAAATGTGGATAAAATAATAAGGCCTGCATACCAGAGCATTATGGTACCAAAAGTATATGAATCATTAAAAGAACGTTCAACACCAAAGATTGATACAAATTACCTGAAAGAATTACAATTATCCATGAAAGAGGAAAGCTGCTAACACAGTTAATAAAATGTTTTATTAGTTTATTCCAGATTAGAATATGTACAGTTGCATATATGTTTACTGCACATATTCTGTCTGTGCAGGTATATATTGGTGCTTTTATACACCTGTGGCCTGCTATCATAGGAGTTTGCGTTCATCGGAAATAAAATGCTTTATAATTTCTGGCAGGCTGGCCAGTTTTTCACAGAAAAATTCTGGAAATACTTTATAATCTGCCAGTTTTTCAACTGGTATCCAGTATAAACGTTCTGGCAGGTTATCTTTGGTTTCTAAAAGTATTTTTCTTTCTTCCCCGTTTTTAAATAATTTTCTTCCCTTTGGTTTCATAAGGTAATAAAATTCTATAACATGGCACTGTTTTTTATTTTCAGAAAACAGACATTCATTTACAAATACCAACCGTTCTGTCTGGTATGTAGTACCTGTTTCTTCATTTACTTCCCTGGTAACTGCTCCAATGGAAGTTTCTCCAAGGTGCACACCGCCACCAACACTGTAATAATAATTATCTGTGCTATTATATACCATAAGTATACAGCGATCTTCAATAATAATGGCAGCAGCACGGTAACGGAACCAGAAACCATCCTGTTCAAAACAACAGTCCTGTTCTATTATATTTTCCATTTTTATTCATTCCTTGTCCTTATATTATTAACAGTATAGCCTGGTTTTTGTTTTGGTGCAACCAGCATTTCTGGCAAAAATTACATATAAATTAAGGAATTGTTACTTTTTTTACATCTAGTTCATAGAATATTCATAAATTTATGTTACATTTATACTAAAATTGATACGGATTTTTATGAATTTTGTTTAAATTTTTGGTATCTGAAAGGAAAAGATATTAGAAATTTTGTAAAGGAAATGTTATTTATGGGTAGGTTCAGAAAGCAGCCAGCATATGCAAGGGTACATGAAGAAGAAAAATATAAGTTTATTAAGGAACAGATACGTCCACAGAAAAAAAGTTATATAATCCGTTTTACAAGAAAGGTTCTGGAAACTGTTTTATCAGCAGTGGTATTTGGCGGTGTTTCAGGATTTGTATTCTGGAATATCAATAACGGGCCAGGGGGCAGTTCTTCTTTAAAGGATAAAGGGATTTCTGCAATGGAATACCAGGTGCCAGAAAATACAGCAGTACCAGCTAATAGTACCAGCCCTGCCAAAGACAGTTATAATAGCAATGATATGACTATATTAGAAGAACATAATAAAGCTTCCAAAAGGCTTTCAGCGGTTGGTGATAAGTTTTCATCTTCACTTGTAAGCATTATTAGTAAAAAGGATAAACCTGCATGGTACAATGACAGCCAGGGAAATACAGGAGATGTTTTAAGCGGAATGGTTTTAAAAGAAACAGCCAGGTACTATTATATACTTACACCAGGCGGGTTAAAAGAACCAGGGGCTGTTGATATAGAATTCCAGGACGGTGAAACAGTACAGGCAGATTATCTTTCTTCTGACAGCAACACAGGCTTGTCAGTTTTTTGTGTTGAAAAAAGGAATGTAAGCGGGGAAAGGCAAAGCAAAATTGTAATTCCTGAATTTGGAAGTACAATCAGTGTCCCTGCTGGTTCTAATATAATAATTACAGGTGCACCTAATGGCATAATGTATTCTGTAATGACAGGGAATATTATAAAAACAGGCATTGAAATGCCTGTAACAGATAATATAATTACATTGTTTGCAACAGATGTATTATATACCAGTAATTCCAATGGAATAGTACTTAATACAAAAGGAAGGGTTATAGGATTTGTAACAAATTTATATGAAAAAGCAACAGGGCATAATAATATAGGATTTATTGGCATATCAAGTGTAATTGATATTATAAACAGTATAGTAGAAGGGAAAAATATACCATATCTTGGCATAGAAGGGCATAATGTAGACCAGAAAACCGCATCGGCCCATAATATAAGCAAGGGTATTTACCTTACTTCTGTATACTCTGGTTCACCGGCATATTCAAGTGGCATAAGGGTGGCAGATGTTATTACACAGATAGACGGGGAGGAGGTTTCATCATTATCTGCATTACATGGCATTTTAAAAAGCCATAATGCAGGTGACAGGATTGTTATTACTGTTTCCCGAAAATATGGCAAAAAGAATAATGATAAAAAGCTTGCAGTTGAATTAGAATAATTTAATGGCTTACGTTATCGTCTTTAATTATTTGTACAAGTTTATGCCTGAAAGCTTTTTCTGTAATATTTTCATCATGGAATATAAGCCTGTTAAAGTCAAAATGTGTATCGCTGATCATGTCTTTGGTGAATACATCAGGTTCTTTACCAGCACTTTCTGGCCAGAATATATATATACGGCCGTCCTGGCTGTCCTGGCCTATGCCGTTATCCCTTGCAAATTCTTCTGAAATACAGCGGTCAGCCATATACACATGTGAATAATTTCCAATAACCTTGGCAAGCCTTGTGCCATTTACATAAAATGAATTCATATCATACCCGTCTTTAAAATTATTCCCAGAGTAATTTTTGTTGTTTATGCCTGTTCTTTGTGTAATTATTATTATTGGAAGCATTCTTTCCGGGTTATTAATAAATTCCAGGGTATTTTTATATTCCTCATTATTAGTAATAAAGTGTGCCATGCAGCTTAACCTTTCTATATCAACAAGCCCTACCTTTTTAACAAGGTCATGCATAAATGATGGTTTGCAGAAAGTGGAACGGTGTGCAGTCCCCCTTGGCATGTCACGTGAAGTCATATGGTAAAAATGCAGCCTGCCATCATCTAAAAGTGCAACTGATGAATGTACATGCCATAAAGTCCCGGCAGATTTGCAGTCAATATATTGTATTTTCATAGTATAAGACATATTTTCTGGCATATATGATATTATAAGGCTGTAACCAGGAAGTTTGTTATTGTATGATGAGAGTTCTTCAGGTATATCTTCAAAAACAGGGTTGCATTTAAAACGTGCCCATTTATAAAGTATTGACACAGCATTGTTAAATTCTGATTTAAGCAGCCTTGTTTCTTTGTGGAGAAGTGGAAGTTCAATATGGAACAGTATATTGGACTCAAGCCTTGCAAAAGTTGTTTTATGGTAAATGTGTTCATCAAGTGGCATTTCAATATTACTGCATGCCGCTGCAATTTCCGGGTTCTGTACAGTATTATCATTTAAAAGTTTTATAATAAGGTTGTAATTAAGATGCGGGTGGTCAAGCTTAAGCAGGCTGCGTATAAGCTTGCGGCGTGAACATTTAAAAAACTGTTTCGCAATTTTCTTATTTTTATTGAATATTTCCACTATAGCAGGGTGAAGGCTTTCTGTATCATCAATTTTAATCCTGAACCTGCTTTTTAGCATAAGTTCCCAGTTTCCTGTTTTATAATGGTTATAGGAAAGTTCTTCAAACAGCTTTACAAGTGACCAGTCACTTAATTCAAGGTTGGCAAGTATACAGTTAAGCATACGTGACAGTTCTTCGCTTCCTTTCCAGAACTGGTCATCTGAAAGCAGGCTTTTGTAACGCATATCATGTTCTATTTCATGCCAGCCCTCAAAGAACACAGTACGGAACTGTATTTCAAACGTGGTGTCAATAGGAAGGTTCCAGAGTTCTTTTTTATACAGTTTAAAATACTCAGCAGGATACCTGAATACCCCGTTAATTTTAGTTGCCCTGAATTCATCGGCATTAAATATATTTCTTGACCATGTGTCAACCATCTGGAATGTACTTTCCATAATATCCCTGCATATGCTTAAATCATCATAGTAATACAATACTACACGCAGTCCTATTAAATCCTGCATCTTCTTAGGGTTACAGGAAGAGCCGTAATTGCCGCGCTGAAGCTTGGCAGCAGTAGATTCTACAGATTTGACCCTTGAAAAAATACGGAAATACAGCCCACATGATTTAAGTATTTCTTCAATAGCATCTGTAATATGGCTGCACAGTTCTGTAAGTTTCTCAAAATCTATCTCACGTTCAACAAGGGCTTCAAGCCCTTCTTTAGTAAAATCATTTAATCCACCCATTATTCCTGCTCCTTTCCATACACGCAAGATGTAGCATTGATAAAAGTCCTATACTGGTATAATAACATAAAATATGGAATATAGCATATTGTTTTTATATATATTTTGTAAATTTTGTGTTATAACAGATTGTTTTTTTATCTGTTTTGTTATATCATATGAGAATAAGTGGGAAGTTACTATTCAAAGTACAGGGGAATAAGCGTTATGAGAGAAGCAGAATTTGATATCAGGCTTACAGCAGGTGAGCTGTTTGCGTTTACAATGCACCACACTTACTCATCAATATCAGGCATAGCAGGCCTTTTTATAAGCATAGGCAGCCTTGCTTTATGTGCTTTCAGGTTTAAGCATTTTGACAGTACAACAATAATGGCATTAATTATAACGGGCCTTTTATTTACGGTGGTACAGCCAGTTATGCTGTATTTTAAATCCAGTGTACAGGTAAAGAAGAATGAAAGTATTAGTGGTGACCTGCATTACAGGCTTTCAGAAGAAGGCATAGAAATTTCCCAGGGGGAACAGCAGGCATTTGTAAAATGGCATGAACTACGCAAAAGAAAAATCACTAAAAATGCAATGTATCTTTATATGTCACCTGTAAGGGCATTTATTTTTCCAGAAAAACAGTGTGGCAGCAGTTATAATGAAGCTGTAAACATTGTAAAAGACATGATGGAAAAGTATAAGGACTATGAACCAGAAGATGAAGAGGCAGAAGAAGCCTGCCAGGGTGCAGATGGTATGGCAGAAGGAAAAGAGGAATAAGCATTTATGGGAAATAATGTTATTAAAAGCTGTTCCATTGAGAGTTTTTGTGAAAAAGACACATTTGAATCAGGACGCCTGCTTGCAAAAGACTGTAATCCTGGTGATATTGTGCTGCTTAATGGTGGCCTGGGTGCTGGCAAAACTGTTTTTACAAAGGGTTTTGGTGCGGGGCTTGGAATAAAAGAAACTATAATAAGTCCTACTTTTACTATTGTCCAGGTTTATGAAACAGGACGTATCCCATTATACCATTTTGATGTGTACAGGGTTAACAGTGCAGAAGAAATGGAAGAAACAGGATATGATGACTACTTCTTTGGAAATGGTGTATGCCTTATAGAATGGGCAGGCCTTATAGAAGATATAATTCCTTCTGGCTGTATTAAAGTTAATATTTCTAAAAATCTGGACAAGGGTTTTGATTACAGGCTTATAGATATAAATACTTAGCCTTGTATAAAGTTTATTGTACAGGCAGCGTATTATGGATATATGCCTGGCAGAGATGGAGGTTTGTTTTATAAATGAAAGTGTTGGCAATAGACAGTTCAGGCATGGCTGTTTCGGCAGCAGTAGCAGATGATAATAATGTAATAGCAGAATTTACTGTAAATAACAGGCATACACATTCACAGACCCTTCTTCCTATGGTTGATAATGTGGTACAAATGTCAGAAATTCCACTTACAGACATTGATGCAATAGCAGTTTCATCAGGCCCTGGATCATTTACAGGATTAAGGATTGGTTCAGCAACTGCAAAAGGGCTCGGACTTGCATTAAATAAACCTATAGTGCCTGTACCATCACTTGATGCACTTGCATACAGGGCAGCTTGTTTTAACGGGATAATATGCCCGCTTATGGATGCAAGGAGAAACCAGGTATACACGGCAGCATACAATATGGAAGATGGGAAGCTTGTTAATATTATAGAACAAAAAGCAACAGGCATAACAGATATTTTATACGGGCTTAGGGAATATGGCAAAGAAGTTTTATTTCTTGGGGATGGTGCAAATGTATACAGGGATATTATTATAAAAGAGGCAGGCATGGAATTTTCATTTGCACCTGCCCATATATCAAAACAAAGCGCTGCTTCTGTTGCAATGCTTGGAATTATATACTATAGTGAAGGCAGGTATGAAAGTGCAGCAGAACACAAGCCTTTTTACCTGCGCAAACCACAGGCAGAACGCGAAAGGGAAGAACGTATGCAGGGGAAAGGTAAACTATGAATATAAAATTCAGGAATATTACCCCGGAAGATGCCAGCATAATATCAGAATTTGAAAAAAAGATATTTGGTACATGCACAGATAAAGAAAGCTATAAAAAACTATGCCAGCGTAAAGAAAATATTTATGTTATGGCAGAAGATAACCACAATGCCATTGCTTACTGTACTATAACTGCATTATATGAAACAGCAGATTTATGTAATATTGCTGTAAAAGAAGAATACAGGCGTTTACATATTGCATCAGGGCTTCTTTCAGAGTGCATAATACGCTGTAAGGGGCTTGGGGTAACAAGGATATTGCTTGAAGCCAGGGAAAGCAATTTGCCAGCATTAAATTTTTATAAAAAAATGGATTTTATGGAAATAGGAATAAGAAAAGGATATTATAAAGAACCTTGCGAAGATGCTGTAATTATGGAAAAAATGCTTTAAATGAAAATACAGGAAAATTTTTTCATGGCTGTATGCCATGCATTTCCACTATACAATTATACATAAAAAATATATTATTAAAAAAGATGCAGATTATCCTTTTAGCATCTGAATTTATGTATAAACCAAGGAGGAATTGCAATGAATAAAAAATTATTCTGTAATGTGTGTGGAAGACAGCTTCACATGGAAAATGATATACTTTTAGAGGACGCATTTGAGGCAAGGAAACAGTGGGGGTATTTTTCAAAAAAAGATGCAACACTTCACTCATTTGTTATATGTGAAGAGTGTTATGATGATATGGTTAAAAAATTTGTAATTCCACCTGAGATTACTAATGTAACAGAATTATAATATCCAGGTGTCTGAAAGGGTAATTTATGTTAGATTTATGTTTGCTTGGGACAAGCGGGATGATGCCGCTTCCAGGGCGGTGGCTTACTGCGCTTATGGCAAGGCTTGGCGGAAGCAGCCTGCTTATTGACTGTGGTGAGGGTACGCAGATAGCCGTCAGGGAGAAAGGCTGGAGCGTAAACCCAGTTGATACAATATGTTTTACACATTACCACGGTGACCATATAAGCGGGCTGCCAGGTTTTTTGCTGTCAATGGGCAATTCCTGCCGTACAGGGGCAGTTACGCTTATAGGCCCGAAAGGGCTTGCCAAAGTTGTTAATTCACTGCTTGTAATAGCACCAGGGCTTCCGTTCCGGCTGGAATTTATTGAACTTTCAGAAAAAGAACAGGATATAGAGATTAATGGATATAATATAAGGGCATTTAAGGTAAACCACAATGTTCCATGTTATGGATATACAATACTTGTCCCAAGAGGAGGGAAGTTCTATCCAGAGCTTGCAAAACAGAATAATGTCCCTGTAAAAATCTGGAACCGTCTGCAAAAAGGTGAAAATACTGAATATGAAGGAAGGTTTTATACACCAGATATGGTTATAGGCCCTCCGCGTAAAGGGATAAAAGTTACATACTGTACAGATACAAGGCCTGTACAAAGCCTAATTGAAAATGCCAGAAATGCCGATTTATTAATATGTGAAGGTATGTATGGGGAAGAAAGCAAGCAGCAGAAGGCAGTTGAAAACAAACATATGACTTTCTGTGAAGCTGCATATATGGCAAAGGAAGCAAATGCCAAAGAACTATGGCTTACCCATTACAGCCCGTCACTTTTAAGGCCAGGGGATTATATAAAAGATGTTAAAAAAATATTCCCAAATGCACATGCTGCAAAAGATTGTAAAAGTATAACGCTTGGATTTACAGACCAGGATTAAAACCAGTATTTTTATTTTGTTAAAGGTTTATATTAAGACCTGGCCTTTGTATGTGTTAATGGCTTACAAAGCTAATAGGAGGTGTTTATTATGGGTAAAACAGGCAAAAAGGTTTTGGTAGCATTTATTTTAATGTTATGTCTTGCAGCAGGTGCTGTAGCTGTATATTACTATATATCAAAACCAGACAATGATAATGTACAGGATAGTGCAGAAACAGGTACAGAGATAGAAAAACTGCTTAATAAGGATCTGGATACAAAGTACCCGGAGACTCCTGTTGAAGTACTTAAACTTTACTGGCGCTTTAATAAATGCATGTATAATGAAAAAATGAGTGACAATGAGTTTGAAGGGCTTTTAAAACAGTTGCGCAAGCTCTATGATGAGGAATTTCTTGATATGGAAGAAAACTCATGGGACAATATGCTGGAAAGTTTTAAAAAAGACAGGGAAGAATATATGGAAAACAGTAAAAAAATATCAATATATACAGTAGGGCAGGGCAGTTCTGCCTTATCTGGAAAAGTTGATGGCAGGGAAACAGTTTCCATTACCTGCAATGCCCTGATAAAACAAAAGGCAGACCGCATAAATGTATATGAAGAATTTATGTGCAGGCGCGATAAAGATAATAACTGGAAAATATTAGGCTGGAAAAAGACAGATGCAGAAAATGCAAATCCAGATGACAAGAAATAATATGTGGAGGATATATGCCAAAAGATGTGTTAATACTTGGGATTGAAAGTTCTTGTGATGAAACAGCGGCGGCTGTTGTAAAAAATGGCAGGGAGGTTTTGTCAAATATTATATCTTCACAAATAGATATCCATACATTATATGGCGGCGTGGTGCCAGAGATTGCATCACGCAAGCATATTGAAAGGATAAACTATGTAATAGAAGAAGCCCTTGCCAATGCAGGTGTTATACTAAATGATGTTGATGCAATAAGCGTAACATATGGGCCAGGGCTTGCAGGTGCATTGCTTGTAGGAGTAAATACAGCAAAGGCAATAGCTTATGCTGTCCGCAAACCCCTTACCGGTGTACACCATATTGAAGGGCATATTGCAGCAAACTATATTGAACACCCTGGACTTAAGCCTCCTTTTTTATGTCTTGTTGTATCAGGTGGACATACACACCTTGTACAGGTAAAAGGATATAATAATTTTGAAATAATCGGCTGCACGCATGATGATGCCGCCGGTGAAGCATTTGACAAAGTTGCAAGGGCTATAGGGCTTGGATATCCTGGAGGGCCTGCAATAGACCGGCTTGCAAAGTCTGGAAACCCATATGCAATTGCTTTTCCACGTGCAAAAGTAGAAGGGCATGAATATGATTTCAGTTTTTCCGGGCTTAAATCTGCTGTCCTTAATTATTTAAATAGCTGTGAGATGAAAGATGTAGAAATTAATAATGCTGATATTGCTGCATCTTTCCAGCAGGCTGTAATAGATGTATTAGTAACCAGGGCAGTAAATGCTGCAAGAAAAACAGGAGATAACTGTATAGCAGTTGCTGGTGGTGTTGCTGCCAACTCTGCATTAAGGGCATCTATGGAAGAAAACTGCCATAAAAACGGGATAAAGCTTTATTACCCTTCACCAGTTTATTGTACTGATAATGCAGCAATGATTGCTGTACAGGGATATTATAATTATATATCAGGGAAAAGAAGCGGACTGGATTTAAATGCTGTTCCAAACCTCAGGCTTGGGATATAAAAAAATTTTAAAAAATTTCAAAAAAGGGGTTGACGAAACATATAAAATGATGTTATACTAGCAAAGCGCTGTTAGGAAATAACAGTGGACAAGACAGGAAGATATGGAGAGATATCGAAGTGGTCATAACGAGGCGGTCTTGAAAACCGTTTGCCTTCACGGGCACGTGGGTTCGAATCCCACTCTCTCCGTTTACTATATTAATAGTATTTAAAATGAAATAAACCTGCTACATATAGTAGCAGGTAAGATAGATACTGTGTATTTGGCTTTATTTAGAAAGCTGTTCACTTATATAGTTCCAGATTTGTGGCTGCCAGGTGGAAGCTTTTTTTATGCCAGAAGTGATAAGGGTGGTTTGCAAGGAGGTAAGTAGCCAATACCTGTTTGCAGCAATCAAAGATTTCAAGCCCTGGATAGAGCTTGAAATGTGAATTGCGGATATCCGTCTGGCTGGAGTTATGGGTAAGCAGTTATATCTGTATACAAGCTGCCAGGTGTACTGGTTTTGCAGCTTAGTATAAGGAGAAATACCCAAGAGGCTGAAGGGGCTCCCCTGGAAAGGGAGTAGGCCGTTTGCGCGGCGCGAGGGTTCAAATCCCTCTTTCTCCGTTAGCGCAGTAGATAGAATTTACTGTGTTTTTTTATGTTTTTTTACCTGGAAATTA
Source organism: uncultured Lachnospiraceae bacterium (assembly GCA_910586555.1). Classification (GTDB taxonomy): domain Bacteria; phylum Bacillota; class Clostridia; order Lachnospirales; family Lachnospiraceae; genus Butyribacter. Next base: position 51,237 of record CAJUJY010000023.1, read on the forward strand.
CAGGTGTGCCTTTTAAGGCAAAGTATGGACAGGCTGTAAGAAAATATAAAAATTAATTAAAAAAGTTGTTGACAAATAAAAACAGAAGTGGTAATATAAAACACGCTGTTG
>CAJUJY010000024.1 GCA_910586555.1 uncultured Lachnospiraceae bacterium
GGGAAATCCACAGGAAATATTTTTATAAACTGCCAAAACGTATATTACCTGGCAAGTTCCAAATGTGCTTCCAATGAACAAGCTGCAGATTTGTAAAGGGACCGCTGGCGTTTAAACCTGGTCTTTTCAGGTTTTATGCGCCATTGCGGGTGACGTCCAAGCGCAAGCAGGTTGCCTGTAGGATTACTTTTGCTTTGCCAGGGCATAACATTCTGGCCTCTTATTTAAAATAAACCGTGGATAACTATAAATTATCCATTATTTGTATTATAGTTTATGAAACGGACGTGTTACTCTTTTATATTATTTATATTGATAGCCTGTTTTGCCGGCTTGCCTTAAATATAAGCAAATGCAGCTATTAATTTTAACTTTTTATAACAGAAAAGCATTATTTCTTTAAATGGCGGAAGCATACCATTTATTGTTTAAATAAAAAAGGAAGCCATAACTGGCCCCTTTCAATTATCCTTTTTCTATTTTCTTATTTCAAGTGTATACACTCCGTCTTTTACTTCTTTTATTGTATAATTTCCTGTTTCATCTCCTGAAATCTTTTTCCCTTTTAATATATTCCCTGCTCTGCCACGCCTGAATCCAAACTGGCTTATACCATCAAATAATCCAGGTTCTCCCCATGCTTCCATTGATACTATATACATATCACAGAGCCTGTCTGTAAAACTGGTTTTTCTTTTTCCTTTTACAGAAATGCTTATTGTATAATTATCAATTTTTTTAATTCCGCTTATATTCCTGGTGCGGAATTTAAACTTTTTATCTGCCTGGATAACATGAAGTGCAATGCTTTCTGCCTGTTTCCTGTAATTTTCACCTGTAACTTTTCCAAGTCTTTTATAATTTGAACCATATGATTTAATTATATCATTTACAACTCTTTTGGCGGTTTTTCCTTTTGTCTTATAATCTGTCCCATATGCAAAAAAATAAACAAATAAATCTTTTTTATGTGGGTATTTATCTGTAATATAATCATACATTTCCTGGTTGTAAAGTGAACATACCCATTTAAATTCTTTCTCAAGCACAGGTCTTATAATGCTTTTTCCAATAAGTGCAGCAGTTCTTTTATCAGGTTTTTTAAGCTTTCTTGTTATTTTCCTTTTAATAGATGCTACATTCTTAATTCCATACCTGTATTCATTAAGCCCTGTAATTGGAAGTGCAGATATGCCCCCGTCTTCTGTATAACCAGCATCTGCACGCAGGTAATAATTAAATAATAAATCATCTGCTGTTATTGAAGTACCTGTTGCAGTATCTGCCGTTTCATCAAGCGTAATTGTATATGTTGTAATATCCCTTTTTTTATCATAAACACTTGAAATATCTTTACTTATGCACTTCCTGTCTTTTGTTTCACAAAGGCCTGCATAGCATAAATCAAGCAAGTATTTATCTGCTGTGGTATTATAATTAAACGGGGTTACATTTTCTGATATATCTCCTTTTACAATTACTTTATCCTCCATTTTACCTGCTTCATTTTGCCCACTTTCTTTATTTTTTAAATCTTGTGTAGTTTCTGTATTTTCTTGTACTTCCCCGTTATTTTGTAAATCTTCTGTTGTAACAACAGCTTTATCGCCTGGTAAAATATTTTCATTAAATTTTTTACCAAGGTTATATATACCTGTAATAACTAATATAAATAAACAGATATAAATAATTCCTGTAGCAAATAATCTTTTCATATAAATAGTTCCTTTCAAAATTGTAAATATCCTGCCAAATACACATAAATTTCTATGTTGACAACAGGATAATACAAAATAAAGGCTTCTTCAATTATAACAATATTGCAAATTATGCTACAAATCTTTTTATATCCCATATATCTGACAAAATATTACAAAATTATATTTTAGGAGGACGGTACTTCTCCCACCGCCTTAAGGCAGTGGGTTTTTGTGCCTGTTAGAATTTATGAAATCTGCCATAAAAAGCAATTCCAAGCATAAAAAACTTCCTATGCCCTGTAAAATTACATTGTTTTTTGCTATAACAGGAATTATAGCTGGCTTTGTGTCAGGACACCTTTTAAAAGAAAATTTATATTCACCGCTTATTACTATTTATAATGAAACTATCAATAATATACCTGGGCTTGATATAGATAAAACAGATATTTTCCTGCTGGCTGCAAAAAGAAATTTAAAACTTTTTGTGTTTTTATATTTGTTTTCCATTACTAATCTCTGGACATATTATTACTGTGCATTTTCACTTTACACAGGGTTTACTAATGGGCTTTTACTTTCATTTAATATTATACTCCATGGAATACCTGGCATACTGCGTTTTTTATGTTACCTTTGCCCACAGATCCTGCTTTTTATTCCGCTTTACCTTATAATAATTGCCCATTGTGACAACTTACATAATGAATTTATATCATGTACTAGCAGTTTCCAGTATGAAAATACCTATATACACCCATCTAAACAAAAAAAAGGAAAACTTGCATTACAGCAGTTTCCTTTTATTATATCCTGCCTGCTTGTAATAGCAGCAGGCAGTTTTATTGAAGCAAATTTTAACCTTCCGCTTGTAATATGGTATACGGGACATTTGGTGTAAAAATGGCCAGATTAAAGTGTCATCATACAAAGCCTCTGTAATGTTAATTTTTAGTATTTTTCCTCCTTCGGCATAATATGCGAGTGCAGTAAAAATAAAAACTGTAAATAAAAATATTAAAACAGGCATTACAGGGGCACTTCCCGCCGTTTATGTTTCCACAACATAGAAGCATGCCCCTTAAAGGGCTTACTTAATGAGGTTAAAAACATTTTTTAATGTATCTGGCAGGCTGTTAATTATATTTTCCAGGTCTTTTATACTTCCTGGGTTTTCAATAATCCTGCCAGCCCTTTCCATAAAAAACTTATCTGGTTTTTGCTTTCCAATAATCTGGCGTGACTTTTCTTCTGTATAACCCCTGTTTTTAGAAAGCCTTTTTATCCTGGTATCTGCTGGTGTATGGACATACCATATTTCATTACAAAACCTGTCACAGCCAGTTTCATACATAACTGCTGTTTCAAGAATTATATACCCGTCCTGGCTTTTTCTTTCATTAATATAGCTTTCAATATATTTTATAACTTCAGGGTGTATTATCCCATTTACATAAAGACGTTCTTTATCATTATTAAATACAATATCTGCAAGTTTATTTCTGTCAATTTTGCTACTATCTCCTAAAATATCCCTGCCAAACCTTTCTATAATCTTGTTATAAGCATTATTTCCTGGTTCCATTACAATATGTCCAAGTTCATCAGCTATAAGAAGGCTTGCATTATATTTTTTTCTTGCAATTTTTGCCACAAGTGATTTGCCGCTTCCGACACCACCTGTAATTCCTATAACAAACATTTCTTTACTCCTTATTTTATTAAAATTCGTATGAGTCACATAATGACTGTATACTAACTTCTATCTGTCCATTATATCCTTCTGGAATTTTTCCAGTAATTATATGTTCTTTATTATCTGTTAAATGTATAAAATTATCTGATAAAACCATATCTGTTTCTTTAATCCTGGCCTCTGCAAAAAATGCAGGTACATCACTTTTCAGGGTAATGGCCAGAAGGTCTTCTTTTCTTGTGCACTTATGGCAGATTACAGCCTTTTTAATATTCATATGCTTATAAGGCCTTGGCATACAGACCTGGTGGCTGGTATTTCCATCTGAATGTTTAAAAACTGCTTCAATAAAAACATTGCTTTCATTTCCTGCAATTATATCTTTTAACTGGATAGTTTCCATAGATGCTACAGAGAAAGGCCTGCATTTTATATTGCCTGTTTTTTCATAAAGAATATTTCCATCCATATTTTTTACATAAATAGTCAATCCCGTTTCTGAATCTGTAAATGTTTCATTTTGTACATAAGGTGTATACTGGTAGTTTTCTGATACTTTAAGGCTTCCAAGTATATCTGCATAAAAATGCCTTGACATATATTGTAATGCTTTCCACCGCCCATAATAATCAATACCTGACCAGGAAATAACAGGCCAGTTATCATTAAACTGCCAGTATATAGAACCCATGCATCTTCCCCTGTTACGCCTCCAGTGCTCTACTCCCTCTTTAATTGCAATTCCTTGCAATACCTGGCTTATATATACAAGGCTTTTAAAATCTTTAGGGTAAAGGAAGTTTTCTGAAATATAATGGAGTATTTTGGCATTTGCAGTGCCATTTTTCTGATGGCTTTCCATTACTTCTGAAAAAATATTTAAATCCTCTTTAGCTGCAAATGTATTTATAGTTTCCATACATGGCAAAGACTGGAAACCAAATTCTGAACAGAAGCGGAAATAATAATTTCCATAATCTGAAAATGGCTTCTCTCCATGCCATACATCCCAGTAATGGCAATCGCCAGTATTACTACTGTCAGGATTGTTAAAACCTCCTCCTGAAGATGGGGAAGACGGCCAGTAAAATGTTATTTTATCCTCACTTCTTAATGCATCTGGTATTATATGCCTAAACATTTTAATGTAATCCTGTTTTAATAATTCTGTATGGTCACAAAAACCACCCCAGTGGTCCCATGCAGATTCCATTTCATTATTGCCGCACCAGAGTCCAAGGCTTGCATGGTTTCTTAACCTTTTTACATTATCCTTTGTTTCTGCAATTATGCTTTCTTTAAATTCTTCTGTCAGTTCATAAATATTGCAGGCATACATAAAATCCTGCCATACAACCAGACCGTTTTCATCACAGAAATTATAAAAATCTTCTGACGGGTAATAACCACCACCCCATACACGTATACAGTTAAACCCACAGTCTGCTGCTGCTTGTAACAAGCCTTGTATTCTTTCTTTTGTAATCCTTGGATAAATACAGTCCTCTGGGATATAATTTGCCCCTTTTGCAAAGATTTTTACCCCATTTACACAAAAAGCAAATTCCTCTCCCCACTGGTCTTTTTCCTGGCTTATTGTTAAAGTGCGCAACCCAATGCGGCACTCTGTTTTATCTAACAAGTGGCCTTTGTAAAAAAGCCTGGCTGTTAATGTATAGAGAGGCTGTTTTCCATAACGGTTTGGCCACCATAACATTGGTTCTTTAACCTGGCACCTGCCGCTTGTAAATGGAATCTTTTTGCCGTCTGGTGATAACAGTTCAAATTCTATAAAAAAACCCTGGAATTTTGTTTCTGTTTGTGCTTTTTCCTGTGTAAATACACATTCTTCTTCCCCTGCCAGTTTTATATATGCCTCCGCAAAAACTTCTACAGCACTGCTTCCGTGTTTCTGGCTTGTCCTTATGCTTCCAAAACTTGCAATTTTAACAGCTTTTATATAAATATCACGCCATATCCCCATATCAGGAAGCTTAGGGCCCCAGTCCCATCCAAACATGGAATGTGCCTTCCTTATATACTGGTTTTTATCCATAGCACCACAAGCTGTAAAATGTATTTCTTTCCCTGGCTGTGGCACATAATCTTCTATATATTTTATTGCAGAATGAAAATAGATTTCTATTTTGTTAATACCATTCTTTAGTACATCCTGGCACTCTGTACAATAACGCAGATGCATATTTTTTACCTGTTTTATAAGCACTCCATTAATATAAATATCTGCAACTGTATCAATGCCATCACAGCATAATTCATATGTATATCCCTTCTGTTTTTCTATAGAAAATGTTTTGTAAAATATAAAATCCTGCAAAAGAAAATCTGTTGCTTTATACTCATTTATACGGTAATAAGGATCTTTTAAAATACCATTTTCTATTGCTGTACCAAGTACTGAACCTGGGACACTGGACAAAAAATCCATTTCTCCGTTAGTATCTTTTATATGCCATTCCCCGTTAAGTGTAATAATTTGTTTATTTTGCATTTAAATCTCCAATATTTATATATTTTTATAATTACATTATACTAGCCATTTATCCAAAGTCAATATACCTTATTAAAACTCTCCATGCAGTATAACATGGCTTTTTTGTATTATCCTGGATTTTAGGTGTAAATATTTTTTCATGAAAAACATAAATTGACATAAAAAGAAATATAAACTATAATTAAAAAAAGAAAGGATAAAAAATATGAAACAAAATACAGAAAATATAGAAGAACCAAAATACACCCAGGTTTTTGACTGGGCATGTAAAACAATTATGAATATGTCCCATAAATCCATTATAAACTTTATAAATGGGCTCTTTAAAAGGAATTATCCAGAAGATAGTAAAATATCTTTCCATTCCACAGAATTTGTCCGGAGTGGTGCCAGAAAGCTTTTTGCAGACTTTCTTCTTTCTATAGAAGAAGAAAAATACCATATGGAATTCCAGTTACAGAAAGATGAAACAATCGCCTTAAGGGTATTTGAATATTGTTTTGAAGAGGCCAAAAAAACAAGGGATGAAATGGGAAATGAAATCCTGCTGCACTTTGCTGAAACTAAGGTTATATATCTTAATGCAGATAAAAATATTCCGGAAGAATATATAATACGTTTTAAAATGCCTTCAGGTGAAGAATTTTGTTATAAGGTTCCAGTAATACAGTTACTTTCAAAGGATATACCTGAAATTGTAGAAGAAAAACTTGTGCTGCTTTTACCACTTTACCAGTTAAAAATGAGAAATATAACAAAAATGACACCAGAAAACCGTAAAAAACATATACAAGAATTTAAAAATATGCTGGACAACATGGAAAATGCATTAAAAAAATCTCTTGCCAGTGGCTTAATAAGCGGAGGGGACTATATAAAATTATTAAATGTAACAGGAACATTATACAAATACTTATATGTTAATACAAAAAATATGGAAGAGGTGGACAATATGGTAGAAGAAAAATTTACAACATACATGGAAGATATAGAAAAAAAGATTATTAAAAAAGCTACTGAACAAGGTTTAAAACAAGGCATGGCACAAGGTATTGAACAAGGTATGGCACAAGGTATGGCACAAGGTATGGCACAAGGTATGGCACAAGGCATGGCACAAGGCATGGCACAAGGCATGAAAATTACGTATCTTATTACAAAAAATCCTGGTATGTCAGATGAAGAAATTTCCAGCCAGACAGGTAATGATATAGAAACTATACACAAAATAAGAAAAAACCTTATGGAACTGGCTTAATGCAAATTTTATTTCCCTGCCTGGTGTATTGCTAGAAAAAGTTTCCTGTAATATAATAACAGTACACTAGGCAGGGACTTTGAAACCATTAATTTTTCTGGTAATATTTAGCCTGCTCATTCCACATTTCATAATATTTTCCATTGTGGTCTTTTAATAATCCATTATGGTTTCCATATTGCACCAGCCTTCCTTCATGGAATACTGCGATTTTTTCACAAAACTGGCATGAGGAAAGCCGGTGTGATATATAAATTGCTGTTTTTGTGCCTGTAATTTTATCAAAGTTTGTATATATTTCATATTCGGCAAGAGGGTCAAGTGCTGCGGTTGGTTCGTCTAAAAGTACAAATGGTGAATCTTTATACATTGCCCTTGCTATTGCAATTTTTTGTGCCTCCCCGCCAGATATTTCTACCCCGTTATCATCAAAATCTTTATAAAGATACGTTTCTAATCCCATTCCATGTTCTTTTATACGTTTACCAAAACCTGAATCTTTAAGGCATTTTTTAACAAGTTCTTTATTATATTCTGTATCTGTTGCAATGTTTTGTGCAAGCTGGAATGGAAATAATGTATAGTCCTGGAATACAACAGAAAAAAGGGCCCTGTATTCATCTGCTTTAAATTTGCGGATATCTACACCATTTAAAAGTATTTCACCTTTACAAGGATCATAAAGACGGCATAAAAGCTTAATCATAGTTGTTTTGCCAGAACCATTCATTCCTACTACTGCAAGTTTCTCACCAATTTTTAATTTCATTGAAAAATCTTTTAATGCAGGTTCACTGCTTCCTGGATAACAGAATGTAACATTTTTAAATTCAATCTGGTATTCATTATCACTGCGTTTTTCAACTGGAAGTTTTCCTTTATACATTTCATCTTCAAATTCTAAAAGTTCAATAGTACTTGCCTGTTTCCTGGCTGTCAATGCAAATCCAGTTATATCATTTATAAGGGAATATACTGACAAAAGCAGTTTATTCAGGCAGCCTGCAAGCTTTATAATGTCACCTGCACCTGCTTTTGCTGCAATAGCTGCAAGTGTTACTGCCAGATAGCTAAAACCCTCTATAGCACCTCTTGCAAAGGTTATTGATCCATATTGGCCAGCCCACCCAGCGGCAGAATCTTTTAAATGCATGCGGTACTTTTTATTTTTAAAAACCCCGTTACACCAGCGTTCCATAAGCTTATAACTTCCATAAATCCTTATATCTTTGCCGCTTTTATAATTAAATCCATTTCCACAGGCAAAGTCCCAGGCAAATGTAAGCAAATCCTCTTTATCTTCTTCTTTAACCTTTCCAAACATAAACTGGTCAGCTTTCTTTTTATAATATACACCTGTTTTTATAGATATAATTAAAATTATTAACAATATAAAAAGTACAATAAATACATATTTACGTCCTGTACCAAACAACAGGCTGGCTACAGGAAAAGCAACAAACACAGCACCAGCAATATTAAAAATCCCGAATATTATAGCATTTCCCTGCCAGAATAGTGAATTAATGCCTGCACCCCAGTTATTGTCATTTCTTATCCTGTCACGCAGTTCTTTTATTTCCGGGCTGTCAATCCTTGAAAAATCCATATCAAGCATTTTTGTCTGTGTCATACATGAATAAACTGAAAATACTTTTTCCCTGCGTACTTCCATACGGTTCCATACTGAACTTGCTATAAAGCTTAATATAAATATTGCAAAAAGGGTAAATACTATAACAGATAAAACTTCTTTAAAGCTTTTTTTGGCAATAACACTGTCTAATATATATGCAGATAAAACCAGTTGTATATATGGGATAATTACATTTATTATATGTACAATGCTTGTAAAGAAAAAGTACCATTTATCTATATCTGTAATAATTTTTAATATTTTTCTTATATTTTTTATATGTTCTTTAAGCGGGATTTTTGTTGTTAAATCTGTATTCATTCTGCCTCCTCCTTTTGGTAATAATTGCTTTGTATCTGGAACATCTGGGCATATTTACCATTAAGCACCATTAATTCATTATGGCTGCCTTCTTCTATTATCCTGCCATTTTCAAGCATTATAATCCTGTCAGAAAACCTTGTACTTGCAAGCCTGTGGGAAATAAAAACTGCCGTTTTACCCTTACTGTATTTATTATAATTATTATAAACTTCACTTTCTACAACAGGATCTAATGCCGCAGTTGGCTCATCTAAAACAAGTACTGGTGCATCTTTATAAAGTGCCCTTGCAAGCAGAAGCTTCTGCTGCTGGCCTCCTGATAGTTCAATTCCATTTTTCATAATATACTTTGTCACATATGTTTCCAGTGTTATATTCCTTTTAATAAAAAATTCCTTTAAACCAGCTTTAGAAAGCGCTTCCCATGCCCTGTCCATGTCTGCATTGCCCGCTTTATCCATTGCAATGTTTTCAATTAATTTAAAAGGAAGTACAAGCTGTTCCTGGAAAATAGCAGAAAAAAGCGAATAAATTTCTTTTCTTGGAAATTCATTCCTGTCTATTCCATTAAGCAGTATTTTTCCTGTATCTGGTTCATACATGCCGCATAACAGTTTTACAAATGTAGTTTTTCCTGCACCATTAACACCTACAAGGGCTATTTTCTCTCCTGCATTTATTTTTAGGTTTAAATGTTTAAAAATTTGTTTCTTTTCTGTATTTCCACTTATTTCCGGCCCTTCCCCCGCGTCCTGGTATGCAAAACTTACATCCTTAAATTCAATATTTATGGGAAATTCCAGTTCATTTATATGCCTGCTGCCAGAACTTATATTTTCTTTTGGAAGTTCCATATAGGTACGTAAATAATCAGCAGAGTTTGCAGCAGAACGCAGTTCTGACAAAGAATTCATAATACTTGTTATAAATCCAGAAAATCCTGTAATTGCACCAAAATACAATATAAAACCGCCAGCATCTATTGTCCCTTCCAGTGCCTGGTATAAAAGAAATGTATATGCCCCAAGATCCCTTGCCATTGACAGCGCAAAACCAGCCTTTTCATAAAATGATCTTTTCATATATATTTTATAATTTAACCTCTTCTGTTTTTCAATTACCATATCACGCAGCTTTACAAGCCAGTGGTTCATTCCGAAAATCCTGATATCTTTAGCACCTTTTGTATGTCCCATTGAATTTAAAACACAATAATATTTCTTATTTGACTCCGCTATTTCATCACGGAGGGTTTCTTCATAATGTATCTGGCATAAATCAATTATATAATTAATAAATGCAAGCACATCAAGCACCAGAAGAAGCCATAGGCCAAGCGTGCCAATTACTGTAGAATAAAGTAAAAAACATAAAATATTTATAGATATATTTGTCACTCCTGTAACCATTCTTGACATGGCTGACCAGTCACCACTAGAAAGGGAATCATAAGCTTTCCAGTAAACTTTTTTAACTTCACCTGACTCTGTGTATTTATAGGGAATCCTTAAACTTTTAAGGAATAAAAGTCCTATAAACTGGCTGCGCTGTGAATTATAATAATTATATTTTCCAGAAGAAACAACAGTCTTTAATGTATAAACTGCCATTGTTAAAAATGTAAATGGAATAAGTACCATAACTGCTTTACTTATAGAAGCTTTATTTGTTACAAGGTCTATAACTATCTTAGGCAGGTAAATTCCCATTAAAGGAACTACTGCCCCTAAAATTATTTCAAAAGTGCACAAAAAAAGCACAAGCGGCTCATATTTCTGGAAATATTTTATAAAATAAATAATATCACTAATTATAGAATAATGCTTTACCACAAATCCTTGTGTGGTATCTTGTGTTTTATTTTTCATTTGCCTCTCCTTATTTTAAAATTGATGTATCTATTATAAAACATATTTCCCTTTAATATAAAAAAAGTGCACGAGTGGCAGCTACCGTGCACGAATGGTAATTTTTTATATTTTATTTATAGCGGAAGCATTATTTCTGTTACAAAAACCCCTTCTTCATCCTGTCTTTCAAGATAGCCATTATAACGGCTTACTACTTTATCAACGCGCGCAAGCCCAAAACCATGTCCAGTCCCGTTTTTAGTTGATTTATAAATTTTTCCAGACCTTCTTCTCTTGCCCTCTGATGAGTTCATAATATAAATATAAAGCTGCCCTTTTAATATATCAATATAAATACGTATAAAACGGTTTTCCAGGGTCTTAATGCCATCACATGCTTCCATTGCATTATCCATAAGGTTACCAATAACCAGGCTTAAATCTATCTCCGAAAATGACATATTAAGTTCCTTTGGTACAATAGCTTTAGCATCTACTTTAATCCCTCTTGATACTGCCAGGGAAATCTTGCTGTTTAAGATAGCATCAATCATAACATTGCCTGTTTTAATTACGGTATCCAGTTTTACAAGGTCTTTATCCAGTTCACTTAAAAAACTGGAAAGTTCTTCAAGCCTTCCCATAGCAAGGTACGCTTTCATAGTCTGGATATGGTCATGGTAATCATGTTTCCAGCCTCTTGTCTGCCTGTACATATTCTGCACCTCTTCAAAATGCTTTTCAAGCAGATCACTCTGGTATGCAAAGGTACGCCTGTCCATACGCCAGAAAAACCACCTGCTAACCAGGAAAATAAAAAGAGTAACAGCAAAAATACATGCCACTATAATTATTGTTATATATGTAAGATTATTTGCAGTTAAATAAACTTTTAACATAAATCCTGCCTCCTGATGCTGTTATAATAACATTCACTGTTTATACATTAGTATTGTATTTCATTTCTTGTAAAAAGTAAATATTAATCCAGCTTAAGGCAGAACTGCTTCATAAATTACTTGTATATTCTATGGAATTTATATAAGTTAAAATATTGTGTTACAGAACTTTATAATGGACAGCTTGTAATAAACTAGAAAAACTGTTATAATTAAACAAGTAATTATAATAGAAAATATTTTTAATATTACAGAGGAGTTATTGTATATAAAAAATGGATTATATAATTTATGGGGATTTAAAAATACGTGATATGGAAAAAGAAGATGCAAAGATTATTTATAATACCTATTTATCTTATAACTGGCATCCTGTTCTTGAACCAGAAGAAGGGCCATATGGTGGCCAGAAAATACCAGAAATTGTTGATTTGTGCGTGTTCTTTGATAAACATAATCTTGGTATTTGAAGTAGGCTTCTTGACGTTTGTGAAAGTGAGGCAGCAAAGATTTGTGATAAGGTATATCTTGGTGCAGGACTTCATTCTGGTTATGGTACAGCACAGAGAATGTATGTTAAAAGGGGATATATTCCAGATGGAAGCGGTGTCTGGTGGAACGGGAAAAACCTTCCCCAATATGCAGAATGTGTTAATGATGATGAACTGGTATTATATATGCTTAAGGAACTTTAAATATATAAACCTGCTTGCATGTTCTTATGCTCCAGGGGAAATATTTTTATCAATTGCCAAAGTGTTATAATACAGAAAGATATAAAAAATTTATGTTTATGAAAGCGGCTATTATAGAAGATAATGCAGTACATGCAGATTTACTTGGAAAATATCTATTGGAATGGAGCAAGGATAAACAAATCCTGTTAGAAATAAATAAGTATAAAAGCGCAGAAAGTTTTTTGTTTGAATGGGAGCCTGGGCTTGGCTTTGATGTACTTTTTATTGATATCCAGATGGAGGATATGAACGGTATGGAAATGGCTAAATCTGTCAGGAAAAAAGACAGCAGCATTAATATAGTTTTCACTACAGGGATTACTGGATATATAGAAGAAGGCTATGAGGTTGAAGCCTTGCATTATCTTATTAAACCAGTTAATAAAAAGAAACTTCATACATGCATGGATAAAGTTTTTAAAAGAAAAAATAATATAAATTATATCCTTGTACACTCAAAAGATGAAACCATAAAAATTTTAACAAGCCAGATTAATTATATTGAAGCAAGAGGGCATAATTGTGTAATTGAAGTAATTGCTAATGAAGCTTGCAACAGGCAGAAATATCTTAAACAAACAGAGCTCCAGACAGAACTTATTGAAGTACCAGAAAGCATTTCGGAATTAGAAATCCTTGTAATGGCATATAGTTTTATTAAATGCCACCGTTCCTATTTGTGCAATATACAAAATATACACCAGATTGGAAAAACAGAGATAACCTTTGATACAGGAAGCCATATTCCTGTAAGCAGAAGGCTTCATAAAGATGTAAACCAGGCATTTATAAAATATTTTTCTAAAATAAAAGATTTATAATTAACTGCTTTTGCTGTTTTTTCCTGAGATTATAAGCCCTGCAAGTACCAGGACAATTCCTGCTGCTGGTATTATAGTTATTTTTTCATGCAGTATGGCTACAGACGCAAGTACTGTTACAACTGGCACAATATAAATATATATGCTTGTTTTTACTGCACCAAGGATTTTAACAGCATAATTCCATGTTACAAAACACATTGCAGAAGCCCCCGCCCCAAGAAAAACCAGGTTTAATAAATACTTTACATTAGTAAAACCTCTTGTATCCATTTTAAAACCAGTGAAAAAAAGTGCAGGAAGCATAAATATAATACCATATGTAAAAGTACGCCTTGTTGATTTTATAATATTATAGCCATAGCTGCCTGTTATCTTTGACAATAAAGAGTATACAGCCCATACAAAAGCGGCAGCAAAAGCTAAAATATCCCCTGTTATGTTTAGTTTTAAATCCGTTCCATTAAAACTAATTAAACATATGCCAGCCATTGATATAATAAACCCAGTAAAAAAATTTATATTAAGGTGTTCCTGCTTTTTCATAAATATTTGTGATAAAACTGCTGTAAAAAAAGGTGCAGCAGAAATAATTACACCAACATTTGATGCCATTGTATAAGTTAAAGCTATATTTTCCAAAAGGTAATAAAGGCATATTCCACATAAACCAGAAAGGGCAAATACTAACTCTTCTTTCTTATTTTTCACATAAAGCCGTCCCGGACATACAATAAAAAGAACTGCAAGGCCAATAAGGAACCGTAAAAACAATATTAAGACAGGAGAAAAACTTTCAAGTAATATCTTAGTTGAAATAAATGTAGTTCCCCATATTATAATTGTAACTAATGCTGCTAAATGTCCTTTTATATTATTATTTTCCATTTTAACCTCCATTTTGTATTTTATAACCTGGCCTGCTTTCCTTTCTGTTTTTGGTTTTCTTTAAAAATGTTTCTGTACATGGCAGGAGAAATTCCTGTAAATTTATTAAAAAAATGGGAAAGATGGCTCTGGTCTGTAAATCCTGCCTGTAATGCTGCCTGTGCAGGAACTTCTCCTTTTTCTAATAACTGTTTTGCTTTTTCTATGCGTAATGCCTGTAAATACCTGTAAGGTGTAATTCCTTTGGACTTTTTAAAAGCACGCAGTAATGCCTGCTGGTTAAAGTGGCTGCACTTGCAAAGCTGTTCTAATGTAATATGCCTGTCCCAGTTTTTTTGTATAAATAAACATGCCATTTCAACACCATAAATATATGGCATTACAGCATCTTTAGAGGTTTTTCCATATTTTTCAGATAGTAATTTTATAAGAAGCAGAAATACTTGTTCTTTCTTTTGTTTATCTTGTCCAGATATTATCATTTTGTAAAGGGAAGAAAACAGGTAACATGCTTTATTATCTTTTATTACATTTTCTGGGAAAGTATATAACCTTTTCTCTCCCGTAATTTTTTCTGAAACAGATAATAGTATTTCTTTGTGTATATTTAAACCAATATAATTAAAACCGCTGCTGCCATTTTGGACACAGCCGTGGTTATCATATGGGTTAAATATTACAATATCACCCTGTTTTATATTATATTCCCTGTTTTTACACTGCATAAAACGTGAACCCTTTTCTACCATCCCAATTACATAATAATTATGGAAATGGTTAGGAAAAGGCTGTGCCATTCCTTTAAACTGGTATGCCTCAATATTTAACTGGCTGTCATAACAAACATGCTTTACCACATTTTCCAAATAATCCCCTCCATATATATCTCTCGGTTTAAACATCTATGGTTCTATTATACATAAATAAACATGCATGTCTTGTACGATATTTACAATTCTCTTTGCCATAAGTATAAATCCCAGAACCACGGTTTGCAAGATATTTTCTTACTGGGAATAAGCATTTAGCATAATTTCATTACAAAAGCTAAAAGCTGGAAAATTAAATAAATATCTGCAAACTATAAATATATGTACTGGATTGTAATAGATATCTGTGTATCTGGAAGGGTCTTCAAAATATATATATTTGCTTTATTTATGAATAATTGACAAAGCTATGCCAGTATTTTATACTATTATAAAAAATTTAAAAGTCTAACTAGCTGTTCTAACCTTATTAAGTAAGTTCCCTTTAAGCAGCAGGCCTGGTTTACCAGGGCTTTAAAAATGGTAATAAAGTTGGAAGGATGTGGTTTTATGCCAGAGGTAAAGAAAAATTATAGTGATAATTACAGAAAGACAGAGAAAATTAACGGGATTATTTATAATATGTCCCCTGCTGCCAATTTCAGGCATGGGATAGTTAATGGCAATATACACAGGATAATAGCCAATGCTTTAAGAAACAGTGTATACCGTGTATTTATGGAAAACCTTGATTTTAAATACCATCCGGATATTAATGATGATTATATTGTACCAGATATTATGGTTGCATGTGACCGTAAAAAATTAAAGGGTGGTGCATATTATGGTACTCCAAAATTTGTTGTAGAAACATTAAGCCCGTCTACTTCTATGCGGGATATGACAGAAAAGAAGGATATTTATGAACAGGCTGGCGTAGATGAATACTGGATTGTATTACCAAGAGAAAAGGGGGTTAATATTTATTACCTGGAAAATGGAAAATATGTGTTAAAGTTTAGTTATATCCTGGAAGATGATAAAGAGGAAGAACACTACAATGCAGATACTGTTATTTCATTACGCAGGTTTCCAGATATTACAATGACACTGGAAGAAATTTTTGAAAATGTAGATGAATAAAGATGAATTGTTATAATGGAGGCCGTCTGCAAATATATTTAAAAATCCAGGGGGTATTTATGGAAAATAATAAAATAGAAAGCAGGGTATATTATACGCTGCCAGATGAGGCTGTTTTAATACGGCAGGAAGTATTTGTTAATGAACAGGGGTTTAAAGAGGAGTTTGACAGTACTGATAAGGAAGCTGTGCATATTGTTTTATTTGATGGGAATGTACCTGTGGCAACATGCCGTTTTTTTAAAGATAATGAAGAAGATACATATATTATAGGGCGTGTTGCTGTAATTAATGCTTACAGGGGACAGAATCTTGGTTCTTTTATACTGGAAAAAGCCTGCCAGCTTATAAAGGAAGCAGGTGGCAAAAAAATCTGCCTCCATTCACAGAAACGTGTAAAAGATTTTTATGAAAAACAGGGTTATTGTATGTATGGTGATGAAGATTTAGATGAGGGCTGCCCACATGTATGGTTATATAAAGAAATCTAAAAAATGGGACGTTACCGTCCCATTTTAGCCATTTGTATATGCAGAATTTTAAAGCAATCTCTTGTGTTTACCCGTTGGCAAAATAACCTTGTTGCCACTTTGTGGTATTACTGTGCCTGCAAGCTGGTCTGATTTTTTGCCGCCACTTACTTTTTGCAGGCAGGAAGTTGTATTATTCCAGCCGCCGATATTCCAGAAATAGTTGTCTTGTTTTCCCTGTACTGCAAATGGGATTACAAACCCTTCTGAACCGCCTGTTTTTACTGCATCTATTGTATATGTATAATTTTTCCAGTTTTTGCTTCCAAAGTATGCAACTGTTCCTGTAGAAGCATAATTAACTGTATTGGCAGAGGTACTTGACTGTACAAGTTCCCCGTTTTTGACTTTCCAGCTTCCATCTGTAGCTTTATCCCATTTTTCTTCAAATTCATCTTTTGAAAAGTCATCAAAAGCAAGAACCTGCCCGGTTTCATTGTCTGTAATCTTTACATTGTCAAACTTTGCAGAGGTGTTCCATGTACCAGCACCAATTTTGCCAGCAAATGGGTTTTCTGGTATTTTTGCACCTGAAAGTTCTGATTTTAGAAGTGAAGTACCTGCATTTGTTGCAAACAGCTTCTGCATATAATAGTTTGTTGAGCATGTTGAAGTGTGGTTATTAAACCAGATTAAATCTGGTGCCCAGTGGAGTGCTGTAAGATTGCCAAAAAGTGGCGCATATGCTGCAATTCTTACAATATCCCCGTTTCTTTCAAGCCCTGTCATATATGCTGCTTCTGCAAGTGCTGCTTCAAGCCTGTTAGACCTTGCAGCGTATTCACCTAAAAATACATCTATGCCGCCATATCCAGTGCAATTTTTCCTTTTGGAATAGTCAGCCTTAATGAGATATCTTTATATTTTGTAACTAAAGATTTAAGAGTAAGCCCATACTTTTTCCATTCACCTGTAACTGCACTTATATTACCACTTGCAACAGAAGTTTCCCCATCCATAATATCTACATTTATGCTGCCTGTATAACCATCAAGCCCTTTTGCATAAACTGAAAATTTATAAGATGCCCCTTCATTTACAGCCATGCCGTCAAGAAATCCTGTATTTGCAATTCCTGCATTTTTAGATGACTGGTTATCAATTACAATATAATTTGGGTTATTTGCATTAAGGCAGCCTGCTTTATCGTCTTTTATAACCTCTGCTTTAACATCGCCAACATCACTCCAGGCATGTTTTTCATTACCAGCAGCAAGTTTTGTAAATTCAAATGAACGGTTCTGTACCATTTCTGCATATAAACCGCCATCTGCTGCAAAGTTAATATCTTCAATGAAAATTCCATAAAGCAGGCCACTTATATTATGTACTTTAACTGAAGCATCAATGTTTAGTGCATAGTTGCTCTTTTCTTTATTATAGGCAGAAACTTCACCGCCTGTACCATAAACTACAGGTTCTTTTGTTGGTGCAGGGGTTTCTGTATCAACATAAGGTTCACCCTTTACTGTTACTTTGCATGAAAGTTTTTTTTATGTAAACTGTGAAGCACCTTTTGCCTTGTATTTTACAGTTGCATTTACAACAGTGCTGCCCTTTTTAATGCCTTTTACAACACCTTTAGAACTTACTGTGGCAATTTTTTTATCTTTAGATACCCAGGTAACTTTTTTAGTGCTTGCAACGTTTTTCTTAACCACCTTTAAAGCAGCTTTTTTTCCTTTAGTTATGGAAACAGAACTTTTATTTAGCTTTACAACAGGCTTTGTGGCAGCATCTGCAACCTGGCCTATGTTTCCTGTCCCGCCTTGGGACATTATAAGCGCCAGGGCAAGACATGCTGCCACAGGTTTCCTAAAAAATTTATCCATAAAATCCTTTCCCTCTATTTAAATTTTTGACCTATTCTGCTATAATATAAACAGGACAGGCAACTTCATGTAAACAACGCTAGCGTATGCTGTTACAAGATATTTTAACAAATTAACACTATATGGTCTATGATATTAGCCGTTAATTTTTTGATATTTTCCGTTTTTTGGATTGTTTTTGCAGGGAAAGGAAAAAGTATAAGCATGATTACAGTAAGGGCAATAGGGTACCAGTTCCATAATTATTTTGGGGTGGATATTAACAGGACAAATGGTTCTGGTGATTTTCTTTTATTATATTTAAGGACACCGACTGAAGTGATGATACATAACCAGTTTAAAAATATACCTGCTGGTACTTTTATACTGTATAAAAAAGGAAGTCCCCAGATTTATAAAAAAACTGACAGCTGTTTTATAAATGACTGGATACATTTTGAAATTGAACCATATGACAATTTTTTTGAAAAACTGGAAATACCATTTTGTACACCTGTTTCATTTATTAATAATAAGATTATTACTGATTTAATAGCCGATTTATATATAGAATTTTTCAATGAAGGCAGCCAGCATGAATATATTATGGACAGTAAAATGCGTGTGCTGTTCCATAAATTTAGTGATATGTATAAATCACTTTTAATTGGCGGCACATCTTATGGCAAATATTTTGATGAACTGTCCCAGATACGCCAGAGTATACATAATTACCAGTATGTGCCAGGCGGTGCAGATGAAATTGCAAAAAAGCTTAATATAAGTACATCTTACTTCCAGCATATATATAAAAAACTTTTCGGCGTACCAGTAAACCAGGATATAATAAAAGGCAGGATAGAACATGCTGCACGCCTGCTTATGGAAACAGACGCTTCTGTTTCTGAAATTGCAGAACTGTGCGGTTATGAAAACCTGGAACACTTTTCAAGGCAGTTTAAAAAAATAAAAAGGGTATCACCACAAAAATACAGGAAGTGATACCCTGTAAATATTTTAAGCCCTTTCTTTGTAAAATTTAATATATCAGTCATAGTAGTTTAATAACTGTTTTAAATCACTGATATATGCCATAATATTTTTACCATCATCTGTATCTCTTACAAGTATACGCGATTTTTCAGTTTCTACAAGCTGTGATTCTGATTTTATATCTTTATTCTGGCTTAGTGCATGGTATACGCTTTCAAATGGCTGGTGTGCTTTCAGCCTTAGCCCGTGTGAATTATAAATAAGGGTATATCCTGCAATTCCTGTTGTTTCATGGTAATTTTTGCAAAACCCGCCATCTATTACCATAAGTTTTCCATTTGCCCTTATTGGCTGCTCCCCTTCGATTGTTTTTACAGGTGTGTGGCCATTTATTATATGTGACATATTAGAATAAAGCCCAAATTCGCGTAAAATCATATTACAGGTTTTTTCTTCTTTGTAGTACTGGTAATAAGGATTTGTTTCTTCATGCCATGTACTTTTATCGTCTACAAATGTACGTTCAAATGTTTTTAAATTCCTGCCGCAAAGTGGTGATTTCCTGCCTGCCCACAGATACCACATAAAATCTTTTGCATCACTGCCATGTGTGCTGTAATATGCTTTTCTTGCCATTTTATCGGCATAATCAAGGTAAGATTTACCTTTGTAAATTTCATCTTCCATTTGTACACCTTCAAAATTCCCTGTGTTATCCATAGGTATACAGCCATGGTATAAAAGGTTGCCGTTATATATGCGGTACATGCTACCTTTTTCATATAAAAATTTTATATGTGACTGTAATCTTACACTGTTTAAAAATGCTGCTTTAATTTCTTCCATAACAGCACTTTCCCCATCTGATAAATCGTAAGGGTTTTCCCTGTCAATAGTAGGAAATTCCATATCATTCATTTTATAATTAATGCCATCTATTAAAACCTCTCCGGTTTCAAAGTTAATTTTATGTAAAAATATCCTGTCATCCATTCCATATTCACTATGCCGCCTGATAATGCTTCCTTCAAGCTTAAACAGTATAACAGAAATTGCTTTTAATGCTGCCTCCATAGGGTTTAAGGAAGGGTATGCCTGTACAGCAAACAAAGCAAGTGAACGCAGGCTTATGCCATAGCCGCTTTCAAGTATTTCTGTATTTTTGTATTTTAAATTATTACGTATAACATTGGCAATACATGCAAGGCTGCCTGAGGCTGCACCCATCCATAAAATATCGTGGTTGCCCCATTCAATGTCAAGTGAATGGTAGCCTTGCAAAAGGTCAAGTATTTTATCAGCATATGGCCCTCTGTCGAATATGTCGCCTACAATATGTAAATGGTCTACTGCAAGCTGTTTAATTAAACCTGCAAGTGCCACAATAAATTCACCAGCATTCTCAATATCTAAAATTGTATCAATAATTTTGCTATGGTATAGAACCTGGTTGTCGTCTTCATCTTTCTGCACATGCAGAAGTTCGTCAATTATATATGAAAACTCACCAGGCATTGCTTTCCTGACTTTTGACCTTGTATATTTAGATGACAGCAGTTTTGCAATTTCAATAAGCTGGTTTAAAACCATGCGGTACCAGTCATCTGTTAAAACATCTTTTTTGCGTAACATTGCAAGCTTTTCTCTTGGATAATAAATTAATGTGCAGATTTCCTGCTGTTCAAAATCTGTAAGGGTATCACCAAATAAAAGGTGTACTTTTTCCCTTACAACACCTGAACAGTTATTTAAAATATGGTAAAATGCTTCATACTCACCATGCAGGTCACTCATGAAATGTTCTGTGCCCTTAGGAAGGTTTAAAATTGCACTAAGGTTAATGATTTCCCTGCATACTGCCTGTTTGGAAGGAAACTTTTCCGCAAGCAGTTTTATATATTTTTTATCATTTAATTCCATATATAAACTCCTCCAAAGTGAAAAATATAAATATGTTTTATCACATCTGCTATTTAAAATCAATGGGCAATTACAGTTATTCTATGGTTAAAAGTTTAATACAGGCAGATTCCCAGAGCTCCTGGAAACCTGCCTGTATTGTAAATATAAAATAAATTTTTATTATAATTAGATAACACCTGTAAGTTTTAGCAGTTCTTCCCTTATATAATCAATGCTTCCTGCGGACATGCTAAATTCATCAAGGCCATATTCCAGCAAAATTTTTGTTGCGTTTATATCACCTGCCATTTCACCACACATGCCAATTTTAATATTTTCTTTATGGCCTGCATTTATAATATGTTTTATGGCGTTAAGCACTGCCGGGTGGAAGTAGGAATATTTATCTGCAATTTTTTTATTGCCCCTGTCTACGGCAAGAAGGTACTGTGTAAGGTCATTTGTGCCTATACTAAAGAAGTCTGCTTCCTTTGCAAATTCTTCTGCAAGTATTACACTTGCTGGTGTTTCCATCATCATTCCTGTTTCTATGTCTTCACAGAATGATATACCCTCTTTACGCAGTTCCTGTTTGCACTCTTCTACAACTGCCTTTGCTTCTTTTAATTCTTCTATTGATATAATCATAGGGAACATTATACGCACATTGCCAAATGCACTTGCACGCAGTATTGCACGTAACTGTTCTTTAAACATTTCTTTCATGTCAAGTGATATGCGGATTGCCCTCCAGCCAAGGAATGGATTGTCTTCCTTTTCAAATTCAAAATATGGAAGTTCTTTATCGCCCCCGATGTCAAGTGTGCGTATTGTAAGTTCTGAAGGACAAAGCATGGCAGCACGTTTATATACTTCAAACTGTTCCTCTTCTGTTGGGAAGTGTGTATTTTCCATATACAAAAGCTCGCTCCTGAAAAGCCCCACTCCATCCATTTTGACAGGAAGTGCTTTTTCTATGTCTTCTGCATTTCCTACATTAACGCAGAGGGAAATTTTCTTTCCTTCTTTTGTAACTACAGAATGATCCCTTAACTTTTCAAGACGCAGCTTTTCATTCTCAAATTCCTGCTGTTTCTGTTTGTATTCATTTAACACATCTTCTTCTGGAGAAATTACAATAATGCCTTTGCCTGCGTCCATGCAGGCTATATCCCCTGTATTTAATTTGTTAAATATGCCTTTTACCCCTACAAGTGCAGGAATACCCATATTTTTAGCAATTATTGAAACATGGCTTGTAACGCCGCCCTCTTCTGTAACAATTCCTTTTACATAATCTGTATTGATTTTAACTGTATCTGATGGAAATAAATCTTTTGCAAGTATTATTACCTCTTCTTTAATATTTCCTATATCTGGAAGTGGTACACCTTTAAGCTGAGCCATAAGGCGTTTGCCAACATCATATATATCTGAGGCACGTTCTTTCATATATTCATCGTCCATCATTTCAAAAACTGATGCAACTTCGGAAATTGCTTCGTCCACCGC
Organism: uncultured Lachnospiraceae bacterium; assembly: GCA_910586555.1. Classification (GTDB taxonomy): domain Bacteria; phylum Bacillota; class Clostridia; order Lachnospirales; family Lachnospiraceae; genus Butyribacter. The sequence goes on from CAJUJY010000024.1 coordinate 22,965, forward strand.
ACTTTCTGCATTGTCGGAATTATTATTTATTTTGCTTTTTACACTATCCTCCAGTGTAAAATCCATAACCATTTCCAGATGTGCAGAAAATATTTCATTGGTGGCTGCAAGTTCTTCAAGTTCTTTACGTACACATTCCCTTGCATTAAGGAATTTGCCAATATGTTCTTCTTTATCCTGCTCTCCTATTTTATCCTGCACAGGTTTTAAATCCATTTCTTCATATTTGTAAATCTTTGAAATTGCAATTCCCCTTGATGCTGTTTTTTCAACATATATTTTTTCCATAAAAATACCCATGCCCTTCTATTGCCAGCAGGCTGTGCCCGCATTGTGAAAACTGCTGTTTTATTCTCCAAGGCCGCTTTCAATAAGTTCTGTAATTTTCTTTAAATCTGCTTCTTCATTTTCACCATCACACTGTACTTCTATTTCAGTACCTTTTTTAAGTGCTGCTGCCATAAGGTTTAATATGCTTTTGGGCTGTATTTTCTTCTCACCATGTATAATTAACACTTCTGAGGAACACTCTGTTGCTGCCTTTGATAAAATTGATGCAGGCCTTGCATGTACCCCTGAAGGGTTTATAATTGTAACTTTTTTTGATACCATAATAATCCTCCTTTACTCCATACAATAACAATAGGCTGTAGTTTTATATGCCTGCTTCAACTCCAAAATGCCTGAATAAGATTTTCTCTGCCTCTACATTCCAAAGACCCCTGTTTTTCTTACATGCTTCGTCAAGCTCCTTAAATAACGGGTCTGTTTTTCCTAATTCCCCAAAGTCTTCTATTGCTGTAAGTGGCATATTAAACTGTGTGTATGTCAGTTTTTTGCCGCCTGGGATATTTGGCAGGTTTTTAGTTGTTTCTGCAATACAGTCAATTCCGCCTACATGTGTAACCATAACTGCCGGCTCAATTTTCCCTTTGGCAGCAAGTGTATTTGCTTCAATTAAATCATCATTATTGCCGCCTGTTGTGCCTACTATATGTGTGCTTATATAATGTACATTATAAAGGTTTACCTCACCCATAAACTGGCTGTCTGAAGGCCCTGCAAAGAAATTCATGCAGCCGTCAAATGCAAGAAGCTTATCTCCCATTTCTGCAACTTTGCGGTTAGGGATATATACAAATACATCATCATAACCTTTGCCTCCTGTAATATCACGCAGTTCTTTTACAGGGTCAGCCATATTTGCTGTATTTACATACATAAGTTCAACACCATTTGCCTTTGCCTTTTCCTCTGGTATAACTTCCCCTGCCCTTGCAAGTTTTGCATCATCTATATCTGTTACCACAATCCTTTTTGGCTTATTTTCAAACTGTATTCCATAACTTATTGCACCAAGCCCCATTGGGCCGCAGCCGCCAAGGATAATAATGTCGCCGCCTTCTTTTGTACCGCCTGCAAGGTCATGGTTAATTTTATTGGTATGGTAATTGCCATGGTAGCCGCCTATAATGCAGCTCATAGGCTCACCAAGGGACGCTTCAAAGAAACTTTCACCTTCATATGGCATAAGGCATCCAAGTTCCATTACTTCATGCGGTATAATGCAGTATGTGCATGCACCGCCGAAATATTCATAAGAATAGCCTGGTGAAGCAAGGCTTCCTTTATAATTAAGTGCAGGCTGCTGTGTGAAACGCATGCCAGGTTTAAACTGGTCTTTCCATTTTTCCCCAACTTCTACAATTATTCCTGCAAATTCATGCCCTATAATAACAGGGTTTGTATCAATATTTTGTGGTGCCCTTTTATGCTTTTTGCCCTGCTGTAATAATTTATATGTTGACATGCATATACTGTCACTTATTACTTTTACTAAAATTTCATCATCTTTAATTGCTGGAAGCTCAAACTCTTCAAGCCTTACATCCATAGCACCATACATCCTGACTGCCTTTGTTTTCATATTTTCCCTCTTTTCTATGTTATATTAATCTATCTGTTCTAACACTACATCTTCTTTTAATTTCATTACAAGATCTTTTTCTGGCGGCTTTGTACCTATTGTAGTTACTGCGCCTGCTGATGTAGCAATACCAAGTTTTAATGTTTCATCATTGTCCATGCCATTTTCATATGCAAATGAAAGTGCTGCTACCATTGCATCACCTGCACCAACTGTAGAATGTGCCTTTACAGAAAGTGCCTGGGCTTTTGCCTCATAATCTTTCTTTAAAAGCATTGCACCACATTTGCCCATTGAAACTGCAACTGTGCCAATACCTTCTTTTATAAGCCTTCTTGCAATACCTGCTATCTCCTGTTCTGAAGCTTTATAATCAAATTTTGCATATTCTTCAAGTTCAAGCCTGTTTGGTTTAATAATATCAGGCAGCGCCCTAAGCCCGTTCCTGAAAAGTTCCCCGTCTGCATCTAAAAGGACTGTTGCACCTTTTTTATGTACAAGGTTTATTATATCTGCATAGATATTTTTATCCATTCCATTAGGTACGCTTCCTGCCAGTACAAATAATGTATCCTTTCCTGCATAACCATCAAGCTTATCCATAAGCTCCTTTAATTCCTGTTCTGATGGCACTGCCCCTGGTTCGTTAAGCTCTGTGACCATTCCATTTTCTTCAAATACTTTTGTATTTGTCCTGGTTTCACCATTAATCCATACAAAATCATTCTGTATTCCTTTTTCATCAAGCACGTTTTTAATAGTCCGTCCTGCATTGCCTGCAAGAAACCCTGTTGCAATGCTTTTGCCGCCAAGTTCATATATTGTTTTTGAAACGTTAATGCCCTTGCCGCCAGCATCATATTCAACTTTACTGATACGGTTTAGCCCGCCTTGTTGCAGGCAGCAAATTTCAACTGTTTTATCAATAGCTGGATTCATTGTTACTGTTACTATCACGTCCATGCCCTCCTTCCATAAAGGTTTAGTTATCACCTAAAATGCCATAAACTGTATCTGTATCACCGTTTGCAAGCTTTGCAGCCGCTGCTTCATCAAGCATTTTTTCTGCAATGACTGAAAGAATCTGTAAATGTTCTTCACCAACACCAGCAATGCCTACTACTACATTTGCTGTATTATCACCCCACGGTGTCCCATCTGGAAACGTCATTACTGCAATCCCAGATTCTTTAATGTCCTTTTTAGCCTCTTCAACACCATGTGGAAGTGCAAGCCCGTTTCCCATAAAAGTAGAACAGCTTTCTTCCCTTTTTATCATTGCATCAACATATGGCTGGTCTACATAACCTGCATCAACAAGCATCTGCCCTACTTCTTTTATAACTTCTTCCTGGCTTTTTGCTTTGCATCCTACGCGGATATTTTCACGGTATAAAAGTTCCTTTTTTTCTGTTTTCTTTTTAGATTTAAATAACATAAAACCCCTCCTTTTTATTTGGCATATTCCAGATTTTGTTTACTTGCTGTTTCTTTGTAAATACATTATAACGCACAAAAAAAGGTCTTTTCAACCTAAAGACCTTTTTATTTGGCATTATCAGATAACGCCATTTTTATGTTTTAACCTTATTTTATATTTTTGAAATATACTGGTTAAAGAATTTTTTAAGGTACATGGAAAGCATGTTCCTTATATCTTCTTTCTCCCCGTTTTTAAGTATTTCCATAAAATCTGTTTCCTCTATTAACAAACTGCTTATATATCCCATTATTTCATTGTTGGTCTGGATATTTTCATCTTCTGGCACAAGCATTATAACTGCAACCTGTATTCCTTTAAAATAATTATTTCTAAATGGTTTTCTGTCATGTGTAACACATATGGTAAATTCAGGCCTTATAACACCTTTTGTCCTTGTATGCAGCAGTGCAAACCCAAATTCAGCAAAAATCTGGCTTGATATTTCTTCCCTTCTCTGTAATGCTTCACGTATCATTTCCCGCCTGTCAGAATAGGGGGTTATTTCTTCGCCAGCCATAACCAGCAGTTCATCAAAAGTAACTGCACCATTTACTTTAAAGAATCCCATATATTTTAAAAGAAGCTTTATCTGTGCTGCCATCTTATTAATATGGTCAAGCTGTTCCTGGAAAGAACTGGTTTCTTCGTGTTTTTGTGGAAGCCGCTCATATTTATAGAATAAATGCCTTATCTCTTCCATATCTTTTTCATTTAAAAGCGGGTTTACATACAAAACAGGGACATCATCTATTTCTAATGGTATGCTTGAAATAAAAAAGTCTGTTTTACTTATAATATAAGGGGTTACATCATTTTTTCCATATGTTGACAGTACCATTTTATTTTGGAAAGCTTTTTTAAGCTTTGATGACATAAGCCTTGAAATCCCGATTCCACTTGAACATACTACACCAGCATAGACTTTCCTAAGCTTTTCTTTTCTGCCTTCAAGCCTTACTATTGCTGCACCAAAGTGTACTGTTAAAAAACCTGTTTCTTCTGGAGGCACTTCTTTGCCTAAACTTTTACCAATCACTTCTGACACAGTTTCACATTTTTTATAAAGATCTGCATAGCTTTTTTGTATTTCACCAAGCATAGGGTTATGTATCTGCATTCCATACATAAGCCTTATAATTGTTGGCTGTAGATGTGCTAAAAGCCCTTGTAAAAATTCATCATCTTGTTTAAGGAGATATGCATTTTCATTGTCAAATGCATCTATCATTTCATTTACAAGCTGCTTTAACTGCTTTCCCCCTGTCATTCCTGGCTGTGCAGTGCCATATTGTATTTTTTCATGTTTAGAACCTTTAATATGAAGCCATATATATGTTATTTCGATTTTTGGTATTTTTATAAAAAAATCCTCTTCAAGCTTTTTAGCAATTTTACTGGCGAGTGAATAATCGGTATCCTTTACAATATCTTTTTCTATTTTACTGCTTTCTTCTATAACTTCATTATCCATAATACGTTTAATAGCAATAGATATGTGTATAACAAGCCCCATATATGAATTTTCAGTAAGTGTTTCTACCCTCTTATCATCAATATTATTAATACACTCCATAACTTTTTTAGTAATGTTTTCATCAAGTATGCCCTGTATTCCGCTGTTTTTTACATAATTATAATCTTTTGTAACCTCATCTGTATTTTCATATGCTTCCCATAACAGTTTTGTATCAAGGTTTGCATTAATAAATGCCCCTATTGCCTTTCTGTAATTTTCTTCAGTGCCTTCTACATATACACCGCTTCCTGGTTTTCTTTTTATTTCCAGCCCAAATCCAGAAAGCCATTCCCCTATTGCTTCGAGATCTGTACTTGCTGTTGCCTCACTTACACCGAACTGGCTGCTGTAGTAAAACAGTTTTTTAAGGCCTTTCTCTTTTAATATTTCCAATATAAGGCGCTTCCTGCGTTCTTCTTTGTTAGGTATATCAGGGGTTTCTTCCCCATATAAAAAAGAAAGCAGGCGGTTTTTCTCCTCCTGTGTACCTTCAAGCCATACTCCTACACCAGTTTTGGAAAAATATTTTATTCCATATCCTTTAAGGTATGAATTTATATATCCAAGCTCCCTCTGGGTGGTGCGTTTGCTTACACCTGTTTTTTCTGCCAGGGATTTTACAGAAATTGCTTCTTCTTCTGTAAGCAATATTTTTAATATCTGTTTTGCCCTTGATAAAATCTTCATGGCAGTAACCATTCCTTTCTTTTGTTTTATAAAAATACCCATGCCTTTCTGATGCCCGCAGGCTTCTTGCCACAAGCACAAATCCCAGGCTTTTGTTCTGTAAGAATTACTTCCTGGCCTGGTAATGCACTTTAAGCTTTTCAATTAAAGCTTTATAATCTTCTTTATGAAGCAGGTTTTCTACTAAAAAAACCTCTGTTTCACCAAGACAGTCTTTTATATGGACATAATAGTCTTTCTGGCAGACTACAAGGCATGTACCAGGATTTAAAATCCCTGCGGGATATGCTTTTACATCTATGTTTCCAAGCCCGTTTTCATTAAGGGCCTTCCTAAGCACAGCAGCACCCATTGCACTTGATGCCATGCCGCCTTCACATATAACCCCTATACTAATATAATTTTTTATATTTTCCAATATACCAACTTCCTTTTCCTATTAACTGCATGATAGTCAAACGGATATTCGCAATCCGCTTCGCTACTTGCTCATAACCTCATTGCCGCTTTGCGGCAGTCTGGCAGGAGCTTGAACCCCTGCCAGACTAAGTAAGTCCTAAACCCACCGCTTAAGAAGCGGGGGACTTACTTAATGAGGTTAAAGAAGCCAGGCTCTTTTGAGAACCTGGCCTGTACTGCCTTTTACAAATACCAGCCATTTAAGTTACAATAAGGTTTTTTTGTACTTTTCCTGTAAAACTTCCCCTTAAAAGTTCTGGCCTTTCTTCTATATGTGCATAATCGTTAAACCTGTCAAGGAAAAAGCCATTTTTGGCCTTATCATAATGTAACTGTGTTATACTGCAATTTTCAAGGGAAGTGCCAAACATAAGACGCCTTGCAAAATCCCCGCCAAATAGTGAACATAAAAGTGTACGTATTACACCGCCATGTGTTATGGCAGCAATATTTTCTTTGCCGCTCTCTATCCATTCTTTAACAACGGGCATTACACGTTCAAGCACCATTGCCCCGTTTTCACCTTCAGGATACCACATTTCTTCAGGAGGCACAAAGAAATCGCCAACAAATGCATTGACTTCTTCTAATGCTGTGCCACGCTGTACCCTGCCCTCTACGAAATTATCAAGCTGTTCTTCATAATATTCTTTATAGAACTTTTTTACTTCTGAATCTTTCTGGCCTGTCAGTATCCCAAAATCAATTTCTTCAAGCCCCTGGCGTAGCTGCAGGCTGCCCGACAGTTCTTTATTATAGGCAAATGCAGTTTTTGCAGTTTCAACAGCACGTATAAGTGTGCTTGAATAAAGGGCATCTAACTTATACCTTTTCATTCTTTCGCCAAGAAGACGTGCCTGTATACGTCCTTCTTCTGATAAAGGCACGTCTACATTACAGTCCGGGCTGTCCTGCCTGCCATGGCGTATAAGATATATTACCATTAAATATTTTACACCTCTTTATAATATAAATAAATTATATTAGTTACTGCTGTTTTTAGCATTTGCAATATCAATAATGCCCTGGAGCTCGCTTCCCTCACCAGGTGCATCACCGTGGTCTATTGCCTTGCCCTCAGAAGTAATCTCCATAAGCTTGTTAAATTCACCCCTTGGTGCTTTTAATATTCCATAATATCCTGCTTTTTTACTTTCCGGATTCCATGTTACAAAAAGTGTTTCTGCAATGCCAGGGTATAAATTTTCATGTGGCATTGATATACGCGTAAGCTGTAATGTATCACTTATATTTAATGTCATAAAATCATAATCATCTGCTTCATAAGGGCATTTAACCTGTGCATAAGGCTCTTTAAAAAATTCTAAAAGACATTCACCTTTGCGGCTGCACAAATCCTTTATAAACTCTTCACCTTCTGTAAAAATTTTGCCAGGAAGCAGGTAAGATTCCATCTGCCTTCTTACAAGTGTATGAAATTCCTGTTCTGAAACCTGTACCTGCTTAGGTTCTTCTTCATTAACAGGGGGTTCTTCTTCTTTATTAATATTCATTATAATATTGTGTGAAAAAGGGTTAATTACTGCCCCGTCAATGCCTTGGGCCCTGACAATAAAATCAAGGCATGATTTAAATGGCATATTAAGGGTAATAGGATATTTCTGGAAACCTTCCCCCATTTCAATTTGCCCATTAGATGTAAATATAGGGAAAAACTTCTGCCCTGCTTCATTCTGCAATATACATGGCACAGGCCTTGCACCTTCTGGTACAGGCTGTGGCGTACCCTGGCTTCCATACATTTGTTTTAAAATTCCAGGATCTGTGTCTTGTGGCAGGACTGCTGGAACAAATACTTCTGTATCTTCAAGCAGTTTTGTAAGCCTTTCCGCATTTTCTTTATTTTTTTCAGCTTTCATTGCATCAAGTGCTTCTAATAATTCTTTGCTTTCATTCTGTGGCATACCAATCCTCTTTCCTGTATTAATACATTTTTATTTTTGAATTTTAAACCTGGTTGTTTTAACATTGCCGGCATTATCAGTTACTTTTAATGTGTAAGTACCATTTTTACTGGTTTTGCTTCCAGATTTAAATGCTTTCCCGTTTAAAGTGGCTGATTTGATGCCGTTTTTATCAGAAATCTTTATTTTTACTGCCTTTTTATATGTTTTGCCGTTTTTAACCCCTTTTACTGATGGTTTTGTCCTGTCAATTATAAATTCTTCTTCTGATGTATTGCCAAGCATGTCAGATACTTTAATTGCATGGCTGCCTTCATCAAAATTATGTGTATCAAGGCTGTAAATATAATATTGGCTAACAAGGCTTTCTTTATCCGCATTACTGTTAATATTTACTGTGGCGTCATTAATTACACTAATGCTGTCAACAGTAATATCTGATACACCGCCTTCTACATCATATACTGCAATATAGCCATTATTTAATAAAGCTTCATTCCCATTATATAAATTGCTAAACTCTGCTTTATCCCGGTTTTTCTGCCGTGCAACTACAGGTGCACTTGTATCAACCATAAAACAAAGTGTTTCTGTAGTCTTTTTTCCATCTGGGAGTTTGAAATTATATGTACCTGTTTTATCACATATTACGGTATTATCTGTAACTGCATTGCCATTTAACGTTGCCTGGACACCTCCAGGAATTGTAACTGTAACAGCTTTATTATAAAAGACCCCGTTTAATGCGCCTTCTGCGGCAATGTCATTTTCACATATTGCATACTCATTATAATTTTTATCAGTTATTAAAGGTAATGTTACAGACATTGTCTGGTCATTATCTGATAATGTAACATTAGAAGATCTTTCTTTAATCCTTGATGCAAATTTAACTTTATATGTTATAGTTGCAGTTTTAAGGCCTGCCATTACCTCCTTATCCTGGAAAAGATTTAAAATAGCATTAACATCATCATTATTATTTACTGTATCATCATCATCAATATATTCATCATTATCTTCATCATCCCATGGTACTACTGTATCTTTACGTAATTTATTTCCCTTCAGCATATTTGCAATATTGTCCTGTATATTGCCTGAAAAAAGTTTTTCAACCGCATTTGAATTAGCAGGCTGCCTTATTGTAACAGAAGTTTCAGACAAGCTTAAAACATTGTTTTCTGTCTGGTATGATATACCTGCAAGGCTTTTATAATAACCTGCTATACTGTCAAACTTTTTATTCTGTGACTGTCCTGCAATATCAGACGGGACTTTGTAGTATTCTTTATTGTCAATTTTAACAAGTTTAACACCATACGATTCAAGCATAACAGCAACCTGGTCTTTTGTAAAACCGTCACCCCCGCCATCTTCATTAAGTAACTTTGTATATGCAGAAAGCATTGCATCTTTTTCTATATTGATTTCTGTACTGAAAATACAGGAACCATCATTATTAACAGTTATATTCCCATCCATTTTCATGCAGCCTGTAAACAAAGTACCTGCAAGGGCAATGGATAGTCCTGTGGTTACTAATTTCCTCATGGGTTATACCTCCTTATATTTTTACATGATTATAGCACTTTTAGGCCACATAAACAAGTTTTAAACGTTATTTATATTTAGTAAAACCCTGCAAATACAGATGCCATTACTACTGTTACAAGCCCTGATACTGCTATGGAAAGGCTTGCCATTGCTCCTTCCATTTCCCCCATTTCAAATGCTTTTACAGTGCCTATTGCATGTGCTGATGAACCAAGTGCTATTCCCTTTGCAACGGGTTCTGTTATATGGAAGAACCGGCAGGCTGGTATGGCAATTATGTTTCCTATTACGCCAGTTATAATTATTACTGCCACTGTTATAACAGTTATTCCTCCAAGTTCTTCAGAAACCTCCATTCCTATAGCTGTTGTTATGGATTTGGGAAGCAGTGTTACATACTGCTTGTGTGTTATGCCAAAAAGCACACCCATTAAAAGCACACTTCCCATACTGGAAAGCACGCCTGTTATTACGCCTGCCATTACTGCTTTCCAGTTCTTTTTAAATACCATAACCTGCCTGTATAAAGGTACTGCAAGGCAGACGGTAGCAGGTGTCAGAAGGTAGCTTATATACTTTGCACCTTCATTATAATTATTGTATTTAATGCCTGTAATTTTTAATACAGCTATTACTATAATAATTGCTATTAAAAGGGGGTTAAATACAGCAAGCTTAAATTTCTTTTTAATAAATAAGCCTGTGGCATATGCCACAAGGCTTAAAGCAGCTCCAAAAAATATTGAATTATTTAAAAAACTTTCCATTATTATGCCCCCGTTTAACCATTCTTTTTATGTTTTAGTACAAACTGTGTTGCCCTGCCTGATGCTGCCATTACAACTATTGTTGAAACCACTGTTATTACAGATACTGGCAGCAGCACAGGTTTTAATATGCCCCATGAATCTATAAGCCCTGCTGCCGCTGGTATAAACATAACAGGCATTATTTCCACCAGAAAATTACTTGCACCACTTACCTGTTCTTCTTTTATGATGCCAAGACTTAAGCATGTAAAAAGTATTATCATTCCATAAATGCTTGCTGGAACTGGGAATGGTATTACCTCTTTTAATATTTCCCCGGCAAATGATACAAGTATAATTACCAGGAATTGTTTTAGATACTTCATTTTAATTCTCCATTCCAAACAGCCCTGATATTTTTTCTTTATCAGGATCACTGTAATATCCGTATTGTAGTATTTTATAGTTATCAAGAAGTTCTTTTTCCTCTTCTGTGCCATCATCTGTATTATGTTTATGCCATATACCTGTTTTATCCATATATCCGTTTACATTAATTACGGGTATGGTTTCTGAAACTTTTTCAACATATTTATTATAAAGCGGGAGTTCTATTCCTGCCTGTTTAAGAAGAAGGTTTTCAATTAAATTATTGCCTATAAGTACATTATCCCCTTCCTGTATATCATAGTTTGCCCATATTACAAATGGTGTTGCATAACGCTTCTGTATATCCGTAAGTTCCCATTCATTTTGTGGCTTTTTAAGGAGTTCCTCATAAAAACCAGTTTCTATAGATGGCCAGTGGTCACCAAACATACATATAATAACAGGGTTTTCCTGCTTTTTGAAATATTCTATAAGGTATTTAAACGCATCATCTGACACTTTGGTTGCTGAAAGGAACTCTTTGGCTTCATTATAGTATGAACCCTCTACATAAACGGGATCTTTCCAGTTTGTATTTGTAAGGTAGCCGCCGTGGTTCTGTATTGTCATGTCAAACATAAACATTGGTGTTTTCCTGTCATGCTTTTCGTAAAGTTCAATAACTTTTTTATAGCTTTCCTTGTCACTTATATACCTTATATATTCAGGGTTTTTAAAGTCTTCAATAGTTATAAACTTGTCAAACCCCATGCTTTTATATGTGTTAATCCTGTTCCAGTTATTGCCGCTGCTTGGGTGTATTGCATTGCATGTATACCCGAGGCTTTTTAAATATAATGGCATTGAATAAGTTGTTTCATGCATAAACTGCTGGTACACATTACAGCCGCTTGGAAAGAATGACATTGTATTGCCTGTCATTGCTTCAAATTCTGAATTGCTTGTACCTGCACCAAACACTGATACATAATCAAGTCCTTTTATTGTATTTTCTTCCATGCTGTGTATAAATTCAAGCGGATCCCTGTTATAATTTACATCACCAACAAGTGAGAAATCTGCAAGGCTCTCATTCATTATTAATATAATATCAGGCTTCTTCCCGTTAAGTGTACTGCATTGCTTAAAACCGCTGTTATAAAGCGGTGCACTTATGCTTCCCCCGCTTACGGTTCCTGCATTATTATCTGCATTATTGTCTTCTTTTATGCCATCTAGTATCTGTGCTATCTTTTCATGTGAATACCCGGCTGGTTCAGATACTTTAAGGTATTTTAAATTAATAAAGAAATTCATATAAAAACCGTTTGTTTTACAGGAAGCAACTTTATTCCATACACTGTCTTTAATACCACATACTTCTAAAATTCCTGTGCTGTATAAAATTACAAAAATTGCAGCAGCAGTTACAATATGTGCACCACGCCTGATTAATTTTTTGGAAAGCAGGGTTTTTGCAGTTTTTTTCCTGAAACGCACTATTAACATTATCCATATAATAAATGCAGGTATCATTATAAATTCAGCCGGTGCAAATTTTAATGTGTATGTTGAAGCAACTTCTGTTGCTGTTGCAAGCCCGAATATATCTGCCGGAAGAAGTGGTGTACCCCTTACATTCATTATAAAAAGGTTGCCAAGCCCTGCCGGGAATAACAAAGCATCCATTATAAGCATTGCTGTGTACATATTTCCTGCTACTGCATAAATTACAAACTGTACAGCAAGTAAAAGTACCCATGTAAAAATCCATACATTTGGATACATTCCTGAAATTGTGCTGTTCATGGTTTCAAGTATTATAAAAAGCATAAGCGGGTTAAAGAATACAATAAACCTGCGTATATTTTTTTCAACCCCTGGTTCTGAAAGGCAGTATATTACAAACTCCCTTATGCCTTTTTTATGCTTTGTCCTGCTGTTCTGCCTGCTGCCCTGTCTGCCTGGTGCTTTTTTAATGCCACGGTTTCCACTGGCAGCTTCATGCAGCTTTAATTCATTTTCTTCACGCTTTAGCTGTTTTTTACGCTTTTTCCTGTAAAATGCGGCATACGCTGTTACACGTTCAAAACATATGGTAAATATTAATACAAATTCAAGTATAAGGACTACAAGCGGGTATATCTGCCTATACGAATATGTATATGATATATTTAATGATTTTTTACGTGTCTGCATTTTTAATGTTGACATATAGGTATTAGGATCTGTCCTGTTTGTAGTATTAAGTGTTGGTATAACAGCATAAGGTGCTGTACCTGAGCTGCATGTAAGCCTTATACAGCATACTACGCCCTTTGGTATTGTAACTGTATAGTCCATATTTACTGTATATGTCTGGTTTGCAGTTATATCATCTACATCTATATCTGTTTCATATACAATATTGTTATTGGCATCTGTCATTTGTATTTTAAGGGTGTCACCAACATTTTTCCTTTCAAATGAACCAAAACTTAATATAAACTGTGAAAGTACAACCCTCCTGCTAAAACTAAACTTCTGGCGTATTACTTCCTCGTTGTCTATAATACCTATTACACTGCTGTTTACATTGCCAGCTTCTGTAGTTACAGTCTGCTTTGAAACCATAGATCCTGTAACAATATACTGGAGTATGCAGATAAATAATACTATAATTATAAAATAAGCTGTTCTCTTTTTGTCAAATTTAAAATACCTGTATAGCATATACACAACATCCCTTTACAACTAAAATTTCCTACAGCCTGTATAATACCTTTAATTTATTTAATTTGTCAATTACAAAACATTTAAAATTTCATTAATAAACCTGGTAATCTTTAAGCACCTGTCCTGCCATGTTTCATTTTCTGATGCTTTGTTAAGGTTTACTGCCATTTTATAAAGTTTTTCTGTATTATTTAATGTATCTTTTAATGCTGTAATGCTTTCTTTGATATTTTTAAAGCTAAAAAGCAGCATGTCTTTTTTATAATTTTCTTCAATATAACTGCATGTATCTGTAAGGACTGCGGCGCCGTTTGCCATTGCATTAAACACCCTGTCATGTGGTGCTTGTGTAAACAGCGGCTGTACATTTAATACAACCTGCGAATCTTCCATTAATGCAGGAATATATTTATAATCACTCTGCCCATGTATTACAAGCCTGTTTTTATAACTGCCATTATACATCTCCCACCTTGCGCCTGCCACATCAATCCTGTACCCTTCCTCCAAAAGTGCTGTAACTGCCATATCCCTCATACAGTCACGTATATATTTATCAATATACCGTGCTTTATACATTTTCTTTGCAAAGCGTTCTTCTTTACATTGTATTATATCCCTGTATATTTCATGTAAAGGGGAAGTATTTCCTTCCATAATGCTTTTAAGTATTTCTTCTGCCTGCCTTGTATATATTATATTTGTTTCTTCCATAGCCTGCTTATAATAAGAAGGCGGTGTGTAAGTTGCCGGGAAAAATATATGGTACTTGCGGTTTATAAACTGTTTGTAGTTATAATCTTTTCTTTTACTGTCCCCTGTTTGCATATTTTTAACCCCGCCAAATGGAATTGCCAGAGTTTTTCTAATATGGGTGTAGTATCTGTCAATATATTCCTTATGGTGCTTGTCAAGGCATATTACATAATACCGTTTAAGCTTTACTTCAAGGTACTTGTGTACATGCACCGGGTGGTCAGCTATAATATTAATAAATGGTGCATTTATGCCATCAAGATACCTGCTGCCATCATCACATTCTGCCAGGGGAAGTATTGAGTTTATATCTATTACGGCATCATATGTCCTGCCTGTAAAGCTTTCAAGCAGTGCACTGTCTGCTTCAGGATTATTTATAATGCAGTGTGTTATATCTGCGCCGTTTTCTTTTAGTATGCTTCTAATAAGCTTTAAAAATACACCTGATGATCCATAACTTAACTTCCTGGTTTCAAGTATAAGTATTTTAAGATGTTTTGCTTTCATTATTTTCCTCTTTTTCTGCTGTTTCTTTTTCCTGGTATTTCATTGATGCATATTTCCAGTTTTTCTGGCTTTCTGCCCCGCTTATTTCACTTTCTGGAAGTTTATGGTATATTTTATACGCAAATACTGCAATAGCGGCTGCAAATGCCATAATCATTATTTCAGTGGCAGCAAGAGGAAGTATCCCCTGCTGGTAAAATGCTGCAAATATATCTACAAGTGTATGGAGTACTATTGCTATTGCAAGGAAATACTTTTTCTTTTCTATGTTAGCTGCATAGTATACAACTACTGAAAGCGAAACCTGGATTACAAGTGCAGAAATGCGTTCAATGCCTGCCCATGCACATTCCTGTACTGAGAGGTTTATAATCTCTTCCTGTAATGACCTGAAAACTTCTTTTGCACTTTCATCTGTAAATGTATTAATTACTTCCTCCATTTTACCTGCATTTATTACCTGTGCATATGTAAAATTTTGTAACATTGATAAACCAAGGACTATCATACATTCAAGCCCGCCGTGCCCAAGGCCGTATGCAATGGCACTTTCCCTGTAATCATGCTTTTTAAGGAAGAGTTTAAACGAAACAAAGCGGCCAGTTTCTTCAAATATTCCTGCCATAAGCCCTGCATATAGTGCATAAACCCACATGTTTCCTTTTATAAGCCGTGAAACCGGGCTGTTTATTGATAAAAACAGCAGGTCAGGGACTGACTTTAATATTATGCCAAATGTTACTAATACAAGCGCACCTGTTAATGATGGCATTACGCTTTTTTTTGACTTAATCCTCCATAAAATTACAAATACAACTGGCAGCACAAAACTTAAAGCTGACAGTTCCATCATTGCCTTTACTACTTGCTCTGGAACCATAGTTACCCCCTTTTAAAACGGATATATTTTATTTTCCTGCATATACTGGACTGACTTTTTAAGATGTCCATAACCCCTTACCTCAACAAGTACTGATGGCTCTTCTTTAAGCCCCCTGCACCATTTGTTAAACTTGTCCCACTCTATTACCCCGCTTCCTACAGGGGAATGGAGGTCTTCAATGCCGTCATTATCATTTATATGGATATGTCTTACATAAGAAGCCATTTCTTTATACCAGTCTTCTACAGGAGAACCAGATATACGGGCATGGGCAATATCAAGGCAGACACCAAAACGTGGTTCATCTGCCATTCTTTCTGCAAGTGCCTTTAACATATAAGGTGCATCATCAAACATGTTCTCAATATATACCTGCACTTCTTTGTAATCTTTTAATATCTGCTTCCAGTATTCTTCATTCCTGTCAATCCATGAGTCAAGATAAGAACGCAGCCTGAAGTTTACAATATAATTTGTATGGAATATAACTGCTTTAAGCCCCATTTTTACAGCAATATCCATACATTGGCGTACCCTGTAGTCGCTGGCCTCAAATATTTTTGGATCTGCACTGTTGACACATATATCAAGAAATGCACCATGCATTGTGTCACCAGTGCCACATTTCCTTAATGACATATAACGTTTTATTACCTTATTTAATGTAAACCCGTCATCAAGAAGCTTTGTTATAAAAAAATCATTATATTCAAATCCCACATTATATTTTTCTGCAAATCCAAGATAATTGTTTATATCATCTAGTGATGGTATGCAATATAACTTCCCCATTACTTACCCCCTTGTGTTGTTCCTGCCGTTTTCTGGTTTTTATTTCCAAGCAGCCCTGAAACCTTTACTTCTTTTATTCCTTCTTTTAATTCTTTGCCTGATTCTTTTACTGCCTGTAAGTTAGTCCCTATTATTTCATGGACTTTTTTAATTTCTTTTATACCGTCTGAGTACTTTTCTTCAATGCTTTTTTCACGTTTTACCGGTTCTGGTTTTTCCCGTATGCCAGTAATTTGATATGCATTGATTTTCTTCTTTTTTCCCTTCAGGCTGTATTCCCCTGCATATGATATATCAACCTTTCCGCCGCACCTTCTTATAACATCCCTTGTTACTAGTATCTGCCCTGGTGCTGCTGCCCCTTCAAGGCGTGAACTTGTATTGACAGTATCACCTATTGCAGTATATTCCATTCTGTTCTGGCTTCCAATATTGCCTATAACTGCATCACCACAATGCACGCCAATGCCAAATTCTACCTCTACACCATACTTGTCAAGACATTCCTTTTTAAGCGCAGCCCCGTTACAGCGTATATCCCACGCTGTACATACTGCCCTTAATACATAATTATCAAGGTCTGACGGTGAGTTAAAAACTGCCATTGCTGCATCACCTATAAATTTATCAAGCGTGCCTCCATTGTCCGCAACAGCATTTGCAATAATTGTAAGATAACTGTTTAAGATATCTACAACCTGTTCTGGCATAAGGTTTTCAGAAAGAGGGGTAAAACCCCTGATATCTACAAAAAGTACTGCTATATTTTTCCTTCTGCCGCCTATTGCTACATCAATCCCGCCATCTTTAATCTGGTCTACTACCTGTTCATCAACATATTTTTTAAATACTTTTTCAAGTGAATACCTCTGGCGCTTTATAATTATATAGCCTGATATAAGGTTTACTGCTGCAATGCTTATAATAAGCATTATAATACGCAGGAGTGGTATATAATACCCAATTACATTTAACAGGCAGCTTGAAAGCACTTGTGCAACAATAAGCATTACAGAATAAAATATTGTACTTGGCCCGCTGCTGTGTGAAGTTGCTACAAAGAAAAGCACCGCAAAAAGTGAATACCATACGGCAAGAAACCATTTATGTGCATAATGTATTGTGTTATTCTGCACAAGTGCACTTAATATGCTTGCCTGGAGTTCGATTTCATTTACTTGTGTGCTCCTGCGGTTTGGAACATTAAATGTACTGCTTTCTGTATAGTCACCAACAAGCACAACACCATTTTTAAAGTTCTTTTTGTCTATTTTGCCTGACACAACATCATAATATGAATATGTCTTAAAGTTACCCCCGTTTTTAGAATAATTTATGCCAAGTTCGTTCTCATAGTTGGCTTCTGGTGCATTGTAATCTTTTCCGTTCTGGTATAAATACATCTTATATACTGCAAGTGGGAAACTGTCATAATGCACATCTTCAAAATTAACACTTGCAACCATATTCCTTATATAGCCATCTTCATCACTCCTGCTGGTATTTATTACACCTGTTGCAATATGGGGAAGCAGCTTTTCATATGGCATTAAGATGCTTGTTATGTTTTCACCGCCCATCTTGTTACGTGGGGGCTTGTAATCTGTTTTTATAGTGCCTGCCATTGTTTCATTAGTTTTCTGTATTCCTGAAGTTAAGCCGGTTTTTTTAACCTGTTTTTTTTGGCGGGTTTCTGTTTCTACAACCGAACTTATACATACATTTTTATACTCACTGCATGCATCTATAAGTTCACTGTCCCCTGTGGCATCTTTTTCTTCATGGAAATCAAGCCCGAATGCAATAACATCTGGTTCATTGCCATTGCTGTTTAAATAATGTATAAGCCCTGCTGCCTTGTCCCTTGTCCAGTCTTTAAACTTGCCAAATTCTTTAACCGTTTTATCATCAATCGCGATTATTTTAATATTCAGGCTTCTTTCTTTTTTTTCAACTAATGACTGGTAGAAAAAATCACTTACTATATAGTCTATTGTATTAATTGGCTTAAAATATGTAAATAATAATGAAACCAGGATAAAAAAAACTGAAGCTACAGAAAGATATATTATTCTTTCTTTTTTTGTAAGCTTTTTAAGCCCCTTATTCATACAAACACCTTCCCCCAGTCTGTATGTTCTACTACATACTTTCCCTGTCCTTCCAGTACTTCATATAAATTATCATAAACGGTTTTTAACATATACTGTATAAATGGTGTAACATCATGGAATGAATTTTCACTGTTTTCTATTGCCTGGTAGTAAGCAGGCGCTGTTTCATTAATTGTCTTGCTAAGTGTAAGTGCACTGAAATTATTAAGCCCTGAATGTATTAAAAAATCTGATGTAAGAAGCCTTGCAATACGCCCGTTACCGTCACAGAACGGGTGCATATATACAAAATAAAAATGTATTATTGCAACTTTTATATATGGACATTCTATATTACTGCCGTTATAAAAATCAAAAAACTGCTTCATGCAGTAATCAAGCAGTTCTACTTCTGGTGCCTGGTGTGTGCCAACAGTAACAACCCCTGTACGGAATTTGCTTCCTGAAAGCCTAGGGTTATCGCATACACCATCTGTTACTATTTCCCAGAGGCGCACAAGGGTATCTGTATTTCTTTTGGCTGTAAGGTTAAGGAATTTAACTGCCCTGTATGTATTTAAAATCATTTTGTCACCCTTTTTTTCAGTCCTCTTTGCCCTGAAAATATCAAAAAGCTCTTCAAGCGGTGTATCAGCCCCTTCTATACGGCAGCTATGGAAAGACTCTTTTTCAATGGATATATCTGTATCAATATCTGTAACAGAAATATTGCCATACATTTTATTAATATCACTAAGCAGGCCGTCTGGAACTGCCTCCGGGCACCATGATAAAGAATACCCAAAAGCATCCCTTATAGGAAGCACTTCAAGCTTTTCCTGTCTTTCTTCAAGCTTTTTAGCTGCACTGTAATCACCAAGCTTTGCATCTCTCTCTAAAACTTTATATTCCATAACAATCACCATGCCTTTCTAATGCCCGCAGGTACAAAGCCAAATAATGCCAGTAATTGGCAAAGTGCCTTTAAAGGGTTTGTTTTATAAGGTTTAATTTAAAATTTTAATAAGCAGTTTTAGCGAAAACCTTGGGTTCCTCTGCATAAGGCTGTCCCATTGTTCTAAATTTTCATCAGAATTTTCTATTTCACGCACAAACCAGTGTGCCATCCAGGCCTGTGTATCTTCTGTAAGCATTTTATCATCTTCAAGCCATTTCATAAACCATAATTCACGTATTATCATTGTATTGGCAACTGCCATTTTTATTTTGGCAAGGAGCATCCTGTCATATGTTGCACTACAGCAGTAAAGGTATATAAAATAAAAAAGCAGTTGTTCAAGCTGTATATCTGTTATTTCTTCTTTAAATTCTTCATAGCAGTTTATATATTCTTCTTCCCCCATCTGCATCCTTATATTTATTATACTTTGTATATATGGTATCCATGTATTTTTTAAAGGTTCCATTGTACATAAAGTAAAAAACATATCTGTAAGTATCTGTTTTACAGAAACATCTTCTGTTATAATATGTGGAAGCATCTGGTTATATGCAGAAGCATTACTGTATAATGAAACTATCTTTTTTATTTCATCTTCTTCACCAGGGGTAAATTCCTGGTATAGCGGAAAAAACCTGTTAATAAAACTGTTCCTGCTTCTTGCCTGCCTGTCCCTTATCCGCCTTTCTATATCATGTGCCATTCCAAGCAGAAGTGACATACGGCGGAATATGCCTATGTCCCTGTCCTGTGCAAGCCTTAACATTCCATCACGCACATACAGTAACTGGTTAAACAGCGGTGCATCAAAATGCCTGTCATGCCTGTCCTTTTTACTATCTTCCCTTGTCTTTATTATAACGGGTTCTTCACGCATAAGCAGTTCTTTACATGCTATGGGGCATGTAATTGAAAGTGACTGTTCCCGCACATTGTAATATACTTCTTCATGCCTTGGGTGTGTATGGCATGTATGGCATAAATAATCTTCACCAAGATTTAAAACTATATCACACAGGTTATCTTCATTAAGAAATTCACATCTGTTTTCTTCACCATGTGGCTCTATATTGCCAGTTTTTCTGTCAATTTTTTTACGCATGCGCTCTCCAAGCTCTCCCTGGATTTTATCATACTTTTTCAAGGTTTTCTTATCAACTGTAATCTGCCATATATGGCAGCAGCTATCAGGACATAAAAGCCCTCCTGCACATGTAAACCTGTTAAAATAATCAGGGTAATAATACCGCATAGGCAAACCTCTTTCCATGTTTTTTCTAATCTTACGCAGCTAAGTCCCGCCTGCTGGCATGACATTCTGCATTATACCACAACAGGAAGCTAAAATCCATTATAATATTAAAAAAGGCTCTGTAAAAACAGCCAGGATTATACTATGGTTCCTGGCTGTTTTACAAGCAGCCCTGTTTTTTTGTATTTTTAGCCAAACATGGTCTTTAAAGTTTCTGATAATACTTTATAAGCCCGTTCTGCTTCTGGCATAATTTCATATACTGGTTTTATATTGCCATCTTTAAGCAGGTATGATATCCTGCATATAATATCTCCAAAACCCTCAATATACAATTCATCACATATCCCTTTAAGTGTATGTGCTGCTATAAATGCTTCATTACAGTTATTTTCTGATACTGCCTTTTTAAGCTTTATAAAGTTACAGTCCATGGTAAAGTCTATAAAAAATTTTTTTATAAGCCCATAGTCACCATTAAATCTTTCATTAACTTTATTCATATTAATTCCCAGGTTTTCAATATTATCCTTATATGCGTACATTTTCCTCTCCATTCCCTTGTATTTTACATACAAACCTTGCTTTATCTTTTTCCATAATTATATAACTTTTATACAACATAAAATCATTATAAATAACACATGGCATACCAGCCACTACAATAATTTTACTCTAGATACCTTGCTTCGTCAAATAAAAATATCATAATATTCTAAAAAAGACCAGCCATTTTAAGTCATAAAATGCCGGATTTTGCCGAATTTTGTAAAAACAGGAAGAATGGGCTTAAGGTACTATTTATTTAATTATCACATTCATATATATCATAATATTTATTAGCATATGCGTTTATCTGTTTCATTACTTTCTTCATCTCTTTTTGGGAAATGCCTGGTTTTTTATATACAGAATATACTATGCTGCTGTATTTTTCATTGCCATCTTTTACCACTTCCCTGCGCTTTCTTAAAGACTTAAAAGTTCCAATTTCACTATATCCGTCACATATGCTGCTTTTACAGCCAAACTTATCCCTGCTGGTATCATTATATACATAATATTCATTTTCTATAAATGATATATAAGTATAACATGCATCGCCTTCAGTAGTGTACCTAAGTATTACTATAGCAGCCTTGAATGGTTCTGCATAACATTTAATTACACCGTCTTTGGGATTTTCTGCGTCTTCCCCTTCCCTGGTATATTTATAGAAATCCTGCCACATATTAAAAAATTTTTTTTCTTTTTTCTTATTATTATATATATTCTGTATTACTATACCCTTCTTTTCTGCTTCCTTTTCATTTATAGTATCTGGAAGTGAAGCAAGGTATTTTTTAATTTTTTTCTCTTCATTTTTACTATATACAGGTACATTTTTATATAGGTTTTTTGCTGTTTTTTTATTTGCATTAGTTTTATTCTCTTTTTTAACACTGGTAATGTTGTCTGTTTTATTATTGCTATCCTTATTATAAACTGTTGTGGATATCTGTTTATTAGCCATGCTGTTATTTGTAGCAGTTTTTACATTTACTTTGCCACAGCCAGGGGCTAATACCAGCATTATTAATATTGTAAGTATATATTTTTTAATCTGTGTTACTGTTTTTAAATATTCCATAATATCTCTCCTCTTCTTTATTATTTTTAGATTTGCTTCCAATATAAAATATACCTGTTTTTTTATAATTTTTGCCTTTTTTAACATATATTTCTATAGATGTTATTATCTGTATGTTCTTTTTATCCCAGGCAGGTATGCCTGTACAGCTTTTTCTGCTGTCTGCCACTGAAATATCAAAATACACTTTATCCCCTGCCTTGCATAATTCTTTTTTTCCTTTTATAAATCTTTTTTTCCTGCTTTCTTTGTCTGTTATATATGTTTTACCTCCTTTTTTATAACCAGGAACTGTAAAATAAAAATCCCTGTCAAGGCTGAATACAATATATTCTGGATTTACAGTTTTTTTAGCGGTACTTTTTGTCTGTTCTTTAACTTCCTGTTCTTTAATTGTTTGTAATTTAACCAGGGCTAAAGGTAAGGTTTCTTTTAAATTTATATTACCTGTAACATCTGTATCTGAATTATCCTCTGAAAAAGAATCTAATTTATTTTCTGTGCTTTTATTGCTTCTCTCCATAACAAAAAACTTTGCGTCCTGGATTTTGCTTTTATCCTTTTTCTTATTTTCTGTACTTTTACTATTGCCTGTGCCTGCATACTGGCTGTTTTTACTATTGCCTGGTGTTTCTGTTATGTTTTTAACTGGCATATCTGGTTTTGTGTTATCCTGGTTTTTATAAATATATACAATTATAATAACAAATGCAAGACATGCTGCACAGGTTAAGGCATGTCTGCATTTTTGCATGGCTATTAATTGTTTTTCTTCTTTTTCAAAGCGGGCTGCACCTTTTTTAAGTTCTTCTGTTTCTTTTTGTACTATCATTTCCTCTGGCAGAAGCCCTATTGCTTTAATAATAGTTTCTTCCTTTGTCATAGGTATACAGCCTCCTTTTCAAGCCATTTTTTTAACTGCCTGCGCATACGGCATAGTATTGATTTAACAGTACCTTCTTTTATGCCAAGTTCTTCTGATATTTCCTTAATACCTGCCAGATAGAAGTATCTTTGTAAAAAAATCCAGCGTTTTGTTTTATCTTGTGAATTAAGAAAATCCGCTATTACATCTGCAACCATTTTTAATTCCAGATGTTCTTCTACCCTGTTCCTTCCTGCAACACATTCTGAAAGTTCTTCTAAAGCCATTTCCATATTACCACCTCCACGCTTTATGGCATGTTTTTTGTTATAACAGTTTATAGAAATATTACGGACAAGCTTTGCAAGATATCCTGCAAGGTTTACAGGTCTGTCCGGAGGGACTGAATTCCAGATATTAAACCATGTGTCATTTACACATTCTTTAGCATCTTCTTCATTACCTGCAATACGGCATGAAATGGTAAAACAGTAATTCCCATATTTTGCAGACAGGCACTTAAGCCCTTGTTCTTTCCTGTCCCATATAAGCTGCACTATTTCTTCATCTTCCATCTTCCCCTCCCTGAAAATTATATTTGTACCACTTTTTATCCTTTAATAATATAGACAGCATAATTTAAACCAGGTTGCACATGAATAAAATATTTATTATTGCTGCCTGTTAGTTTTAATTTCCATTTTTTTAACTGGATTACTGGTTATTGGTATTATAATTTATAAAACTAATATAGAAAAGAATCAAGCAGATATTGGCAGCTTGTTTAAATAAGATTAAAAAAATGCCAGCCTACAGTTATTAAAACTGTAAACTGGCATAAATAAATATATTTACTTTTGCATATTTCTTTAAAGATTAACTTACTGTTCTACTTTTACAAGTGAAAAATCTGATAAAGTAATTGTAGATATAGGAGTATCAACAGGCTTAGATTTATCATTATTTTCAAATATTTGTCCCATAGAAATTGACATTGTCATATTATTATCTGTTTCTTTCTCTACAGTAAATGTAATTTCAACTAGTTTTTCTGTATTTTCGACTAACTGGATATCACCACCGCCATACCAGTCATAACTAGCAGTTAAAAATGCACATTTAATTGTACGTGCTTTTGTGGAAGTTGCTTTAAATGTTGCTTTGTATTTACTGCCTTTTTCTAATGTAATTCCTTCCTGTTTAAGCTGTACTTTCCAGTCGTCATCTCCAACACTTGTAATATCAAATACTGCTTTATTATTTTCAAATGAAACTACTGCTGCACCTGTAGAAGTTACTGCCTTTTCCCATCCTTCTTCACCACTAGCAAAGTCACCATTTTTTAATATATTTTCCCCTGCTGGCTGTGCTGGTATTTCTGGTGCTTCTATTTTTTCAAGGTTAATATTATCAATGCATATACGGTGTTGTTCTGTAATTTGTGTGCCTCCAACAGCACCCATTGAAATACTTAATATGGATTTTAAGTCTGTGTCTTTTTTCATCTGGAATTCAATTTCAAATGTCTGGTAATTATCAGTAAGATCTACAATTTTTTCACCAGAATATGGATCCCAGTTATCATCAGCACTTCCATCTCTTTGTATTGCAAACATAAGTTTTCTTGCAATGCTTGATTTAGCTTCAAGTGAAAGCCTGTACCACTGGTCTTTTTCCAGTTCAACATTATTCTGCTTTAACTGGATTTTCCATGCTGCATCACCAGTGTTATTTATTGTAAAGTCTAATGCATTATCTTCTGTAAGGCTGTCTACAACACAAGTTGCGCTTGCGCTGCCATCTACATATGGTTCATATCCTGAAAGCCCTGCATTAAAGTTTCCGTTTTTAATTAAGCTGTCTTCTACAACACGTACATCATCAATATAGTATGTACCAGGTTTCCTAAATGTAAATACAATATCTTTATTATCTAGTGGTGTTTTTGCTGGAATTTTATATGTGTATTCTTTTTCTGTACTATCAAGTGCTGCATCAAATTCATTTCCTGCAACAGTTACACTAATATTTTTGGAAGCTTCACCCTCTGCTTTAAAGCTTAATGCATAGGCAGTACCTTCTGCTAATGCAAGTTCCTTTTGTGAAACAATTACAGGGGCTGTTTCTGATGTCCCTGCTGGTGCAACAACCTTTAGCCTTCTGGTATTATCTGTATTAGTTACATAAACTTCTGCGCCTGCTTTATTATCAACTTCCCAGTATTCTTTACGGTCTTTGCCTTCCTGGAAGCTTCCATTATAAACATAGTTGCCATCAGCAAGAACAGTCTTTTTATCTAATTCGTCTGGCGAAGCTTCTTTTATCTTTACAATAGAAACATTGCTTATATATATATCTGCTACAGAAGCTGTCTTGCCAAGGTTATATTCAAGACGCCCGTTAGCATCATCTTTATCTTCCATTGTAAATTCATATTCATATGTGTTCTTTGTAGTGCCTAATTGTACTGTTGTATCTGGCATATAACGCTTGTAGCCACGGTCTGGTGCAGATACATCTACTATCATGGTTCTTGCTTCACTTGCATATGCATCAAATTTTACTTTATATGTTGCACCTTTTTTCATTGGGATATCTGGCTGTACAAGCTGTACACTATGGTTTTCTGTACCTGCTTTTGTTGTCTTTATTACAATCTGTCCATCTTTAATTTCTGCTGTTGCTTCCCCGCCAGCGGCTTCAAGGAATTTCCAGTCTTTTTCGTCTGTTAAGTCTTCTGCTGTTTCAAATTTACCGTTATTTACATAGTTGCCATCTTTATCTGGATCTCTTAAAACAACATCTTTTACTGGCTTTTCTACATCTTCGTTATAGCTGTCTTTCTGGTATACTTTTACATAGTCAACCATAAGGGCAGCATTATCAATATCTGTTGTTTCATCAGGGTTTCCTGGCCAGTTTCCGCCTACAGCAAGGTTTAAAATAATATAAAATGGCTGGTCAAATGGCGCCGGGTATGTAATCTCACCCTGTCCTTCTGTTGCAGAATACCAGTCGTTTTCTGTATGCATAAGCACACCGTCTACATACCAGTTAATCCTTCCTGGTTCCCATTCTGCGCTGAAAGTATGGTATTCCTCTGAGAAATCTCCTTTATCCAGTTTATAATTTCCCTGGCTTTCACTGTGAGGGTTGCCATAATGTATTGTGCCATATGAAGTCTTTGTATCATTTCCAAGCACTTCCATAATATCAATTTCACCACATCTTGGCCACTGCCCATAGAGGTTTTCATTAGCAGGCATCATCCAGAATGCAGGAAGGAAGCCCTGGCCTGCTGGCACTTTTACCCTTGCTTCAAAAAGGCCGTATTTAAAGTTATGTTTATTTTGTGTATTTATCCTGCCTGATGTATAAGAAACAGTTCCTTTATCATCAACAGTTTTTACAGGCCTTAATACAAGGCTGCCATCTTTAATATAAATATTCTTCTCTGAATCTACATATTCCTGGAGTTCATTATTTACCCATCCTGGTTCATGTAATTCAACATTCCAGTCATCCCTGTTTAATGAAGTACTGTTAAAGTTTTCTTCCCATTTAAGGGTATAGCCTTTATGTATATCTTCTGGTGTTAATGATGGTGCTGCTGATGATGTTGCCTGTGGTTTTATCACTGGATAATAGCTTCCTCCTCCTGTACCTGGTGCTTGTGTTGTACCTGGTGTCTGTGATACATCTGGTGCTTTTGTTGCACCTGGTGTCTGTGATGCACCTGGTACCTGTGTTGTGCCTGGTGCCTGTGTCCCTTCTGGTACTTTTGTTTCTGGTGCACCGCTTTCATCTGGGTTTGATGCTGTCCCAGGAGTTTGTGTTGTATCTGGTGCAGCTGTTTCTTTACTGTTATCTTTTTTAACTGTTACTTCCATTTTTCTTGTCCAAGTCTTTTTATATCCTTTAATTTTAGCTGTAATTGTTGCTTTGCCTTTAGATACGCCTGTAATTTTGCCGCCGCTTATTTTAGCAATTTTTTTGTCTGATGAAGACCATTTAACTGTTAATTTTTTATTTCCGTATTTTTGTACAGATATGGTTTCCTTCTGGTTTTCTGTAATTTCCAGTGAAGATTTGCTTAAAACAGGTGCTTTTACTACTTTAATTTTGCAGGTATATTTTTTTTTGCCTTTTTTCCATGTTATTTTAGCATTTCCTGTCTTTTTTGCAGTTACAACACCATTTTTTGTAACAGATGCTACAGATTTTTTTGATGTTGTATATTTACCAGTGGTTTCTTTTATACCAGATATGCCAAGGTCAATTTTATCACCTTTAGAAAGGACACAATCTGATATGGATAGTTTTGATGCTGCTTTTGCAGGCAATGGGACAGAAGGTACTGCCATGACCACTGCAACAGTAGCCGCTATGCCCTTAAGTAAATGTTTTTTCATATTGGTTTCCCCCTATACTTATGATATTTTTGTGTAACTAAATTTTTAAGTATAATTATTATAAACAGTTTAATTATTCCAGAATACAAAACTATATACAAAAATATCAGAATCATGATATAATAATCAGATATTGTAAACCAGATTATACAAAATTTGTTCCTATGCCATATTTCTATGGCACAGGAACAAAACTGAAAGGAAAAAATATGAATTTAAGAAAAGAATGGTGTGAGCAGGAACTACATGATAATGAAGAATTTGTAGCACACCGCCCGTTAGAGGAAGAATATTCTTTCTACCATGCTGTCAGTTCCGGGGATATGGATTATGTACAGGAAAACTGCCAGCAGGACACTTTTACAAACCCTGAGGGTATGGGAATACTTTCATCAAACCGGCTAGTCAACCTTAAATACCATTTTGTCACGGAAATCAATTTTCAAAAAGTTAAAGATAAGATATAATGAAGGCATGGA